>NZ_GL882632.1 GCF_000195635.1 Bacteroides fluxus YIT 12057 | reverse complement strand
AAATACAAAATCCCTCAGGTTTTTACGTTGATCCTGATCCGATCCTCTTTTGGAAGCTCCTTGAAAGGCATCTATAACAAGAAATCCCTAATAATCTACTGATTATTAGGGATTTCTTTGGGTGACTGATGGGACTCGAACCCACGACATTCAGAACCACAATCTGACGCTCTAACCAACTGAACTACAGTCACCATGTTAGTGCATTTCTTAAATGCGGTGCAAAGATATGGATAATCTTTAATATTGCAAAGAATTTGGCAAAAAAAATGCGTTTTCTGTGCTATTTTTTATTTTCGTGTATATCTATGTTGTGCTGTTGAAGGAGCTTTCGGGAGTTTTCGGTAAAGATTTTCAGATGGTTACGGGCATTTTGAGATAAACTGTCTGTTGGGTGGCCAACAGGATAAAGAATGTAATTTTTTTCTCCGGTGAGGTCGGGGCGGGCAGTCCATATAAGGGTATATCCGCAACTTGACACACGGCAATAGGGGAAAAGAATGGTGGTTGGGACAAGGGATGGAGAATGACTCTTGTCTGAATATCTAGGAGGGATAGGTTTGGGTAACGGGTATTTTTCCAGTTGTAAAGTGAAAATGAGTCCGCCGTCTGTGTTGGGAGATTGCATATTGGAGATGAAGTTTCCTAAAGAGTATGCAATGACATGTTGCTGATTGCCATTCATGCGTAGCTCCATTGGTTGGATAACATGCGGGTGTGCTCCGATGACATGAGTTACTCCTTGCTGCAGAAGCCAGTCGGCAAGTTCACGCTGGTTGGAATCGGGAAGTGACTGATACTCCTCTCCCCAGTGCATAATGGCAATGACGGCGTCCGGCCGATGGACTTGGGCATTACGGATATCTTGCAGGATAATCTCTTTATCAATGTAGTTGACGATGTTGGGTGTGGTGACTTTAATTCCATTGGTGCCGTATGTATAGTTGAGTAGTGCGATACGGAATCCTTTCTTACAGATGACTACGGGATATTGCTGTTTACGTTCTGAGGCGTTTCTGTAAGTGCCCGCATGGGCCATCTGTAGGGAGTCTAACATGAATATGGTACGTTCCAGCCCTTTTTTCCCGCGGTCCAGGCAATGATTGTTGGCCGTCATCAAGAGGTCGAAACCGGCATCTTTGATAGCTTGAAGATACTCGTCGGGAGCACTGAAAGTAGGGTAACCGTTGTAGGGCTTTCCCGCTAAGGTCACTTCTAGATTGCCGATGGCGAGGTCGGCACGGGAGATTTGGTCTTTGACAAGTGAGAAACAGGATTGATAATCGTATTTACCTTCAGAGGTGCGTGCGGCGTCTATCTGTGCCTGGTGCTGCATGAGATCGCCTGCAAACAATAGCGTAATCCTTTCCTGGGCAGAAAGGGTTACGCTATATGATCAAGGTGATAAAGGCTATGAGCGCTTTCATTGCCCTTGTTATTGGTAGATTGCTTTTTTACCTGCCAATAGTGTATTCTTCATTAAAGAGACAATAGTCATTGGCCCTACACCACCGGGTACGGGAGTGATGAATGAGCATTTCGGGGCGACTTCATCGAATTTTACATCACCGGTCAGTTTAAAGCCGGACTTTTTGGTTGCATCCGGTACGCGGGTAGTGCCTACATCAATAACGACAGCACCTTCTTTTACCATTTCTGCTTTGACGAAGTTGGGTTGGCCCAGTGCGGCGATAATGATATCTGCTTCCTGGCATTCTTTGACCAGGTCTTTGCTGCGGCTGTGGCAAACGGTTACAGTCGCGTCACCCGGATAGGCTTTCTGCATCATCAGTGCAGCCATAGGCTTGCCGACGATATTGCTACGCCCCAGTACAACACATTTTTTACCGGAGGTTTCTATCTGATAGCGTTTCAGCAGTTCAAGAATACCGTTGGGGGTGGCGGATACATAGCAGGGAAGCCCGATAGACATGCGTCCTACATTGATGGGATGAAAGCCGTCCACATCCTTGCGGTAGTCTATCGTTTCAATTACTTTCTGTTCGGAAATATGCTTGGGCAAAGGAAGCTGGACAATGAAGCCGTCCACGTCTGTGTCTTCATTCAGTTCACGTACTTTAGCGAGGAGTTCTTCTTCCGTTACCTCTGTTTCATAGCGGATAAGGGAGGATTTGAATCCACAAACTTCGCAAGCTTTGACTTTGGCGGCTACGTAAGTTTCACTGCCTCCGTCATGTCCTACAAGGATAGCTGCCAAGTGGGGACGTTTGCCTCCACGGGCCACTATTCCGGCTACTTCTGCTGCAATCTCCTGCTTTACTTGTTCTGAGATTGCTTTTCCATCAATTAATGTCATATTCAATAGTATTGTTTGAGTAATTATCTTATATCTTAGTGGTTACATTCACAAATGTAGAGCAAATAAGCGAATAAAACAACAATCCCGCTAATTTCATTGGGAATGAAGTCAGCGGGATTGCTTGTTTATAGTTTCTGTTACTTCTTCAGTTTAGGCATCATTTTGCCCATTTTGCTGCCGGTAACCATTTTCATCATCTTGCGGGTTTGGTCAAACTGTTTCAACAGCCGGTTTACTTCCTGGATGTTCGTACCGCTACCTTTGGCGATGCGTTGACGGCGGGAACCGTTCAGGATGGCAGGATTGCTGCGTTCTTCCGGAGTCATGGAGTAGATGATGGCTTCGATGCTCTTGAAGGCATTGTCGTCAATATCGATATCCTTGATGGCTTTACCCACACCCGGTATCATGGATGCAAGCTCTTTCAGATTACCCATCTTCTTGATTTGTGCAATCTGGCTCAAAAAGTCATTGAAGTCGAACTGGTTCTTGGCTATCTTCTTTTGCAGGCGTTTAGCCTCTTCTTCATCATATTGTTCCTGGGCGCGCTCTACCAATGATACGATATCACCCATGCCGAGAATACGGTCGGCCATACGGGAGGGATGGAATTGGTCGATGGCATCCAGTTTCTCGCCTGTACCTACAAACTTGATAGGCTTGTTGACTACCGAACGGATAGAAAGGGCGGCACCGCCACGGGTATCACCGTCCAGTTTCGTCAGTACCACACCATTGAAGTCAAGGCGCTCATTAAATTCTTTAGCGGTGTTTACGGCATCCTGGCCGGTCATTGAATCCACAACGAACAGGATTTCATTCGGATTGATGGCTTTCTTGATGGCTGCAATCTCGTTCATCATCTCTTCGTCCACTGCCAGACGTCCGGCTGTATCGACGATCACGAGGTCATAGCCTTTGGCCTTGGCTTCCAGAATGGCATTCTGGGCAATACGTACGGGATCTTTACTGTCGGGTTCGGAGTACATCGGCACTTCTATCTGTTCTGCCAATACGCGTAACTGTTCGATTGCGGCAGGACGATATACGTCACAAGCTACCAATAAAGGTTTACGGTTTTTCTTGCTTTTCAGCATACGGGCCAGCTTTCCGGAGAAGGTGGTTTTACCGGAACCCTGTAAACCGGACATCAAGATAACGGCGGGTTTGGAGTCGATATTGATTTCGGCTGTCTCTCCACCCATGAGTTGGGTCAGTTCGTCATGCACGATTTTTACCATCAACTGGCTGGGTTTCACTGCAGTCAGTACATTCTGTCCCAATGCTTTTGTCTTAACGGTATCAGTGAAATTCTTGGCAACCTTGTAGTTGACGTCAGCGTCCAGAAGTGCTTTACGCACATCTTTCAAAGTTTCTGCAACGTTGATTTCGGTGATTCTACCTTCACCTTTCAGAATTTTAAACGACCTTTCAAGTCTCTCGCTTAAATTATCGAACATAGTATCTATTTACAATTACTAAATTACAAATTACTCTTATTGAGGCGCAAAAGTACAAAAAATCCCTGTAACTGCCTCCATTTGGAAGCAGAATATTATTGAATGCCTGTTGCAGGGCAAATAAAAAGAATTCAGAAGATTACTTTCTGTTGATAATATCTCTTGCGTAAGGACCTTCATGATTGGGGTAACCGGGAGTGTGGCTGCAGCAAATGTTTCAAGGTGATTGTCTGTCGGAAAATGTAGAAAAAAGAAAATATAGAAAAAGCCTCCATTCACGTTCATAAATGTGAATGGAGGCTTTTGTACTATATATGTAGCGACGGAACTTGTCAGCCGTTCATGCTCAAAAGGAATTCGTCGTTGTCCTTGGTCTTTTCCAGACGGTCCTTCACGAAATCCATGGCTTCTATCGGGTTCATGTCGGACAGATATTTGCGGAGGATCCACATGCGGTCCAAAGTCTGCTTGTCCTGCAACAAGTCGTCCCGGCGAGTGCTGGAAGCGACGATGTTGACGGCGGGGAAGATGCGCTTGTTGGACAGGTTGCGGTCAAGCTGCAACTCCATGTTACCTGTACCCTTGAATTCTTCGAAGATCACTTCATCCATTTTGGAACCGGTGTCAATCAGCGCAGTGGCCAGGATGGTCAGCGAGCCCCCTCCTTCAATGTTGCGGGCTGCACCGAAAAAGCGTTTGGGCTTATGAAGTGCATTGGCGTCCACACCGCCGGAGAGTACCTTGCCCGATGCCGGAGACACGGTGTTGTAGGCACGTGCCAAACGGGTGATGGAATCCAGGAAGATGACGACATCATGTCCGCACTCTACCATTCGTTTGGCTTTTTCCAGAACGATACCGGCAATTTTCACGTGGCGTTCTGCAGGTTCGTCAAAAGTAGAGGCGATGACCTCCGCATTGACGGTGCGTGCCATATCGGTAACTTCCTCCGGACGTTCATCAATGAGCAGCATGATCATATAAACCTCGGGATGGTTGGCTGCAATGGCATTGGCGATATCTTTCATCAAGATGGTCTTACCGGTCTTGGGCTGTGCCACGATCAGGGCACGTTGGCCTTTACCGATAGGCGCGAAAAGATCGACCACGCGGGCGGAAAGCGAATCGGAATATCCTCCTTTGCAAAGCTTGAACTTTTCATCAGGGAAGAGGGGAGTCAGATGCTCGAACGGTACACGGTCGCGTACGAAAGCCGGATCACGTCCGTTGATCTTGGATACTTTTACCAGCGGGAAATATTTTTCGCCTTCTTTGGGCGGACGAATTACGCCTTCTACTACATCACCGGTTTTCAAACCGAATAATTTGATTTGAGACTGTGAGACGTAGATGTCATCCGGTGAAGAAAGATAGTTGTAGTCGGAGGAACGGAGGAAGCCGTAACCGTCCTGCATAATTTCCAATACACCGGTTCCGGTAAGGATATCATCAAATTCGTAGGCTTTCTCACGTTCTACAGGTTTGCGCTCGGCAGGATAGTTGTCGCCACTGTTGTATGGCTGCTGTGCAGGGCGTTGCTGCTGTATGGGACGTTGAGGATAGTTGTTGTTGCGGTTGTTATTGTTGTTGTACGGGGCGTTATTGTCGCGGGGACGGGGTCGTGGGCGCTGTGGCTGTGGTTGAGCCTGTTGCGGCAGTTCCGCCGGAGCAGGAGTCTCGGCTTTGGTAGCCTCGAATTTGCCGATAAGTTCGGAAGGCAATTCTATCTTTTCTGTAGGAAGATCCTCGATGGGGATGAAATCGTCTTCCGCTTCCGTCAGGATGGGATTTTCTTCCACTACGGCTTTCTTTTCAGCTTTGGTTTCTTTGGCGGGAGCTTTCGGTTCAAAGTTCAGTTCCGGTTCGGTTATTTCCGGTTTTTTGGCTGCTTCGGCCGTTGGGGCAGCGACTTCTTCCTCTTTTACCTTGCGGGGACGTCCCGGTTTACGTTTCGGGGTAGCGGCAGGTGTGGCAGGTGCCGATTCGGGCGATGATGCGGAAGTTGCTGCGGCAGCAGCTGTCACCGGTTCTTTGGCCGGCTCGGCAGCTTTGGGCTGTTTGGGGGTTGAGGGCGCTTCCTCTGTCTTTGACTTTGTAAGGTCACCGTTTTTGTTTGCTGTGAAAACTTTGTCTGCACTTTCCTTTTTGACAGTGACACGAGAGCGCTTTTGCTTTTCCCCTTTGCGCTCTTCTTTTAGTTTGTCGGCGGCTACTTTCTTGGTAGCACCGGCGATAGCCTGTTCATCAAGTATCTTGTAAACAAGTTCTTCTTTTTTGAGTGAGTCTGTTTTTTTGATGCCCAGTTCTTGGGCAATAGTTTGCAATTCCGACAAACTTTTGTCGTTCAATTGAATGATGTTATACATACAGTATATGTGTGAATGGTTTAAAATTTTTCTTTTGAAAAGGCCAAATGCATCGTTGCGGTTATCATTGGAAGCAACTTTGGCAAGTTTACCTTGTAATTTATGATTTAAATAGGGATCTTTGTTGTTGAACCGGAAATCTGATTAACAACCTTTACCTCAGTAAGGAGTCGCAGAATGTTTCAACGGCACAAAGGTAATAAATATTTTTGGTTTCATAAATAATTCGCCTTTTTTTAAATTTAAAACTTTATCTTTGTTTCAATATTAAGACACAGTTTATGGATATTAACGAAGCGCATCTGATTTTTTTCTCGCCTACCCATACTTCTAAACAAATAGGCGAAGCGATTGTTCGCGGTACGGGCTGCTCAAAAGTGGCTATAACGGATTTGACATTGCATACGGTTGAAAGGTTTGAGGTTCCACGGAACACGTTGACGGTTATTGCGGTTCCGGTTTATGGCGGGCATGTGGCTCCGTTGGCTTTGGAACGCATGAGGAATGTCCGCGCGAACGGTTCTCCGGCAGTAGTGGTGGTGGTTTATGGCAACCGTGCTTATGAAAAGGCTTTGGCGGATTTGGACACTTTTGCTTCCGGACTGGGTTTCAAGGTCATTGCCGGAGGAACTTTTATCGGAGAACATTCTTACAGTAATGAAAAAAATCCGGTGGCAGCCGGGCGTCCGGATGCGGACGATTTGAAGTATGCGGAGCTTTTCGGGGAGAAGATACGCGCGAAGATTGCTGCGGCTGCGGATATGGAGAATTTGTATGGTGTTGATGTGACCCGCATCCAGCGTCCGCGCCAGCCTTTTTTCCCCTTGTTCCGCTTTCTGCGTAAGGTTGTCAAGCTGAGGAAAAGTGGTGTGCCCTTACCGCGTACCCCGGAGACGGATGCGGAACTTTGCACGCATTGCGGATATTGTGTGAAGCATTGTCCGGCAGGGGCTATACTGAAGGGTGACGAGTGTAATACGATAGCGGAAAAGTGTATCAAGTGCTGTGCCTGTGTGAAGGGGTGTCCGCAGAAAGCACGTTCTTACGACACGCCGTTTGCGGCATTGCTTGCCGATTGCTTTCAAAGGCAGAAGGAGGACAGGATTATTGTCTAGTGCTTACAATCAGTACTCTTTTTGTCTTTTCGTCTATCTTGAACCTGTTGTCCGTTCTTTCTCCTATCAGCCAGACAATTTCTTCACCGGCGCATAACACCCATTGCCGCTCTTTTTGGAAAACGGAGAATTTGCGGTCGGTCAGGTAGTCGCTTACTTTTTTTCGTCCTTTCATGCCGAAAGGGACAAAGCTGTCCCCTTGCTGCCACAGACGCAGGGAGAGGGGGAGATGCAGTTTGTCTGCGTCAAGGCAGGCCGTGTCCTTGTTCCGGGGAATGATAAAGTCCGGAGTGTAGGTGTATTCCCTTATTTCCAAGATGGGGCGTCGGGTTTCGCATACCGGTTCTATCAGCAGGAACTCCCGGTCTTTGACGACACGCCAGCCGGCATTGGCGAAAATCTTCCCCGGTTGTCCATCCGCTGCTTGGAATATATCCTTGGTTTGGGAGGCATTGAATCCAAGTGGATGCAGAATTTCAAACAGCAGGGTTTCCGGAGACGGTTCTTGCAGCAGGGCGCTGATTTGTATCCCCTTGTCTGTCATTACCCGTTGCTTGGCTTCTTCTATACCTTTATTATATATAATGGCGGCATCGTCCAGGTGTCCGGCCGTTTTAAGAATACTTTCTTTTACTGCGGGATTTATTTCCTGCATCATGGGCAGCAGGTTCAGCCTTATTTTGTTCCGGGTATATTCGTCTTGAAGATTAGTGCTGTCCGTGACGTAGGCTTGCCCGATGCTTTCAAGATAGCTTATGATTTCCTTGCGGCCAATACATAATAGCGGACGCACTACTTTTCCGTTCTTGGGACGTATTCCCCGCAAGCCGTTGATGCCGGTTCCCCGGATGAGGTTGAGCAGAAAGGTTTCCACACTGTCGTCCTGGTGGTGTGCGACGGCGATGACGCCGGCGCCGCATTTTTTGCGTATTTCTTCAAACCAGGCATACCGCAATTCCCTTGCCGCCATTTCAATGGAGATGTGCCGTTCTTCGGCTTCCCGTTTCGTGTCAAAATGAACGGTGTGCAAAGGTACGTGCCGCGCATTGCATAAGTTGCGGACAAATGCTTCATCCCTGTCGGACTCTGCGTCCCGGAGATGAAAATTGCAATGGGCGGCCTCGCAGGTATAACCCGCGCTGAGGAGCAGGTGCAGTAATGCTACGGAGTCGGCCCCGCCGCTTAATGCTACGAGAATCTTCTCTTCCGGAGAGAAGAGTCTGTTGCGGTTGATGAATTGTACTATTTTCTGTGTGTCCATATTGCAAAGATAATACAAACCGAAGGCAAAATAAAAAGAACAGGTACTTTTTCTCTCGGGATGCCTTTTCTTCTTGTTCCGTTCTCTATGAACTAAGATTACGGTTACTGAAAACTAATCGTCCGACAGGTATTTTATTATCGTCCGACATCTGTTGAATTATCGTCCGAC
>NZ_GL882631.1 GCF_000195635.1 Bacteroides fluxus YIT 12057 | reverse complement strand
TAAGTATGCACTAAATTAATTCCGCCAACAGGTTAATATAAGTATGTTGCCTTATATTAGGTGAAAAATAATCACCAACATAATTTACTCCTCCTTCTATCTTTATTGTTGTATTATCATCTATTGACACACTATTAATAAGTACACTTTTTGATTTAAATGATATTGTTGTTGTTGAAATATCATTATCATCTTTATCAATAGATATTGTTGTTGTTAAAGCACATGGAGAACACCAATAACTCAATTCTGGAATGGTTATATATGCTTTATAAAAACATTTTTGTTTGAACTCATCAAGATGTTTTCCTATAATAAGGAATTGACAACTATATTTCATAATTGGGAAAGGACAACCAAAATTCAAACTTCCAGAGGGATGACAATTTACTAATGTAATTTCTTCTGAATTAGAGGTTAATCCATGAATAATATCTTCAGACTTTGACGAAAAAAATGTATCAATAAAGTCTTTCTTAGAATCAAAGGTTCCTATCAATTCTAATAATATTTTTTCATTAGGAATGTAAGTTAATACACCTGCAATAGTCTCATTGGGATTATTAGGTAACCACCAATAACCTTTGCATTCTAATTTTTCATTAAAATTAATTGTCTTGCCCATTTCTATACTCTCCCCATCTCTCTATTTTTATAAACGGAATATATCCTATTGAATCGGAAAGTTCTTGAATCATTATTTCTTTCACAAAACTTTCATACTCCATTACTGTACAAATTGAATCATGAATGGTAAAAATAGGGACTTGTTGATTACCTTCCTCCCAAATCCTTTTACAACATCTATGTAGAATTATTTCACTTTCTATACTCTGTAAAAGGCAAGATAATGCTGTGTGGTCATCTTTTTTGGTGAGTTCTATTAGTTCATAAATAGGAAGGAAATTCATTTTAAAATATTTCTTGTATGTTGGCATATATCTATTTTTTGAGAATAGAGTAGTAAGTATCATAACTTTAATATCATCCCTGCTCAAATTAACCCTTTGAGTATGGTTGATAATTTGAATCATATATTCATAAATCTCTCCATGAGATGCTTTCTGTATGTATTCACTTAATGTAGAATCATTCCAATCTAAAAATGAAACATAAGTTTTGATTTCCTCTAATTGTTCTTCACTAAATTTATCTTGCACATTTTGGGGGAGTGTACCTATATTAAGAGGTATATCAGAATTTTTATCCCAAAATCTGGGGTTTAATAATAAGCAAAATAAATAAGGCTGACTATTAGAAATATCAATATTAACTAATGGAGCACCATTGTAATTTAAAAATCTACGGTATATCTTTTGCAAATTGGTTATTACTGAATGTAATCTATGAACATTAGTATCAATGGAAACCTTGTAATCTCCAAGAGCAATACTATTAATATTATATAGTGCTGCATGATACTGAGTAAGAGGATATTTCCTTTTAACAAAGTTGCCATGACTTTTGTCTCTATTTATATCCCAATACTCTCTACCTTTATTGAACTTATCTTGCATAATAGTATGAGCATAATTTACAGCAGCTTGTTCATCTATATGTAGTTCTTTTGTGTCATACCAATATGTTAAATAAGGGTAACTCATCACTGTGTTAGGTATAAATTTGCCATCTTCTTCACTAAATACTTCTGATGGAATAGTTTTTACTTCTCCTTGAAAGGCTGGATAATCATATCTCACCAATGATGCATTTTCATATCTTTCAGTGAACTTATACCCTATAGACTTTTTCCCTTTAATATATTGTCCATCAGTACATAATACATCAGTTGATACAAGGTAGTTAAGATAGGATAGATAGTCTTTGAAAAAACTCCTGATAAGGGTGGAATTGATAAAAACATAGCCATCCTCTGTTATTGAATCTTTATTTTTAGCAGGTCTGGAACTAACAAGACTCATGATATAGATAAGTCTATCCTTATCAAATACTGCACCAACAGTGCCATTCAAATTAACCGATTTTATATGTCCTGCATTATCTACAATAAATTTGTAATCTGTCAAAGGATAATTTACTAAATGAGCATCAATATCAAAGTTACTTGGTATCATAGCAAAATAACCAGAATATTTGAGTTGAATACCTAAAGAGCTGACAATAGTATGTATAGGTTCCAAAGAAGCAAAATAATTTTGAAGTTGATATTTTCTCTGTAACCACTTCTTTTCTATAAAATCTACCTTACAATCCATATCCATTATGTTAGGAAATTATTGATATAACAAAAATAGTAAAGAATCTCCATAATCCAATAAACCATAGAGATTCTTTTAAACCTACTTACTTCTGGAGACCACTGCCAAACACATATTTAAGAACTTTAGAATTAGCTTCGTTCTCAATCTTAAAGTCTCTTTCAATGTATATATCTGTGACTTTCATTGCTTCATCTATATGGTTGAGGGCTGAATGGACTGTGTATTTGTCTATGCCTACTTTGTTGACTGCTAAAGTAGCCCATGAGTGTCTTGCTGCGTAGTACTCCAAATCATCAATGTGTAGAATCTCACCTATTTGTTTTAGACCATAGTTAATGGCTTTGTTGAAGCTGTCAGGAGTAGTGTAGTGCAGATAGAAGTTGAATACTCTCCTGCCTGTCCTGTCTCTGTATTTTTCAAGCAAAGGTTTGATGATTGGTAATACCTTGACTTTCATCTTGGCTTTGTCATTTCTTCTATCTGTAGTTTTGGCTCTATAATAGGTGATAACATCATTATTTAGGTCTATACAAGAGTATAAATCAGCAGAGTTCATACCTATTAAGCCAAATGATAAAATAAAGCAGTCCTTGGCAAGGTTAAATCTTCCTTTTTTCTCTCTCCCCTTAGCATCAAGCTGGTAAGGCATTTGATATATTTTCAAAATTTCTTTTGCAGAGATTGCCCTTTTTCTTGTGGCTTCCTGCTTAGGAATTTTAAAATTTTCAAAGGGAGAGTGTGGGATTAGTATAATATCCCTGTCATAGTCATTGTATGTTCTTGTAGCTTCATTGAATAAGTGCCTGATACTACCAAGATACAAAGAGACTATTCTGTTAGATGGGATTCTTTTGCCTTGTTTCTGGAGCATCCTAATTTTTTCCTCTCTCTTTTTAATAAGATGGTCCATAAAACCACGTAGTACAGAAATTGTTAGTTGGTGAATATTTAACTTGTCTGTTCCAAGAAATTTCACAAAGGCATTTATGGCAGATGTGTAGTTCTCAACTCCTTTGATGGTTGCAGAAGCAATCCATTCTCTGCTGAACTGAATGAAGTCTATTTCTTGTGATTTTCTTTGTTCTCCCTTCAAGTGAGCCATAATATCCCCCAAGGTATAATTGTTTATATCAAGTTGTAGTTTAGCACTTATCTCTTGATAATGTCTTACTATGGCATCTGCCTCTTGAATGAATTTGGGGTTCTTTAATTTGAATGATTTGGTTAAATCTTCCTGCCTAACAAATATATTAGTAGCCAGCCTTTTGACCTCTCTGTTGTAGGTCATTCTAATCTTTACATTATAAGTACCATCACTTTTCTGTTTACTCTTTAGTACTTCTGCTTTGAATGTCAGCATGTTATATCCTTTAATTTGGGAACAACTATGGGACAACAAACAGCTATTTAAGCATTATTTTAGGTAAGATTTACATCTGTGTAGACAAACAAAAACTCCTGTAAACTTTTTATTTACAGGAGTTTATCAGTGGACCAGCCTGGGCTTGAACCAGGGACCTCCAGATTATGAGTCTGTTGCTCTAACCAACTGAGCTACAAGTCCGGTGTATCCTTGCTTGGATAGCGGGGACAAAAGTAGCGTTTTCTACTGATATATGCAAGGATTTCAAATAAAAATCCTTATGATTTTGTCCTTAAAACTTATAAGTACGTTTTGGGTTCTTGGGAAACCAGCCTTTTTTTACCCGTTCCTCTTGTTCAAAGACCTCTTTGATGGTCCAGAAGGAGGAGAAGGCAAATACTCCCAAGAGGGAAGCCAGCATGATGTTTTCCGTACAGAGGGAGGCGATGAGGCCACCGATTCCCAAAAACAGGAAAATCCACCAACACTTGGTGCCCCAATAGTACTCGGCCTTTACGACTACGGGATGAAACAAGCCGATAATGAGAAACGTGCAGATGCCGATGACAAGTCCTGACAAATGATATTCGTTCAAAAAATCCATTTTTATTGTAGTGAGCTATCGGTTATAATAACTCGGTTTTTACTTTTCAGGACAAATAGGTATCTCTTTCTTGATGCTCTGCTCCAAAGAAATTAGCGTTTCAGTGGCAGTGACACCCGGGATTTCCTGCATCTTGTTATTCAGCAGATCCATCAGGTGCTCGTTGTCGCGTGCATATACTTTGGTCAGCATGGTGTATGGACCGGTAGTGAAATGACATTCCACAACTTCGGGAATCTTTTCCATCTCGGTCACTACCGCTTTGTACATGGAACCTTTCTCAAGCTTGATTCCTACATACGTGCAGGTTCTGTAGCCCAAGGACTTGGGGTTGACATGGTAACCGGAACCGATGATAACTCCTAAGTCAATCAAGCGTTGTACGCGTTGGTGAATGGCAGCACGTGATACACCGCATTCAGCAGCTACATCCTTAAAAGGAATACGGGCGTTTTGGGAAATGATTTCCAAAATCTGCCGGTCAAGATTGTCTATTTTTTCCATAATAGTAAATAAGTAAAGTTCTTATTGTTATCAAATAGTAAGCAAATATAGAACTTTATTTTAATTTATCTATGAAAAGGGAAGAAAAAAAGCGGAAAAGATAAAAAAGAGGCGGACAAGACTGATGATTTTGATTCATCTGTCTTGCCCGCCTCAAATAACGTTCTGATAGAAAAACGGGGCGGATTATTTCTCGATGCCCAGCAGTTCTACTTCAAATATCAACGTAGAATACGGTTTGATTTGGCCGCCGGTTTCTCTTGTGCCGTATGCCAGGTCATAAGGGATGTAAAGTTCCCACTTGGAACCTACAGGCATCATGGTCAGAGCCTCTGTCCAGCCTTTGATTACTTGGTTGGCGCGGAATGTAGCAGGCTCATTGCGCTTGTAAGAGCTGTCGAACTCGGTTCCGTCAATCAAAGTACCCTTGTAGTTTACCTTCACTTTGCTGCTGTCGGCGGGGATGGCACCGTTGCCTTTCGTGATAATTTTATACTGCAAGCCGCTCGGAGTTGTTACAACGCCTTCCTTGGCTTTGTTTTCAGCCAAGAATTTCTCGCCTGCAGCTTTGTTGTCAGCGTATTTTTCAGCGTTTGCTTTTTCCTTGATGGCGTCCATTGAAGTCTGGGTAAAGGCACGGGCTTCTTCTTTGCTCATCACGCCTTTGTTGATTACACCTGCAACGAAACCTGCCAACAGATTTTCGCGGCTGATGGTTTTTGTAGAATCTGTACCGAAGATCTGCTGGTTGAGACCTTCTACCCAACGCTTGCTTACCATTTGTCCAAGTTGGAGACCGGCGATGTATGCGGCATCTTTCTTGCCCAGTTTGGTGGCGCCTTCATTGAAACCTTTCAGGAAATCTGCCATTTGGGTAGAGTCGATGCCCTGTTGCATGAAATACTGTTCAATACCTTCAGTCTGTGACATACCGAAAGCGTAGGACAGTGAGTCAACGTCTGTTTTCAGATTTGCTTTCGGACTTTGTGCAGTACAGGATGCCAGGCCGGCAGCTACTGCAAGAGCCATAAGAAATGTTACTTTTTTCATTTTGCTTTTACTTGTTTTTTATTTAGATAAAATTTTCATCAGTTCTACTTCGAATACGAGTGTGCTGTGGGGAGGAATCATTTCACCTGCTCCCTGTGCGCCGTATGCCAGGTCGGAGGGAATGTAAAGTTTCCATTTGGCTCCTTCGGGCATCAGCTGCAGGGCTTCTACCCATCCCGGTATAACCTGGTTCACGCCGAAAGTGGCGGGTTGTCCGCGTTTGATGGAGCTGTCGAACAGGGTCCCGTCAATCAAGGTGCCTTCATAATGACATTGCACCTGGTCGGTTGCCTTGGCGTAGTGTCCTACATTTCCTTCGTTGATGACCTCGTATTGAAGTCCGCTGGGCAATGTGACGACGCCCGGGCGTTTTGAGTTCTCTTCCAGGAATTTTTTGCCGGCCTCGATGTTGGCGGCATTCATTTTCTCCTCCAGTTCGGCGAAGTATTTATTTACTATATCGCGGGCTTCGGTGTGGCTGATTGCCGTCTGGTTGCCCTCCAACACGTCTTTGATTGCTTGTGCGAAGTCATCTACTGCGATGCCCTTAGCACCCATGCTTAAAAGATTCTGACCTATTCCAAGGCCGATAGCGTAACTGAATTTATCCATAAAATGATTTTGTTGGCGACCGGAGTGATTCTTTTCCAGTCTGTTGCAAATTAACGAATGGCAAAAGTAAGTCTTTTATTTGAATGATAAGACTTTTCGTTATTTAATTTTTCTTATTTATGTACCAACTTGAGCTATCTTTTGTATTTTTGTGAGAGAATGTAATTAATAATAGTAAGGGGAGGAGTAGGGAAATGAAGAACTTGGTTATTTTGTCCGGTGCCGGGATGAGCGCCGAAAGTGGTATCAGTACCTTCCGTGACGCAGGCGGATTGTGGGACAAGTATCCGGTGGAACAGGTGGCTACCCCCGAGGGGTATGCCCGCAATCCGGAATTGGTCATCAACTTCTATAACGAGCGCCGGAAGCAACTGTTGGACGTTGAGCCGAATGCAGGACACGTTGGAATTGCCGGGCTGGAGAAGGATTTTAATGTAACTGTAGTAACCCAGAACGTCGATAATCTGCACGAACGGGCGGGAAGCGCGAAGGTGATACATCTGCATGGGGAGCTGACGAAGGTCTGTTCCAGCCGCGACCCTTACAACCCGCACTTCGTCAAGGAACTGAAGCCGGAGGAATATGAAGTGAAACTGGGCGATAAGGCGGGTGACGGTTCACAGCTCCGCCCGTTCATCGTATGGTTCGGCGAAGCGGTGCCCGAGATTGAGACGGCCATTCGGTATGTGGAGAAAGCAGCTATTTTTGTCATCATCGGCACGTCCATGAATGTGTATCCGGCGGCTGGGCTTTTAAACTACGTGCCGCGTGAGGCAGAGGTTTATCTTATCGATCCGAAACCGGTGGATACGCATTCCATGAGGAAAATACATGTCATTGGGAAAGGGGCTTCGGAAGGGGTTAAGGAGCTGCGGCGGATATTACGGCCTTAACTAAGTCAACCCATTCTACGGATTGGAAAGGAAGCAGCCAACTGGAAGCGTCAAGTTCAGAAGCTATTTCCTTATATTACAGGACTCTATTTTGCCAAAGCTTGCCATCCTTTTGGCAAAGTTTTGCCACCGCTTTGGCAAAGAATTGCCACCGCTTTGGCAAAACTTTGCCAACGAATAGGCGAAACCTTGCCACCGAACAGGCAAAACCTTGCCGATAGGACGGCAAAACGCAGGCAAATTAGAACGGTTTTAGTTTGTAGTTTAGAGCTCTTTTACTTTTTCAATACCGCCCGCAGTACGAACCATGCGTGATGTGCCGTTGTGCTGAGCCATCCATAATGCCGCGCCATGATGCGGAAGCGTTCCCGGAGCGATGCTTTCCGGTTCTGTGTAGTTATTCCCTCTTCCAGATAGTCGATGATGGTAAGATGGGTATTGTGCAAAGTCCGTGCTTTTTTCATTACACGGATGCACCAGTCAAAGTCTGCGGAAAAGCGGTATTGCAGGTCGTAGGGTTCCACCAGGGAAGTTTTGGCGAAGAATGCCTGGTGGCAGACCAGCATGCCCTGCTTGAAACTTTTCCAGGTAAGCGCTTGGGGGGCCGAGAGGCGGCGCATGCGGAGGAAATGCCCCTCCTTATCTACCAATGCCGTTTCACCGTACAGGATGTCGGGCAGTTCTTTTCCGGTGATGGAGTGCACCATCTGTTGCAGGGTATCGTCTTCGTGAAAACTGTCGCCGGCGTTGAGAAAGCAAAGATAATCTCCCGTTGCCAGTTTGATACCCTTGTTCATGGCGTCATACAAGCCCTTGTCCGGTTCGCTCACGATGCGGGAGATATGTTCCTTGTAGCGGTTGATGACGGAAAGGGTATTGTCTTTGGACGCACCGTCCACAATGATATATTCCACATGGTGGTAAGTCTGTGAGATAACGCTCTGGATTGTATCTTCCAATACCGCTTCGGCGTTATAGGTCACGGTGATGACGCTGAATTTCGGTGTAAGATGATTATGCATTTCTTCCGGTCACTTTATTGTAAAGGTCTATATACTTCTTGGCAATGGTACTCTCCGAATAATGGGTGACGGCTTTCCGGCAGGCTTGTTCGGAAAGGTTCGGATAATCCGGGTCGGTCAGCGTCCAGTAGATGCCGTTGGCAAAGTCTTCAGATGACTTGTACTGTGCCACGTATCCGTTGTGCAGATGGTCTATCATCTCCGGGATGCCGCCTACGTTGAAGCCGATGCAGGGGATGCCGCAAGCCATGGCCTCCATGATGGTATTGGGCAGGTTCTCTTCCAGAGACGGGGTGACAAAGATATCTACGGCGTTGTAGATATCCACGAGTTGGTGTTCGTTAGTGACGAAATCCAACGGATAGACCTTGAAAGGCAATGAGTTTTCCAGTTGCCGGGCATGGTTGCCGAAGACTGCCACGCCCAACTGCTCCTTCAGTTCGGGATGTTTCTCCGCCAGTAGCCTGCACGACTCCATCAGGTAATCAATCCCTTTCCGCTTGTCTGTGATCTTGACGGAGCCGAACAGCATGAGTTTCTTGTCCTGCGGGAGCAGGCATTTGCTGCGGGCGTCTTTCTTGTTGCGGGGCTTGAAGAGGTTGGTATTGATGGGATTGGGAATGCATGTGATGGAATGCCCGCAGAAAAGGGCGCTTTTCCGGGCACGCTCTTCCAGCCAGTGGCTGCATGTCACGAAGCTGATGTGCCTGCCTTTATACAAGTCCTGCTTTTTCCGGAAGATGCGGTAGGAGAGGTCCCTTCTGCTCCCGCCGCCATGGATGAAGGGGCAGTTGTGGCATTCTTCCTGATAGCTGGTGCACTCGCGGGCATGATGGCAGATGCCGGTACACGGCCACATGTCGTGCATGGTCCAGACCACGGGCTTGCCGGATGCAAGGATTTTCTCGATATTTTTCAGTGACAGCATTCCCTGGTTTATCCAATGGAGATGGATGACGTCCGCTTGCTGGAACTCGGGCAGTGTGGTGATGTCCGTACCCGTGTTGGCTATATCTACGGCAAAGATGTTGTCCTTTTTGAAACGGTTGGCTTTCCAGATGACAATACGTTCCCACACGAACTTCCAGACCATGCGCCAGTTCTGGTTCAGTGACACGACGGTAATCTGGTCTGTCTGCTTGTCGCGTACCAGCAACTTGGCCTTGATGCCGTGGTTTTTCAGTGATTCCATGAGGCGGCTGGCGGCGATGGCTGCTCCGCCGATACGTTCGGACGTATTGATTAATAGTACTCTCATTGTTCTTTTAAGGATCTCGGAATGTTGATGCAAAAGTAGTGGTTTTCGTGGAGAAACGGTGCAAAGTCACATATTATTTGTACTTTTGCGGCACTTATAAGTATAGATTGTCAAGATATGAAGAAGGTTGTTTTTTTAGGCTTGGGATACATCGGTCTGCCTACGGCGGCAGTCGCTGCCCATCACGGTTACGAGGTGGTGGGAGTGGATGTGAATCCTGCGGTTGTGGAAACTGTCAACCAGGGAAAGGTGCACATTGTGGAACCGGACCTGGACAAAATTGTCAAGGAAGCTGTGCAAAGCGGGCGTCTGCGGGCCGTGTCGAAACCGGAAACTGCCGATGCTTTCTTCGTGGTGGTACCCACTCCTTTCAAGCAGAACCACCGTGCGGACGTCACATACGTGGAGTCGGCTACGCGCGCCGTCATCCCTTGCTTGAAACCGGGAGACTTGTTTGTGATTGAATCCACCTCTCCGGTCTTCACTACCGAGCGTATGGCTGACTTGATATTCCAGCAACGTCCCGAATTGAAAGGCCATATCTATATTGCCTACTGTCCCGAGCGGGTCTTGCCGGGCAATACGCTTCATGAACTGGTGCACAATGACCGTGTAATCGGGGGGATCAACCCCGAATCCACCGACAAGGCTGTGGAGTTTTATTCAGCCTTCGTACAGGGCAGGCTGCACCGTACCAATGCCCGTACGGCCGAAATGTGCAAACTGACGGAGAACTCTTCGCGTGATTCCCAGATAGCCTTTGCCAATGAACTTTCCATGATCTGTGACAAGGCCGGCATCAATGTATGGGAGTTGATAGAGCTTGCCAACAAGCATCCCCGCGTCAATATCCTGCAACCCGGTTGCGGTGTAGGGGGGCATTGCATAGCCGTAGATCCCTGGTTCATCGTTTCCGACTATCCCGAACAGGCACAGCTCATCAAGCGCGCCCGCGAAACCAATGATTATAAGGCCGACTGGTGTGCGAACAAAGTACTGGAATCTTGCCAGCATTTCGTCGAAAAGAACGAACGCGAACCGGTAGTGGCCTGCATGGGGCTTGCCTTCAAACCGAATATCGACGACCTTCGCGAATCTCCGGCCAAGTACATCGCTTCCCGCATTGTCAGCGAAAGCCGTGCCGACGTCCTGATTGTGGAGCCCAATATAACATCCCATGCCAGTTTCCACCTTACGGACTATAAAGAAGCGTACCGGAAGGCTGATATCATTGTGTGGCTTGTCCGGCATACTCCTTTTGTGGAGCTTCCGCGGGATGCGGAGAAGCTGGAGCTTGATTTCTGCGGTGTCCGATGAGCTTGCGGCAACAAGGTTTCCAACCACGATTGCTTGGATATATATAAGAATCTTAAAATGACAGAGAAACTTAAATAGCGCCCTGGGGGGAGGCTTCAATTATGAAGAAAATATTGTTAGTATTCGGGACACGCCCCGAAGCCATTAAGATGGCTCCGTTGGTCAAAGCCCTGCAAAAGGACACCGCCCGTTTTGAGACGAAGGTCTGTGTCACTGCCCAGCACCGTCAGATGTTGGACCAGGTGTTGGAAGTCTTCGAGATTACTCCGGAGTATGACTTGAATATAATGGCTCCCAACCAGGATCTTTATGACATCACTTCCAAGGTGCTGCTGGGACTGCGTGACGTGCTTAGAGACTTCCGTCCGGATGTAGTGCTTGTGCACGGCGACACCACCACTTCGATGGCTGCCTCGCTTGCGGCTTTCTATCAACAGGTTCCCGTAGGACATGTAGAGGCGGGGTTGCGTACTTACGACATGCTTTCTCCCTGGCCCGAGGAAATGAACCGCCAGGTTACCGACCGCATCTGCACTTATTATTTTGCCCCTACGGAAAGATCCCGCCGGAACCTTCTGCGTGAGAATGTGGAGGCCGGGAAGATATATGTGACCGGCAATACCGTTATTGATGCCTTGTTGATGGCGGTGGATATCATTGCCGGAAAGCCGGGAGTGCAGGAACAGCTGCATGAGGAACTCCGGGCGAAAGGATATACCGTGGGCAATCGTCCTTATATCTTGATGACCGGGCATCGCCGGGAAAATTTTGGAGATGGTTTCCTGCATATCTGTAAGGCCATTAAAGAGATTGCCGCCTTGCACCCCGAACTGGATATCGTATATCCGGTACATTTGAACCCCAATGTACAGAAGCCCGTCTATGAGTTGCTTTCCGGTCTGGAGAATGTGTATCTGATTTCACCGCTCGATTATCTGCCTTTCATCTACGCCATGCAGCACTCCATGTTGCTGCTGACGGACAGTGGAGGCGTGCAGGAGGAAGCTCCTTCTTTGGGAAAGCCTGTTTTGGTGATGCGCAATACCACGGAACGCCCCGAGGCTGTAGAGGCTGGAACGGTGAGGCTGGTGGGTACCGATGCGGCGACTATCGTTGGAAACGTGTCGGAACTGTTGCGGAATAAGGATATCTACCGCCAAATGTCCGAAACACATAATCCGTATGGAGACGGAAAGGCTTGCGAACGGATCGTAGAAGCGCTGGCCGGGGGCATGCAGGCAGGCTGTTGATATGGCTTCATGCAGAAAGATCACTTCCCGGACAGCTTCTTCATTTCCTTGAACGCCTCCAGGTACCGTTCGCTTACGGTTTCTATGTTTATCTTTTCCCGGATAATTCTTTCGGACTCCCGGCCCATTTCCTTGCACCGGGCGGGGGAGGCGAATAATGTTTCTATTTTTTCGGCCAGACTTTCCGCGTCGCCCTCTTGGAAGAAAAGCCCGTTTACTCCGTCGGTAACGAGATCCCGTTCCGTACCGTCGCATACGGAACAGAGTACAGGCAGGCCGTAGGTCATGGCATCGTTGATGGAAAGGCCTCCCATGCCGGCCAATACATAGACAGTCGATTCATTCATATAAGCTCCCAGCTCTTTGGGGTCATAGACTGCGCCAATGAAGCGGATGGTCTCCTTTGATAGTTTAAGTTCTTCCGCCTGCCGTTTCAGGTTGTTCAGTTCGGGGCCGTCCCCTACTATGACCAATTCGGCGTCGGGATACCGGCTGACTATGCGGGCAAAAGCATCAATCAGCAAATCTACCCGTTTCCATTTCACCAGACGTCCGATATGCAGCAGCCGTCTTTCCGATTTCGGCAATAACGGCGCGGCAGCCAGTACGGCTTCTTTCTCGCGTAGCAGTGCTTCGGTGTCGGTAGAGTTGTAAGTAACGTGTATCTGTTCCTTTTTCACTCCGTAGGAAGGCAGGATGTCGTAGGCGGCAGTCGAGTAATTGAGGGTACCCGCTACCTGTGCGTAGCAATACTTCCTTACTTTGGCGGTGAACCATTGGCGGAGGTAGAATGCGGTGCCCCGGCTCATCAGCCGCATGCTTTCATCGTACATGGGGTTGGTGCGGAAATATTCTTTAATCCTGCCGTATGGAGGGGTCTGGAAAGGTATTTCACGGATAACCGGCCGGGTGCCGCATGTTTTCATGGCGTTTCTTAAACGTGGCTGGAAGAATATTTGCAGGAAATAGGGCCAGCCCATGACAATGATGTCGGGCTGTTCCTGACGGAGGATGTCCGGCAAGGCGGGGTAAGCACTTTTTCCATAGAACATCTTCTTCTCGGGCGTCATAAGATGCCTGTATGTACCGCCTTCCACCATCTTTACCCCTTTACCGATGGTGGCATTCCCTTTTTGCGGGGTGACGACTGTAATTTCTATTCCTTTTCCATGCAGCTTGTTCAGCAGGGCGTTAAGGTAATGCGGTATTCCACCGAATGTAAAAAGAACTTTCATATCGTGATTGGTCATTAGTGGTTAGTGATGAGTGATGAGTTCCCGGAGGGCGTCCGGCAACTTCCGGCGGCTGTGCACGGAGGCATATGATGCAAAGTTTTCCGGCTTGGGAGCACCTTCCCGGCAAAGGCGTATGATGGCTGTCCGGCAGGCTTCCGCATCATTTTCGGGTATGGCAATGCCGGTGCCATAGTCGCTGACCCGTTGGCCCATGCATGCGCCTCTGGAAACGATGACGGGCTTGCTGTAGGCGGCGGCTTTGGTCAGCAGGTTGCTGCTGCCTGTAAAGTTGCGGTAGGCGGCAAAGAGTACGTCGCTTGCAGCCACAAGCGCATTGAAACATGCTTCGTCAGGAATATGCTCCAATGAGAACAGGCAGTTGGTACGGGTATTCTCGAAGGCTTTTAATTCCCGGGTCTGCGTATCGGTCAGCCAGGATTTGCCGGCAATGAGAAAAAAATATTCTTCTTCGGGCAGGAAGGGGATGGTACCCAGAAGAAGGCTGATACCCTTGCGGGTGCCGATGGAGCCTAACAGGGAGATGATTTTCCTTCCGTTTGCCTTTTGTTGCAGGGCCTGTAGCAGAGGATATTGGTCGTTGGGCGCCGTTAAGTCTGCAAAATCCGGCATTTGACGTACGTGAGGCTGGAAAGCTTTCAGTGCATCTATGGAGTATTCGTTCAGTACTCCGATTCCACAACAATGGCGGCTGCGCAAAAAAGGGCGTACATCCGGCAGGCCCGGTTTGTGGGGCGGCAGGGCCGACTGGACGAGCAACCCGCTCCATGTATAGGGCAGCAGCCGGTTGAAGAGCATCATGGGAGCCAATGTGGGCAGTATATCATCCAGGCAGGGGAAATAAACCAGGTCCGGACGAAAATCATCCAGTTGCTTGTGTATGGATGCGAGGTTTCTCAGGCGTATGAGGGCATTCTGCAAAACCACGGCTTTCTTTTTCAGCGGTTGTCCTGCGGGCAACGGAAGCAGCGGCCGGGAGTCTATCTTCCTGAAGGAGGCTATGCTTCCGGTACCGGAGTCTTGCGGGGCAATCAGCAGTACTTCTTGTCCAAGCTCCACCCACGTGCGGGTAAATTCTTTATAGTACGTCTCCCTGTGTCCGGAGACGGAGCAATCGATCACGGCTACTTTCATTTCTTTGTCCTTTCGATGCTTTGATAGATTTCTTTCAACTTTTGTCCGGCCAGTTTGAAGTCGAACCGCCCGGCAACGGATTGCCGGATGAGTTCTTTGTCAAACTGTTCATAATTATCATAAATTTCACACATCTTTCCGGCAAGCGCCTCTACATCACCGGGACGGATGAGATAACCGCTTTCAGGAGTGATGATGTCTTCCGGTCCTCCGCAGACGGTACCGATGGCAGGCATTCCGGTGGCCATGGCTTCTATGAAGACAATCCCGAAGGTTTCTGCATGGGAGGCCAGCACAAAGGCGTCACTGCTTGCCAGCAGCAGGGCGATTTCTTCTCGGGAGAGGCGTCCTGCCAGGGTGACTTGCTGTTCCAGCCGGAGGGTGCGTATCCTGTCTTGCAGATTGGCTTGCTCTTCCCCGTCTCCGGCAATGACAAGAGATACGTGAGGACGGTTGTGAAAACTCTGCGCAAAGGCGTCCAGCAGTTCCCCGAATCCTTTTCGCTTGCTCAGGTTGCCTATGCTGACGAAGGTGAATTTCTTTTCTTTCTCCGTGCGGTGGCCGCTTTGGCGGAAAGTGCCGATATCGACAAAGTTCGGTATTACGACCGCTTTATCGGGATGTTCGAGATAGGGAGTCAGATTCTTTTTCAGCAGCGTGCCTACGCAGATAACCTTCTGTGCATTTTTGTAGGCTGCCCGCAGTGTGGCCGCTTGTCCGGGCGTCACCTTCCCGCCGTTGATGGAAGAAGCGTGTTCCGTTATCACATAAGGGATGCCGTAGCATTTATAGACCAGGTTGGCCGCGTATCCCGCCCATGTGCCGAAGTGGGCATGTATGATGTCCGGCTTGCCGTAGCGGCGGATGTAGCTGCGTACCAGCAGCAGTGTCAGCAGCGACCAGATGAAACCTCCCGCACGGGTGGATAACTTCGGGTTCCAGGCATGCATGCGCAAGGTGATGAAGGTTCCGTTGTCCTCTTCGGTTATCTGGAAATGATTCTCTTTGCAGAATGTTTTCCAGGTAAATTCTTTGGGCAGGCGTTGCTCGGTATAGGCAAGCCCCACCCTATAGCCCGACCGGGCTATCTGCATGGCTTGTTCATAGAACATATAGCCCCTGTGCGGAGGGGCTCCCGGTTCCGGGTAGTACATGGGAAGTATCAGTATATGCATGGCTATGACTTTTTTTGTGGGTTACGGATATTGTCTATTTCTTCTACAAGCTTGTCGGAAACACCGCTTGCCACTTTCCGGCAGAACATTTTGCCGGATCTCTGCAAGACGGGCCAGTCATCGGCTGTCAATGTCTTGATTGCCTTGCCGTATTCTATATAGTGTAAAGGAGTCAGTCCGGACAGCCCGGGATAGTCTCCTTCATACAAAAGAGCCTGCTTGCCGAAAGGGGAATTGAATACAATGGTCTGTATGCACAATTCGCTGGGGACAAAACTGGTCTTGAAGTAACGTGTCATTTCTTTCTCCGTACACAGCTTCTCGTAGATATACCGTGCGCAGGGAAGAGTGATTGCCCAATAGTCGGAGCCGAAGAATACGTCCGCTTTCCGGCGGGCAATCATCGTTGTGGCTTCCTTCCGGAAAGGGAGGGCTTTCATCAGATGACGGGATGCTACGATCAGCTTGTTTTTCCACCAGTTGCTTTCCCATCCTAAATCCCGGAAGAAGTGGTAATTGATAATTTTGGAGCGTTGGTCTGCATGCCTGCAGCGTGTCAGGTTCATGCCCGTGATGAATTCGGTTTCCTGATGTTCGTTGAAATACCGGTGTATTTCCTGGTTGGACCACAGAGGATAATCTTGCCCGCTGAGGCATACTACGCGTGCGTACTCCACTCCGCTGCGAAGCACTGCTGCCAGTAATTCTTTCTGGTACCCTACCTGTTCCCAGCCTCCCCAGCTTACCCGGTGTCCGGGAACAAAAGTCGCCTTGTCTTCCAGTAACTCCTTGAAAGGGCGGAGGTCTGTTTTAAGGTCGATATGGATGTAGAAATCGGCCTGGTCATTCAGTGCGCTGACCAGGCGCGCCAGATGTGGCGCATCTTTATAGGCGGACAGGATATAGGCTATGCGGTTCATGCTCTTTTTCTCTTTAGAAGAAATTCAATGCTTTCGCGGAAAATGACAGACTGCAGCCTCCATAAAATGAAGGCATATAGTCCGGCTACCAGTATGATTTTTGCAATCATGCCCAGATAAAGGTTCTCAATGGGGCGGGTGGCATAATGCGTTCCGGTTACCAAGGCTGCGGACAGCAGCAGGTAAGGGGAGAGGTCCTTCAGCATGTCATACAGCCTCAGGTTTATCTCTCTTCTGACAAATCCGAACCATACAAACAGCCAGCCGATATTGATCGCGACAAAAATGCGCAGCATCCATTCAAGTCCGTAAGGATACATGGCACAAACGGCTGTTAGCTGCAAGATACTGAGGCAGATGGCATTCCACATATATACTGAAGAATGTCCGCGGCTGATAATTAGGTTTGAGAACAAGTTGATGATGGGGATAAATGCTCCCCAGATGCATAAGAGTTGCAGAATATAAGCACTGGGCAACCATTTTGCCCCGACGGTAATGACGATGAGTTCCTTGGATACCAGGCTTAACCCCAGCATGGCCGGAAAAGAGATGAATGCTGTAAAGCGTAATAATTTGCGGAATATGGCCAGTTGGCGTGCCTTGTCGTCGGCGACACTGGTAAAGACCGGCTGTGCGATTCCGTTTATCATGCCCGTGATCAATGTATGCCCCATACCGTTCCATTTGTTGGCTTGGGCGAAGTTACCCACCTCCCGGGCGGAATAGAACTTTCCGAGCAGCACGGAGAACAGGTTGTTGTTGATGATGTTGAATATATTCGTGATGATCAGCTTGCTGCTGAAACCTATCATTTCCCGGATAGGACGGAAATCAAATTCAAGTTTAGGCTTCCATCGGGAGAAGTAAAAGTTGAGTACGGTCATGACCGTAACGAATGTAATGGATTGTGTGGCCATACCCCAATATGCGAAACCGTTGGCAGCCAGTAGGATACCTACTGTACCCGATATGCCCAGACTGGAAATGGAAATGATGGTGGTTTCTTTGATCTTCAGGTTCTTGAACAGATATGCCCGCGGTGCAATGCTCATGCTGGCTATGACAAAGCCCAGAAAGGAGAACCGGGAAAGCGGAACCAGTTCGGGTGTTTGGTAAAAGCCGGCAATCAGCGGTGCGGCAAGGAAAAGCAGTATATAGATAATGATGCTGCACAGCATGCTGAACCAGAATACGGCATTGTAGTCTTTGTGGCAAACTTCCTTCCGGTTGGTCAGCGCCGATACGAAACCACCTTCCTGCAAGGCAGACGCTATGGCGGAGAAAATGGTGAGCATGCCCACCATTCCATAGTCCGAAGCATCCAGCAACCGCCCGAGCACTATGCCGAAGGCGAGATTCAGTAATTGTTGCGCTCCGTTACTGAATCCCCCCCAGAATAGTCCTTTGGCTGTTTTTTCTTTCAGTGATGATTCGCTCATCTTGTTATTTCACCTCACTGCCCGGCTTTACCTCTTTCAACAGAGAAGTCACGGCTAAGGATCCGTCATGATTTTCGGCAGAAAGTATCATGCCTTCACTTACCAGTCCGTTCTTGAATTGGCGCGGAGCAAGATTGGCAATGAAAAGCACCTGTTTGCCTACCAGTTCTTCCGGTTTGTAGTGTTCGGCAATGCCGCTTACGATGGTACGGTTCTCCAGTCCGTCGGCAATCTTGAATTTCAGCAGCTTTTTCATCTTGGGTACGGCTTCGCATTCAAGTACGGTACCTACGCGGATATCCAACTTCTCGAATTCATCGAAAGAGATGGTCGGCTTGATGGGATTGGCTTTGTAGTTGGCGGCTTCATTGGCTTTCTTTGTAGCCAGCAGCTTATCGACTTGTGCCTGGATCACGTCGTCTTCCAGTTTCTCGAACAAGAGTTCGGGAGTACCCAATTGGTGTCCTGCGGGAAGTAAATCGGTATGGCCAAGTTCGGCCCAGTCAAAACTCTCCATGTTCAGCATCCGGCGGAGCTTCTCACTGCTGAAGGGGAGGAAAGGTTCGAAGGCAATGGCAAGGTTGGCAACCAGTTGCAACGAGATGTTCAGTATGGTAGAGACACGTGCCATGTCTGTCTTGGCGAGTTTCCACGGTTCGGTGTCCGCCAGGTATTTGTTTCCGATGCGGGCCAGGTTCATGGCCTCTTTCTGTGCATCGCGGAATTTGAATACGTCGAGCAACTTTTCCACCTCGGCTTTTACATCTTCAAATTCTTTCAGCGTTTCACGGTCATAGTCGGTCAGTTCGCCTGCGGCAGGAACCACGCCGTTGAAATATTTTTTGGTAAGCTGCAAGGCACGGTTCACGAAGTTTCCATATACGGCAACCAGTTCGTTGTTGTTGCGTGCCTGGAAGTCCTTCCAGGTAAAGTCATTGTCTTTGGTCTCGGGAGCGTTGGCGGTCAGCACATAGCGGAGTACATCTTGCTTTCCGGGAAAATCGGCCAAATACTCGTGCAGCCACACTGCCCAGTTGCGTGAGGTGGAAATTTTGTCACCTTCCAGGTTCAGGAACTCGTTGCTCGGCACATTGTCGGGCAAGATGAAACTGCCTTCCGCTTTCAGCATGGCGGGGAATACGATGCAGTGGAATACGATATTGTCCTTGCCGATGAAGTGAACCAGGCGTGTCTCGGGGTCCTTCCACCATTTCTCCCAGGAGTCGGGCAATAATTCTTTCGTGTTGCTGATGTAACCGATAGGAGCATCGAACCATACATAGAGTACCTTGCCTTCGGCGCCTTCTACCGGCACGGGAATGCCCCAGTCAAGGTCACGGCTTACGGCACGCGGCTGCAACCCCATGTCGAGCCAGCTTTTGCATTGGCCGTACACGTTGGGACGCCATTCCTTATGGTCTTCCAGAATCCACTGGCGCAACCATTCTTCGTGCTTGTCGAGTGGCAGATACCAATGCTTGGTTTCGCGCATGACGGGCTGGCTTCCACTGATGGCGCTCTTCGGGTTGATCAGGTCTGTAGGGCTGAGGCTGGTACCGCATTTTTCGCACTGGTCACCGTAAGCCCCTTCTGCGTGGCAATGAGGGCATTCGCCGGTGATGTAACGGTCGGCAAGGAAGGTCTTGGCTTCCTCGTCATAATATTGCATGCTGGTTTTTTCAATGAACTCACCTTTATCATATAACTTGCGGAAGAAATCGGAAGCCGTCTCATGGTGGGTCTCGGAAGTAGTACGGCTATATACGTCGAATGAGATGCCGAAATCCTCGAAAGACTTTTTGATAAGGGTATGATAGCGGTCCACTACATCTTGCGGAGTGATGCCCTCTTTTTTGGCACGGATCGTGATGGGCACCCCGTGCTCGTCGGAGCCTCCGATAAAGATTACGTCTTCTTTTTTCAGTCTGAGATAACGGACATAAATATCTGCAGGCACATAAACTCCTGCGAGATGTCCGATATGGACAGGCCCGTTTGCATACGGCAATGCCGAAGTTACGGTGGTACGTTTGAATTTCTTTTCCATTGTATAATATGTATCTCTTTTGTTATGAACGCTTTTATAAGCTGCAAAGATAGCGGTTTTCTACCAAATATTTATATTCTTCCAGATTCTTTCCAGATTTGGGATTCATCTTTGCCATGCGAAAACGAATAAATGAGAATTAGAAACGTAAAAACAAAAAACTATGAAACTGAAAATGTATTTTTTACTACTTGCACTGGGTGCGCTTACGCTGGCTTTCCAGAGTTGTGACGACGACGATAATGACGGAATCTCTGTTCCTGCCGAACTGCAGAATGCATTGGCGGAGAAGCATGGCAATGCCCAACGCATTGAATGGGAGACAAAAGGTACATATTATGTAGCCGATTTTTATGAAGATAATTACGAGAAGGAAGCTTGGTTTACAAAGGACGGCGTATGGCAGATGACCGAAACCGATATTCCCGGTCTGGCAGCTTTGCCCGCTGTAGTGAAATCGGCCTTTGAAAGTGGCCGGTATGCTTCTTGGCATGTGGATGATATAGACAAGCTGGAGCGTAAAGACGTGGAAACTGTTTATGTAATCGAAGTGGAACAAGGTAAGCAAGAAATGGACTTGTACTATAGCGAGAGCGGCATATTCATCAAAGAGGTAGCGGATACGGACGGTGGGCACAACTCTGAAGGCTATCTTCCTTCTGACCTTTCCGCGGCTGTCAGGACTTTTATCAACGAAAACTACCCGGATGCCCGTATCGTGGAAATGGATGTTGAAAAGGAGATGACGGAAGTGGATATCATTCATGAAAATAAAGCGAAGGAGTTGCTGTTCACACCAGACGGTACATGGGTTTCCACTTCTTGGGATGTGCGTACTTCCGACTTGCCCGGAGCAGTGACGGCAGCTGTACAGGCCCGGTATCCCGATTACGTGATCGATGACGCCGATTATGTGGAAACAAAGGAGAATGACTATTATTGGGTCGAGGCAGAACGCGGCGAGGAAGAAGTTCATGTGAAGGTGACTGCGGAAGGAGTGATTCTATAAGACAAAAGATGCATTCCTCAGAACCGGTGGATGTGTCAAGATGAATCTCAGCCGTGTAGCAAGGTTGGATTTTGTGCCACCGTTATGGCATAGTTGTGCCATAGCGGTGGCACATTTGTGCCTGCACGGTGGCACAGAATTCGCAGCGTAGCGTGGTTTAACGGTCTTAGCATGTAATATATGTGAAACGCATAAGTCTTTTTCTGAAAAATTAAGCTATCTTTGCGGGGGTGTCAATAATATATATTGTTATATGCTCGTTTCTACTGATATAACTTCATTCAACCGTTTCTTCATGGAAAACCGCCAACGGTTCATTCGGTTTGCTGCTACTTATCTTCATGATGAAGCAGTGGCTGAAGATATTTTTATGGAAGCTATCATGGGATATTGGGAAAAGAGAAGTTCTTTCAGGGAGGAGGATAACATTCCTGCCTATATACTCACTTCCATCAAGAACAAAGCTCTGAACTATCTGCGTCATCAGTTGGTAGCTAACGAAAGAAGGGCGCTGAGTGATTATGCCGAATGGGAGCTTTCTACCCGTATTGCAACTTTGGAAGCTTGCGTCCCGGAAGATTTGTTTGCTAAAGAAATCCAGCAAATCATTAATAAAGTACTTTCCCACCAATCACCCACTACGGCCCGCATCTTTATGCTAAGCCGTTATGAAAATAAGTCTCACAAAGAAATTTCCGAGTTGATGGATATGACCGTCAAAGGTGTTGAATTCCATATAGCCAAGGTCACCAAGCAGCTTCGTATAGCATTAAAAGACTATCTTATTTTCTTTCCTTTCCTGTACCGTTTATTTCAGTAAAAGTGTTTTTTTGAAAATAATCTCTTTTTTCACTAGGGGAGAATGAGATTAGCGTGTCTTTAAAGTGAAAGATACTAAAATGGTTCGCATATGAACAGAGAAACACTATATCGTTTTTTTTACGGAACCGCTACCTCAAAGGAGGGAAACGAAATACGGAAACACTTAGAAGCTTCTGATGAAAACTGGAAAGAGTTTCTGCGTGAGCGCAAACTTTTCGACGCACTTCTTTTGAACGACAACTTGGAGATTTCTGGAAAAACCCATAATCGTAATGTCTTGTCTCATAAATTTATACGGGAAGCCATCAAGGTAGTTGCCATATTCTTGTTTGCTATAGGAATTTCTTTTTTGTGGATGCAAGAATCAGATAATCAAGACTCAAAAACTGTGATTACGACATTGAATGGGCAAATGGCTAATGCAATCCTTCCTGATGGAACTAAAGTTTGGCTGAATTCCAATACCCGATTAGAATATCCGGTATCGTTTGATAGGAACAAACGTGAAGTCCATGTAGATGGAGAAGTCTATTTTGAAGTAGCACACAATACGAAAAAGCCTTTTGTGGTATATACTCCTCAACAAGAGAACGTAGAAGTAATGGGAACAAAGTTTTATGTAGAGGCTTATTCCGGTCAAAACTCTTTTGAAACAGCTCTGATGGAAGGAAGCGTAAGGGTCAATGCGGGGACTAAGTCCGTATTCCTGTTACCTCTTCAGCGCGTTGTAGTTAAAGAGGGAAGAATGTCAGTAGAGAAGATTACGGATTTGGATGTTTATCGCTGGCGTGAAGGATTGATATGTTTTAAGAGCAAACATTTCACCGAGATTATTGAAGGACTTAAAAAATACTATGGTGTAAACATTAGCATTACTGACCGCAATATCAAGAATCCTCAACTGACAGTGAAGTTTCGACTGTCGGATGGCATAGAACATGCCCTGCGCGTGCTTCAGCATGATGTTCGCTTTTCTTATCTTAGAGATGACGAAAAGAATACATTCATAATACAAAAATGACATTGTTTAACTTTATTAATCTTGTAATTGCCTATGGAATAATACTATTAGAGATACAAAAAGCCGACAAGCACTGCAATGCTCATCGGCGGTTAGAAGAAAAACATCTTTCTTTTCTGCAAAAAAGAAAAATATCAATCAAACTTAAGAACAAAGATATGAAAAAAAAATCACATGTGGATTTGCCATACGGGGAAAATCCACCAATTAATCAAATATTTAGAATTATGAAAGTTACAGTTTTCTTGCTATGCTTTTGTTCATTGAGCATGGTGGCAAGTACCGTCAACTCTCAAAATGCAAGAGTATCTATTAAAAAATCGAATGCACCTTTGGAGGAAATCTTGAATGAGATAGAAAATCAGACAGATTATCTGTTTATGTATTCTGATGTTGTGAATGTGAAGCAACGTGTATCTGTCAAGGCAAAAGAGCAGCCGGTATCGAAAGTTTTGAGGGAATTATTCGATGGAAAGGTTGGATATAAAATGGAAGGTTCGCATATTATTCTTTCACCTGCTACAGAGGATGAACAGACGGCATCTTCCGAACAAACTTCCAATATCACTGTAAAAGGACAAGTATTGGATGAGACTGGGCAGACTGTTCCGGGTGTTAATATTATAGTGAAAGGCAACAGTAGCCTGGGTACAGTGACTGATTTGGACGGTAATTTTACACTGAATGTGCCCAAAGGGGTTACTATGGTAGTATCCTTTATTGGTTACAAGAACTATGAATTTGTCGCTGTTGCAGACAAAGCAGTTGTTATTAATCTGGTACCTGATACCGAGGTATTGGATGAAGTGGTGGTAGTGGGTTATACCACTGTGAAGAAAAGTTCCATCACCGGGGCTATCGGTTCGGTGAAGGCCGACAAACTGAAAGATGTGACTACTCCGGATGTGTCAGGTATGCTGCAGGGTAAAGTGGCAGGTGTGGTAGTGACTCCAACTTCCGGCAAACCGGGTTCTGAGGTCAGTATTCGTGTGCGTGGAATAGGTTCTATACGTGGTAACCAGTCCCCTCTATGGGTCATTGATGGTGTGGTAGGCGCATCCGGTGCAGAACTGAATCCTAATGATATTGAGGCCATCTCTGTATTAAAAGACGGGTCGGCTACTGCCCTTTATGGTTCGCGTGGTGCCAATGGTGTGATTCAGGTGACAACTAAACGTGCCAAGAGTGGAACTTCTCAGTTTGAGGCCGGTGCAAAGTTCGGCCTTTCTGAATTACAACGTGGTAATCTCCGTATGATGAACGGTGCAGAATACTATGATTATTTGTATGAAGCTTTTACGAATGCCGGTACACTGGAAGAGCAGCATTGGTTCCAACCTTATTTGCGCAATCAAAATTTTGACTGGTGGGAAGAAGCTACTCAAGTAGCTACTACCCAAAATTATAATGTGTCTTACAAATATGGTAATGATAAGATTCGTTCCTATATATCTGCCGATTACTATACGGAGGACGGTGCCATTAAGGGATACGACTATGACCGCGTAACGTTACGTACCAATACGGATTATGTTGTAAACAACCGTTTGACCTTGAAAGCGAGTCTCGCGTTGAGCTACAAGGAGACTTTTGACCAGCAACAATCTTTGAGCTATGCCAGCTATACACCATGGGATTCTCCGTATAACTCAAAGGGAGAGTTGAAGACCGGCCAGGAAGGATTACCCTCCAAGGAGGATGCTGCTACTGCCGATCCCCGTGACTATTGGTATTCTGATGGCGGTTACAATTATATGAATTATTACCAGCGTCATTGGAGCAAAAATCGTAATAATTCCATGAATATCAATTTAGGATTCCACTACAAATTACTTGATTTTTTGAAGTATGAGTCCAATAATCAGGTAAGTTTTATCAATAGTTATAATGAGCAATATACCGATCCGAAAGACCACGGGCAAGAGGCTGACCATGGTAAAGTATATAATGGCAACTCTAACAGCCGTCACCTTTATTTAAGCCAGATGCTACACTTGACTCGCATTTTCGCTGACATTCATGAGGTGGATGCTTACTTGGGCTATGATTATGATGAATCTCGTTATTTCAGCAATTGGGGACAAGCTAAAAACATTTATTCCGGAGCGGAAGTAATCGGTGCCGGTGCGGGTGACCAAACTGCCGGAGGTTCCAAATCCGAGCGCAAGAATGCCGCCGTGTATTTCAATGCCAACTATACTTATGATAGTAAGTACTTGCTTCAGGTGATGGTTCGTCGTGACGGTTCCTCGCGTTTCGGTACCAACAAGCGTTGGGGGACATTCTGGTCAGTAGGTGGGGGATGGAATCTTCACAAGGAAGCTTTTATGGAAGAACTCACTTTCATTGACGAATTTAAGCCACGTTTCTCTTATGGTATTTCCGGTAACGAACCGGGTGGCGCTTATGAGTGGACCACTAAACTGGACATCACCCAACAGTATGCCAATGAGATTGCTTTTTTCTCCAATTATGCCGGTAACCCTAATCTCTCTTGGGAGGAGACTGCCAGTTTGGATTATGGTGTGGACATGCGTCTGTTCGATCGTGTCAGCATCACTGTGGACGGCTATTACCGTAAAGCCAAGAATTTGATTTATTTGCGTCATTTACCCGCTGTGAGCGGTTATAACCGTCAGACAGCCAATGACGGCAGTATGGTCAACAAGGGATTTGAACTTACCGTTACTCCCGAACTTATCAAGACGAAGGACATTTATTGGGATATGACTTTCAATATGGGGTATAACAAGAATGAAATCACCAAAATGCCAAGCGGTGATGAGCTTTATACGCAAGCTACGGCCGAAGGTTATCCTTACATGAATTGGTACATGCGTGAATGGGCAGGTGTGGATCCTATGACCGGACGTCCTTTATGGTTCGTGGTAGATAAGGAAACAGGTGACAGAACAGTAACGGGTGATTACAATAAAGCTACCCGTCAATTGTTGGATGCCGTTCCTATTCCTAAAGTGAATGGTGCCATTGGTACTAATTTCTCTTGGAAAGGTCTTTCAGTGAACGCCAATTTTACTTTCAGTACCGGAGCCAAGATTTACAATAGTGCCCGTGCTGCAGCACTCGATCGTGATGCAGGCCGTACTTCTCAACCGCCAATGAAGTTGGCGGACGGATGGAACCGTTGGCAGAAACCGGGTGACCGGGCTACTCATCCACAATTGATTGCCGGAGGTAATAATAGTGCCGACGGCGAATCTACCCGTTATTTGGAGAATGGAGACTATTTTAAGTTGAAGTCTCTTTCTGTTTCGTATAGTTTGCCAGAACAGTGGATCAAACCGTTAAGTTTGAAGAGTGCAAGAATTAGTTTGGGAGGTGAGAATCTCTTTACTGTTACTAAGTTTTCGGGCATTGACCCTGAGGTGCTGTTCTCTTCTTCGTACAATGGTAAGGCAAGTTCCGGTAACTCTTATCCTAGCGTAAGACGTTTTACTATGGGGTTGAACGTAACTTTCTAATCTTAACTATCAAAATAATAGAAAAACATGAAAATTAAAAATATAGTAGGTGCCTTGAGCTTCTCAGTGGCAGTGACCGGATGTAGTTTAGATGTGAAGATGTATGATGGCGTAATGAGCGAAGACATTTCTTCAGAAAATATAGCAGAACTGACATATGGTAGCTACCGTCATATGAAAGGTAGCGGTATAATAAATAATGGCTTTGCATTCCGTGAATATGGTTCTGATGATGTTTCGTGGACCGGGACTTCTAACGGTAGCACCTTCAAAATTTACGACTATACTCGTGACATTGCAACTTCGAACACTGAATATGCTTGGGAACTGGGATATCGTGCCATTGGTAATACCAATCTGGTAATTGAATTGGTGGACGCTTTAGGTGAAAGGGCTTCACGAGAAAATATAATCCTTAGAGGTGAGAACTATTATCTGCGTGCATTGTGTTATTTTTATTTGGTAAATGAATTTGCTCAGCCCTATTCTAACAATCCTCAGAGTAATCCGGGGTTACCTCTGAAATTAGACAGTAATCCCGATGTGATGAGTCTGCCCAAAAGTCGTTCTACGGTAGCAGAAGTGTACGATCAGATTGTAAAGGATTTGAAAGACGCCATCGTTGACATGACATTGCCTGCGGGTTTTACTCCGAAGAACAACAACTTCGCCACTAAAGAGGCTGCCGAAGCCTTATTGGCGAGAGTATATCTCTATATGGGCGATTATGGAAGTGCCTATACAATGGCTGATAACGTGATTAAGTCTGGGCGTTTTAAATTGGAACAAGGTGAGCGTTATGCTAAATATGCGCAATGGTTGCCTGAAGACAATACAGAGACTATCTTCGCTATTCGCCATGTCAAGGAAAAAGATAGCAATGTTGGTGGTAATATGTTTATTAGGATTGACGGGAATGGTTATGAGGAGATTTCTGTTTCTGATCCATATTTAAGACTGCTGGAACTTTATTTGGATGAAAATGATATGCCAATCGATCTTCGTAGTAAGTATGTTGTAAAGCGTTTTGTGGAGGATGGTGTAAAGGATTTTGCGGTGTATGGGCATCCCGATAAAAAATATGAACGTTGGACATTTGTCTATAGTGAGAGAGAAACAAAAGCTGCCGGTTATAAATATACACAATTGAATATTCTGAAGAAAGATGGACAATTTGTTATTGCTGATGATCAGGCTGGTAATTTCCAAAGTGAGTATATCCAAAGTGAGCCTTATAATTTAGGCAAGCGTTATTATGTTTTAGCAAAGGATGGTACTAAGTACATAGGCCGTGTTGAGCCTAAGGTGTTTGATGCTGCTACTAAACATGGTAAGATGTCTCAGTATCTGGTGTATGCTTATAATAAAACCTCTTACCAAGAAGAGTACAAGTTACTTTATTCACCTGTCATTTCCCGTTTGGCTGAGATGTACCTAATCCGTGCAGAGGCTAATGCTGAAAAAGGTGAGGTGCAATTAGCTTTAGACGATGTGAATATTATCCGTCGTCGTGCAGGCATCCCTGAGTGGACTATTGAGAATATGCAAACAGCTGAGGCTGGTGAACCGAAAGACATCAAGAAAATTGTAGAAGAAGAGCGCCGACTGGAGTTTGCGCTGGAAGGATTGCGCCGCTTCGATGTGTTCCGCAAGCGTGGTACGTTGGATAGGAGATATCCCGGTTCGCACGCCACATCTGCCGGTGACAGATTCTTGGAGGTCCCTTACAACTCTCCGGCAGTTTGTCAGTTCATTCCGCAGGCGCAATACGATGCCTATCCTTATGAATTGGAACAGAATCCTTAATTATTATCTACCTGCTATTTTATCAGAAAAAGAACATTTAAATAAAAATAGAAATGAAAAGATTATCATATTTTATGTTATTCCTGTTGATGCTTCTCACTTATGGATGCGAAGAGACGGAGCAGCCGTATGTGGGATATATCGTGATAGAGCGTGCGGTGGTGGAGGCTGCCGCTAATTCTACTGTTACCTTGATTGCAGACACTGACATCGATTCTCCCATTAAACTAACGTTGGATGAAGAAGCTGCCGAATGGTGTTCTGTAAGTGTCAGTGGCAAAGAAATTCATGTGACAGCTACGCAAGCCAACACTGGTTCTGTTTTCCGTACTGCCAATGTGAGGGCTCGTTGCGGTTATCGTGAGACTACATTCACTGTTCTTCAAAAGTTCGAAGGTCAACAATATTTGGAATATGATTGGACCAAGTGGACGGCTACCGGCAATAGTTGTCAAGCAAATGATGGCGGTGGATATCCTAGCTTATTCAACGAAGACCGAACTACTTATTGGCACGACCAGTACTCGCCGAGTTCCATAGAAAAGCCATGGTACATTGTTGTGGATATGAAAGAAGAACTTGAATGTTGCATGTTCCAAATAGGTAGAAGGCATTATAGTAAAAATGGAAATAATTATGGTACTGTGAAGCATATGGATATTTATACAAGCACTGATAACGAAAACTTTACCAAAGTAGGTGAGTTTTCTTTCGATTTACCTTGGACTGCTCCTGACGGTACTGTAGTAGAAAGTAGTACTAGTCCTTTAATTCCTCCCTATGAAGAGGTTAGCTTAGCTGAACCTGTTACAGCCCGATATGTCAAGATGGTGATAACGGAAACTAACGGTAATCATGCTCAAGTGGCTTATTTTAAAGCATATGAAAAAATATAGTATGTGGAGTAATGATACGAAAGTGATTTGTTTTTCTACAAATAACCTTAATTGATAAGTCTTTTATGAATTTTTACTAATCAGTAACCAACATGAGTAGAATTTACTCATGTTGGTTCTGTATAATATTCATTCTATTGTCGTGCAGGTTCTGGAATGTCCTGCCAACAAAAAAGTGTATTCACAAAATAAGAAGTCTTTATGAATCATCTCAAATTATTATCAAAAATAGGTACTCTGTTGGGATTCCCCACATTTGTGTTTGGGCAAATAGTTCCTCAACAGCCCAATGTCGTTATTATTGTGGCCGATGATCTGGGGTACGGAGATTTAAGTTGTTATGGGGCAAAGGCCCTTAAAACCACCGGTATGGATCGCCTTGCAACAGAAGGGCTGCGATTCACCCAAGGGCATTGTACTGCTGCGACTTCTACGCCGAGCCGCTATTCGTTGTTGACAGGAATGTATCCATGGAGCAATCCCGATGCAAGGATTCTTCCGGGTAATGCGCCGTTAATCATTGATAAAGAACAAGTAACACTTCCTAAGGTAATGCGGAAAGCTGGATATGTGACGGGAACCGTGGGTAAATGGCATTTGGGACTTGGAGACGGAGGAGTGGACTGGAACAAAAACATATATCCTGGTGCGAAGGAGGTGGGTTATGACTATTCTTTCATTCAAGCTGCGACTAACGATCGTGTGCCGTGTATCTTCATTGAAAACGGTAAAGGGGTAGGCTTAGAGGGAGACGATCCCATTTATGTCAGCTATAAAGAGAACTTTCCGGGAGAACCTACTGGAAAGGAAAATCCAGAGTTGCTCCGGATGCATCCTAGTGTGGGACATAGTGGCGCCATCGTAAACGGTGTACCGCGCATCGGCTTCCAAACAGGTGGAAAGGCAGCCCAATGGAGGGACGAGGACATGGCAGAACTTTTCTTGGAAAAAGCCAAGATGTTTATGCGCGAAAACAAGGACAAGCCTTTCTTCTTATATTATGGTTTACACCAACCGCATGTGCCTCGCGTACCGAACGAGAGATTCGTTGGCAAATCTGGAATGGGACCTCGCGGAGATGTTATTTTGGAGGCGGACTGGTGTATTTCCGATTTTCTGAAAGAGATGGATAGATTGGGACTGACAGAAAACACGTTGGTTGTTTTTACCAGTGATAATGGTCCTGTTTTGGATGACGGATATAAAGATAACGCAAAAGAGTTGATTGGAAGTCATAAACCCGCAGGACCTTATAAGGGGTGGAAATGTTCCATGTACGAAGGTGGAACTTGCGTCCCTTTCTTGATTCGTTGGCCTGCAGTGGTAGAACCGGGTGTTTCAGATGCTTTGATTTGCCAGATAGATTTGTTGGCTTCGTTATCTGCGCTTGTTGGCCAAACCTACACAGAACGTACAGACAGTCAAAATACATTGTCTGTGTTTTTGGGGAAAAGTAAAGAGGGGCGTCAAGAATTAGTAATTGAAGGAATGCATAATTATGCTTTCCGCCAAGGAGATTGGGTAATGATTCCGCCTTATCGTCCGGGAAAGGCATACGAATTATACAATGTGAAACTGGATCCGGAGCAAACAATGGATAAATCCAAGGAGAATCCAACTCTGTTAAGGAACATGATGAGGAGACTGGAATATCTGAAACGTGCCACAGGAAAGCTTACAAATGATTAAATCTTTTTCATTCCTTTTTTTCATGGCTTATCAAAGCTGTAAGATTTGGTGTTTAGCATTATAATATTGTATCTTGATATTTAATTAAAAGGATAAAGATGAAGGAATTATTATTTTCAATTTTCATGGGCTGTTCCATTCTTGGAGCATCTGCCCAAACGTCATTTACAGTAAACCATGGCCCTTATTTGCAGGAGGTCACGCAAGAAGGAGCCACTGTCGTATTTACCACTTCTCAAAAGGCGTTCTCTTGGGTAGAATTGAAGCGGCATAATGCGGAAGACGGAGAGGCTATAAAGTATTTCAATTCCAGGGATGGACTAAAAGAGGCTTGGAATACTTTCGGTTCCGTGCGTGTGGAGAACTTGAAGCCGGGTATGAGTTATGACTATCGCATTGTCTCCAAAGAAATGCGTTCTTTTGAACCTTACAAAGTTGTATTTGGTGATAGCATCGCCACAGAGTGGTACACCTTTTCTACCGTCAATCCCCAAAAGCAGGGAGGTTCCATTTTCATTACCAGCGATATGCATTTTGATGCTGCCAAGCTAGAGAAATTGCTTCGTGCGGCGGATTACCAAACATGTGACGCTTTCTTCTATGTTGGCGATATGACCAGTTATATCGAAGATTTCGATGCTCCATTTACTTCATTCATTGATACCAGTGTCAAGTTGTTTGCCTCTTCCATTCCATTTGAAGTGGTAAGGGGCAATCATGAGACACGCGGCAATTTAGCCCGTACTTATTCTTCTTATTTCCCTAAAAAGAGCGGGAAAATATATGGCTCTTATCTGCTTGGTGATGTGATGATTGTAATGCTGGACAGTGGTGAGGACAAGGCGGAAAGCCATTGGGTATATGCCGGACTGACCGATTATGACGCCTATCGTACAGAACAGGCCGAATGGTTGGAAAAGTTAATCGAGACCGAGGAGTATAAAAAGGCCAAGTATCGTATTGTCCTTTCGCATTTCCCTATGGTGATGGGAAGTAAATGGAAAGAAGAAAAGATGTGGTATGGTTGGGAAGATGCCATCCATAAGTTCCTGCCGATATTGAATAAGGCAAACGTGAATCTATTGGTTTCAGGGCATACACACCGTTACTTTTTCCATGATTGTAATGTGGATGGCAATGCTTTCCCTGTATTGGAACAAGGAGCGGATTCTGCTGTCCGCTTGGAACTTCACGGGGGAAAAGTGACATTAAAAGTAATGGATGTGAATGGAAAGGTGCTGATGGAGAAAATGTTATAGGAATTACAATAAAATCCTTAATCAGTCTCTGTTTGAAAAGAATGTTTTCATTTTTTCATGAGCGGTCTTGCATTAAGCTTGACCGCTTAATTTAAATTCATTCCATTCTATCGGTTTTACTTGCGCGGAGAATTATGGCAGATAGTTTATTGCCATACTCAAGGTAACCGGGAGGGCAAAGTCATTTTCTTTATTTTTATTACTTGGTAAACACCGGCATAATCAGCAGCAAATCCTTCCCCGGACTTCCCCAAATCAATAACTTCCAATTCCGCGTGAACGGTTTTCCCGTTTTTCACCCCTTTTGTTATATTATCATATCTTTGTATGAGTTCTCCTGTCTCATCTATGATCCAATAATTACAGGAATCTCCTTCAGACGTAAAAGAACGTACTTCGTGTCCGATAACCAATTCCCCTTTTACTGACAGGAGTTTTTTTGCAGGAGTGATCAATGTAGCGGGTATTGTTTCCTTGCCCGGTATCCCGCTAGTTTTAGAGTATCTCAAAAATAATTTTCCTTTCTTGAGAATCAGGCTGTCTTGTGTCAACTTCTCTATTGTCAGTGTGTCTGTGAATGAAATATTCTGATGATTGCCGATACTGACTCCTGAAAGAAATAGCAAGTTTCCTTCCTTTCTCCATTTTTCATATTTCAAGGTAGCCATGTGAATGGAAAAAGCACTGCCATCGGTCTCGAGAGTGAAACCTTGCTGCATGCCGGGCATTCCGGAAATGGTTTGAACCCAAGAACCCTCTATCGTGGCATTGTTGCAAGAGAATAAGGTATATGTACAAAAGGCTATGATTAAGTTTCTAAATGTCTTCATCTTTCTTGCTCTTTAAATTATCTATCTGTATATTTTATTATCAAAAGTATATATTATGTATTAAAACACAAAATATTCCCATTAGAATTATGACCCTTTGAGAATATACCGGAACAAATATTTTCACTTCTGGATAAATAGTGTATATTTGTGCAAGATATCGTAAACTTAACATGGAAAGACTATGATAACAAGCCAATTGCTGCATCCTGCCAGCATCGTAGTGGTGGGGGCATCCAACAATGTACACAAGCCGGGAGGTGCTATCTTGAAGAACCTGATAAGTGGAAAATATGCAGGGGCACTTCGTGCTGTCAATCCTAAGGAGACAGACGTGCAAGGTGTGCCGGCCTTTGCTGACGTGAAAGATATTCCCGATACAGACCTCGCTATCCTTGCCATTCCCGCTGCTTTATGCCCTGATGCTGTTGAAGTGCTTGCTGCTGAAAAGCAGGTGCGTGCTTTCATTATACTCTCAGCGGGATTTGGAGAAGAGACACATGAGGGCGCATTGCTGGAGGAGCGCATTCTGGAGACGGTGAATAAATATGGGGCTTCTTTGATAGGCCCTAACTGCATCGGTTTGTTGAACACTTCGCATCATAGTGTTTTCAGCCAGCCTATTCCGAACCTGCATCCACAGGGAGTGGATCTGATTTCCAGTTCGGGTGCCACTGCCGTCTTTATATTGGAGAGTGCTGTGACTAAAGGTTTGCAGTTCAATTCGGTATGGTCCGTGGGAAATGCCAAACAAATCGGTGTGGAAGATGTGCTTCAATATATGGACGAGCATTTCAATCTTGAAACAGATTCTAAAATTAAACTGCTGTATATTGAAAGTATCGGTGACCCCGACCGCTTGTTGTTCCATGCTTCTTCTCTGATAAAGAAAGGTTGCAAAATCGCTGCCATCAAAGCAGGAAGTAGCGAGAGCGGCAGCAGGGCGGCTTCTTCCCATACAGGTGCCATTGCAAGCAGTGACTCGGCTGTAGAGGCTTTGTTCCGTAAAGCGGGGATTGTACGTTGCTACTCCCGTGAGGAGTTGACGACTGTAGGGTGTATCTTTACTTTACCGGAATTGCGAGGTAAGAATTTTGCTATTATTACTCATGCCGGTGGTCCGGGGGTGATGCTGACGGATGCTTTGAGTAAAGGTGGGCTGAATGTACCGAAACTTGAAGGTTCGCTTGCCGATGAATTGAAGAGCAAGCTTTTTCCCGGTGCGGCAGTAGGAAATCCTATTGATATTCTGGCTACGGGGACTCCGGAGCATTTGCGTCTTTGTCTGGAATATTGTGAAGAAAAGTTTGACAATATTGATGCTGTGATGGCTATTTTCGGTACGCCGGGATTGGTAACCATGTTCGAGATGTATGATGTGCTGCATGAAAAGATGCAGATTTGCAAGAAACCTATTTTTCCTATTCTTCCTTCTATTAATACGGCAGGAGCCGAGGTAGCGGCTTTTCTGGCCAAAGGGCATGTGAATTTTGCAGATGAGGTGACCTTGGGTACGGCGCTTTCCAGGATTGTCAATGCTTCCAGGCCGGCCAATAATGAGATAGAACTTTTTGGGGTGGATGTACCCCGTATTCGCCGGATTATTGATTCCATACCCGAAGATGGATATATAGAGCCTCATTATGTGCAGGCTTTGCTTCGCTCTGCAGGTATTCCTGTCGTGGAAGAGTTTGTATCTGCCAATAAGGAAGAAGTGCTCACCTTTGCGCGTCGTACAGGCTTCCCGGTAGTGGCCAAGGTAGTTGGCCCCGTACATAAGTCGGATGTCGGAGGGGTTGTCTTGAACATCAAGGGTGAGCAGCATTTGGCTTTGGAGTTCGAGCGTATGATGCAAATACCTGAAGTGACCGGTATCATGGTTCAGCCGATGCTCCGGGGAATTGAGCTGTTCATAGGTGCAAAATATGAGAAAAAGTTCGGACATGTAGTCCTTTGCGGTTTAGGTGGCATATTTGTGGAGGTGCTGAAAGACGTTTCTTCCGGTCTGGCACCTTTGTCGTATGAAGAAGCTTATTCTATGATTCGTTCATTGCGTGCTTATAAAATAATCAAAGGAACTCGTGGACAAAGAGGGGTGAATGAAAATAAGTTTGCCGAGATTATTGTACGACTCTCTACGTTGCTCCGCTTTGCCACAGAGATAAAAGAAATGGATATCAATCCGCTGCTTGCCACGGAAAAACAGGTGATAGCGGTAGATGCGCGTATCAGAATAGAGAAAAAATAGCCGTTGTTCAAAAAGAAGAAAGTATCCTTATGATGATAGTGATTTATTGGGCAGTTAACCTGCCCAATCCTCCCTATCCAGATTCCTGTATCCTATAGCTTCCGCCAAATGTACTGCCTGTATCGATTGGCAACCTTCAAGGTCGGCAATGGTACGTGATACCTTCAAGATACGGTCGTAAGCCCGTGCTGAGAGATTAAGTCGGTTCATGGCATTCTTGAGTAGGGTGAGCCCCTTGTCATCCGGGCGGGCATGAAGGGCAAGTAACTTGCTGTTCATTTGGGCATTGCAATAGATGCCGGGAATATCTGCATACCTCTCTTCTTGAATTTGGCGGGCACGTATCACACGTTCACGTATGGTGGCGCTTGATTCTCCGGGACGGTTGTCCGCCATTTTCTCGAAAGGCAGTGGGGTTACTTCGATTTGGAGGTCGATTCTGTCCAGTAAAGGCCCCGATATGCGGTTCAGATACTTTTGTACTTGCCCCGGACTGCAAACGCAAGCCTTGGTCGGATGGTTGTAGTATCCGCACGGGCAAGGATTCATAGACGCTACCAGCATGAAGCTTGCCGGATATTCCACGTTGCACCTGATGCGGGCAACAGTTATTTTCCGGTCTTCTAATGGCTGTCGGAGTACTTCCAGAACATTCCGTTGGTATTCGGGCAATTCGTCAAGATATAGAATCCCGTTATGGGCCAGGCTGATTTCACCGGGTTGGGGAAAACTGCCTCCGCCGGTCATGGCTACTGTAGAAATGGTATGGTGGGGATCACGGAACGGACGTTTGGAAATAAGTCCTCCTTCTTTTCCCAGTTTGCCCGCTACGGAGTGTATCTTGGTTGTTTCAAGGCTCTCGCCCAATGACAATGGCGGAAGTATCGAAGGAAGGCGCTTGGCCAGCATGGATTTGCCGCTGCCGGGAGCACCGATGAGAAGAACATTGTGGCTGCCCGCCGCCGCTACCTCTAAAGCACGTTTTACGTTTTCCTGCCCTTTTACTTCTGCAAAGTCGAGGTCAAAGTCAGTTTGTTGGGCATAGAATTCTTCACGGGTATTGATGAAGGTTGGATTGAGTTCTTGTTTGCCATTGAAAAACTCAATGACTTCTTTGATGTTTCCTACGCCATAAACTTTCAGATTATTCACTACTGCTGCTTCACGAGCGTTTTGCTGAGGCACAATCATACCTTCAAAACCAAGTTCCCTCGCTTTGATGGCGATGGGAAGCACTCCCTTGATGGGTTGTAAACTGCCGTCAAGGCTCAATTCTCCCATAAGTAAATATCGGCTCAGCTTCTCCGGTTGGATAATCTCACTGGCTGCCAGTATGCCGATGGCTAATGGCAGATCATAGGCAGAACCTTCTTTGCGGATATCTGCAGGTGCCATGTTGATGACAATGTTGCTGGTCGGCAGCCGGTAACCGTTGACTTGTAGGGCGGAGATGATACGTTGATGGCTTTCCTTGACTGTCGAGTCCGGTAAACCGACTAGATAAAACATACAGCCTCTGGAACTGTTGACTTCGATAGTGATGAGGGTTGCATCAATACCTTGAACAGCCGCTCCAAAAACTTTTATGAGCATAAGGATTATTTTTTCTCTTTTTGTCCTATTTCCTTGATTTTCTTTTCTATGTCTTCTTTACTCAGATTCTTTCCCTCAATTTTGCCGGATGGGCTGAGTAGGATATTGGCGGGCAATGCCTGGATGGCAAATTGTTTGACCGCCCCTGTTTCCCATCCGGAGAAGTTACAGACCTGTTCCCAGCTTAGTGTATCTTCTTTTATGGCTTCTTTCCAAGCATCTTTGTCTATGTCTAGAGAGATGCCCAAGAGTGCAAAATCCTTGCTTTTCTGTTCTTTCTTATAAATTTGCCGCAAGCCGGTATTGTTTTCTCTGCTTGGTTGGTCCCAAGACGCCCAGAAATGCACCAGCAAATACTTGTCCTTGAAATCGGAACGGCTGATATTCTTACCTTTTGCATTGGGAAGATGGAAGTAAGGAGCTGTTTTGCCGATAGATACTTTCTCTTCTTCTTGAATGCGGTCCAGAAGTTCATCTACATAAGGGCGGTCTTTCAATTCTCCCGTCATGCGGTCTGTCAGACTTTTGATAAGGATAAAGTCCGGTTGAGGTTTCTGTACGAAATATTTATCCAGCAGATAGATGCTCACCAAGGAAGAATGATGGCTGCTGATGAAAGCTTCCGCTTTTTCTTCCAATACTTTGTCGGATGGCTTTCCCAACCCTTTCAAGCTTTTCTGGAAAGCGGTAAATTCTTCATTGGGTGTGTTTCCCGTTATCTCCAATGAAGTCAGGTCAGAAGCAGAACCTTTGACCTGTATTTTATCTCCCTTGTCCAGGTAGAGGGGATATTCGGTTCCGTTGCTGAATTGCAGCCGGGTGGATACCAATGTATCAGTGGAAAGGATTGCAGAGAACTTGTCGTCTTTTACAATCAAGGTATCCGTACGGTTATACAGTTTGTCCGTACCGTATATATAAAGCGTGTCGGTTCCCAGTCCTTTGATTTCTCCCCTCAAACTGACCGAATTTGTTTCTTTGCTGCTACAGGCAGACAAAACGGCAACTAGAAAGTATATGAGATAAATATTCTTCATTTTGTTTCTTTTTCTGATACGTTGCTGCGAAAGTACTTCTTTTTGGTGTGAATAAAAAAAAATGCCCGATATATTTCTATACCGGGCACTTCCTTTTCATTGATAACCTTTATTATTTGATGATATTCATAAAGTCTGCATTCGTGAAATACTTGGCGAATTCCAGATCGGAAGCAGCCTTTTTGGCCAAAGCCGGATCTTTGGCAACGGCAGCCTTCAGGCTACTTGTTACCATGGAAGTGTTGTTGGTTCTTGCACCCAATACAGCCATCAGATAATCTGTGTATGCATCCGGTTTCTCGATGCTTGCCAAAGTGTTCTTGGCTTTGTTGTAATCCTTAGCCAGGATTTGTGCCAGGGCGGCGCTATTGGTCTTGGTATCACCAAATGAGCTTACAGCCTTGTCGTATTGTCCTTGAGCTACATACAGGTTGCCCAAAGCTTCATTCAGCTCCTTGGAACCGGAAGCCTTGCTCAGATAAGTTTCGGCAGCAGCCTTGTCACCCTTGGTCAAAGCAATCAGGCCGAGGTTCATGTTGGCTTCGGGAGCGTCTTTGATGGAAACTGCTTTTTTGAAGTAGCTTTCTGCCTTGTCAAGGTTGCCTGCCTGGTAAGCCAGCTTACCTAAGTTATTGTAAGCACGGAAATCGTTCGGGTAGATTTGAGTGGCTTTGGTGTAGATCGCTTCTTGCTTGGCAGGATCAGTTGTCAAGGTTGCAGCGTACAGTAACTCTTCGATGTTCAGTTGCTTGGCATCAGTGGCGGCGAGGTTGGCGATTTCTTCGTCAGATTTGCCGATGATTTCATAGTTCAAAGTCAGGCGGGAACGGCGCAGCTGCGGCAGGATCTCGTCAGCCAAAGTCTTGTAAACAGAAGAGATGTTTTTGATTTCCTGTTCTCTTTGTTCTGGTTCAGAGTACATGGAAAGAACGCGGAGAATCAATTCTTTGTCCTGGATGTTTGATTTGGAAACCAGTTCCTGGAAGCCTTCCCAGTCTTCTGCGGTATAATTGACATCTACTGCTGCATCAATTTTGGCTTTCTTCAAGTCCTTGTCAATGATTTTGGCAGTATTGTTCTGACGGTTTTCAGCCAGTTTGGTGTTCAAGTCCATGCCACCGTCCGGAGAAGCGTAAGCAGACACTTCGATATTGCTGATTTTCTTGTTTACGGCACTGTTTACGTCCTTTACCTCGTTACCGAATTCTTTGGCGGTCTTCAGTTCGCTGGCACGTACGTTGGCTTGTTGAATCAAGAACATGATATTGGCATCGTGCTTTTCTTTGATGATGCGTTGGAAAGCGTCGTCACCGTTGGCGGGATTGGCGCTGCCCAATGTCTGGCCGATCATTTCGGAAGTAGAGATGACACCGTCGGCTACCTTTACGGCAGGAATGGTGACAGTCTTTTTGCCGATAGTTGCTTTGAATTCCAGATACAGTTCAGACTTGGCCATTTCGGGGACATAGTCAAAAGAAGTTTTCATGGTGTAGTTGCCGCCCATCTTGTAAGAGATAGTCTGGTCGTTGCCTTCTACTTTCTCTCCTTGGAATACAGCGGGTTGTCCCTTGGCTTCACCGCCATTCCATTTCAATACGGGAGTTACTTCTACTACGGCCTTCTTGTTAAAGTACTTTTCCGGGAATTTGCCGTTGATTGTGGCGGGAACTTTACCGCCTACGGCTTCAAGGACTTGAGGGGTTACAGTGAAATAATCTGATGACAATTCACCCATTTTGCTGCTGCATGATGTTAACAATGCAACTGCGAACGCCATTAACAAAGGCAGATACAATTTCTTAGTCATTTTCAGGTATAAATTAATTGTTTGTAATTGAAATTTGTCTATTCCATTTTTTGTGTACTATCCCTTGGGGACATAGTTTCGCAAAGATATTAATTCTCCCTATAGATTGTTAACCGGAACTACAGATTTATTATAATTTAATGAATTTCTCGCTCTTTGCGGTATTTTATGTTCCGGGGATGGTGCTCGATGATTTCACTTCTCAACATGTTACGGTCAATATGCGTGTAAATTTCTGTTGTTGCGATGGACTCATGTCCCAGCATGCATTGTATGGCGCGCAGGTTTGCGCCGCCTTCCAGCAAGTGGGTGGCAAAAGAATGGCGGAAGGTGTGCGGACTGATATTTTTGGTGATTCCCGCCTTTTCTGCGAGTTCCTTGATGAGGTGGAATATCATGATGCGTGAGATACCGTTGCCCCATCGCGCCAAGAATACATAATCTTCGAAGTCTTTCTTGATTTTCCACTTTTCGTTACGGTCTGCAAACCAGTTCTTGATTTCCTTGATGGCGCGGGGAGAGATAGGCACGAGCCGTTGTTTGCTGCCTTTTCCTTCTACCTTGATAAAACCTTCGTCGAAATATAAATCGGAGATTTTGAGGTTACATAATTCTGATACGCGTAAGCCGCAACTGTACAAGGTCTCAAGAATGGCCCGGTTACGCTGTCCCTCGTTGGTGCTCAGGTCAACGGTGGAAATGATTTTGTCTATCTCCTCGACTGTCAGCACTTCCGGCAGCTTGAATCCTATTTTGGGGCCTTCGAGCAATTCGCTGGGGTCGCCTTCCAGATAATCGGCGAGGACAAGAAAATGGAAGAAGGACTTGATGCCCGATAATATGCGTGCCTGTGACCTTGGATGGATACCGATGTCATGCAGTCCGGCTGTAAAACGTTGCAGGTCGTCCAGGGTAACGGCAAGGATGTCTATCTTTTCAGCCTCCAGAAAGCGCAGCAGTTTTTCCAAATCAGTCCGGTAAGCATCCAGCGTATTGGGTGAAAGCGATTTCTCCAATTTCAGATATTGGTTATACTTCCTGATTATCAATGCCTGCTTCTCCTTATTCGTTGCTTTTTCTTCTGATTCCATTTCTTTTTTCTACCTTTGCCCCGCGAAAGTAGGCTGCGCCCCAGCAGAGTGCAAATAAATTTGCTTCTGTATCCGGCTTGCACTATCTTTGCAACCTGATTGGGTGTTTTCTGGAACAAAGGTATAAAAAAATGTGTTATGAGGATACAAATAATTAACGGCCCCAATATAAATCTGTTGGGTAAACGTGAACCTTCTATTTATGGCAGCGTTACTTTTGAAGACTATCTTGCCGGACTTTGTAAAGAATATGCGGATGTAGATATTGACTATTTCCAGTCTAATGTCGAAGGAGAGCTGATAGACAAGATACAGCAAGTAGGTTTTGATGTGGACGGCATTATTTTGAATGCGGGTGCTTACACGCACACATCCATTGCTCTGCAAGATGCGATCCGTTCGGTCACTTCTCCGGTGATTGAGGTGCATATCTCTAATGTACATGCCCGCGAGTCGTTCCGGCATATTTCCATGATTGCGTGCGCTTGTAAAGGGGTGATCTGCGGTTTCGGGTTGAACTCCTACCGCTTGGCGCTGGAAGCGCTGAAAGAATGAAAAAGAATTGTGAATGAAGAATTGTGAAGTATGGATTATGGAACGCCGCGAGGTCATTCATAATTCAAAACTCATAATTCATAATTAAATAAGATTATGTTATTGAAACAAACGAAAATCGTTGCTACCATTTCGGACCAACGCTGTGATGTGGACTTTATCAAAGAGTTGTTCAACGCCGGTCTGAACGTGGTGCGTATGAATACAGCGCATTTGGGGCGTGAAGGAGCCGAGAAACTGATCAACAATGTCCGTACAGTATCCAACCGTATTGCTATCCTGATGGATACCAAAGGACCTGAAGTACGTACGACCGTACTTGCCGAACCTATCCCTTTTAAAGTAGGAGACCGTGTGAAAGTAGTGGGTGATCCCGACCGGGAAACGACCCGTGAGTGTATTGCTGTTTCCTATCCCAACTTTGTACACGATTTGAATATAGACGGCCATATCCTGATTGATGACGGTGACCTGGAACTGGTTGTCATCGAAAAGTGTCCCGACTACCTGCTTTGCGAAGTTCAGAACGAAGCGACGCTGGGCAGCCGTAAAAGCGTAAACGTGCCGGGTGTACGCATCAACTTGCCTTCTTTGACAGAGAAGGACCGTACAAATATTCTTTATGCAATTGAAAAGGATATCGACTTTATTGCCCACTCTTTTGTACGCAATAAGCAGGATATCCTCGACATAAAGGCCATTTTGGATGCTCATGACAGTGATATCCGTATCATTGCCAAAATTGAGAACCAGGAAGGTGTTGACAACATCGATGAAATCCTTGAAGTGGCCGACGGTGTGATGGTGGCCCGTGGAGACTTGGGCATTGAGGTGCCGCAGGAACGCATCCCGGGTATCCAGCGTTTGCTGATCCGCAAGTGTATCCTCGCCAAGAAGCCGGTAATTGTGGCCACTCAAATGCTGCATACCATGATTTCCAATCCGCGTCCTACCCGTGCGGAGGTGACGGATATTGCCAATGCCATTTACTATCGTACGGATGCTTTGATGCTGAGTGGCGAGACCGCATACGGTAAATACCCGGTAGAAGCCGTCAAGACAATGACCAAGGTGGCTGCCCAGGCTGAGAAAGACAAGATGTCGGACAACGACATCCGCATTCCGCTGGACGAGAACAGCAATGACGTAACCGCTTTCCTTGCCAAGCAGGCGGTAAAGGCTACTTCCAAACTGAAAATCCGTGCCATCATTACCGATAGTTATAGTGGACGCACCGCCCGCAACCTTGCCGCTTTCCGTGGAAAGTATCCGGTACTTGCCATCTGCTATAAGGAAAAGACCATGCGTCACCTTGCCCTTTCATACGGTGTAGAGGCCATTTACATGCCCGAACTTGCCAATGGACAGGAGTATTATTTCGCTGCCCTGCGCCGCCTGCTGAAGGAAGGCCGTTTGCAACCCACCGACATGGTAGGCTATTTGAGTAGCGGCAAGGCCGGCACACAGACGTCTTTCCTTGAAATCAACGTGGTGGAAGATGCCTTGAAGCATGCTACTGAGAGTGTACTTCCCAACAGCAACAGATATTTGTAATAATGAGGCTCGTTCATTTGCCATGTCAATAGACGAATATATCCTGCAGCACATTGATGAAGAAGGCGAGTATCTGAAAGCCCTTTATCGTGACACGCATTTCAAATTGCTTTATCCCCGTATGGCGTCCGGCCATTTGCAGGGGCGCATGCTTAAGATGTTTGTCAGGATGATACGTCCCCGGCAGATATTGGAAATAGGTACGTATAGCGGTTATTCTGCCTTGTGCATGGCCGAAGGCTTGCCGGACGGGGGAATGCTGCATACGTTCGAAATCAATGACGAGCAGGAAGACTTTACTCGTCCATGGTTGGAAAACTCGGCATATTCGGATAAGATCAAGTTGTATATAGGCGATGCTTTGGACTTGGTTCCCAAGCTTGGCCTGGCTTTCGACCTTGCTTTCATTGATGGCGACAAGCGTAAATATATCGATTATTATGAGATGGTTTTGAACTGCCTTTCCGACGGAGGGTATATCATAGCTGACAATACCCTGTGGGATGGGCATGTGCTTGAAGAGCATCCTCATGGTAAAGACCTGCAAACGATCGGCATCAAAGCTTTCAACGATCTCGTCGCGCGGGACAAGCGGGTGGAAAAAGTGATTCTTCCCTTGCGTGACGGATTGACGATTATAAAAAAGCTGTAAACGTAGCAGTCAAGTGATATATTTACGTAACTTTGTCATTAAAATAAAGAAATAGAATTTATGGAAACAACCCGTCAGAATAAAATAGCCCGCTTGCTTCAGAAGGAATTGAGCGAAATCTTTCTGTTACAAGCCAAGTCCATGCCGGGAGTGCTGGTTTCGGTCAGTGCCGTGCGCATCAGTCCCGATATGAGTGTGGCACGTGCTTATCTCAGTATTTTCCCTTCGGAGAAGGGCGAGGAGATGATAAAGAATATTAATGCCAACATGAAGTCTGTCCGCTACGAGTTGGGGACCCGTGTGCGGCATCAGCTCCGTATCGTTCCCGAACTGAAGTTCTTTGTGGACGATTCGTTGGACTATCTTGAAAAGATAGATGAATTGCTGAAATAAAATAGATGAATCGCTGAAGTGAACCTTCCTTTCTACATAGCCAGGCGCTACCTCTTCTCCAAGAAGAAGCATAATGCCATTAATGTCATTTCCGGCATTTCGGTGTGCGGGGTAGCGTTGGCCACATTGGCGTTGGTATGTACGCTCTCTGTGTTCAATGGCTTTCAGGACATGGTGGCCGGTTTCTTTACGGCTTTCGATCCGGAATTGAAGATCACCGTCCGTGAAGGAAAGGTGTTTTCTCCCGGCGGGAGTGCCTTTGAGGAGGTGAGGGCCTTGCCGGAGATAGAGGTCTGGACCGAGACGCTGGAAGAGAATGCCATGGTGCAGTACAAGGACCGCCAGGCCATGGCGGTGATCAAGGGTGTGGATGAAAACTTCGAGCAATTGACCTCCATTGACAGCCTGTTGTATGGTACCGGAAAATTTATCCTGCATGACGAAGCGGTCGACTACGGTATTCTAGGCGTGGAGCTGATATCCGAATTGGGCACGGGCATTCAGTTTGTCGATCCCCTCCAAGTGTATGCCCCCAAGCGTAATGTGCGGGTAAACATGGCCAATCCTTCCGCTTCTTTCAACCGTGATTATCTTTTTTCACCGGGTGCGGTGTTTATCGTGAATCAGCAGAAGTATGATGCGAACTATATCCTCACTTCCCTTGATTTTGCCCGCCGTTTGTTCAACTATGACACGGAAGTGTCCGCTATTGAGCTGAAATTGAAACCGGATGCCAGTCCGGATGCTGTACAGAAGAAGATTTCCCGCATCTTGGGGAATGGGTTTTCGGTACAGAACCGCTATGAACAGCAGGCCGACGTGTTCCGCATCATGGAGATAGAGAAACTCATCTCCTATCTTTTCCTTACTTTCATTCTTGCCATCTCTTGTTTTAATGTGATAGGCTCCCTGTCCATGCTTATTCTCGATAAGCGCGAAGATGTGGACACTTTGCGGAATCTCGGTGCGGACGACAGGCTGATTGCCCGCGTATTCCTCTTCGAAGGCCGCTTGATATCCGTGTTCGGTGCGCTTGCCGGTATCCTTTCGGGATTGTTGCTCTGCTTTCTTCAGCAGCGTTTCGGCATTATAACTTTGGGTGCCGGAGGCAGTTTCGTAGTCGATGCCTATCCGGTCAGTGTACACTTCACGGATGTGTTGCTGGTCTTTATAACGGTGATAGCTGTTGGTTTTCTTTCTGTATGGTATCCTGTACATTACCTTACCCGCAGATTACTGAAAAGGTAATTCGTCGGTAAAATCTTCCTTTCTGTAGATTTGATTTTTTATCCATTCCCACATCCCCTATCTTTGTACAAGAATCACATAATCCGGGTATAGAAAAGACTCTCTCTAAATAGCGTTTTTTCATGTATTATTGACTGTGGCCGTTTTTGCCCGTGAGGGCAGAAACGGCATTTTCACATCTGTTTCTCTCACAGCTGGCTGATGATTCGGTTACACATAGCCTGCAAGATTATTGCAGTGTTGTCCTCATCCGCTTTTGGGCTATCAGCACTATGGCTATGACACCGATCACCAATAGTGCCAGCGCACCGTAGGCGATTCCTTCTGTTACATGGAGGCTTGTCGGGTCGAAGCGCATTTCGATGGTATGCTTGCCGGCGGGAACGTACATGGTGCGCAGGATATAGTCGGCACGGGCAATCTTTGCCGGTTTTCCGTCGATGGTTACCTGCCATCCGTCCGGATAATAGATTTCGGAGAATACGGCAATGCCGTCTTTGGCATTTTCCGTCTCGTAAACCAGACGGTTCGGCTCGTAGCTTGTCAGGCGGATGGTAGAGAGACTGTCCTGATAACCTGCGGTCGCTCCTTTCAGGACATCCTTGAAACGTGCATCGACTACGGCCGTCTCGGTAGGAAGAATGCTGTTCAAGGCTTCAATCTCCTGGTTGGCATTATCCACATATTGCACTTTGTCCACAAACCAGGCATTACCGTATGCATACGGGTTGAGGACGGGAACGGTCTGTCCCTGCTTTCCGGAAGGGAAAATGAAATATTTGGTATTCAGCATATTCAATACACGGAACTTAGCGGCATCCACACTGTCCATTTCACCGCCGGCAGCGGCAACGGCTCCGTAGGCGGCTTGCATCTCGGGTTTGATGTGATGGTCTATCATTTCCTGGTAGCGGCGCAGCTTGGCGGCGTGATACCCGCCTACGCTCTTATGCCAGTAGGCGGTGTTGTTTTCGTCGAACGTGGCGGCAGCAAAGTTCAGTACGCGGTAATCCAGGCTTTTGTCTTGCAGGATCAGTTCGTCGGTTGGGGTCTTGTTAAAGGTTTCCGTCTGGATGGAGCGGGGCACGAACTGGTCATCGTGAAGGTAACGTTTGTTGACAGTCCACATGTCTGCCAGACAAAGCACCGTAATTCCGGCAATGGTCAGTGATTGACGTAGTTTGCCTGCCATATAGAACCATAGCAATGCGCATCCGATACAGATAATGATGAAACTCCGCAATGCGTCTGCGCTGACAAGTGCCCCTCTCATCTCTCCTAAGTTGGCGAGAATGCCGGACAGTTCGCTGGCAGGTATCATCTTTCCGTCAACGGCATTTTGCAGCATTTGTGCTTCCTGTGCGGGTACAAAGCCCGAACTGAGGCTGCCCGGTGCCACAACAAGCAGCAAGGCCACACCTGCGGTCAGCGCAAGGCTGATGCCGAATGCCCGTTTGTTTTCTTTCCATACACCGGGTTCTTCCAAGATTCGCTTCAAGGCAAAGATTGCTAACAGGGGAATCGTGAACTCTGCTACGACAAGGATGGACGATACGGCGCGGAACTTGTTGTACATCGGCACGTAGTCAATGAAGAAGTCGGTCAGCGGCATGAAGTTTTTGCCCCATGCCAGGACGATGGAGAAGAAGGTGGCTCCCACTAATGCCCATTTCAGGGGGCCTTTCACGGTGAAGCATCCCAAGACGAAGAGAAACAGGACGAATGCGCCCACATAGACGGGGCCGGCTGTCCAGGGCTGGTCGCCGAAGTATTGCGGGAACGAGTTGTACAGGCTGCTGTACATCGGGTTGGCTTTTTCCATGGCGGTTTCGCTCTGGCTGAGGGGGGCAGAGGAGGAACCGCCCTTGAAGTTGGGCACAAGCAATGTCCATGTTTCGCCGATACCATAACTCCAGTTGGTAATGTAATCGCGGTCCAGTCCGCTGCTGGTTTGCTTGGCGGCATCTCCGGTCTGGACCAGTTCACTCTTGCCGCGCATGGTTTCTTTGCTGTATGTATAGGTATGGTACAGGTTCGACAGGTTGGCTGCCACGCCGATGAGGGCTGCCACCACCAGTACGGCGCTTGCCTTGAAGAACTGCGGTAATGTCTTGTTCCGCCACGCGCTTTCAAAATAGGCCCCTACGAAGAAGAGGATGACGAACAGGAAGTAGTAGGACATCTGCACGTGGTTTGATGTAACCTGCAGGGCAATGAAGATGGCGGTGACGATGCCTCCCGCCAGCAGTTTTCCCCGATAAGCCAGGACAATACCGGCCAGGGTAGGCGGTACGTAGGCCAAGGTGATGAATTTCCAGATGTGTCCGGCGGATATCAGTATGAAGAAGTAGGACGAGAACGCCCACATGATTCCTCCTAATCCGGCCAGCCACACCGGTATGCCGAATGCCCGCAGCAGTATGTAGAAGCCCAGCATCAGTATGAAGGTCAGGCAGACATAGTTGGGCAGAAACAGCTGATATGCTTTTTGTACCCATTGCAATGGTTTGGCCGAGTCGTAGGACGGCGCTATCTGGTATGTCGGCATACCGCCGAAGATGGAGTTGGTCCATCGGGTGCGTTCACCGGTTTGCTCGTAGTACTCTTTGGCTTCTTGTCCGGCACCTGCTCCGGCTGCCATGTCGTGCTGGAACAGGATACGGTTCTCTATGTCCGCCGGGAAAAAGTAGGCGAAAGAAATCAGAATGAATGCCAGGATGGCAATCAAATCGGGAAGAATCTTCTTCATGAATTATGAATTATAAATTTATGAATGATGAATTATGGGGACAAAGATAGTGAAATGCAGATTGTTATTGTCTTGTTATCGGTAGAAATGTTGTACCTTTGCTCTCCTGAAGAATTAAAAATCATAAATTGTAAATCATAAATCTGTAAAATGACGATAGGCATTATCAGTGCGATGGACAGTGAACACCGCCAGCTGGCGGGGCGTTTGCAGGAGAAGAGAGAGAGGGATGACGGTGGTTTCCGTTATGTGGAAGGTGTGTTGGGTGCCAACCGGGTGATACTTACACAATGCGGCATCGGAAAGGTAAGTGCAGCGGTAGGAACTACGGAGTTGATACGGCGTTTTTCTCCGGATTGTATCATCAGCACCGGTGTGGCAGGCGGCATTGACGCTTGCCTGAAGGTGACGGACGTAGTGGTGAGCGAACGGCTGGTTTACCATGATGTCTGGTGTGGGGATGGTAACGAGTACGGACAGGTACAGGGGTTTCCTGCCGCCTATGAAGGATGCCCTTCCTTGCTGAAGCATGCTTTGTCGTTGAACGATGCCGGACTGGAAAGCCGTATCCATAGCGGGCTGATCTGTACCGGCGATCAGTTTATTACCGACCGGACCGAACTGGATGCCATCAAACAGCGTTTCCCTGCCGGCCTTGCCGTCGATATGGAGTCCGCTGCCATTGCGCAGACCTGCTATCTCTACGGCATTCCTTGTCTGAGTTTCCGTATCATCAGTGATACGCCGGGTGTGGAAGACCATTCCGCCCAATATGCTGATTTCTGGGGAATAATGGCGGAACGTTCATTTCTTACGACATGGACCTTCCTTTCCACCTTGCCGGAGTCGATAAATTAATTTTTAAAACAATCAAACTATAGATCATGAAGAAGATTCCCAGTTTTACAATTGACCACATCCGCCTGTCGCGCGGTATTTACGTATCACGTAAGGATGAAGTGAACGGAGAAGTTATCACCACTTTTGATATTCGCATGAAAGAGCCCAACCGTGAACCGGCTTTGGGACAAGGTGCTCTGCATACCATCGAACACCTGGCTGCCACTTATCTGCGCAATGAACCGCAGTGGCAGGACAAGATCATTTATTGGGGGCCTATGGGGTGCCTTACCGGTAACTATCTGCTGATGAAAGGTGACCTGCAGCCGCAGGATATCGTTTCCCTGATGCAGGACACTTTCCGTTTCGTGGCCGAGTATGAAGGGGAGGTTCCCGGTGCCGCTCCGCAAGACTGCGGCAATTACCTGCTTCACGACCTGCCTATGGCAAAATGGGAATCTGCCAAATATCTGCATGAGGTATTGGAGCAGATGAAAGAGGAGAATATGAAGTATCCGGAAAAGGAGTGAAGTTTAACGAAGGTGTATCAATGCTGATGGAAGAACGCAAATTACACAAGTTACGCAAAGAAACGGACCGGACAATCGCTGATTATCAATAGTCATTAAAAGGTATGGTTTGTGTAATTCGTGTAATTTGTGTTCCGAGCCTTTATTGGGGCTTTATATAATTTCGATTCCCTGTTCCTTGCAAAGTTGCAATCCCAGGTCCTTCAGTTTGAATTTCTGAATCTTTCCGCTTCCGGTCATGGGGAATTCCTTGATGAAGAAAATGTATTTGGGAATCTTGTAGCGTGATATTTTACCGATGCAGAAGTCGCGCACATCCGACTCGTGCATATCCACTCCTTCATGCAGGATGATGAAAGCGCCTACGGCTTCACCGTATTTCTTGGAAGGAATACCGGCTACCTGGACATCTTTTACCCCCTCAAGCTTATAAAGGAATTCTTCAATTTCACGGGGATAGATATTTTCTCCGCCACGGATAATCATGTCCTTGATGCGTCCTGTGATACGGTAATTGCCGTCCTCATCCTTTATGCCCAAATCACCGGAATGCAAAAAGCCGTTTTTGTCTATCACTTCGGCAGTGGCCTGCGGATTTTTATAGTATCCTTTCATGGTATTGTATCCGCGGTTACACATTTCACCCTGTACTCCATCAGGACATTCTTCTCCGGTTTCCGGATCGATGACTTTCACTTCCGTATATTCGAAATCACGTCCCACTGTATTGCAGCGCACATCAAACGGGTCGTCTATGCGGGTGGCGGTCATGCCGGGGGAGGCTTCGGTCAGACCGTAAACACTGGTGACTTTCATGTACATCTTCTCTTCTACCTGTTTCATCAGTTCCACGGGGCAGAGAGAACCTGCCATGATGCCGGTGCGCAGGCTGGACATGTCGAACATTTCGAACATCGGGTGGTTCAGCTCGGCTATGAACATGGTAGGCACGCCGTAGAGTGCCGTACAGCGCTCTTTGTGGATGGAGGCCAATACGACCAGTGGGTCGAAACGCTCTACCATCACCTCTGTACAACCGTGTGTCAGGCAGTTCATGGTAGCGAGTACCACACCGAAACAGTGGAACAGCGGCACGCAGACACATAGCTTGTCATCGGCGGTGAACTTCATGTGTTCACCCGTCAGATAACCGTTGTTGGTAATGTTATGGTGTGTCAGCATTACCCCCTTGGGGAATCCTGTAGTACCGGAGGTGTATTGCATGTTTGCCACGTCGTGGCAGGTCACCTGGCTTTTGAGCTCATCCAGGCGGCTGTCTTCCACGTTGTCGCCCAAGAGCAGTATTTCGGCTGTATTGTACATGCCCCGATGCTTCTCCTGTCCCACATAAATGACATTTTTCATATAAGGGAAGCGTTCGCTTTTCAGATGTCCGCGTTCGCAGGTCTTGAGTTCCGGAAGCATGGTGTAAGTCATCTGTACGAAGTCACTGTCTTTCTCGCCGTTGACGATGCACAAAGTATGCATGTCCGAGTTTTCGCACAAATATTCCAGTTCGGCTTGTTTATAGTTTGTGTTTACCGTTACATAGACGGCACCTATCTTGGCGCAGGCATAAAGAAGAGTCAGCCAGTCGGGCACGTTTGCGGCCCAGATGCCGACGTGTGTTCCCCGTTTCACTCCGATGGCGATAAGTCCTTTTGCCATGTCGTCCACCCGGTGGTTGAACTGGCTCCATGTAAAGCGGAGATTACGGTCCGAGTAAACAATGTATTCTTTGTCAGGTGTAGTTTCTGCCCAATGTTCCAGCCATTGGCCGAGCGTTCTTTCGTATAACATGATGTTTGGGAATTTTGAATTTTGGATTTTGAATGATGAATTGCTGCGCTATCATACCGCAGGGTCATTCATCATTCAAAATTCAAAACTCACAATTAAATGGGTGTATAAATCACTGCAAGTATTTTTGCTGCCTGTCCCTCGTAGGCGTGTACATGGTGCGGAACGATGGAGTCGTAGTAAATGCTGTCTCCTTCTTCAAGCAGATAGGTGTGTTTACCGTAGCTGATTTCCATTACACCTTCCATAACCATGATGAATTCCTCTCCTTCGTGTGAAGAGAGAACAAAGTCCGTATCATCCGTAGGAGACACGTCGATGATGAACGGTTCCATGTGACGGTCGGCCTTGGACTTGGAGAGGGAATGATATTCCATGTGCTTGCGGCTATGGATGGCGTTGTTGGAGAAGCTGATGCTGTCTTGCGCTTCTTTCTTGCGGCATACCACCGGCCCCATCTCATCCTGGTCGTCCAGGAAAGTACCGAGGCGCACGCCTAATACACGGGCTATTTTAATCAGTGGAGCCAATGACGGAAGATCTATATTGTTCTCGATACGTTCAATCTGCTCGATGGCGAGTCCTGAACGTTGCGCCAACTCTTCCATGCTGATGGATTGGCTTTCGCGGAGTGACTTGATTTTTTCTCCTACAATCTTACTTGTATCCATAATGATAGTGTTTTCAGTCTAAAGGTTATAATTTATAGCTGTTAAACCGCAAAAATAAGATAAACTTTGAGTTGGTGCAACAATATGAAGGTAAAAAGTTGAATGTTGGTATTACCGGCTGTCAGTCATTCGGGCTACTCGGCTACTTTCCTAACATATATTGAAGGATACTCTTGTCCGAGATTGTAATCGTGGCGACGCCTTGCATATTCCATTTTACATCATACTTAAAGGGAACTTTCAGAGTAAGATATGCACGAAAATAATTAGTACCGTTCCGGCTGATGAGGCTGTCTTCTACCGCTTCAATTACCCCACTGTTGTAGCCATATCTTTGGGCGGTGAATCCCTCCATTTCCACGATAATATCTGTACCGTCTTCTATCCGGTTGATGAAGCGGTAGGGGATATAAGCTTCCGCTTGAATATGCTGCCTATCTTTGTATGTCACGATAATCCCGGTGCGTATGTTTTCGGGATAGGGAATGATTGCGGCTGCAATGAAAAGGACGAAGAGCAGGAAGGCAATATAGACAGTGCCACCTGTAGCCAACTCGGGAGGTACTCTGCCGATGATATTCCGTACTTTCTCGCTGCGCAGTTCTATGTTGTCATATTCAGTCATAACTTATTCTCCTATGCTTTTAGTTTCCTAATTCCAGCTGATTTTTTACTAAGTTGTAGTAAGCGCCTTGTTTCCGGATGAGCGAGGCGTGATCTCCTGTTTCTACAATGCGCCCTTTGTCCATGACGATAATCTGGTCAGCATCCTTCACCGTGCTGAGGCGGTGTGCCACTACGACTACGGTACGTCCCAAGTAGAAGTCATGCAGGTTTTCCACGATGACACGTTCATTTTCGGCATCAAGCGCATTGGTGGCTTCGTCCAGGAATATGTATTGCGGATTCTTGTAGATGGCGCGTGCTATGAGAATACGCTGTTTCTGCCCTTGGCTCAAGCCTACGCCGTCCGGTCCTATTTGTGTGCTGTACTTCAGCGGCATTCTTTCGACGAATGTCTTGACATTGGCCAGTTCTACGGCACGCTTCAAACGGTCGAAGCTCATCTCCCCGTCATCCACGGCTATGTTTTGGCCGATGTTTTCAGAGAAGATAACCCCGTCTTGCATCACTACTCCGCACTGGCGGCGCCACCACTTCAAGTCAAAATGGTCGAGGTTGGTATTTCCTATCTTGACCTCGCCCTGCGGCACGGGGTAATACCCCAACATCAGTTTCAGTAGTGTGGTTTTTCCGCTGCCGGATGCACCTACTATGGCGGTGGTCTTTCCATAGGGAATGGTGAAGTTTATCCCCTCCAATGTCCACTGCGGGTTATGCGGGTCGTATTTGAAGCTGACATTCTCGAATTTCAGGTCCTTGTCCTCTTTGTTAAGAACTGTCAGTCGCCGTTCCGGGCTTTCTTCATTCCTTATGTTGTGAATTTCGTTGATACGTTCCAGGCTTATCTTGACATCCTGCAAGGAATAGAGGAACTTCATCAACTGTTCTACGGGGCTGTTGAGCTGCCCGATGATGTATTGCACGGCAAGCATCATACCCAGTGTCATGCTGCCTTGTATCACGGCTGCGGCCGCCACTACGGTGATGACGATATTCTTTGCTTCATTGATGAAGATGCTCCCCGCCTCCTGCTGCTGTTGCAGTTTCAAACTTTTCATCTGCACGTCGAAGAGATCGGCTTGCACATCTTCCCACTCCCACCGGCGGCGTTGTTCACAATCCTGTAGCTTGATTTCTTGCATGGAGGTGATGAATTGGTAGGTCTTGGTGTTGTTCACGGCCTGTTTCTCGAACAGTTCGTAGTCCAATACTTTGCGGCGGCTTAGGAACATGGCTATCCACCCCCCGTAGAGGATACTGCCACCGAGGAAAAGGACGAATATCAGCCAGTCATAGAAGAACAGGACGATGCCGAATACGACAAAACTCAGCAGGGAGAACATCACCGAGAGAGTCTGTGTGGTAAGGAACTGTTCCACACGCTTATGGTCGGCCATACGTTGCAGCAGGTCGCCCATCAGTTTGGTATCGAAGAAGGACATGGGCAGCTTCAGCAGTTTGATGAAGAAATCCGATACCAGCGAGATGTTGATGCGCATGCTGATGTGCAGCAACAACCATCGACGTATGAAATCGACGGTGGTCCGACTGATGGTGAGCACCAACTGGCCTAAAAGTATCAGCCAGATGAGCGTCAGATTCTGGTGGGTGATGCCGACATCGACGATGGCCTGGGTGAGGAAAGGCATTGCCAACTGAATGAGGCAGCCCACGATCAGTCCGAGAAGAATCTGTCCGAAATACTTCTTGTGTTGTTTGATGTAGCCGAAGAGGAAACTGAAGGAACGTTGTCCTTTATGTTCCTCTGCCACATCGTTCAGACTCTCGAATGCCGGAGTAGGGTTGAGGAACATGGCTACCCCTTTTTCTTCGCCTTTGGATTGGGTGCTGAGCCAACCGTCCTTGAATTCTTTTTCGGTATATTCCACTCGTCCTTTGCCGGGGTCGGCAACGTAATAACGGCAGCCTTTCCGGGTTTTCTTTACTTTGTAGAGTATCACGAAGTGGTTTTGGTTCCAATACACGATGCAGGGCAGTTGCACTTTGCCCAATTGATCGGTGGTGGCACGTCCGCAGACGGTGTGCAGCTCCAGCTTCTCTGCCGCCTGGCTGATGCCGAGCATGGAGACCCCCTCATTGGTGGCGAAACATAGCTCGGAGAGACGGGCAAGGGTGTATTCCTTGCCGTAGTACTTGCATATCATTTGCAGGCAGGCAATGCCGCACTGCATGGCGTCGTGCTGTATGTAAAGAGGAAATTTCATATCATTCAAGCCTCATTAAATGTTCCTTTATCCGTATCTTTGTTTTGTATCTTCCGCTTTATCTAATGGGATATATACATTACAGTTGCCGGAGAAAGATTTGTCGTTCCATATTTCCGGTATTTCTTTCAGATTGTTTTTTTTTGTTTTATAGCCTAGAGATTCAACCACAAAATGATATTTCTTTGTATGGTCGTAGAGCCTTATATTATAGTTACCATGTAGTCCACATACTGTGAAATATTTTAATTCATTTGGCTTGTTATAATCATATTTATTGTTCTGCTGAAGATTTGTCGAACGAGCTGCCTTTTATAATGGAAATATTCTTTATTTTCTTTCCTGTATTGAAGCGGTAAGTGACTCCGACGATAAACTCGGTCTTGGGATTTCTGTTCAGTGCATAAGAAGTGAGTATATTAGGCGAGACAGTCGTTATGCGGCTGGCAGGAGTAAATAGGTTGTGGACCTGTAAGTTGATTAAAAGCTTTCCTTTTAAGAAGGATTTATCCATGCCAATGTCTATACCATAATTTTCTTGGTATTTGTAATCCGCATATTTCCTCCTGCTGAAATAGTTGCCGGATAAAGTGCCACCCCAAGTAGGGGTGAACCGGAGGTTTAGTATTGCGTTTGCTGTGTAGAACCATTGTTTGAAAGTATTGTTCCCGAAGTTTGCGTCTTCGTAGTTCAGCCGTCCGTTTAGGCGGATATGGTATGATTTTCGAATGGGAATCGTGTAGTCCACGTGCAATGTGTGCAAGTAATCATTGCCTGCATTGACGGGTTGCGTGTAAGTAGTCATATCGTTGTCGTTATCTTTGAAGGTCAGTACTCTGATTAAATCTTTGCCGGCTTTAAATGAATAGATAATATTCAGGTGGGCATTATGACTATAAGTCAGTTCGGCGAGATGAAACAGCTCATGGTCTATGTTAGGGTTGCCAATGGCATAACTGTTGTCTGAATAGATGATGCGGGCCGGAGAGTAATAGCCGAAATTGGGCAGTGAGTGATAATGACGGTAAGACAAGCTCAGCATTCGCTTCTTCTTCTCTTGCAGTAGATAGGAAAGTGTGAAAGTTGGATATATTCCTTGGTAATTCTTTTTAATTGTGGCATTTCCTTCCGCATGATATCGAAGCACATCTTTTTGATAACGCAAACCGGCGCTTGTCCACCATTTTTTATGGAATGGCAGGCTGTAATTGAGGTATGCGGCATAGTCGTTTCCCCGCATTTTGTAGTTCTTTCCACTGTTGGGCACGATGTCCCATTGTCCGCTGGCATTGGATAAAAAGGCAATGTCATTATCGTCATCAAGATAAGTGTACGCCAGCCCCGATGCCAGTGTACCTTTGTTGGCAAATCGATAAACGATTTTGGGCTCTATCTGCGTCACCTTTGTGACACTGTTGTTTGATTCTGTTTCCCGATATGACAGCTTCTCTTTAGAGTAGTCATATATTCCGTTTGTCGATGCTTTCCGATAGGAGTACGTACCCTTGATTTGAAAATAACTGCCTCTCTTGTCTATCCGATTCCGATAACTTGCCGTGGCGTCCAGTTTGTTGTATTTTCTTTTGCCGTTGCCATTCATGACTGCACTGAGGGGCTTTTCTCCCTCCACAAATAGGTTGTTTGCAGATTCTTTGAACAAACTGTCATTGAGTTGCTGGACGGACAAGTCTATTCCAATTTGCTGCCTTTCGTTTATGTTGTATTGCAAATCGAAAATGTCGGCCCATGCGAGTCGGGTACGGGTGCGTGAATAATACTTGCCGCTCGTGGAATTGCCATTGTTGTGGAGAGTTGTCTTTTCCGTGTTTTGGGGATGATAATTCCCAAATCCCCCCATCACCATATTGTAAATGCTCCAACGACCTTTCCTGTATTGGAATGTGTTGTTTAGCATTTCCGTCTTCAAACCTTTGCTGTCCGTAATGAGGCGATTGCCGAACATGACGATGCTTCCTCCCTCTTGTGTCTTGCGGGTTTCTATCTTGAGGATACCGCCGTTTGCCGACAGCCTGTATTCGGCATTTGCTACCGGAATGATTTCTATGTTTTTGATTGTTTCCGCATCTAACATTTGTAGTTCCTGTGAGTTCTTTACCTCTCTGCCATTGATATATACAATGGTTCCTTCCCGTCCGTTGATGGAGATTTGGTTGTTATGTACATTGACTCCGGGTAGAAAATTCAGAGTGTTCATGGCGCTTTTCCCTTTGGATAGCTGGCTATTTTGCATGTTGACGATAAATCCATTGCCTTTTCGCTGCACTCTGTCTGCCTTGATTTCCACTTCGGCCAATGTCTGGGCATCTTCCTGCAGCTTGATGGTGTCTATGGCGAGATGTTGTTCTACTTTGATTTTTAAAGTCTTTGTCTGGTATCCTAAGAACTGACAGGAAAGGATATATTTCCCTTGTGGAATATTTGTGAGAGTAAATCTTCCGTTGCTTTCGCTTGTGCAGCCATTCCGGATTTTTTGTTTGTTTATCTCCCAAAGTGCTATTGTGGCAAACTCTATGGGGTTATCGGCAGAGTCCGAGACAACTCCTGTTATGTTGAATTGTTGTGCAGCCAGGCTGGAAATATAAAAAAACAGAAGGCAGGCTAAATGTATTCTTTTCATTGTTCCTTAGGATTTATTTGTTGAATTTCATGCTTTTCCGGAGAATTCATCTCAGCCGGTTCACTAACGTATGTACTTTGTTTTTCACGTTTGATTCAATAAACTCTTTCCTGCATGCCACCTGCATTCCTTCTATCCTTTTTTGGATGCATGCGGATTTGCAGGATGGTAACAATTCGCATTTTAAGCATATCTCATTTTCAAAGGCAGATGGGGTGGCGTAGTATTTATAATATAGTGGAGTAGGAATGAAAACTCCATCGGCGCTGATATGCCCGATAGAGAAACGTTTGTCGTTGAAATCTCTGGCGGTGCATTTATATACGTTCATGTCATAGTTGATGACATATTGTTGCATGTTTTCCGCATAGCATGAAAGGGCAGAATGCGTATGTGCACAGAAACTGTCTTTTATAATGTACCCGGCGGCTTTGAATAGTTTTTCTTTCTGGCATATAAGCTTTATTTCTTTCTCCATTTCATGCTTCTGTTGCCATACCACTTGCATGGATATGGTTATTAGTGGCCGGATCTCTTTTGGAAATGTTTCGATGATGTCATCAATTGTACTTATATTTTCTTTTGTATAGTTTAACCTTAAGGTCAGGCTCGGCCTTTTGATTCCTGCACACAAGAGTTCGATGTTTCTGCAAATGCGGTCGTAAGAATTTCTGTCTTTCTCCATAAAGCGTGTCTTGTTGTGAAATTCTTTTGCTCCGTCTAATGTTATCTGAAATGTATTTAATTCTATTTCATTGAATAAAGTTATCATGTCGGGAGTGATGTAATAACCGTTGGTCGTGATGATGTTTTTGAACGAGATGCCGTTTTGCTCGCATGCTTTTTTGATCTCTTTGGATATTGTGTAAACGTGTTTTTTAAAGCACATCAAAGGCTCTCCTCCAAACCAGTCTATGATGAACTGCCGGGGGCGTTGCTGCTCTATGATATTCTTTGCAAAGGCAATGGTTGTTGCTATGTTTTCTTGTGTCATGACTTTTTTCTCATGACTCTCATAGCAATACCAGCAATTAAAGTTGCAGTTCATTGTTGGCATTATGGTCATTCTGACTGCTTGGTTGGCATAGCGGGCCTTTTTATTCATTGCCACTATCAGATCCGATTCTTCTACAGATGTGTCGCAAATTAGTGCCATTTTTCTCAATTGTTCTATGGTGTCGGTTTCAATTTGTGCTATATCGGATTGGCGCAAACTTTCAAAAAGATTCTTATCTACTTGAATTAGGGCAGAAGACAGTTGGTGATAGATGTAAAATTTGTCATCTTGCATGTGATATATGTTGTAACGGCTGCTTTTCATATACTTTTTTTATGGTAGGTGATTGTTTGTTGTTCCTTATGTTTGGGCGAAACGGTTTTATATGTTATTTGGTAGGACTAAAAGGTGATTCCCTATCATAATTAATGATAGGGAATCACCTTTTCCGGCAAGGCTTGAATGCTTAATGGATACTGACGTCCTTGTCTTGTTCCTTGATGCTGGAATCGCTATCGCAATTGCATCCTAAGCTTTCATTACTGTTGTCGCCTGTTCCGGAGCAACTGCAGAACCAAGCATCATTGTCGTTTGCAAGCAGATTGCTTCCACCTTTGATGCCCTGTGACTGTTCTTCATTGAAAACTTCGCCTTCTGATAAAATGTTTAAAATTTTCATTTTTATATAAATGTTGAGTTAATCCTACTCATAAGCTTTTCTGCATCCGCTCCTATGTTTAGACAGAATAGGGCTGTACTATTTAAATAGATTCACCGGTTTCTCTTTTAAGGGTTTGATGGAGGAGGAGGGATACTTCCCAAATCGCGAGACCCAATCCAAATCCATCCTTCAGAAGTAAGAATCCATTTTCCTTTATTTTCTCCACCTTTAATTTGTGACATCTCTTTTGTAGATAGTTTTTCTATTCTTTTTGTATTCATTACTTATGTTTATTAGGTTCACTGCAAAGTACGGGATTTTACTTGGTAGCCTTTAAAACAAAAAAATAATCTTTTTATAATAAGATATGTATTGCTTTGATTATATTTGTAGATAGTTTTGATTATATCTATGAAGAAATCCTATTATATAGCAATTGTTGCAATTATTGCAATCGTTTGTTTGCAAGCTGGTTATGTACTTAGTTTATATAATAATTATGTGGATGAAAAGAGGCTTGCAATAGATGAGTACTTACATATAGTTATAGATAAGGAATTGCATCTACGACAACTTTTGAGGGATGGATTAAAGCCCCAAGAAACACGAAGCTTGATTATTAAGCGTGCTTCGGAAATGACTCCTCAGGAATTGGATAGTTTAGGCTTTATGGAAGCTGATTCTATAAATCTTGATGCGGCAAAAAAGGCGGGAGTTGCAGATACTGGGGCAGAAGCTTTTATGCAATTATCCCAAGACTGGATTTGTGAAGATGGTTTTCCTTTAAATTTGCAGAAACTCGATAGTATTTTCAAATGTGAAGTGAAAGATAAGCTTTTGTATTATGAGATTGATTTGCTGGATAGTAATAAAAGAATAGTAGAAAAAATAGATAGACTGAATGGCGAAACACCAGATTGCTCTTCCGAATTATACCCAATAGGGACCAAGGGATTACAATATGTACAGTTAAAGGCGCATATTTCTATTTCAACCTTTATTAAAAATGAGATATGGATATTAGTTTTGTCTGCATGCTTCATGGTAATGGCTATGCTTTGCTTGTTTTTCCAATTAACGGAAATCCGTCGTAAAACAATCTTGCTTCGTAAGCGCGAAGATACCATTAACGGCACAGTACATGACTTGAAAACCCCGCTGAATAGTGTAGTGGCGACTTTAGGATGGCTTAAATCTGCTGAAACGAATGTATCAAAGAAGAGAGCGGTGGAAATCAGTCAAGCGGAGGTGAAGCATCTGGTATGCAATATAGAATCTCTTCTGGTGACGGTACGCAAGGATAGGAAACGGCTTGTTTTGAAGAAAGAAGATATTGACATCCTGCATCTGGCAGAGATTGTGAAAAGTAATATGGATGTGCTCTATTCTGCCAAGCCGCACAGCATAGAGATTGTGAGTGAATTGCCGGAGGGGGTGAAAATCTTTGCCGACGGCATGTATATAGAGAATGTCATCAGAAACTTGGTAGAGAATGCTTTGAAGTATTCGGATGACGGGGTAGCTGTTAAAGTTACTCTATCCGTAACAGGCCGTATATTGCAGGTATCTGTGCAGGACAACGGATGGGGCATTGCCCCGGCATATCAGAAGAAGTTGTTTCAGCAGTTCTATCAAGTTCCTCGTGGTGAAGAACGGATTCGGAAAGGTTATGGCATAGGTTTGGCGCAATCGAAATACATCATCGACGAACACGGAGGAAAGATTGCCGTGAAGAGTGCCGAAGGAGAAGGTAGCGTGTTCGCTTTTACTATACCTCTTGTATAATAAATAAAAACGCAGGTTATGGATAAAATCAAAGTATTGTTTGTAGATGATGATATGGTGTTGGGGAATATCGTTACTTTGGCATTGGAAGATTCGGGATATGAAGTGCATTATCAGACTTCGTTGGCGGGTATCAAAATGGTAGTGAAAGAGATGCAGCCGGATATCATGGTGCTGGATGTAGAGATAGGTGCGAAGAACGGGATTGAAGTTGTGCCCGAATTGAAGGCGATTGTGCCGGAAACTCCAGTCTTGATTGTTTCATCACATGTGGAAAGCGAGAATGTGATGAAGGCATTGGAAGCCGGTGCTGTAACCTACTTGAAGAAGCCTTTCGAGATTGTGGAACTACTGGCGTATATCCAGCGGTTTGTAAAGACGTTCCGTGTAAAGGGACTTGAAGTAGGTAGGCTTCATCTCAAGGCAGAAGAGAGCCTGTTGATGAAAGGTGATGAAACGGTGCGGAAACTGAGTACCCTTGAATGTAAGCTGCTGAAGATGTTGGCGCTGAACTTGAACAGGACAGTCACCCGTGAACAGATTGAACTGGAATTGTGGGGAGACTATGTTACGGAGAGCAGTGAGCAAAGCCTGAACAACTATATAGCCAAACTCCGGAAGTATCTGGTAGAAGACAAACGGCTTGAACTGGCGACTATTCCGAAAGTGGGGTATAAGCTGTCGGACGGAGAATAAATGTAGGATTATCTACGACTCCTTTGCCCCCTCCGTAAGGTATATTGTAAGCTACGCCGAAGTAGAGCAAGTGGGAATAGACACAAGTCTTTGTTGGTTCCTGCCGCACACAAAAGAAGCGGGAAGTTTTCGAAAGAAAACTTCCCGCTTCTTAATGCGTTTGTCGCAAGTAGATTACTTACGCAAGCCGAGTTCTTTGATGATGGCACGGTAGCGGTTGATGTCGCGGTCGTACAGGTAGTTCAGCAACGCACGGCGTTTACCTACCAACATAGTCAAAGCTCTTTCAGTACTATAATCCTTTCTGTTGAGCTTAAGGTGCTCAGTCAGATGAGCAATACGGTAGGAAAACAAAGCTATCTGAGCCTCTGCTGAGCCAGTATCAGTGTTAGACTTTCCGTATTTGCCGAAGATTTCTTGCTTTTTAGCAGCGTCTAAATACATAATGTTTAATTAAAAATGGTTATAAATATTCCCTTTCGGGGCTGCAAAGATAGGTATTATCTTTTATACCGCAATGATATTCAGCAAAAAAAATCATATCTATGCCACGGCTCTTTCATTTAAGCTTTGAATTAGATCC
>NZ_GL882630.1 GCF_000195635.1 Bacteroides fluxus YIT 12057 | reverse complement strand
AAGGTAAGGAAGAAGGGGAAGAAGGGGGACACATTATATATATACGCACATGAAAATATATAGCGAAAAATATGGCTCCCCAGGAGAAAGAAAAACTTACTTTATAAACCGTTAATTTGCCTATTGCTTTTCAGAAGCTATAGAAAAAGTATATTTCTGCAAAGCCGGAGATATAGACTCCCTAAGTTGGCTGCTGATACTTTTCATTCCTTTCACAGACGGATGTCCCCATTGTTTGTCAATATCGTGCAAATGAATATTAGTAATATTATAATGGCAGCATATTTCATTCATTGAATCAGTTATATCTTTTGAAAGTTCAGAATTGGTAATATTATATACTGCAGCTTTAGGATATCGCTCTACAATGTAAGCCAACAAACGGCAAAATGCAGGACGGAAACTATAAAGATCCGCTTTTGTCCAACCACTATATTGGAATTTCCCCATCGGAACCCCTGCCCAACTATCATTTGTTCCACCAAAAATAAAAATAATATCCGGATTACCCAGATTATACATACGGGTAACAAAAGACCGGTCAGAATAATCTTTCTTCTCATAACCTGTATGACAGATAGTAGAGCCGGAATAAGAATTGTTACATTCTAGCTTATAACCATTATCATTTATGAAACGATACCACCAAGTCTCCTCTACTTGTCTGACATCGTTTTCTTTTTCTTCACCGGGAACACCATACCAACAAAGATTAGTTTCCGGAGTCACATAAGCATAAAAGGTAGAATAAGAATCACCCAAAATAGAGATTTTCTGTTGGGAAAATGCTTCTGAAACCATCATTAGGAACAGCACCAAAGAACAAAAGAAGAATTTAATGTTCATACAATTACAGCAATATTAAAATTAATATCCAATATTTTTCTATACAACAAATGTATGATTTCTCTTTTGACCGACAAAAGAGAAAGTGAAAATTACTATGCAATCAGTACATTCAGTCTGAAAAGATTCGCCTTTCAAGGTGGTCACGTTCTATATTACCGGAAACATCTCCGAGAAGAATGGAAACGCTGTTTCCCCATCAAAATCCCATTATTACCGACAAATACCACTTTCCCGACCAGTCATTCTCCAGACAATACTTCAAGAAACATACAGAGATGTCACATAAAGAGTACAGAGCAAAGAGAGGACAAACAAAAGGTATTCAAAACTGAAAATAAATGAACGGCTGTATCTCTGAACTTTTCATCTGGATAACCAGATAAATCATGACCACCATCAGTACCGCCTTTCCAAGTAAGGGAAGGCGGATAACTGTCTTTGTACAAGCACGTTCCCAGCTATCAGGCACGAAATGCAGGAAATATCCCAATGCCATCAGAGCAAACACCTCCCAATACCCCTCTATCAATTGCGGGAAAAGTTGTGGACGGAAAGTTGTGAATATCTGGTTCAGCATATCCATGGATGTGGAAAACTCTGCATTGCGAAAGAAAATCCAGCAGAAACAGACAAAATGGAATGTAATAAGGACACCGAAAAAACGGCGGATTCCATGACTTTTCTCTCCTTTTTTACGTCCGCTCAGAGTCATCCAGAACTTATGCACCGCAAGAGCAATGCCGTGCAACATGCCCCATAAAACAAAATTCCAGGAAGCACCATGCCACAAACCGCCTAAAAACATGGTGATGACAAGGTTAGCATACTGGCGGATTTTACCTTTCCGGTTTCCTCCCAAAGAGATATACAGGTAATCGCGCAGCCAACTGGAAAGCGAAATATGCCACCTCCGCCAGAACTCCGTAACAGAAGCGGATTTATAAGGAGAATCAAAATTTATATTAAAGTGGAATCCCAAGAGCAAAGCAATTCCGATGGCCATATCACTATATCCGGAGAAATCACAATAAATCTGCAGGGCATACCCGTAAACGCCCATCAGATTCTCCACCCCAGAATAAAGAGTAGGATTATCGAAAATACGCTCTACAAAATTGACACTGATATAATCTGATATTACCGCTTTCTTGAAAAGCCCGCTGACAATAAGAAAAATGCCTCGCCCAAACATTTCATCCGACACAAACAGCGGACGGCGAATCTGCGGAATAAAGTCTTTGGCACGGACAATGGGGCCTGCCACTAATTGTGGAAAGAAAGAGACATAGAAAGCATAATCCAAAAGGTTGGTCAGCGGTTTAATCTCCTTGCGATACACATCAATGGTATAGCTCAACGATTGGAAAGTAAAGAATGAGATACCTACCGGCAAGAAAATATCCATCGCCGTGAAAGTGCCGCCTACAAGGGAAGCAAAAATATCACAGAAGAAATTGGCGTATTTAAAATAACACAATAATCCCAGATTAATCATGAGACTCAATACCACCCACATCTTGCGTTTCCAATGTACCACGGTACGTTCCATAAAATGAGCCAGAAGAAAATCGGACACCGTGACAAGGGCAAGCAAAAAGAAATATGTACCGCTGCTTTTATAATAAAAATAATAGGAAAACAACGTTACAAACATCAGACGGGCAGTAGCACGCTGCTGCAACAATAAATAAACTACTATAAAAGCGGCAAACAGCCAGAGGAACAAACCACTGCTGAATATCATCGGAGCCTGCGAATCATAAACAAAGATGTCGCGCAAACGGACTAAATCTATATCAAATGCCTTATCGAACATAATCATTGTAAGCTTTTATAAGAGCCTGGTAAAGCAGTTCACCTTGCAACACATAACCATCAGGCATGTAATGCACATGGTCAGGACGCATCAGCCCGGCCTCCTGCCAATTGAGGCAGGCACGACGTGTACCACCAAGTATGTTATACATATCCCAAACCGCCAGCCCATTCTCATCGGCATATTTATGAATGGTTTGTACGGCAAGAGCTGTACGCGGGTTTATCGAATAAGTACGGCGGCGACGACGCATGCGGAAACTTTCGTAAGAGCCGGGAGGAGTCGTCAGCAACATAGGCACGCCAGGCAGACTGTCACGAAGCAGACGGACCAAATCATCCATCTGGCGATAATGCAACATAGGATTATAACGCCGGTTATGACTTTCATTGGTTCCGAAAGAGAGTATAACCAAGTCGGGATGCAAAGCAGCAATCTTTTCAATGCGGTCAGGACGAGTGAAAGTCAGACAAAATGCACCGTTAACGCCTACATCCGTATAAGACAGCGCACCAAAAGTCCTTTGCATCAAGTCACCGGCAGTGCGAGGAAGGATATGCCCACGAATATGGCTGTCGCCCACATGAACGATACGGAGAGTATCAGCAGAAGCCCCCAAACGGAGCAAACGAAGTTTTTCCCAAAAAGGACGGAGGATACCGAGACTATCTGTAATCTCATTTTCTTTAAGCTCGCGAAAAGTGGCAGGAAAAGTAATGAAAGGAACAGTCACGGTGTCCGTACGCTGTCCATAAGAACAAAGAGTATCACAATCCGCCATCGCCTCCTGAAGACGGGGGAAACCGGGCAGCATATCTTGAGCCTGGAGGGATTGTGTTGCCGCAAGCAGCATAAACACAACGCAGCAGACCGTGGATCGCAAATCGTACAGCCGCAGCTTCTTCTTACGGTTCCGTCTCATAGGCACGCCTCCTGTCATACTGTTCTTTACCGTAAACCAACGCCTCATACAGCAGTCCGGCAAGATGCTTGCCTCCACGGAAATTGATGTGTGTATAGTCATAATTTGCCATAGAGGGCTTGGCATGTACCATTCTTGCCATACTGCCCTCTCCCCCCATTGCCTCAAAAAGATTCCAGAAAGCAACCGCCTCATCGGCTGCCAGATTCTGCTGATATCGTACCAGATTCTTGATACCGGGCATTGTCCGCAGCTCACCTTCAGCCGTTTTATAATCACGGTCACCTACGCTGACAACCAGAATGCCCGCCTGCGGGAAAGCTTCTTTCAAATGTTCCAGAGTCGTCTGCATGCCGGCAATGTAACGGTCGTAGTTCCGCCCGCGTTCGGTAGCCACATTCAATCCATATTGCAGGATAATCAGATCATAAGGACGCTGTTCATTGAATTCGCGCATCATCTGTATGGGAACGGAACGAAGCGAAAGCCCGGAAGTGCCACGCAATGAGAAGTTATCCACCGTAATGCCCGACATACCGTCCATGGCAAGACCATAGAAAAGAGTGGAATCAGCCCTCTCTACTGTCCACCGGACAGAGCCGATAGTACCCTCCACACTCATTTCCTGCAAGCCACCGGTGGGTTCAAAGGTCTTCGTAACCGCTTCCCCCCGGTTTACACGTACCGACAAAGTAGTCTCTCTCCGATTGAAGAAGAAAATGCTGGCACGTCGGCAAGTATCCAGCCGGGAAGCATAGTTTTTCTGTCCTTTCAGTTCTACGTATGCACCTGCATCCGGAATAAAGTAATGTCCGGATACTCCTTGTTTGCTACGGTCAAAAAATACCGAGTCCATCACACTGTGACTTTGCCATCCGCCAAAGGAATGACGTACCGTAGGACGGAACCCGCTTGTCATCGAAGTAATGGTCACAAAACCTACTCCACAACCGCCATAGCGTTTCTGGAGCATCTCCCGCAAATCGGCAGTCAGGATATCGGCTTCAATGAACGAATCACCGAAATAAGCTATACGTACCTGACGGGGATTTTCCGCAAGCTCATCAAGTGCCCGGTAAAAGCGCACCATGCCACGCATCGTAGAATCACTGTAATCTTCCACACAAGTCATGCCGGCACGGCAAGTATCTACAAAAGCCGGCTTTACCTTAGGAGGCGGAGGAAGGAGGCTGTCCGGCTCGCTGACCGGATCGGGAACGTGGCGTACATCCCCCAAGATATCCACACGCCTCATCACATGACCGCCTATCTCTATTTCCGGCAACAGATACATCAGCAATAGTGCCACTACCACGATGAATACTAACAGGCCCGTATGTTTCAATACATTCTTTTCCATAACCAATTCGGGCGCAAAGATAGAGAATAGGACGAAAAAATCCCCTTATACCAAAAGAATTATCCCCGAAGAAAACATCTTTTTACTCCGGGGATAATTACTGTTTATAGAATAGAATTTATCAAATGGTCTTTTCTATGTTCCAGACAAACGCCCGCAGTCCCAACTGCTCGGTCTGCTTGTCCATATTATGCAGCACTTCCAACAAGGGATCTACCCTTTCATCCTCCACCATCGCCAAGATGGCAGAGCACATGGAAGGCCATGCATGACTTCCATAATGCGGATCGCCTGTTTTGGAGCCACGCCCGCGCACCTGTTCCCAATAAGTAAAGCCACGGCAATTCAGCCTGTCAAGGGCAGCAATGATACGTTCGTAGTACGCTTGGTCGAATGTGATTAATACAGATTTCATATTTCTTTTGATTGATAATTGATTATGATAACTGTCTGCGCATTTTACGGCGCTGACGCTTGATCCCTACACCACCGAAAATACAGTACATGGTAGGAACGTAAATTAAGGTCAGGATGGTAGATACCGCCAAACCACCGATTACGGCAATAGCCATCGGGCTCCACATTTCAGAGCCTTGTCCCGTACTGATTGCCATCGGAATCATACCGAGAATAGTAGTCATGGTAGTCATCAATACCGGACGGAGACGGCTTTTACCTGCCGTAACCACCGCATTCAATACCGACTGCCCCCGTTCACGACAAAGGATAGTGTAGTCAATGAGCACAATACCGTTCTTCACCACAATACCAATCAACATGATACTTCCCAACAAACTCATGACGCTGAGCGTTGTGTTCGTGATGAACAGCGCCATCAGCACACCACTCATGGCAAAAGGAACGGAAAGAATCAGAATGAACGGATAGGTCAGCGATTCAAACTGCGCCGCCATTACAATGAACACAAGGATGATGATCAACACTCCCAGTGTACCCAAGTCACGGAACGAATCCTGCTGGTCTTCGAATGAGCCGGATACCTGGATGGTGACATCTGACGGAATATCCATCTTCTCGATAATGGCGTTACCCGCAGCCACCACGTTACCCAACGGAGCACCGGATATAACGGCAGACACCGTCACGATACGTTCACGGTCCTTACGTTCGATGGTAGGCGGAGCAAAACGCTCAACTACGGTTCCAATATCCTTGATGCGAACACCTTCACCTGCGGCATTATACACCAAAATATTCTCTATGGCATCCAAACTGGTTCGGAACTCGGGAGCATAGCGCACCTTGATGTCATACTCGTCACCATCCTCACGGTATTTCGACGCAGTGGCACCATTAATACGATTACGCAGATAAGTAGCGGCAGTAGATAAGTTCAAGCCATGCAACGCCAGCTTCTCACGATCAAAGTCCACCTGATATTCGGGCTGATAATCGCTGCGGCTGACATTGACTTCGGACACGCCTTTCACGTTAAGCAACTCACGTTTCAACTTAGCGGCAACACTGTCTGTTTCTGCCATACTGTACCCATATACCTCGAAGTCGGCAGATGCCTGGGCAGACATGCCAGTATTACTACCTCCCAGAATTACCTGTGCCTTACTGAATTCCGGATATTTCTTAAGATCCTCACGCATCTCGTCGCAGACTTTCTCCAACGTAATGGTACGTTCATCAGGATCTACCAAGCTGATATTAAAAGAGATGATGTGCGAACCGTTATCCTGCATAGACGCCCAGGTATTATCCGAGTCGGCCTGGCCTACGGTATAGTTACATACCTTCATCACCCCCTTATATTTCTCAAGCCACTGGTTGGTCAGTTTCTCAGAGATGTCCCGTGCCACTTCCTTACGTGTGCCGATGGGCAATTCCAGCTGCACAGCAATACGGGCATTATCCTGGGCCGGGAAGAACTCCGTACCAATCGTCTTGGCACACAGCAGACTGAGTACAAAAAAGACCACACAGCCTACAAGCACCGACACACGGTGGCGCACTGCCCAGTTCAACATACGTGCATACCCATTGTCCAGTCCGTCGAGCACGCGCTCAATCGGCTTGAAGAACAGGGTAAACGCCTTCGACTGTTTCCTCTGCAGGCGGAGCAACTGTGAACAGAGCATCGGCGTCAGAGACAACGCAGCTACCGTTGAAATGAACATGATGGCACACATCATCCAGCCCAGCTGCTTGAACAACACTCCAGACATACCGCTGACCATGGTCAACGGAAAGAATACGGCAATCATAGTCAAGGTAGAAGCCACTACGGAAATAGCTACCTCGTTTGTTCCATGCACAGCCGCCTGCTTCGGGTCAGAGCCTCGTTCAATATGCGTAGTCACGTTCTCCAATACCACGATGGCATCGTCCACCACCATACCGATAGCAATAGAAAGAGACGAAAGCGATATGATATTGATGGTGTTCCCCGAGATTGCCAGATAAATGAACGATGCAATCAATGAAAGAGGAATCGTGATACAGATAATCAGCGTGGCACGCCAACGCCCCAAGAAAAGGAACACCACAATGACAACGAACAGCAGCGCATACATGACCGTTTCCGTCAAACTGTCGATGGTATTCAGGATGTTCTCGGACGTATCGACAATGACACCCAACTTCACATCACTCGGCAAGTTCTTCTGCAGACGGGGAAGCGCCTGCTGCACCTTCTTGGAGATTTCCACAGAATTGGCACCCGACTGTTTCTGGACCACAATCATGGCCCCCTGCACACCGTTATTATAAGTCTCCTGCGCACGTTCTTCCACCGTATCCACTACTTTCGCCACATCACGCAGATACACACTGGCACCGTTATAAGTCCCCACCACTACATCTTCCAACTGGCGGGAATCATCAAACTCACCTTCCACACGCAATGAATAGGTCTCATTACCGATGTCGAAGTTACCGCCCGGAATATTCCTGTTCTCCGCTCCGATTATGGAGCTGATGGTCTCGATGCTCAGGTTATAAGCCTCCAGTTTATAAGGATCGCAATATACCTGGATTTCACGCTGCGGTGCACCGCTGATGGACACCGTACCCACACCGGGAATACGCGCCAACGGGTTCACGACACGGTCGTCCAGAATCTTATAAAGAGCAGCCTGGCTCTCATTGGCCTGTACCGAAAGCAGCACGATGGGAATCATGTCCGTGCTGAACTTAAAGATGATGGGATTCTCCACGTCATCCGGAAGTTCGGAACTTACCATGTCCAACTTATCGCGCACGTCATTCGTCAGCACGTCAATATCATTACCGAACTCAAACTCCAATGTAATCAAAGACATATTCTCCGAAGAACGGGAAGTGATATGCTTTAGGTTACTGACAGAGTTCAACACATTTTCCAACGGACGAGTCACATTGTTCTCTATATCCGAAGCACTCGCTCCCGGATATGCCGTCATCACCATAATCGTATTCGTATCGATATCGGGATACAGGTCGATAGGTAGTTTTGACAGGGAGAACAGACCAAATATCACTACTGCCAAGAAGCAGAGCGAGGTCATAATCGGTTTTTTAACCGCACCTTCGTATAAACTCATGTTACTAATTTTGAATTGTGAATTATGAATTATAAATCGTGAGCAATGAATAATGAAGAATCACAAACGTAAACCGCAAGGTCATTCAACATTCATCATTCAAAATTCATAATTATTTCTCTACCTCTACCTCCATGCCGTTAGCCAGTTTCGCCTGTCCGGCCACTACGACCTGTGAATTATCGGGCACACCGGAGAGCAACTCATATTCCGTACCCATGCGGCGTCCCAGTTCCACTTTATTATAGGACACCTTACCATCCTTATAGACATATACATAACGGTCACCGGCACCGGCCTGTTTCACGATGGCCAGATCGGGAACAACCACATTGTCCTTTTTCCCGAAGTTGAGCGTTGCACGGGCAAACATTCCCGGACGCACCTTCTGGTCCCTGTTGGCAAGCTTGATCTCCACCGGGAAAGTACGCGTACCTGCATCGATGGTAGGATAAACCAAGCTGATAGTGCCCTCGAACACTTCATCACCATAAACATCCAGTTTCACGGTTACGGGCGAGCCTTTCTTCACTTGGGTAAAATAAGTCTCGGAAACATTGATAAGCAGTTTTACCGGAGTAATCTGTTCTACCACCAATACCGGCTGTCCACCGCTATACATGTCTCCGTTATCATAATTACGTGCCGTCACCACTCCATTGATAGGGCTGAGCAGAGAAGTATTCTCCAGCAAATTGTTGTAGGCCGTTTCTTTTACATCCAACGCCATCTTGGCGGCATCCCATTCGGACTTGGAAGCACCGCCCACCTTATATAACTCGTCTATACGCTTAAATTCAATCTTCTGGTTATCCAATTGAAACTTGGTCTGTTTCAGATTGGCCGCATCCATGCTTACCAGCTTTTGGCCTTTGGCGACACGGTCGCCCACTTCCACCCAGATACGGTCAATACGCACAGGAGAAGAAGGAGCGATGTTGTTCTTCACTTCAGCCTCCACCGTAGCTGTATATTCCTGGATCTGTTCCACCGGACGGGCAGTTACTTCCGCCAGCTTCACTCTCGGCTTCTCGTCCACTTTTTCCGTTGCAGCCTTGTCGTTACCACCGCTACATGAGCCCAGCATTGCAACAGCCAGCAGGGCGATTAATTGAAAACCTTTTTTCATATCGTTATTCTTGTTTCTGTTCTTCATTGTTCACTCTTCATTTCTCATTTTCCACCCGGCACGTAATCTTTGCCCAATATCTGGTCAAGATCGGCCTTGGCTACCAGATAATCGTAGATAGACTGGTTATAAGTCAATTCGGCTTCGGTAAGCTGCACCTGCGAAGTGTTCAGTTCAAGCACCGTGCCCTTGCCCACTTCATAGCGCTTGCCCGCAATCTGCACCGCCTTCTGCGCCTGCATCACGTTTTCACGGTTGCTGACAACTTGCTCGGAACTGGCGGCCATGTTGTTCTGGAAACTGGTGACCTGCATATTCAACTTGCGTTCCGTATCTATACGGTTCTGCTCCAGCTGGCGCATCTGGATACGGTTCGATTTCAGTTTCGTAAAATTACTCGCCTTATACAGAGGAATACTCAGACTGAAAACCAATGAGGAGCTACCTCCCCAATTGTAATTGAACAGATTCCAATTTTCATTGTACAAAGATTGATACTGATAAGAATAGTTCATACCCAAAGTAGGCATGAAATTGGTACGCAGCGACTTGATGTTCTGTTTCAGCATTTTCCAGTTCAAATCCAGCTGTTTCATAGTCGTGTTGTATTCCAGGCTCGTTCCGGTTCCGGCAAGTTCGTTGGCAAACAAAGCCGTCTCATAGTTGGTCAGATTATCGTCAATCTTGACATCCACGTCGGCTGTAACCCCCATAAGCACTTTCAGCTGCAATTTGGACAATGTCACGGCATTACTTGCCGAAATCACATTCGGCTTTATGCTGCGCATCTGCACTTCGGCACTGATTTTATCAAATTCGCTTACTGCACCTTGCTGGTACTTTGCATTGACAATGTTGAAATTGTCTTCCGACAGTTTATAGCTTTTCTGCAGCACTTCGTAAGAGTCCTGTGCCAGCATCAGCTGATAATAGGCCTTGGTCACCTGGTTTACCAAATCCTGCCGGGAAGCGCGCGACTTCTCCACAGCCAGTTCTATGTCCGTCCTGGTCATCGACATAGCCCTATACACACTGGGAGCAAAGATAGGCAGACTGATGCTGAGTACACCAGTCGCAGTATTCGAGTTGTCCATACCCATTTTGAACGACTGCCCGCCAAGATTCATTTCCGCGGCAGTGATGGTATGATTCAACGTACCGTCAATGCTTGCCTGTGGCAATAAACTCTGCCAGGTTTCTTTATGAGCCACTTTCTTCAGAGCGATCTCGTCCTCTGCCACCTTCATGGTGGGGTTGTCGCTCAGAGCGATTTCCAAAGCCCTGTCAAGGTTCAAGGTCAGGGTTTCTTTGGCCTCTTGTGCTTGTGTACGGCTACCGGCAAACAGTAGGGCAACCGTCAGTAACAGTGCCCTACCTACCCATTTTTTCTGCATCTTCATAAATTAATTAATAGCTTGATTTTAGTTGTTTTTATTATTTCTCATCCTACTCCTTCGGAACATGCTTCCTACGGTAGTCACGAATAAAAACTTCCAGCTCGGAAGCTCCTTTTTCCGTCGAAATACCACGCAGGAATGTGAACATAATGGACTCGTACACCTCCAGAAACGAATATCTGTCGCAAAGGTCTGTATTCATCAACATGTCCAGCTGCTCACGTACCAGCAAATTGACAATGGCAAAATTTACGTCATCACGGAACATTCCCTGTTTCACTCCTTCCTTGAAAAAATTAATGGTACCTTCCGAATTACGGTTATTGTCATTTTTCATCAATTCATAAGCTCTGGGATATTTCTTTATATCTTCGAAAAACTTTTTATTGGTGGCATGAAATTTCTCAATGCTGCGCAGGTAGCATTTCAACAAGACTTCCAACACATTGCTTGAGGTAGTCAGAACACCTTTGATAAACACGTCGGTTTCCCTTTGTTCTTTCAGGATACATTCTTCCAACAAGGTCTCCTTATCGGGAAAAACCTCATAAAGGGTACGTTTAGAGATGCCCAGGGACGCGGCAATATCGTCCATCGTTATACTCTTGATTCCATGTGTGGAAAATGCCGTCACGGCAGTACCGACAATTCGCTCCCGCAGTTCCAGCCGTGATGCAAGCTGTTTCGTATGTTCGCCCATTTTTGTTCCTTTTAAAAACTTAAAACTGATTATTTCTATTCATTATCGGAATAATACGGGACAAATATAGGAAGAAAACTCAATTCATCGATTGAGTTTCCTTCCTTTTATTCAATAGATTAATAATTATTATGCTTCTGGCGGATTAATTGGGAAGTCATCAGTAATCAAACTTCGTCCGGTTGAGGAAAGCGACCGTTTTGTGAATTTCCTTGTACATCACGATGTCATCTTTCACGAAAGGAACCTCCTTGCGGTACTCGTGCAGGAAACGTTCCAACAGGGGAGAGGTTTTCAGTGGACGGCGGAAATCAATACCCTGGGCCGCATTCATCAGCTCGATGGCAAGTATATGTTCCAGGTTATCCATGATGCGATACAGCTTGGTCGCCGCATTGGCCCCCATACTGACGTGGTCTTCCTGACCGTTGCTGGAAACAATGGAATCACTGCTGGCCGCATAACAGTACATCTTATTCTGGCTGACCATGGAAGCAGCCGCATACTGCGGTATCATGAAACCGGAGTTCAAGCCGGGATTGGCAACCAGGAACTCGGGAAGCCCGCGCAACCCCATGATAAGCTGGGCTACACGACGCTCGGACACGTTGCCCAGTTCCGCCAGCGCAATGGCGAGAAAATCGTACGAAATGGCAAGCGGTTGTCCGTGGAAATTACCTCCGGAAATGATGCGGTCCTCATCGGGAAAGATCGTGGGATTGTCCGTTACGGAATTGATTTCGGTCAGCAGCACGGAAGCGACGTAGCGGATGGCATCTTTGGTCGCACCATGTACCTGCGGAATACAACGGAAAGAATACGGATCCTGCACATTCTGTTTGGGACGTGCAATCAGTTCGCTGCCTTCCAACAGTTTGCGAAAGTGCCCGCCTGTTTCAATCTGTCCCTTATGGGGACGGATTTGCTGGATGCAGTCCATGAAAGGATCGATACGCCCGTCGAAAGCTTCAAGGGAAAGGGCGGCAATAAGGTCGGCTCTCTTGGAGAGGCGGAAAGCTTTGAGGATGGCAAAAACACCGTTGGCACTCATAAACTGTGTTCCATTAAGCAGCGCCAAGCCCTCCTTGCTCATCAGCTTCACAGGTTCCCAGCCAAATTCATCGAGCACACTGATGGCTTCCCGTTTCTTTCCCTTGTAGTAAACATCTCCCACACCGATAAGGGGCAGAAAGAGGTTGGCAAGCGGAGCAAGATCGCCGGAGGCGCCCAATGAACCGCGGTCATAGACAATAGGCATCACGTCGTTGTTGAAAAAATCGAGGATACGCTGGACTGTAATGACTTGCACCCCGCTATGCCCCAAGGAAAGGGCATGTGCCTTGAGCAGCAACATCAGTTTGATAATGACCGGGCGGATTTCTTCGCCCACACTGCAAGCATGGCTCTTGATGAGATTCTCCTGCAAGGTGCCCAACTCATCGGGAGAGATGTTCTTGCTGCACAACGAGCCGAAACCGGTAGTAATTCCATACAAAGGTTCTTCGGACCCGGCAATCTTCCTGTCCAAATAGTCCCGGCATTTCTGTATCCGCTCTTTGGCTTCGGGAGCCAGTTCCAGCTTCAGGTTCTCATTGATAATGCGTTCGATGAGGTCGAAAGTGAGCTCACCCGAACCTACGTAATAGACATTGCTCATACTTTCAGTTCCTGATTGATTTCATCCAACAATTCCTTTTCCCTGGCACAGGCCAGGCGTTCCAGTTCGTCCGCCTCCCGCTGAAGCCGGTCCACAAACTCCTTGTCTTTCAAAGAGCCGAGGTTGATACGCACATTCATCAGGGCACCGAGCACGGCAGAACGGGCGGACATCATGGCTACACAAGCATCCGTAACCGCATTCCGGTTGCCCAGACGGGCCACATCCATGAGGATTGTCATCAGTTCGTAAGCATTGCGCGCCACCTGCATGGGAACAAGGGCGGCATGCTTGGTAGCCTCCTGAATGGCAGCACTGCGGGCCGCCTTCTCTTCATCCGTAGCCTTGGGCATCTTGAAACAAGCAAACACACCGTCGTAGGCCTCGGAGTCGCGGTCTATATCGGCCACGAACAGTTCCTTCTGGCGCAAGGCCACTTCGGAAATATGACGCATCAACTCCTCGTGGGGTTCGTAACCTTTCTTTCCAATCGTAAGGTTGGCAACCATGGCGGCCAAAGCGGAAGCGATAGCGCCGTTCAATGCCGCAATGCTACCGCCACCGGGAACGGGGTCACTGCCTGCTACTTTATTCAAGAACTCTTTTACTGCTAATTCTACTAACATAGTGATTAAGTTTAAAGTTATTAGTTATTGGAACGCAAATTACGCAAATTCTTTGAAACGGTTTCTCATTTGTGTAATTTATGTAATTTGTGTTCCTTTCTCCCTTACAGTACAGGATACAATACCCCTTCCTTAATAGTGGTATTCACGCAATTCATCCCTATACAATAAGGTAGGAAATGATAATTATCGGTATTGAGGACAACGAAGTCGCCTTTCTTACCGACCTCGATGCTGCCGATGCTGTCCGCACGGTTCAAGGCGGCTGCACCGTTCAGAGTAAGGGCGGTGATGGCTTCTTCAATGCTCATATTCATGTAAATGCATGCCAGGGCAAAAGTCAGAGGAATGGAGCCGGAGAAGCAACTGCCGGGATTAAGGTCGGTAGCAAGCGCCACAGCGCAGCCGGCATCTATCATCTCCCTGCCACGGGCGTACGGTTCTTTCAAGGCAAAGGCTGTCAGCGGAAGCAAGGTCGCCACTACCCCTTTATCTGCCATGGCACAGATATCGGCATCCGAGGCATGCAGCAGATGGTCGGCCGAAACGGCGGACAATTCCGCCGCCAGCCCGGCACCTCCCAGGGGAATGATCTCATCGGCATGGAGTTTCAGCTTAAACCCCATGCCGCGGGCGGCAAGCAGCAAACGGCGGGACTGCTCAAGGGAGAAAACTCCCTGCTCGCAGAAGACATCGCAGAACTCGGCCAAGTCATTCTGCACCACGGCGGGCATCACTTCACGGATCAGGAAATCAATGTACTCATCCGTGCGTCCGCCATACTCTTCGGGCACGGCATGGGCACCGAGGAAAGTAGATACGACATCTACCCGTTTATGCTCATCGTTATTCAGGCTGCGCATGACACGAAGCTGAAGCAATTCCGTCTCCCTGTCCAGCCCATAGCCGCTTTTTCCTTCCACAGTGGTGACACCCATGGCGCTCATCTGCTTCAGAAAACCTTCCGCCTTGCCGCGCAGCCGGATAAAGTTGCATGCACGGGTAGCCTTCACCGTACTGACGATGCCGCCGCCACGCTGCATGATGGACATGTAACTTTCGCCTTTGAGACGCCAGGAGAATTCTTCGGCACGTTCGCCGCCGAAGACAAAGTGTGTGTGGGAATCTACAAAACCAGGAAGCAAACACTTGCCGCGAGCATTGTAGTGCCAGTAATGCTGATAATATCCATCGCGCTCTTCACCACGGTTCTTGCCGACATAGGTGATGATGCCATCGGTGACTTCTACTGTGGCATTGTCCATGACGCAAAGTTCTCCCATCTCCCTGCCACGGCGGGCAGAGAAACCGACGGGGGTCACGACGCGGGCATTAAAAATGATAAGGTTTTCAGCCATAAGTATGTTATATTAAAGGGGTGGAACACAAATTACGCAAATCTCAGATACTTCTTTTTTTCTGTTCATTCGTGAATATCTTACGCTTAAACATCGCATGCTTACCAAAATTCAGAACATAGCCTACTTCAATATCAGTAGCTCTCAGATAGTTAGTTTATCAACTGATATTCATGTTCAGGGCATAATGATTCCGCAGCTTTAAGCTCTAATATTATATTCTGATCAACAACAATATCAGCATAATATTCACCTACAACACGCCCTTTATAGCAAACTTCAATTTTCTTTTGAGCCTCACAAGTAAATCCTCTATTTATTAATTCAAAATAAAGAGCATTCTGATAAACCCGTTCTAAAAAGCCATAACCCAAAGTATTATATACCTCATAAAAAGCCTTCAAGATTTCATCCACCTCTTCTTTTTCAGTCACAATTCCAAGAATTTGCGTAATTTGCGTTCCAATATTTATTCTATTATTCTTGCTTCGAGCACTTGCTCCATCGAGAAATTCTCCAGTCCCAAGTAATAGGAAGCAGTGTCTATCAGCGCTTCCATGGGTACCAGCCCGATAATCTCGCTTCCCACGATGCTGACTCCGTAACGGCGCGCTTCAATGCGTACCAACTCAAAAGCACGGTAAAGTGCCGTACGGGTGAAGTCTGTCATGTTGATGGAAACCTGGGTAATCCCCCGGTCTTTCAGCTCCACTCCCATTGCCTTGCAGTAACGCAAACCGCCGCCGATGAAACGAATCTTCTTGGCGATGTCATGGGCAATCTCCAGGCTGGGAGTACTGAGGTTTATATTGTATGCCACCAAAGGCATACGGGCACCGATAGCCACAGTACCGGCGGTGGGATGCCGCTCGGCAGGGCCGAAGTCCGGATGCCACTCCGGTTGTCTTATCTTTTCCGCCATTCCCTCGAACTCGCCCTTGCGGATGGCGGCAAGATTCTCGCGATGCGGTGCGGATGCTGACTTTTCATACAGGAATACAGGCAGATTATAGCGTTCCGCCACTTCTTCCCCTACTTCTTTGGAGAGGGCGACGGCTTCTTCCATCGACACATTCCTGATGGGAATGAAGGGTACCACATCCACCGCACCCATGCGGGGATGTTGTCCTTGGTGCGTATTGAGATCAATAAGCCGAACAGCCACCCCGATGGCCTCCAACACGGCATCACGCAACGGTTCGGGTTCGCCGACCACGGTGACTACCAGTCGGTTGTGGTCTTCATCGTTGCTGTAATCCAACAACTTTACACCCTGCCGGGCACGGAAAGGAGCTACAATCTTATCTATCTTCTGCAAATCGCGTCCCTCGCTGAAGTTGGGGACACATTCCATGATTCTGTCCATAATGTAATCTGTTTACCCCTCATTCCCTAAAAGGGGAACGAGGATACTTTCATTTATATTGTTTGAATTATATACCATTAAAAAAATCGGACGTCTCTCCCTTCCCTTCAAGAGAACGAGGGGTAGAAATATACTTATTTATCAACTCCTCATCCGCCACATACGGTATCGTGATATGGTAACCGTCGGCATGCGTACGGTTGAATTCCTCACTTGTCTCTATGGCATGCGGGTTGCGCGCCCACGAACGGCGTGCCACACCGCCCATCACGTCCCACAACATGGCCGAGCGCAATATCTCATCCACCCTTTCGGAGCCGTCGCACACCATGCCGAAACCACCGTTGACGGCTTTGCCGATTCCCACACCGCCGCCATTGTGCAAGGCCACCAGGCTCATGCCCCGTGCACAGTTTCCGGCAAAGCACTGCACGGCCATATCTGCCATGACGTTGCTGCCGTCTTTTATGTTGGAAGTTTCCCGGAACGGAGAGTCCGTACCGCTGACATCATGGTGGTCGCGTCCCAACATGATGGGACCGACTTCTCCGTTGCGCACCATTTCATTGAAACGCAAGGCGATCTTCATGCGCCCTTCGGCATCTTGATAAAGAATCCGCGCTTGCGTACCGACCACCAGGTTGTTCTTCTCCGCATCACGAATCCAGTTGTAATTATCCAGATCCTGCCCGCGGCGTGTAGGATCGATGCATTCCATGGCGGCATGGTCTGTCTTCACTAAGTCTTCATGTTTCCCGCTCAGACATACCCAACGGAAGGGGCCGTAGCCGTAGTCGAACAGTTCCGGTCCCATGATGTCTTCTACATAACTGGGGAAAATGAAGCCGTTCTTATCGTCCCCGTCCCGTGCAATCTCCTGCACACCGGCATCATAAACGGCCTTCATGAAGGAGTTGCCGTAATCAAAGAAATAGGTACCCCGGTTTACCAGCGCCTTGACAGCTTCGAAATGACGTTTCAATGAGCCGTCCACCAGTTTTCGGAATTCCGACGGGTTTTCGTGCAGCATGCGGGTGCGTTGTTCAAACGTCAGCCCGGCGGGACAATAACCGCCTTCGTAGGTGGCATGGCAGGAGGTCTGGTCGGAAAGCAAGTCAACCGGCAATCCTTTCTGCACAGCGTATTCCAATAAATCGACGACATTTCCATGATAGGCTATGGAGACAGGCCGGCAGCTCTCCATTGCCTGCCGCGCCAAAGAGAAAGCTTCTTGCAGAGAATCCGTTACATGCCCCACCCATCCCTGGGTGTGACGAGTCTCGATGCGGGAAGCGTCCACCTCGGCAATGATAGCCACTGCCCCCGCCATCTCGGCAGCCTTGGGCTGTGCGCCGCTCATGCCTCCCAGACCGGAGGATATAAACAGACGTCCTTTCAAGTCACCGTCCTGCGGAATGCCCAGCTTCAGGCGCCCGGCATTCAGAAGTGTGTTGAAGGTGCCGTGCACGATGCCCTGCGGACCAATGTACATCCAGCCGCCGGCGGTCATCTGACCGTAATTGGCGACTCCCATCTGCATGGCGGTATGCCAGTCTTTCTGATTATCGTAAAGGCCCACCATCAGTGCATTGGTAATGATGACACGGGGGGCTTCGGGTTTCGACTTGAAAAGCCCCAACGGATGCCCGCTTTCGATGACGAGCGTCTGTTCACGCGTCAGCACTTCAAGGTATTGTTTGATAAGCCTATACTGCATCCAGTTCTGGCAGACCTGCCCCGTCTCTCCGTAGGTGACAAGTTCGTAGGGATAGAGGGCGATGTCGAAACAAAGGTTATTGTCGATCATCACCTGGAAGGCCTTGCCTTCGATGCAATTCCCTTTGTATTCATCAATGGGCTTCGCCTTCAAGTCGCCTTGCGGACGGTAGCGGTAGCCGTAGATGCGCCCGCGGGTACGGAGTTCTTCCATAAACTCAGGCGCCAGAGTTTCGTGCAGTTCCGTAGGGATATAGCGCAATGCATTCTTCAACGCCGTAGCCGTCTGAGAAGGGGTAAGCGTGTAGCCACGGTCGGGTGCCCGCCGGATGCCCTCAACGAAGGAGGGATAAGGAGGCAATGTGTTATCGAGGGTTATCTCCATAATAATTAGGATATAATAAGGTTACAAATTGTCAGCCATTACCTGCCGATATTTGCCGCAATATAAAAATAAATCCCGGAATTCGCAATAGAAGGCCGCAGTTATTTATCTTTTAGTCAAAAAGAAAAGAAAACCACCCCGTCCTGCAACCGCAGACATTGCAAAAGAGAAACAGCCATTGCCGGCAGGCTTCGTTGAAAAAGAGTATGCCCGTGAATGTCTTGTCAAAAAAAGATGTATATTTGTAGGAATCTTGTCTGCAAACGGGGACAATAAATCTTGTCATACATAAAAAAAGAAGAATATGAGAAGTTTACTTTCCGGCATTATCGCATTAGTTTGCAGCATGTTTGCCTGCACAAGCTGTATGGACTTGGAAGATGATGGTTCCAGAGCATTTGCGGATGTGGCCATTTCCTATAGCAAGGAACTTGCCGGTAAGGAAAGGGGGTATTTCACTTTTTCTTACATGGAAAGCGATTGGACTGTCGATGCCAATGGCGTACAGCATATAGATAACGTCTCCGTCCGGGCGATAGAGACATACGATGTAGTCCATCCTCTCATCCGGGAAGAGGCAGCGTCCGGACACCCTAAGGCTACAGCTTTGCTATCATCCGCGCATTCCTGACGGATGGACAAAGACAAGCAGCGAGTGGCGCACCGTATCGTGCGACATCTCTTCCTTTTCTTCTCTCCTGCAATGGAAGGACTCGCTTACCCTTGTCATCGAAAACGGAAACAAGGAGAAGAGGTACCTAAGGAAAATGAGCAGGAACGACTTCCTGAAGCCCGGCACAGGGAGAAAGTAGCAAAAACATAAAAGACTATGAATCAAGGCATTCATACAGCAAAGACACTGCATACCGTTTGCAGTGACGCTGCAGCCCGCATGCAGTACCACTGCAAACTAATGTTCAGTCATTCTGCAAAGTAGATGCAGTGACACTGCACAGTAGATACAGTGCCGCTGCAAAAGGTTTGCAGTAATGATGCAAGCTGTTGGAAGTAATTCTGCAAAATACGGCCTGCGACAGAAGAATGCACCCAAACAAGAACCGGCTTACCAAGCCAGTCCATATTCATAGCTGTCGAATTTCGGTTTTGTACCAATCCCGGCCCTGTTGAACACCCCGACTATCCGTTGCTGCTCTTCGGGGGTAATCAGCCGTTCGCCCTTGCGGCAGTGATAGTAATAACGTTCACACGAAAAGCATCCCATGACTCTGAGGCGCACTATGGACACCTGCTTCAAGGGAATCTCGTCAAAAAGGCGGGACATGCCTTTGGCATAACGCAGCGGTTCGCTGGAACGATAGCGCCCGCAGGAGGAGTAATCGGGCAAACGCTCCACATAGAAGGGATTCACCGCGCGGACTGTCTCCGGCTGCTCGTCTTCACTTTCGGACAGCAGTCGCGCCGCTATGGCACGCAGGCAGGTAGCTGCCTTCGGGCACTTGTCTTTGCCCGCAAAACAATAATCGTACCCGTTGGGCACATCTTGCAATAATATCATAATCTCAAGTCTTTAAATCTTTTTGTTCTTACCTCGAGAAAAGGGCATTTATCAGGCTACGCCATAATGATTTCAGGCACGAATCACACGGAACGACACGGCTGTTTCGCATAACCACGATACCAAAACCATGAAGTCCCTGTAATTCGTGCCTAAAATAAGGATGGCACCCGGACGGAAGACCTGCCGGAACGCCCTCTCTCCAGATTATTTTTCCAAAGCCAGTGCCCGCAGGTATCTGCCGACAACCTGTGCCGACTCGCTTGTCTCTTTCTCAAACTCCGCCTTCAGTTCCGGGTATCTTTCCAACAGTTGCAGCATCCGTTCTTTCCCCACGAACTCCGACTTGCCTGTCTCCGGATTCAATTCGTAATAAACACGGGCATTCGCCAATCCGGAAGCATTGATGGCATCGCCTACTTCACCTCCTAACTTGGCGGCTGCACCGGGAGTCATCGTGCTGGTGGCAGCCTGCCCCACCGGCTGTGCACAGAAATAGACCTTACCCTTCACCCACATGGCAGGAGCGTACCACAACCCAAGACGATAGCGTTTGTAACGCATCTTCTTGCAGTTGACGTAAAGCGATGTGTCTATCTGTACAGCATAACAGCGGGATTTCAGATACTTGCACAGTCCCGGGTTATTATCTGCGGCAATGCGGTAATCGGCTCCTCCCATCAAATAAATCTGATTTTTCGTTCGCTTCTCAACTTTCAATGTGCTCACTGTATCTCCACGGTTCTCTACCAATCCCCTCAGATTGGCGTACATAATCTGCTGTGCCGCAGACGGCAAAGTCATGATTAATGCCCAAAAACCTAACAGCCAATACCTTTTCATTTCCTGCCTCCTCTTTCTGATACTTTGTTTTTCTGAGCTAAAATTACATTTTTTATCGGAAGCGCACAAAAAAATGCAGGAAAAAGATAAAAGACGAAAAGAATTCAACTGTGCAAAGCCCCAAGAAGCAACGGGAAATACATATCTTTGCCTGACTTAACCATATAGCAAGCCAATGGATACAATAGACAAGGTCAGCACTGCCTACCGCGACATGGCAGAAGAGGCAAGACGGGAACTGAACAAAGTACAGCAACAAATTTACCGGATCGGCACGTTACGCCTGCTGCTGTTTATTGCCGGGATAGCCGGAATCATCTATTTCTGGCCGGAAGGATGGGCCCTGCCGACAGGCATCGCAATCGTTACTTTACTGCCGTTCATGCTTTTGATCAAATATCACAACCGCCTGTTCTACCGGAAAGATTATCTGGAGAAAAAGGTAGAAATCAACGAACAGGAACTTGCTGCATTGAACTATGACATCTCTTCCTTCGACGACGGAAAGGAATTCGAGGATCCGGCACATCTTTATACTTATGATTTGGATGTATTCGGCCCGCACTCTCTATTTCAATATGTCAACCGGACCTGTACGCAGTTAGGGAAAAAACGCTTGGCTTCCTGGTTCAACAAACATCTCGAAAAGAAAGAGGAAATCTTGAAACGGCAGGAGGCCATCCGCGAACTGGCTCCCGAATTGAAGTTCCGCCAGCATTTCCGCATCCTCGGCTTGTTGCATAAAGGGAAAGCGGCAGATGAAGCCGAACTGAATGCGTGGGCCGCAAGTCCTGACGTATTCAGAACCAAAAAGTTCTTGCGTATTCTTCCGGCAGCGGTAACGGCCATAAACGTTGCCTGCATCCTGCTGATCTTTGCCGGAATTTTACCTGCCACCATTTATGGCTTCATCTGGACGTGTTTTGTCATCGCCGGTTTCAGCTTCACCGGCAAAATCACCAAGATACAAACCGTATATGGAAAAAAACTGCGGATTCTCGCTACCTATGCCGTACTGCTCCGCCTCATGGAAGAGCAGCCTATGCAAGCCGCGCTGCTGAAAGAAATCAAAGAGGAAATCGGTGGGGAAGAACAGGGAGCTTCCCACTCCATCCGGCAATTGAACAAGCTGATGAATGAACTTGACCAACGAAACAATGTTTTCATGTATGTCATCCTCAACGGTTTCTTCTTTTGGGAACTGCGCCAGATCATGCGCATTGAAGCCTGGAAGAAGCAATATGCCTCCGAATTGCCCCGTTGGCTGACTGCCATCGGACGGATAGATGCTCTCAACGCATTGGCTGCTTTTGCCTATAATCATCCGGATTATATATATCCTGCCATAGTCCAAGAAAAGGTAGGGCACAGCCCCTTCCGCCTCCGGGCCGAGGCTTTAGGACATCCGTTGATGCAACGCGACCGTTGTGTGCGCAACGGCATCGACATGGAGAAACAGCCATTCTTCATCATCATTACCGGAGCCAATATGGCCGGAAAAAGTACCTATCTGCGTACGGTAGGTATCAATTATCTCCTTGCCTGCATCGGCAGTCCTGTCTGTGCCAGCCAGATGGAGGTTTATCCCGCCCGGCTCATCACCAGCTTGCGTACTTCCGACTCATTGAACGACAACGAGTCTTATTTCTTTGCCGAACTGAAACGGCTGAAACTGATTATCGACAAACTGCAGTCCGGCGAGGAACTGTTCATTATCCTTGACGAAATATTGAAAGGGACCAATTCCAAGGACAAGCAAAAAGGTTCATTTGCCCTCATCAAACAGTTCATGGCATTACAGGCCAACGGCATCATTGCTACCCACGACCTGCTATTGGGTACGCTCATCGATCTTTTCCCCGAAGATATCCGGAACTATTGCTTTGAGGCAGATATCACCGATAATGAATTGACATTCTCCTATCGCCTCAGGCCGGGCATCGCCCGGAACATGAATGCCTGTTTCCTTATGAAAAAGATGGGGATTGCCGTTACCGACTAATCCCCACCTCCCAATTTAGTTAAGTCTATAGTTATCTTATCACGAGGTCATGCCATTGTGCTTTTCATCAGGAAAGCGGATACTGCAGCAGCCTCCCCTCCCGTGAAATAAAACACGGTTGTCACCGGAGTGTAAGTATAGGGAACAAACTGGAACAGTTGCACAGCTGCAAATTTGTTGTCTTGCGAAAGCATGATATCCATACGTACATTTCCGCTGGCATCACTCTTTATCTCCGATTCGCCATTCAGCATCTTGTGCTCAATCATTTCTGTCAACTTGCCTAAATGCTTCAAATCGAAGTATATACTCCGTTCTTTTGCCACACTTCCGGTAGGCAAATAGACGATCTCTTTTGATTTCCAAAACAAACGGAAAACACCGAATAGAATCAAAGCCGTACCTGCCACCATCAGTGTCATGCTGACTGTAGAAGACTTGTCATTCATCTCAAAAAGAGATACAAAAAGTAGAATTCCCACTACCAGCATAGTTACTGAAAAAATAAGTCCGGAAACACTGGTACGCTTTACAATATCGGGGTGAGTCGATGCAAAAAGGGTTGCATCAATAGTTTGGGTTGCCATAATTAGAATCTGTTTTAATGAATTTATTTAATATAGAAAATACAATCTTACCCCCTGCACACATCACTCGATGCAAACGGGATAAATAAAAACTGAATTCAATAAAAACACTAAATGATTATTCGCCTTAGCGTGAAAATGTAATATTCACACACAGGTTGACAACGATAGTATGCCGTAGAATCGTAAAGTTTTTCACGATGCAAGGATAGAGCTGCCTCTCGCTGGGCCAGTTTGTCAACCCAATCTTTCAATGAGAAAATATACTCAGTAGTAATAAAACGCTGCACACGGGAAAAAGACAATAATTGCGACTGCCCGGACATACCTGCCAATTCAGCATCCGGCAAATAAGGCAACTGAGGTGCCGATACACAAGTCTCTTCCTGCTGATATACGGCAACGTTTTCAGACATAGGCTTTCCTGCATCTGCTTCCCTATCGGCAAATGTATCGCTTGCTGTCTGCCAAAGGGACAAGACAAGCACCAAAAATCCTATAAGTCTTAAAAATTTAGCCATATCTACCTGCAAATATAACAGTTTCTTTCATAGGATTGTTTTACTCACACATCTTTTAATGTTTGTTCAATGATTTAGGGGAAATATAAAAGAAACGGTCTTCCTGACCTGCTTTCCTCGCCTTTTACCTATTTCCACAGAATCTGGCGGAATGAAGACAGAAATATACCCGGAAAAAGAATAACGGGAAAGAATAACGGGAAAGATAAAAATGGATACTCAAAGAATGGCATAAAAAAGAAGGCATCCGTGACGGGATGCCTTCTTTCTATATATAAAAAAGAATAGTTGAATTTATTCTGCCTTAGCTTCTTCAGCAACAGGAGCAGCAGTTTCTGCAGCAGGCGCAGCTTCAGCAGCAGCTTTCTTTGAACGACGGGTACGAGTAGCTTTCTTAGCAACTTTGTCCTTAGCCATGTTGTCGTTGTAGTCAACGAGTTCAATGAAGCACATTTCTGCATTGTCACCCAAACGGTTACCAGTCTTGATAATACGAGTGTAACCACCCGGACGATCGGCAATCTTCACAGAGATTTCTTTAAACAATTCAGTTACAGCATACTTGTCTTGCAAATTGCTAAATACAACACGACGGGAATTAGTCGTATCATCTTTAGACTTAGTTATCAAAGGCTCAACAAACTTCTTCAAAGCTTTAGCCTTTGCAACGGTCGTAGTGATTCTTTTGTGCTTAATCAAAGAACACGCCATATTAGCTAACATAGCGTTTCTATGAGAAGCAGTACGACCCAAATGGTTGAATTTTTTATTATGTCTCATTTTTTATTCTTTATCTAATTTATATTTAGAAATATCAGTTCCAAACGACAGACTCAGACTCTCCAGCAAATCATCAAGCTCGGTGAGCGATTTCTTTCCGAAATTTCTGAACTTCAGCAAATCAGTCTTGTTGAACTGTACCAAGTCACCAAGGGTCTCTACATCAGCAGCTTTCAAGCAGTTGAGAGCACGAACCGAAAGATCCATATCAACAAGTTTGGTTTTCAACAACTGACGCATATGCAGAACTTCTTCGTCAAATTCTTCATTGCCGTCAACATCGTTGCTTTCCAATGTAATCTTCTCGTCAGAGAAAAGCATGAAATGATAAATAAGAATCTTTGCGGCTTCTTTCAGAGCTTCTTTCGGATGAATGGAACCGTCGGTAGCAATTTCAAGCACCAGCTTCTCGTAGTCAGTCTTCTGCTCTACACGGAAGTTTTCTACCTGATACTTCACATTGCGTATCGGAGTATAAATAGAATCGATAGGAATTACGTTTACGTCGGTACAATATTCGCGGTTCTCGTCAGCAGGAACATAACCACGACCTTTGTTAATCGTAATGTCTATCTGCATAGTTGACTTTGAATCTAAATGACAAATAACTAATTCAGGATTTAACACTTCAAATCCAGTCAGATACTTACCTATGTCACCTGCCTTAAATTCACTTGAATTCTCGATTGTAATACTTACTTTTTCACTCTCGAACTCTTCAACTACTTGCTTGAATCTCACCTGTTTCAGATTCAAGATAATGTTAGTAACATCCTCTTTAACTCCCGGAACACTGGAGAATTCGTGCTCAACACCATCAATCTTGATAGTAGTGATAGCAAAACCTTCCAATGACGAAAGTAGGATGCGGCGCAGTGCATTACCAACGGTAATACCAAAACCGGGCTCCAACGGACGGAATTCGAATTTACCGAATCTTGAATCCGCTTCCAACATTAATACTTTATCAGGTTTTTGAAATGCTAATATCGCCATGAAATTAATTATTATTTAGAATACAATTCTACGATCAAATGTTCTTTAATGTTTTCAGGAATGTCTGCTCTTTCAGGTACATGCAACAATTTACCAACCTTAGAGTTATCATCCCATTCCAACCAAGGATATTTGCTGTGATTAAAGCCAGCCAATGAGTTAGCGATTACTTCCAAAGATTTAGATCTTTCACGAACTCCAATCACTTGACCTGGTTTTACAGCATATGAAGGAACATTTACTACCTCACCGTTCACAGTAATGTGCTTGTGACTTACCAACTGACGGGCAGCAGCACGAGTAGGAGCAATACCTAAACGGAATACGATGTTGTCAAGACGACCTTCAAGCAACTGGAGGAGAATTTCACCGGTAATACCTTTAGCTGTTTCTGCCTTCTCAAACAAATTGCGGAATTGTTTTTCTAAAACTCCATAGGTGTATTTGGCTTTCTGTTTCTCACGAAGTTGAACACCATATTCAGAAGTTTTTCTTTTTCTTGAATTACCATGCTGTCCGGGAGGATAGTTCTTCTTTGACAATACTTTATCTGCTCCAAAGATACCTTCACCGAATTTACGGGCTATTCTTGATTTTGGTCCAGTATATCTAGCCATTTCTTTTAAATATTTAATTGTTTATTCATGAACTCAATTTGTTGCAGCCGCGATTGCAGAGAAGAATTACAATCCAATAACAAAATCAAGTGTCATTTTTATTAAAGGTAAATTAAACTCTACGTCTTTTCGGAGGACGACAACCATTATGTGGAAGCGGAGTTACATCAATGATTTCAGTAACTTCGATACCTGCACCGTGGATAGTTCTAATAGCAGACTCACGTCCGTTACCTGGACCCTTCACATATGCTTTTACCTTTCTCAAACCAAGATCGTATGCTATCTTAGCACAATCTTGTGCAGCCATCTGTGCTGCGTAAGGAGTGTTCTTCTTAGAACCTCTAAATCCCATCTTTCCAGCAGAAGACCAAGAAATAATCTGACCTTCACTATTTGCCAGAGAAACAATAATGTTGTTGAAAGATGAATGAACATGCAACTGTCCATTAGCATCTACCTTTACATTTCTCTTTTTTGCTGCAACTGTTTTTTTTGCCATATCAACAATTATTATTTAGTAGCTTTTTTCTTATTAGCAACGGTTTTCTTTCTACCCTTACGAGTACGAGCATTATTTTTTGTGCTCTGACCCCTCACGGGAAGACCGATACGGTGACGTACACCACGGTAGCAACCGATATCCATTAAACGCTTAATGTTCAATTGAATTTCAGAGCGAAGATCACCTTCAACTTTATACTCTGCACCAATGATCTCACGAATCTTGGCAGCTTGATCATCCGTCCAGTCTTTTACTTTCAGGTCTTTGTCAACACCTGCTTTTTCCAAAATCTTTGCTGAACTACTACGACCTATTCCATACACATAGGTCAACGCAATTTCACCTCTCTTGTTCTGAGGCAAATCGACACCAACTATTCTTATAGCCATATACTAAATTATTTTTTTTGCAAAAATAATAATATTATCCTTGACGTTGTTTATACTTAGGATTTTTCTTGTTAATAACATACAAACGGCCATTACGTCTAACGATCTTACACTCTGGCGTACGTTTCTTTAAGGATGCTCTTACTTTCATATCTTAATTTTATTTATATCTAAATACAATTCTTCCTTTCGATAAATCGTAAGGAGACATTTCGACTCTTACTTTATCACCCGGCAGGATTTTGATGTAATGCATCCGCATCTTACCGGAAATATGCGCAGTAATCTCATGTCCGTTTTCTAATTCAACACGAAACATTGCATTAGACAATGCTTCAACTATAACTCCATCTTGTTCTATTGCAGATTGCTTTGCCATATTAATTTCTTAAATTGCTTTATCTCCTAATACTTCCTCAATGAATCTGAATGATGACAAAATATCAGCTTCACCAGCTCCCACTGCTATTGTATGCTCAAAATGAGCAGCACACTTGCGGTCTCTTGTTCTCACTGTCCAACCATCACGCTCCATTACAATTTGTCGGCTACCCAAGGTTATCATCGGTTCTATCGCAATGCAAAGCCCTTTCTTCAACATTGTCCCGTAACCACGTTTACCATAATTAGGAACTTGAGGATCCTCATGCATCTCCTTTCCGATACCATGACCGACGAACTCACGAACCACTCCATAAGAATTAGATTCACAATGCTGTTGTATCGCATATCCGATATCACCCAACCTTTTACCTTGGACGGCATTCTGTATCCCTATATAAAGTGCTTCTTTAGTAACCTTCAATAATTTGCGAACCTCCTCATTCACTTCACCAACACAAAACGTATAGGCCGAATCACCACAAAAACCATTCATGTAAGTGCCACAATCAACAGAGACGATATCACCCTCATTCAGCACTACATTCTCACCCGGAATACCATGCACAACCTGATCATTGACAGATGTACAAACAGAAGCCGGAAACGGATCGCCATATTGATTGGGAAACCCTTTAAAGGTAGGGACAGCTCCATTATCTCTAATGAATTCTTCTGCTACCTTATCCAGCTCTTTTGTCGTTACTCCCGGCTTGATTATCTTAGCTATCTCAGCCAACGTTCTTCCAACAAGCAAATTACTCTTGCGGAGCAGCTCTATTTCATCTTCTGTCTTAAGAAATATCATTCTTCAAAAAGGATTAATATGCAGCCACATTGCCACTACGTCCTTTAATACGTCCCGATTTCAGCAGACCGTCATAATGTCTCATCAACAAATGACTTTCAACCTGTTGGAGAGTATCCAGAACAACACCTACAAGAATCAACAAAGATGTACCACCGAAGAATTGAGCAAACTCAGCTTTCACACCGAATACACCGGCAAATGCAGGCATAATGGCAACCAAGGCCAAGAAAAAAGATCCTGGCAGAGTGATACGAGACATAATGTCATCAATATACTCGGCAGTCTTCTTACCTGGTTTGATACCCGGGATGAAACCGTTATTTCTCTTCATATCCTCAGCCATCTGAGTCGGGTTTATTGTTATTGCAGTATAGAAATACGTAAAGAGTATAATCATTACTGCAAAAACCAAATTATACCAGAAGCTTGTATGATCCGTAAATGCACGTACGAAACCGCTCGCATTATTTACATTTGAGAACCCGATAAAAGTAATAGGAATAAACATGATTGCCTGAGCAAAGATGATAGGCATAACACCAGCAGCATTTACCTTTAAAGGGATGTACTGTCTTGCACCACCATATTGCTTGTTGCCCACAATCTTCTTTGCATACTGTACAGGAATTTTTCTTGTACCTTGTACCAAAAGAATAGCAGCAGCTATGACAACCAATAATACTACTATCTCAATCAAGAACATCACCAAACCACCAGTCTTGTCAGTCATACGGGAAATCAATTCCTGAAACAAAGACTGAGGCAGACGGGCGATAATACCAATCAAGATAATGAATGAAATACCGTTACCAATACCCTTATCCGTGATTCTCTCACCAAGCCACAAAATAAACATACTTCCAGCCGCTAAAATAATGGTAGAAGTAGCCATAAACAGAGTCCAATCTAATGAAGCATTTAAAGAAGGACCAGCCTGCATTTTAAGATTGAGCAAATAAGAAGGAGCCTGAACCAAAAGAATAAGAATCGTCAGATAACGAGTATATTGGTTCATTTTTCTTCTACCGCTCTCACCTTCACGCTGCAACTTTTGGAAATACGGAACCGCAATACCTAGCAACTGAATCACAATGGAAGCGGAGATATACGGCATGATACCCAATGCAAAAATGGATGCATTGGAAAATGCTCCCCCGGAAAACATGTTTAACAAGGCTAAAAGACCCTCACTTGTTTGTTGATGCAATTGTGTCAACATTGACGGGTTGATACCCGGCAACACCACATACGAACCGAAACGGTAAATTGCTACAAACAATATGGTAATGAGGATCCGTTGTCTCAGATCCTCAATTTTCCATATATTCTTTAATGTTTCAATAGCTTTTCTCATTGAATTAGAGTTTTACTACTTGTCCACCAGCAGCTTCGATGGCAGCAACAGCAGTCTTAGAGAATGCGTGTGCTTGTACATCCAACTTAGCAGTCAAAGTTCCGTTACCTAATACTTTTACCAACTGGCTTGCAGAAATGAAACCGGCAGCAATGAAATCATTCACACTTACAGTTTGCAGATTCTTAGCTTCAGCCAGTTTCTGAATTGTATCCAAGTTGATGGCTTTATATTCTACACGATTGATATTTTTAAAGCCAAACTTAGGAACACGACGTTGAAGAGGCATCTGACCACCTTCAAAACCAATTTTCTTAGAGTATCCAGATCTTGATTTAGCTCCTTTATGACCTCTCGTAGAAGTACCTCCCAAGCCAGAACCAGGACCACGTCCAATTCTCTTTCTTGTTTTAGTAGATCCCTCCGCAGGTTTTAAATTACTTAAGTTCATATTGTAATTCGTTTTATATTCAACAAATAATTACTTAACAATGGTAACCAAGTGTTTAACCTTATCCACCATTCCAAGAATTGAAGGAGTACATTCGTGTTCAACCACACGATTCAACTTATGAAGCCCCAGTGCATCAAGAGTTCTCTTCTGATCAGCAGGAGCACCAATTCTACTTTTAACTTGTTTAATCTTTATAGTCGACATAATTCCTCCTTATCCTCTAAATACTTTTTCCATACTAATTCCTCTGTTCTGAGCAACCATACGGGCATCACGCATCTCGCTTAATGCCAAGATAGTAGCCTTCACCAAGTTGTGCGGGTTAGAAGAACCTTTTGACTTGGCCAAAACATCCGTTACACCAACACTCTCCAATACTGCACGCATTGCACCACCAGCCACAACACCAGTACCGTGAGAAGCCGGTTTGATAAACACCTCAGCACCACCAAACTTAGCAGACTGCTCGTGAGGAACAGTACCCTTCAATACAGGCACCTTTGTCAGATTCTTCTTCGCAGATTCAACACCTTTGGCAATCGCAGCTGTTACTTCACCTGCCTTGCCAAGACCCCAACCGATGATACCTTCTTCATTCCCCACTACCACAATAGCAGAGAAACTAAAAGTTCTACCACCTTTGGTTACTTTGGTTACACGATTAATAGCAACCAATCTGTCTTTCAGTTCTATATCGTTCGTAATCTTAACTCTATTATTAAGTCCTGCCATAATGATTAAAATTTAAGTCCACCGTTACGGGCAGCATCAGCCACCTCTTTTACTCTCCCATGATACAAGTAACCATTACGGTCAAAAACAACAGTAGTAATACCTGCTTCTTGAGCTTTTTTCGCAATCAGTTCACCTACTTTAGCAGCTTGCTCTTTTTTAGGCATTTTATCAGTCATACCCAAAGAAGAAGCGGCAGCCAAAGTCTTACCAGACAAGTCATCGATAATCTGAACATAGATTTGCTTATTACTTCTAAATACACTCATACGCGGGCATTCAGTAGAACCTGAAATTTTATTGCGTACTCTATATTTGATCTTAATTCGTCTTTCTATTTTTGTTGTCATAATACTATCAATTTAAATGATTATTTAGCACCGGCTGATTTACCAGACTTTCTACGAATTTCTTCGCCAACAAACTTAATACCCTTACCCTTATACGGTTCAGGCTTACGGAAAGAACGTATTTTAGAGCAAATTTGACCAAGTAACTGCTTGTCGCAAGATTCCAAAATAATAAGAGGATTCTTATTTCTTTCAGACTTAGTCTCAACCTTCACTTCAGGAGGCAACTGTATAAAGATATTATGAGTATAACCTAAAGCCAGTTCAATGATATTACCTTGGTTAGAAGCACGGTAACCTACACCGACCAATTCCAACTCTTTCTTATATCCTTCAGATACGCCAACAACCATATTGTGAACCAATGAACGGTACAAACCGTGGAATGCATGCTTCTGCTTGGGGTTATCCAACATTGCATTTTCATTCTCTGACAAAACAATATGACCTTCTTCGACGGCAACATTGATAGCAGGATTTACATATTGGCTCATTTCACCTTTGGGTCCCTTTACGGTAACCACATCATCCTTCAGAGTAACTGTTACTCCAGTGGGAATACTAATGGGTAATTTTCCTATTCTTGACATTGCTATTTCCTCCTATTAATATACATAACACAAAACTTCACCACCGATTTTCAGTTCAGCGGCTTCTTTGTTGGTCATTACACCTTTGGAAGTAGATATTATAGCAATACCCAAACCATTAATAACACGCGGCATGTCTTTATAACCAGTATATTGACGCAAACCCGGAGAAGAAATTCTTTCCAGTTTCTTGATAGCGTTAACTTTGTTAACCGGATCATACTTCAAGGCAACCTTAATCGTGCCTTGGGGACCATCTTCTACAAACTTATAATTAAGGATGTAGCCTTTTTCAAAAAGAATCTTAGTGATTTCTTTTTTCAAATTAGAAGCCGGAACTTCCACAACTCTGTGCTTCGCTTGAATAGCGTTCCGCAACCTCGTCAAATAATCTGCTATTGGATCAGTCATATAAAAATAAATTAAATTAATCAGGCCTTCCCTGACAATATTTAAAAACAATAATTACCAGCTTGCTTTTTTTACACCGGGAATAAGACCATTGGAGGCCATTTCACGGAACTGGATTCTTGAAATACCGAACTGACGGATATATCCTTTCGGACGACCAGTCAACTTGCAACGGTTGTGCAAACGGATCGGATTAGAATTCTTCGGCAGTCCCTGAAGTTTCTGTGCAGCTTCAAAAGCGTCAGCAGGTTCACCTGTTCTAACGATTTCTTTCAGCGCAGCTCTCTTCTCGGCATATTTGGCTACTAATTTAGCACGTCTTACTTCACGTGCTTTCATTGATTCTTTTGCCATAATTTATCAATCTTTTTTAGCGTTCTTAAACGGTAAACCGAATTCTTTCAACAAGGCATACCCTTCTTCATCTGTTTGCGCAGAGGTTACAAAGGTAATATTCATTCCGAGAATTCTGGTAATACTATCGATATTAATTTCAGGGAAAATGATTTGTTCCTGAATACCAAGGGTATAGTTTCCCTTACCATCAAACTTACTTTCGATGCCTTTGAAGTCACGGATACGCGGAAGAGCTACACGAACCAATTTCTCAAGGAATTCGTACATTCTTTCACGACGCAAAGTTACCATAACACCAATCGGCATTTTCTTACGCAACTTAAAGTTTGCAATATCTTTACGAGATATGGTTGCTACGGCTTTTTGACCTGTGATAGCACTCATTTCGTTAATTGCCACTTCGATAATCTTCTTATCAGCAACAGCCATACCTAATCCCTGATTGATAACAATCTTCTTAAGTACGGGTACCTGCATTGAAGAAGAATACTGGAACTGTGATTTCAATGCAGGCGCAATACGCTCTGCATATTCTTTCTTAAGGCTAGCAGTATTACTCATTACTTAATCTCCTCTCCTGATTTTTTAGAATAACGCACTAAAGTCTTCTTCCCATTGGAATCAGTACTTACTTTTCTACCAACACGCGTTGCTTTGCCAGTCTTTGGATCAACCGGATTCAAGTTTGACAAATGGATCGAAGCTTCTTGCTTCACAATACCACCTTGCGGGTTCTTTGCATTAGGTTTTGTGCTCTTAGACACCATGTTGATACCTTCAACAATTGCACGGTTTTTATCAACAAGAACCTTCAATACACGACCAGTCTTGCCCTTGTCTTCACCAGCATTTACGTAAACTGTATCGCCTTTTTTAATATGTAATTTACTCATTACTTAAATCTTTTACAATATTAAAGTACTTCAGGAGCGAGTGACACAACTTTCATGTTAGCAGCACGAAGTTCACGAGCTACCGGACCGAAAATACGACTACCTCTAATTTCACCTGCATTGTTCAACAAAACGCAAGCATTATCATCAAAACGTATGTAAGAACCATCAGCACGACGGATTTCTTTCTTAGTACGTACGATCAGAGCCTTAGACACTGCACCTTTTTTAATATCACTTGAAGGGATAACGCTCTTTACAGAAACAACAATCACGTCCCCTACAGAAGCATAGCGACGACCTGTACCGCCTAAAACGCGGATACAGAGAGCCTCTTTTGCCCCACTGTTATCACATACTGTAAGTCTGGATTCTACTTGTATCATAATTACTTAGCTCTTTCAATTATTTCTACCAATCTCCATCTCTTAGTCTTGCTCAAAGGACGAGTTTCCATGATGCGTACAGTATCACCGATATTGCACTCATTCTTTTCATCATGAGCATGGTACTTCTTCGTCTTGCTAACGAACTTACCATATATGGGGTGTTTCTCCTTAAACTTAGCTGCTACTGTGATGGTTTTTTCCATCTTATTGCTCAGCACAACCCCAGTTCTTTCTTTTCTTAAATTTCTTGCTTCCATCAAGCTCATCATTTATTATTAAGTTCTCTTTCGCGCAATACAGTTTTCATACGCGCAATAGTCCTGCGTAATTGTTTGATCTGAGCAGGATTATCCAAAGGAGAAATAGAATGATTTAAAACCATTTGGTTGTAATTAGCTACTTCTGCTTCTACTCTTTCCACCAAATCACTGGTAGTCATCTCTTTAATTTCTGCTATTTTCATACTTCTTACGCATTTTGATTTTGAATATCATAATCACGTCTTACCACGAACTTAGTTGTGATAGGAAGCTTCTGTGCTGCCAAGCGCAAAGCTTCTTTGGCGATTTCATAAGATACTCCTTCGGCTTCGATAATAATTCTACCCGGTGTAACAGGAGCAACAAACCCTTCCGGTGCACCCTTACCTTTACCCATACGTACATCAGCAGGTTTTCTGGTAATAGGCTTATCCGGGAAAATACGAATCCAAATCTGTCCTTGACGTTGCATATATCTTGTCACTGCAATACGCGCAGCTTCAATCTGACGGCCTGTAATCCATTTCGTTTCCAAGGCCTTAATACCAAAAGAACCGAAAGCCAGCTGGTTTCCTCTTTGGGCATTACCTTTTTGACGGCCTTTTTGTTGTCTTCTGAATTTTGTTTTTTTCGGTTGTAACATAATTCCTAAAAATCAAATCAGTTAGCGATTATTTTTCTTTCTTTTGAAGTTCTTTCCGCCATTGCTTCCGCTATTGCTTCCACGACCACTTTCCTTGCTTTGTGTAAAGTTTGGGGCCAATTCCTTCTTGCCATAAACTTCACCTCTACAAATCCAAACTTTAATACCGAGAAGACCGACTTTGGTCAATGCTTCTGCATGACAATAGTCAATATCTGCTCTGAAAGTGTGCAACGGAGTTCTTCCTTCCTTATACATTTCAGAACGGGCCATTTCTGCGCCATTCAAACGTCCTGAAATCTGAATTTTGATACCTTCCGCCCCCATACGCATTGTATTGGCAATAGCCATCTTAATAGCGCGACGATAGGCAATTTTACCTTCAACCTGACGAGCGATGTTATTAGCCACGATAACAGCATCCAACTCAGGTCTTTTAACTTCGAAGATATTAATCTGAATATCTTTATCAGTGACCTTCTTCAACTCTTCTTTCAACTTGTCAACTTCTTGGCCACCTTTACCGATAATGATACCCGGACGTGCTGTACAAACGGTAATAGTCACGAGTTTCAGTGTACGTTCGATTACAATTCTTGAAACGCTGGCTTTTACAAGACGAGCATTCAAATATTTACGAATCTTGCTATCTTCCAACAGAGAATCGCCGTAATTCTTTCCACCATACCAATTGGAATCCCATCCTCTGATAATTCCTAAACGGTTACTTATTGGATTAACTTTTTGTCCCATTTACCTTAATTTTGATCTTCGTTATTACTTTTAGAACCAACGAACAACGTCACATGATTTGAACGTTTACGAATTCTGTAACCTCTACCCTGCGGAGCCGGTCTCATTCTTTTGAGTGTAGCACCACCATCAACAAAAATCTTGGTTACGAATAACTCACCACTCTCAGCTTTACGTTCGTTTTTCTGCTCCCAGTTAGCTATTGCAGAGCGCAGCAACTTTTCTACTCTAGCGGCAGCCTCTTTAGAAGAGAACTTCAAAACGCCGAGTGCTCTGTTCACCTCCATCCCGCGAATCATGTCAGCCACAAGACGCATTTTACGAGGGGAAGTAGGAACATTTTGCAATTTCGCAAAATACATGGTCTTAAGGGCTTCTTTTCTTTTATCAGCCGATATTTTTTTTCTTGCTCCCATTATATTATTACTTTATAATTTCAGATAAATCCTGTTTTATTTTTTCTTGTTACCAGCGTGTCCTCTGAATGTGCGAGTTGGAGCAAATTCGCCCAACTTGTGCCCTACCATATTTTCGGTAACATAAACAGGAATAAATTTATTTCCATTGTGAACTGCAATAGTATGGCCTACAAAATCAGGCGAAATCATTGAAGCTCTGGCCCAAGTCTTAACTACCACCTTCTTGCCCGATTCATTCATGGCAAGCACTTTGTTTTCAAGCTTAACGTTAATATACGGACCTTTTTTTAATGAACGACTCATAATTTACTCAATTAATCAGATTACTTCTTTCTTCTCTCAATAATATACTTAGACGATTGTTTCTTCGGAGCTCTTGTTTTAAGACCCTTAGCATACAATCCCTTGCGAGATCTCGGGTGTCCTCCTGAAGCACGTCCTTCACCACCACCCATCGGGTGATCAACCGGGTTCATTACAACACCACGGTTACGCGGACGGCGTCCTAACCAACGAGAACGTCCAGCCTTACCAGAACTTTCCAATCCATGATCTGAGTTACCTACACTACCGACAGTAGCCTTGCAGGTACTGAGAATCTGACGAACCTCACCTGAAGGTAACTTGATAACGCAGTATTTACCTTCTCTTGAAGTCAATTGAGCAAAGTTACCAGCCGAGCGAACCAAAGCAGCACCTTGCCCCGGGCGTAATTCAATATTGTGAATTACAGTACCGACCGGAATATTCTGAAGAGGAAGCGCATTTCCTATTTCTGGAGCAGCATTTTCGCCTGACATCAAAGTCGCACCAACTTGCAATCCATTGGGAGCAATAATATATCTCTTTTCTCCATCTGCATAAAACAACAAAGCGATACGAGCCGAGCGGTTCGGATCGTATTCAATTGTTTTAACCACTGCAGGCACACCGTCTTTATTTCTCTTGAAGTCAACGATACGAATAATCTTCTTACTGCCGCCACCGATGTAGCGCATGGTCATTTTACCAGTATTGTTACGACCACCAGTAGATTTCTTACCAAATACAAGAGACTTTTCTGGTACTCGTGCAGTAATCTCTTCGAAAGTACCAATAATTTTATGTCTTTGCCCCGGTGTTGTGGGCTTAAATTTACGTACTGCCATTTTTTTTTAAATATTACTATAAAAATCAATAGTATCTCCTTCTTTCAACGTAACAATAGCTTTCTTATAAGCATTCGTACGACCATTGATGATACCAGCACGAGTATAACGGCTTTTGTTCTTGCCTGCATACTTCATTGTATTCACATCAACTACTGTAACGTTGTAAAGAGCTTCAACTTCTTTCTTAATTTCCAGTTTATTAGCTTCAGGACGCACGATAAAGCCGAAACGATTGTTCGCCTTATCAGTAATTGCAGTCATCTTCTCTGTCACTAACGGTTTAATAATAATTCCCATTATTTAAGCCTCCTTTTTACATTAAGATATTGTCGATAGCAGAAAGCGTACTTTCAGCAAGCACAACAACCCCAGCGTCCAATACTCTATAAGTATTTAACCCTGAGATAGTCTGCACATTAGCACCCTTCACGTTACGAGCCGACAAATATACGTTTTTATTTGCTTCTGGTAAAATCACAAGCAGCTTTTTGTCAGAAACTTTAAGATTTTTTGTCATTGCAACGAAATCTTTAGTCTTCGGAGCTTCAAAATTGAAGTCTTCCACTACAATAATCGCGTTGTTCTGAGCCTTATATGACAAAGCTGACTTACGAGCCAGAGCCTTTACTTTTTTATTCAATTTGAAGTAGTAATCCCTTGGTTTCGGACCAAATACACGTCCACCACCAACAAGCACCGGTGAATTCATGTCACCACGACGTGCACCACCGCCACCTTTCTGGCGACCGATTTTACGAGTAGAACCACTGATTTCGCTTCTTTCCTTTGACTTGTGTGTGCCTTGACGCTGATTAGCCATAAACTGTTTAACGTCCAAGTAAATAGCGTGGTCGTTGGGCTCAATTCCGAAGATAGACTCGTTTAACGTAATCTTTCTCCCAGTGTCTTCACCTTTAATGTTATATACGTTAACTTCCATTATTTTTCAATTATTACGATTGAACCTTTGCAACCAGGAACAGAACCTTTAATCAAGAGAAGATTGTGCTCCGCGATTACCTTTAATACTTGCAGGTTTTGAACAGTCACTCTGTCACCACCAAGCTGTCCGCCCATGCGCATTCCTTTGAACACCTTTGCAGGGTAAGAACAAGCACCAATAGACCCCGGCTTACGAGCACGGTTATGTTGACCGTGAGTAGTCTGACCTACACCACCAAAGCCATGGCGTTTTACAACACCCTGAAAACCTTTACCCTTAGAAGTACCAACAACGTCAACGAAAGCTGCGTCATTAAAGAGTTCTACAGTAACAGTGTCACCCAGATTCAACTCTGTCTCAAATTCTTTGAACTCAGCCAAGTGTTTCTTGGGAGTTACTCCAGCTTTTTTAAAGTGCCCCATCAGAGGCTTTGTAGTATGCTTCTCTTTTTTATCCTGGAAGCCCAACTGAACAGCTTCATAGCCATCCTTTTCTACAGTTTTCACTTGAGTAACAACACAAGGACCTGCTTCGATAACAGTGCATGGTACATTTTTACCCTCGGCACTGAAAACGGATGTCATTCCGATTTTTTTTCCTAATAATCCTGGCATTTCACTTAATTTTTAATACTTACACTTTGATTTCTACTTCCACACCACTCGGTAACTCCAACTTCATTAGAGCATCTACAGTCTTAGCTGTTGAGCTATAGATGTCAATTAGTCTCTTGTAAGAAGAGAGTTCGAATTGTTCACGTGACTTCTTATTAACAAAAGTCGAACGGTTTACGGTAAAGATACGCTTGTGCGTAGGGAGAGGAATCGGACCGCTAACGATGGCGCCCGTTGTCTTCACCGTTCTTACAATCTTCTCAGCTGACTTGTCAACCAAGTTGTGGTCGTAAGATTTCAGTTTGATTCTAATTTTTTGACTCATTACTGTCTTTAATTATTAAATAGTTATATAAAATGAAGTTCCGCAGGTTAAGAGTCATTCGCTAACCTACGGGACTTCAAGTTTTTTAAATCAAATCAACACGTCCTTTTACTTCCTCCAACACTGCCTTAGCAATAGAGTTAGATACCTGAGCGTGGTGAGAATATACCATTGAAGAAGTTGCACGACCAGAAGTAATGGTACGTAAAGCTGTTACATAACCGAACATTTCTGCCAGCGGAACCATCGCCTTCACGATACGGGCACCTGAACGGCTGGATTCCATACCTTCTACCTGTCCACGACGCTTATTCAAGTCACCGATAACGTCACCCATATTTTCTTCCGGAGTAACAACCTCCAACTTCATAATAGGTTCCATCAAAACCGGACCTGCCTTGGCACAAGCATTTTTGTATGCCTGAATGGCACAGATTTCGAATGACAACTGGTCAGAGTCAACCGGGTGGAATGAACCATCAACCAAAGTCACTTTCAGTGAATCCAATGGATAGCCAGCCAATACACCGTTCTTCATTGCAGTAGTGAAACCTTTCTGTACAGACGGAATAAATTCCTTAGGAATATTACCCCCCTTCACTTCGTCAACAAACTGCAGACCACCTTGAGTAAAGTCTTCATCAACCGGACCGATGTTCACGATGATATCAGCAAACTTACCACGACCACCGGACTGCTTCTTGTAAACCTCACGCAAATTGACAGTCTTAGTAATAGCTTCCTTATAGTTTACCTGCGGCTTACCTTGGTTACATTCAACCTTAAATTCACGTTTCAAACGGTCAATAATGATATCCAAGTGAAGTTCACCCATACCGGAGATTACAGTCTGACCTGTTTGTTCGTCAGACTTCACTGTAAATGTCGGATCTTCTTCTGCTAGTTTAGCCAAACCATTAGACAGTTTATCCATATCCTTCTGAGTCTTAGGCTCAACAGCGATACCAATTACTGGTTCCGGGAAATCCATAGATTCCAATACTATCGGAGCCGTTTCATCGCACAAAGTATCACCTGTATGAATATCTTTAAAGCCCACTCCTGCACCAATATCACCAGCACCGATTACCTCTACAGGGTTTTGCTTGTTTGAATGCATCTGGAACAAACGGGATACGCGTTCTTTTTTGCCTGAGCGACTATTATAAATATAAGAACCAGCTTCAATCTTACCGGAATAAACACGGAAGAAAGTCAAGCGCCCCACATAAGGATCGGTAGCAATCTTGAATGCCAAAGCAGATGTCTTTTCATCATCATCCGGTTTACGGTCTTCTTCCTCACCTGTATTAGGGTTAGTACCAATAATATTCGGAGTATCCAACGGAGAAGGCAAGAATGCACAAACATAATCAAGTAAAGTCTGTACACCTTTATTCTTGAATGAAGAGCCACACAACATCGGAACAACCGCCATTTGCACAGTAGCATTGCGAAGAGCTCTCAATATTTCCTCTTCTGTGATAGTAGAAGGATCTTCAAAATATTTCTCCATCAAGGCATCATCAAACTCAGCTACCTTTTCAAGCATTTTGTCTCTCCATTCATTAGCTTCGTCAACCAAATTGGCGGGAATTTCCTCTACAGTATAGTCAGCACCCATTGTTTCGTCATGCCAATAGATAGCTTTCATTTTAATAAGGTCAACCAGCCCTTTGAAAGATTCTTCAGCACCGATAGGAATAACAATCGGACACGGATTAGCACCCAGAACGTCCTTCATTTGGCGGACAACTTCGAAGAAATCAGCGCCTGAACGGTCCATCTTATTAACATAAGCAATACGCGGTACGTTATATTTGTCAGCCTGACGCCATACTGTTTCAGACTGCGGTTCAACACCACCTACTGCACAATATGCAGCTACGGCACCGTCCAATACACGAAGTGAACGCTCTACCTCAGCAGTAAAGTCAACATGCCCCGGAGTATCAATCAAGTTAATCTTATAAGTATCGCCTGCATATTTCCAACGAGTAGTGGTAGCTGCAGAAGTAATAGTGATACCACGTTCTTGCTCTTGTTCCATCCAGTCCATCGTAGCCGCGCCATCATGCACCTCACCGATTTTGTGAGTCAGACCTGTATAGAACAGGATACGTTCAGAAGTTGTTGTTTTTCCGGCATCAATATGAGCCATGATACCGATATTACGCGTCAAATGTAAATCATGCTTTGCCATTTTCTAATTCCTTTTACTTTAAGTTTTTAATCGTTAATTGGTTAGTCTCTTATAAGTATTAGAATCTAAAATGAGCAAACGCACGGTTAGCTTCAGCCATTCTGTGCATATCTTCTTTACGTTTGAAAGCGCCGCCTTGTTCATTGAAAGCATCCATGATTTCAGCAGCCAATTTATCAGCCATTGACTTTCCGCCACGTTTGCGAGCGAAGATAATCAGATTCTTCATGGAAATTGATTCTTTACGATCAGGACGGATTTCTGTCGGAACCTGAAAAGTGGCACCACCCACACGGCGAGATTTTACTTCCACTTGAGGAGTTACATTATCCAGAGCTTTTTTCCAGATTTCAAGTGCAGACTTTTCTTCATTCTGCATCTTGTTTTTCACTGTTTCCAAAGCTGCATAGAAGATTTCGTAAGAAGTATTCTTCTTTCCATCGTACATCAAGTGATTCACGAACTTGGAAACTTTTACATCATTGAACACGGGATCCGGCAGGATAACGCGTTTTTTTGGTTTTGCTTTTCTCATTTTCTGAAAGAATAATGTTTTTCGTTCTTGGTTGTTTACTTCTGTCTTCTTCAACTCTCCCTCCGGAGAATTTACTCAACCTTTAGCATTTCCAACAAACTAAAACGTAAGTTATTACTTTTAATTTCTACTTTTGGGTATCAGACTGCCAGATTATTTCTTCTTAGCAGGAGCTGCTTGACCCGGCTTCGGACGTTTTGCACCGTACTTGGAACGTCTTTGTGTACGACCTGCAACACCTGCGGTATCCAATGTACCACGAACGATGTGGTAGCGTACACCTGGAAGGTCTTTTACACGACCACCACGTACCAATACAATAGAGTGTTCCTGCAGATTATGACCCTCTCCCGGAATATAAGAGTTTACCTCTTTCCCGTTAGTCAAACGTACACGAGCTACTTTACGCATAGCTGAATTCGGTTTCTTCGGAGTGGTAGTGTACACTCTCACGCAAACGCCACGTCTTTGAGGACAGGAATCCAAGGCGGGAGATTTACTTTTCTCTACCAACACCTCGCGTCCTTTTCTTACTAATTGCTGAATTGTAGGCATTTTAATTGTTTTTAGTTATATATTATTGTTTATATTAATTCAAAATTACACACTTTTGGGCTGCAAAGATACGAATAAGTTTTGAATAATCAATGCACTACAAGTTTTTTTTCGATTTTATGCTTCTCCCTTAATATTGGGTAACGGTGGAAGCGGTTGTTCATCCGGCATACGAATCGCCCCAAAAGAGCGTTCATATTTGCCTATATTTTCTTCAAGGGCACGCAGCAATCGCTTTGCATGCTCTGGAGCCAACACTATGCGAGACTTCACTCCAGCCTTAGGCATCCCCGGCATCACGCGTACAAAATCAAGGATAAATTCAGAACTTGAATGAGTGATGATAGCAAGATTGGCATATGTTCCCTGTGCCACCTCTTCTTTCAGTTCTATCTGTAACTGTCCGTTATTGTTTTCCTGATTTCCCATTTTATTGATATATTAATGATTCTTGTTTTAAAAGTCACAAATATACCTCATTCTTCCAAACATACAAAGCTACTTGAAAAAAAAAGGTTCATGCCGCCACAAACTCATCTCAAACAATCTTTTACCTCAGTCATAGCGTGCTCAATGACAGTCCTAAACCTTCGTCTATTTCGTTTTCAATGAAAAGACTTCCGCATGCATCTTCTTTATTCAAGGTTCAGTACTAAATAATCTTTCAACACTTTTTCCAGTTGAGTAACAAAAATATATATTGCCTCATTATCAACACACTGAAATCCTCCATTTCCTTAATTTTCTTCCTTCCTCTCTTGGACAAGAAAGCGTTATACGAAAATTCCGTCACTGCCTGCCGGAAGGCTCCTTCAAGAGGAAAATCCCCTGGAATTGGTAGAATAGAATGCCCAAAAACTCTTACCTACATCCACTTCATGCGCTATCCCCTCCTGCCTTCTGAATGTAGAGGCGTGAAACCTACTCCTTTCTGGAACCGCTAATATAAAAGATGTTCTACCACGAACGGAGAGCAGGAACTCTTCATCACTATCGAGGCGGTGTTTCACCACAACGAACCGGTAAGCGTATTGATCGTAAAGAAAATGCTACACTAGAGAGGTAAAGTGAAAGAAACTGGAAGTATATGCAGGCTCCTCCTTCTCCCCTAAGAAATAGAAAGTTATACACATATCGAGAAGCACACTGTTCTCATCAAGAACATCTATACCACTACCCCAAAACCAAATCTACACAGAAAACAGACTGAACACCTTACACCAACCTACAGAGCGTATCGAAACCCGTTACCTAGACACAGCAGCCGTGTTTCATGAAGCAATTCATGATAGATACACTTTCCGAAACACATATACAATAAAAACAGAGTTTACCCTAATCCTACTGTACATAATCTAAAGGAAACGGATTAAAGCAATCAGCTTTCTTTAGATTTTTACTCATTTCTGTAGGATTACTCCTCAAGAGAGATTTGAGAGAGCCTAAATATTTTAAATAGAAATAAATAATAAACTGACTGTATGACAAAAAAAAGGCATCCCGTGAGGGACACCTTCTTTACTCAATATAAAAAATGAATTGATTGTATTAACGTAATGTTATTCTTCTTTTTCATCTACTGCATAATCGAGTACCGTTTTCTTGTTGGCAAGCATACGGTCATACTCTTCTTTGGAACCGACAATAATCTTCTCAAATTCACGTTGTCCGGTACCAGCAGGGATCAAATGACCGCAAATAACGTTCTCCTTCATACCCTCCAAACGATCCACCTTACCATTGATGGCAGCCTCGTTAAGCACCTTCGTAGTTTCCTGGAAGGAAGCGGCAGACATAAAGCTTGAAGTCTGCAAAGCTGCACGAGTAATACCTTGGAGAATCTGTGTAGAAGTAGCGGGCACTGCATCGCGTACCTCAACCGGTTTCAAGTCACGGCGTTTCAGCATGGAGTTCTCGTCACGGAGCTTGCGGGCAGTCACAATCTGTCCGGCCTGCATAGTCTGAGAGTCCCCGGCATCAAGGACAACTTTCTTGCCCCAAATACGGTCATTCTCTTCCATGAATTCCAACTTGTCCACTACCTGTTGTTCCAAGAAACGGGTATCGCCCGGCTCGTCAATTTCCACCTTACGCATCATCTGACGAACGATAATCTCAAAATGCTTGTCGTTAATCTTCACACCTTGCAGACGGTAAACATCCTGTACTTCGTTCACAATATATTCCTGTACAGCCGTTGGACCCTTGATAGCAAGGATGTCAGCAGGTGTAATGGCACCATCGGACAACGGAGTACCAGCACGAACATAGTCATTCTCCTGTACCAGAATCTGCTTAGACAACGGTACGAGGTACTTCTTGACCTCGCCAGTCTTAGAAGTAACAATGATTTCGCGGTTACCACGTTTCACCTTACCCATTGTAACCTCACCGTCGATTTCAGAAACCACGGCAGGGTTGGATGGGTTACGAGCTTCGAATAGTTCGGTAACACGGGGAAGACCACCCGTGATATCACCTGCTTTACCAACAGCACGCGGAATCTTCACAATTACCTCACCAGCTTTCACCTTCTCACCATCTTCCACTACCACATGGCCCCCCACAGGCAGATTGTAAGTACGAATCAACTCGCCGTCCTCAGTCATGATATGGGCAGTAGGCACCTTTGTCTTATCTTTAGACTCAATAATAATGATTTCACGCAGACCGGTAGATTCATCTGATTCCACCTTATAGGTTACGTTCTCAATTACACCTTCGAACTCAATCTTACCACTGGCTTCTGTAATGATAACTGCGTTGAACGGATCCCAACGAGCAATCAACTTACCTTTCTCAACCACTTCACCATCAGCTGCATACAACGTAGATCCATAAGGCACATTATGAGTAGAAAGTACAATGTTCGTATTCTCATCCACAAAACGCACTTCAGCCAGACGACCTACCACTACCTTGGCCGGTTCACCTGCTTCATCAATGACATCCACCGTACGGAGTTCCTCAAATTCCAAACGTGCAGGATTCTTGGCCACAATGCTTGCATTCGCAGCGATATTCGCCGCCGTACCACCAGCATGGAATGTACGCAATGTCAACTGTGTACCCGGCTCACCGATAGACTGTGCAGCGATGACACCAACAGCTTCTCCCTTCTGAACCATACGGCTAGACGCCAAGTTACGTCCGTAACACTTGGCACAGACGCCCTTCTTGGATTCACAAGTCAATACCGAACGAATTTCAACACTTTCTATCGGAGATTCTTCAATCTTCTGTGCAATGTCCTCAGTAATTTCATCACCGCCAGCCACAATCAATTCGCCTGTTGTAGGATGCACGATATCGTGTACCGATACACGTCCCAAGATGCGTTCGTACAGTGTAGCAATAGTTTCATCATTGTTTTTCAGAGCTGTACAAACCAATCCACGGAGCGTACCGCAGTCTTCTTCATTAATAATCACATCATGTGAAACATCCACCAGACGACGGGTCAAATATCCGGCATCGGCCGTCTTCAAGGCTGTATCGGCCAAACCCTTACGAGCACCGTGGGTAGAGATAAAGTACTCCAACACGGACAAGCCCTCCTTAAAGTTAGAAAGAATCGGGTTTTCAATAATCTGGCCACCTTCGGCACCAGCTTTCTGCGGTTTCGCCATCAAACCACGCATACCGGAAAGCTGGCGAATCTGTTCCTTAGAACCACGGGCACCGGAATCCAACATCATGAATACAGAATTGAAACCCTGGTCATCACTTGAAATAGTCTTCATCAGGATGTTGGACAACTCGGAATTTACGTGTGTCCAAATATCGATTACCTGATTATAACGCTCGTTATTGGTAATGAAACCCATGTTATAGTTGTTGATTACCTGCTCAACTTCTTCGTACCCCTTCTGTACCAACGCCTCCTTCTCTTTCGGAATGATGATATCACCCAAATTGAACGACAGACCGCCTTTGAAGGCCATCTGATAACCGAGGTTCTTGATTCCGTCGAGGAAGTCGGCGGCCTTGGCAACACCACACACCTTGATTACGTGGCTGATGATGTCACGGAGAGATTTCTTGGAGATAATCGTATTGATGTATCCCGCTTCTGCCGGAACAATTTCATTGACAATCACACGACCTACGGAAGTATCATGCATCATCTTGTCTATAATGAGACCGTTCTCGTCAACATCCTTGACCACAACGCTTACCGGAGCATGAATATCCACTCTGCCTTCATTGTAGGCGATAAGTGCTTCCTCGGGACCGTAAAACACCAGTCCTTCCCCCTTAGCACCCTTACGCAACTTGGTAATGTAGTACAAACCAAGAACCATATCCTGTGCAGGCACAGTGATAGGAGCACCGTTAGCCGGGTTCAATATATTGTGTGACTGAAGCATCAGCATTTGCGCTTCCAAAATCGCTTCATTACTCAAAGGCAAATGCACCGCCATCTGGTCACCGTCAAAGTCAGCATTAAATGCCGTACATGCCAACGGATGCAGTTGGATAGCTTTGCCTTCAATCATCTTAGGTTGGAAAGCCTGAATACCCAAACGGTGAAGTGTCGGGGCACGGTTCAGCAGTACAGGATGGCCTTTCATCACGTGTTCCAGGATATCCCAGATAACAGGTTCTTTACGATCCACAATCTTCTTGGCACTCTTTACAGTCTTCACAATACCACGCTCAATCAACTTGCGGATAATGAATGGCTTGTAAAGTTCGGCAGCCATCAGTTTAGGAATACCACACTCACCCATCTTCAGTTCAGGACCAACAACGATTACCGAACGTGCGGAATAATCGACACGCTTACCCAACAAGTTTTGACGGAAACGTCCCTGCTTACCTTTCAAACTATCGGAAAGCGACTTCAACGGACGGTTAGCATCCGTCTTCACTGCACTTGATTTACGCGAATTATCGAACAAGGAGTCAACAGCTTCTTGCAACATACGCTTTTCATTACGTAGAATAACTTCGGGAGCCTTGATTTCAATCAGTCTCTTCAAACGATTATTACGGATGATAACACGGCGGTAGAGGTCATTCAAGTCAGAAGTGGCGAAACGGCCACCATCCAACGGAACCAACGGACGAAGTTCGGGAGGAATGACAGGCACGATACGTACAATCATCCACTCGGGCTTATTGCGACCACGGGATGCACGGAACGACTCCACTACCTGAAGACGCTTCAGAGCGTCGTTCTTGCGTTGCTGTGAAGCATCACTTCCTGCACGATGACGCAATTCGTATGACAAAGCGTCGAGATCCAAGCGGGAAAGCAAATCGTAGATAGCTTCCGCACCCATTTTGGCAATGAACTTATTAGGATCAGTATCTTCAAGGAACTGGTTGTCTTTCGGCAACTTCTCTAAAAGATCCAGATATTCTCCTTCTTCAAGTAAGTCATACTGTGCCACCTCGTCGGACAAGACGCCTGGTTGAATCACAACATAACGCTCGTAATAAATAATGGCATCCAGTTTCTTGGTGGGCAATCCCAACAAGTAACCGATTTTATTGGGAAGTGAGCGGAAATACCAGATATGAGCTACAGGCACAACTAGTTGAATGTGTCCCATGCGCTCACGGCGTACTTTCTTCTCAGTCACTTCCACACCACAACGGTCGCAGACAATGCCTTTATAACGGATACGCTTGTATTTACCGCAATGACACTCATAATCCTTGATAGGACCGAAGATACGCTCGCAGAACAAACCGTCACGCTCGGGCTTATACGTACGATAGTTGATGGTTTCAGGCTTTAAAACTTCACCACTCGAATTCTCCAGGATTTCTTCGGGAGAAGCCAAACCGATAGAGATTTTCGAGAAATTACTCTTTATCTTGTTGTCTTTTCTAAAAGCCATAAATTTATATTAATTGATAATTGACAATTAAAAATTCTTTCCGTTTATTCAAGGTTGATGCTTAAGCCCAAACCTCTCAACTCGTGCAGCAATACGTTCAGGGATTCCGGAATACCGGGAGCCGGCATTGGTTCGCCCTTCACGATGGCTTCATAAGCCTTGGAACGTCCAACTACGTCATCGGACTTGATAGTCAGGATTTCCTGCAGAATGTGTGCGGCACCGAAAGCTTCAAGTGCCCAAACTTCCATTTCTCCGAATCGCTGACCACCAAACTGTGCCTTACCACCCAACGGCTGTTGTGTAATAAGTGAATACGGACCAATGGAACGTGCATGCATCTTGTCTTCAACCATGTGACCGAGTTTCAACATGTATGTCACACCAACCGTAGCCTGCTGCTCGAATGCCTCACCGGTACCTCCGTCATACAACGTGGTCTTACCGTAACGGGGAAGTCCTGCTTTGTCTGTCCACTCGTTCAAATCATCCAAAGATGCACCGTCAAAGATAGGAGTGGCAAACTTCACGCCCAACTTCTTACCGGCACGACCCAGAACAGCCTCAAAAATCTGACCGATGTTCATACGTGAAGGCACACCCAACGGATTCAACACAATATCCACCGGGGTACCGTCAGCCAAGAACGGCATGTCTTCCTGACGTACTACACGTGAAACGATACCTTTGTTACCGTGGCGACCGGCCATCTTATCACCCACACCGATCTTACGTTTCTTGGCGATGTAAACCTTCGCCATCTGAATGATACCTGCAGGTAGTTCGTCACCGATAGTGATAGCGAATTTCTTACGCTTCAACTCGGCATCAAGTTCTTTATATTTCTTGATAAAGTTCATTACCAAGGCACGAATCAAACCATTGGTATGCTCATCTTTAGTCCAATTACTCAACTGGATGGCTGTGAAGTCCAAATCACTGAAATCTGACGCAGAGAACTTGGCACCCTTAGAGATGACATCTGCACCCATATAGTCTTTCACGCCTTCTGAAGTATAGTTCTCGGTGAGCTTCAACAGCTTGTTCACCAACACTTTTTTCAATTCGCCTACCTTAGCGTCGAATTCATCGTCAATCTTCGGCAACAGCGCTTTGTCCGCCAGTTTGGAACTGCGTGTCTTGATGACACGTGAGAACAGACGCTTACCGATAATCACACCCTTCAAAGAAGGAGAAGCCTTCAAGGACGCATCCTTTACATCACCTGCCTTGTCACCGAAGATAGCACGAAGCAACTTTTCTTCAGGAGAAGGATCGGACTCACCTTTCGGAGTAATCTTACCGATAAGGATATCACCCGGTTCAATGCGGGCACCTACCCGAACAATACCGTTCTCGTCAAGATCTTTCGTGGCTTCCTCACTCACGTTAGGAATATCGGAAGTCAACTCTTCCATACCACGCTTCGTCTCACGAACCTCCAAAGAATATTCTTCTACATGGACTGAAGTCAAAAGGTCTTCACGAACCACACGTTCATTCAATACAATAGCATCCTCATAGTTATATCCCTTCCACGGCATGTAGGCAACCAACAAGTTCTTACCCAAAGCCAATTCTCCGTCTTCGGTAGAATAACCCTCGGTCAGAATCTGCCCAGCCGTCACACGTTGACCTTTTTCGCAAATTGGACGGAGGTCGATAGTCATGTTCTGATTGGTACGACGCCACTTGGGAATACTATATTCTTTTAATGCAGACTCAAAGCTTACGAACTCTTCCTCTTCCGTACGATCATACAGAATGCGGATAGTAGTGGCATCTACGAATTCAACCACACCGTCACCCTCTGCAGTAATCTGCGTGCGGGAATCACGTGCCAACTGACGTTCGATACCTGTACCCACCACCGGAGCTTCACTCTTCAACAAAGGAACTGCCTGGCGCATCATATTTGATCCCATCAATGCACGGTTAGCATCGTCATGCTCCAAGAACGGAATCAAAGAAGCAGCAATAGAGGCAATCTGCTGAGGAGATACATCCATCAGTTCTACTTCATCCGGAGTCACCACCGGATAATCGGCATCCTGACGAGCCTTTACTTTATCACGAACGAAAGTACCGTCATCATTCAGCGGGGCATTACCCTGAGCGATAATCTTGGCCTCTTCCTCTTCGGCAGTCAAGTAAACCAATCCTTCGCCAGAAAGATCCACCTTGCCGTTTGCTACCTTGCGATAAGGAGTTTCAATGAAACCTAATTCATTAATCTTGGCGAACACACAGAGTGAAGATATCAAACCAATATTCGGGCCTTCAGGAGTCTCAATAGGACAAAGACGGCCATAGTGTGTATAATGCACGTCACGCACCTCGAAACCAGCACGTTCACGTGACAAACCACCAGGCCCCAGCGCAGACATACGACGTTTGTGAGTAATCTCAGCCAATGGGTTGGTTTGGTCCATGAACTGTGACAAGGCATTCGTTCCGAAGAAAGAATTGATAACGGAAGAAATAGTCTTGGCGTTAATCAAATCAATCGGAGTGAAAACCTCATTGTCACGAACGTTCATACGCTCACGGATAGTACGTGACATACGTGCCAAACCGATAGCAAACTGATTGGACAACTGTTCGCCTACGGTACGTACACGACGGTTGCTCAAGTGGTCAATATCGTCCACATCTGCTTTCGAGTTAATCAACTCAATCAGATATTTGATAATTTCAATAATATCTTCCTTGGTGAGGACACGCACGTCCATATCGGTTGTTAAGTTCAACTTCCTGTTAATACGGTAACGACCTACATCGCCCAAGTCATATCTCTTTTCCGAGAAGAACAGGTTGTTGATAACCTCGCGCGCACTGGCATCATCGGCAGGATCCGCATTACGCAACTGACGGTAGATGTAAAGTACAGCTTCTTTTTCCGAGTTACTCGGGTCCTTCTGCAAAGTATTATATATAATAGAGTAGTCAGACTGATTCGGTTCTTCCTTGTGTACGAGGATGTTCTGAACGCCCGACTCTAATATGATGTCAACATGCTCCGGCTCAATAACAGTTTCACGGTCAATAACCACTTCGTTACGCTCGATAGAAACAACTTCACCGGTATCTTCATCTACAAAATCCTCAATCCATGTCTTCAAAACACGTGCAGCTAACTTACGACCTACAATCTTCTTGAGATTCGTCTTGTTCACCTTCACGTCTTCGGCCAGATTAAAGATTTCAAGAATATCCTTATCATTCTCGAAACCAATGGCTCTCAACAATGTTGTTACGGGCAATTTCTTCTTACGGTCAATGTATGCATACATGACATTGTTAATATCCGTAGCGAATTCAATCCATGAGCCCTTGAACGGGATGATACGGGCCGAGTACAACTTGGTACCGTTAGCATGAACGCTCTGCCCGAAGAATACACCCGGTGAACGGTGAAGCTGAGATACAACCACACGTTCCGCACCGTTGATAACGAATGTCGCTTTATCCGTCATGTAAGGGATGGGTCCAAGAAATACATCCTGGATAACCGTATCAAAATCTTCGTGGTCGGGATCGGTACAATATAATTTCAATTTAGCCTTTAAGGGTACACTATATGTAAGCCCTCGCTCTATACATTCATCAATGGTATAACGCGGCGGATCAATATAGTAGTCCAAAAACTCAAGAACAAAATTATTTCTTGTATCGGCAATGGGGAAGTTTTCAGCAAATACTTTATACAATCCCTCGTTCCTACGCTTCTCGGGTGGGGTATCCAGTTGTAAAAAGTCTTTGAATGACTTCAATTGTACTTCCAGGAAATCCGGATATTCGAGCGGATTCTTAGTCGAAGCAAAATTAACTCTTTGATTTACAGTATTTGAAGACATCTGTTAATGGATTTGTAGAACTTAATTTGAAATATATACACAAAAAGGTAAAGAACCCTTTTCACGAAGGGTTCCTTACCGAATGACCTGATTTACAGGTAAATGTTATTTAAGTTCAACTTCAGCTCCAGCTTCTTCCAATGTTTTCTTCAATGATTCTGCTTCGTCCTTAGCCAAACCTTCTTTTACTACGCTCGGAGCACCGTCCACCATATCTTTAGCTTCCTTCAAGCCAAGACCGCAAGCTTCCTTAACGGCTTTAACTACCTGAAGTTTTGCTGAACCAGCGCTCTTCAATACTACGTCGAAAGAAGTCTTTTCTTCTGCGGCAGCAGCACCACCAGCTGCAGGACCAGCAGCAACAGCAACAGCTGCAGCAGCAGGTTCAATACCGTATTCTTCTTTCAGGATGGTTGCAAGTTCATTAACTTCTTTTACTGTCAAGTTAACTAATTGTTCTGCAAAAGCTTTCAAATCTGCCATTTTTGTATGATTTTTAATTGTTTAAATACTAAATAAATTGATAATAAATTTTGGTCCGAAATTTACGCTTCGGGACGTTCACCAAGAGTCTTGAGAACTCCGTGGAGGGTGTTACCACCTGATTGCAGAGCAGAAATAACATTTTTGGCCGGTGATTGCAACAAGGCAACAATTTCGGCAATAACTTCGTTCTTGCTCTTAATACTAACGAGAGCATCCAATTGGTCAGCACCAATATAGAAGCCTTCTTCTGCATAAGCAGCTTTCAGTCCGGGGATTCCGTTCTTTGATTTATCCTTGATCAACTTGGCCGGAGCGTTCGCAACGTTGCTGAACATTACGGCTGTTGTACCTTTCATTGAATCATAAAGCGGAGAATAATCCTCTTCCAGGCTTTCCAATGCTTTGTGAAGCAGAGTGTTCTTAACCACCATCAACTTGATGTCAGCCTTGAAACATTCTCTTCTCAGCTCGCTTGTAGCAGCGGCATTCATAGCAGTAGTATCTACCAGGTAAAAGTGACCGTATTCCTTCACTGTAGCAGCAATCTGCTCAATAATCGTACTTTTATCTTCCTTTCTCATTATTACTCCGTTTTATTAGATTTCTTCTACTGTTTTCGGGTCAATCTTGATGCCCGCACTCATCGTGCTAGAAAGATAAATACTCTTAATATATGTACCCTTGGCTGCAGTCGGTTTCAATTTATTCAAAGTAGAGATGAATTCTTTCGCATTGTCACGAATTTGATCAGCACTAAATGAAACTTTACCGATAGAAGTATGAACAATACCACTCTTGTCAACCTTGAAGTCGATCTTTCCTTGTTTTACTTCTTTCACAGCTTTAGCAACATCCATAGTTACAGTGCCACTCTTCGGATTAGGCATCAATCCACGAGGACCGAGCACACGACCGAGCGCACCAATCTTACCCATGATAGACGGCATAGTGATGATCACATCAATATCAGTCCATCCACCCTTGATCTTTTCAATATATTCGTCAAGACCAACATAGTCAGCTCCGGCTTCTTTTGCAGCAGCTTCAGCATCCGGTGTACAAAGCACCAAAACACGTACAACCTTACCAGTACCGTGAGGAAGTGATACAACACCTCTCACCATCTGGTTAGCCTTACGCGGGTCAACGCCCAAACGTACGTCGATATCCAGAGAAGCGTCAAACTTAGTAAAAGAGATTTCTTTTACCAACTGAGAAGCCTCTTTGAGAGAGTATGCTTTCCCTGCTTCAATTTTTTCTGCAGCCAACTTTTGATTTTTTGTCAGTTTACCCATTCTAATTGAAGTTTATTAGTTATTAACCGGGAACTCCCCTTTTACAGCGATACCCATACTACGAGCTGTACCTGCAACCATCTTCATGGCAGCTTCTACAGTGAAACAGTTTAAGTCAACCATTTTGTCCTGAGCAATCGTACGAACCTGTTCCCAAGTAATCTCGGCAATTTTCTTACGATTAGGCTCAGCAGAACCACTCTTTTGCTTCGTCACTTCCAATAACTGGATAGCCACGGGAGGAGTCTTGATTACAAAATCGAAAGACTTATCTGCGTAGTAAGTGATAATGACAGGAAGGATTTTCCCTGCCTTGTCTTGGGTTCTGGCGTTGAATTGCTTGCAAAACTCCATGATGTTGATTCCCTTGGAACCCAATGCAGGTCCTACCGGGGGTGATGGGTTTGCCGCGCCTCCTTTAATCTGTAATTTGATTAGTCCAGCAACTTCTTTAGCCATTTTCTAATTGATTTATATATAAACATTAATGAAGAATACTACAGCGTAACACCTGCACTATTCTTTTTCAACTTGCATAAAGCCCAATTCAAGCGGAGTCTTCCGTCCGAATATCTTAACCATGACTTTCAGCTTCTTCTTCTCGGTGTTCACCTCTTCAATGATTCCACTGAATCCTGTGAACGGACCATAATTCACCTTTACAGTCTCGCCGACTACATACGGGATATTCAAGTCTTCACCTGCTTCCTGTAATTCGTCAACTGTACCAAGTATGCGATTCACTTCCGACTGTCTCAAGGGGACGGGTTTATCCGATCCACCCAAGAATCCTATCACATTAGGAGTATTTCTCAAGTGATGAGCGACCTCACCTACCAGAGCAGCCTCCACCAAAACGTAACCAGGGAGATAACTTCTCTCTTTCACAATTTTTTTACCATTGCGAACCTGATACACCTTTTCGGTAGGAATCAATACCTGAGACACGTAATCACCAAGGTCGCTGTTTTTAATATCAGCTTCAAGGTATTCCTTTACCTTAGCTTCTTTTCCGCTAATAGCACGCAGTACGTACCATTTCTTTTCAATCTCAGACATTTCTCCTTAATTTTAATGTGGATAAATAAATTCCATTAAATTCTGGAAACAGAAGTCCATCGCAAATACCACCAGCGCAATAAGCAGGGAAGCATATAAAACAACTACTGCACTGTTAGTAAGTTCAGAATACGTAGGCCACGACACTTTATGAACAAGTTCGTCGTAAGTTTCTTTAAAATAAGCTACAATCTTCTTCATTTCAAAAATATTAGCACGGGAGGAGAGGCTCGAACTCCCGACACCCGGTTTTGGAGACCGGTGCTCTACCAACTGAGCTACTCCCGTTTGAACATAATCAGTTCCCGATAATCACCGGGAACTGATTAAGATATATTTGGTTATTAGTCGTAGATTTCAGTAATCTGACCAGAACCCACCGTACGACCACCTTCACGGATAGCGAAACGCAAACCTACGTTCAATGCTACCGGATAGATCAGTTCTACGTTGATTTCCACGTTATCGCCCGGCATTACCATCTCAGTTCCTTCCGGAAGAGTGATTTCACCTGTACAGTCCATAGTACGCAGGTAGAATTGAGGACGATATTTGTTGTGGAACGGAGTATGACGACCACCTTCTTCTTTTTTCAAAACATAGATAGAAGCTTTGAATTTAGAGTGAGGCTTAATCTGACCCGGTTTACAAAGAACCATACCACGTTTGATTTCGTTCTTGTCAATACCACGGAGCAGCAGACCTACGTTGTCACCGGCTTCACCTTGATCCAACAATTTGCGGAACATTTCAACACCAGTTACAACTGATTTCTTGTCTTCACCCAAACCGAGGATTTCAACTTCGTCACCTACATGGATAATACCAGCTTCGATACGACCAGTAGCTACGGTACCACGACCTGTGATTGAGAATACGTCTTCAACCGGCATCAAGAACGGTTTATCAACATCACGCGGAGGCAGAGGAATCCAGTTATCAACTGCATCCATCAGTTCCATAACTTTGTCTTCCCACTTTTCAACGCCGTTCAATGCACCAAGAGCTGAACCTTGAATAAACGGAGTGTTGTCACCATCAAATTCGTATGCAGAAAGTAATTCACGCATTTCCATTTCAACAAGTTCCAACATTTCGGGGTCATCCACCATGTCGCACTTGTTCATAAATACAACCAGTCTCGGTACGTTTACCTGACGAGCCAACAGGATATGCTCACGAGTCTGAGGCATCGGACCATCAGTAGCAGCAACTACAATGATAGCACCGTCCATCTGAGCAGCACCAGTAACCATGTTCTTTACGTAGTCAGCGTGACCCGGGCAGTCAACGTGAGCGTAGTGACGGTTAGCTGTTTCATACTCTACGTGTGAAGTATTGATAGTGATACCTCTTTCCTTTTCTTCCGGAGCGTTATCAATCTGATCGAATGATTTTACTTCAGAAAAACCTTTTTTGCCCAACACTGTAGTGATAGCAGCAGTCAACGTGGTTTTACCGTGGTCAACGTGACCAATTGTACCAATGTTTACGTGCGGTTTGGTACGTTCGAATTTCTCTTTAGCCATAGCTTTACTTGTTATTTATTTGATTAATAATCAGCTTTTACATCATTATGAGCTGTTACCGGGACTTGAACCCGGGACCTCTTCCTTACCAAGGAAGTGCTCTACCGCTGAGCTATAACAGCAAGGAGAATAAGAGTGTGGGCAAAGATGGATTCGAACCACCGAAGGCGTAAGCCAGCAGATTTACAGTCTGCCCCATTTGGCCACTCTGGTATTTGCCCATTATTCCATAAAATCAAAAATCACCAATGAAAGAATAAAAAAGAGAATGAAAACGGACTCATTTCCTAACTTCATTTTTAATTCTTAATTTTTCGTTCTTCTTCGAGCCTCTTGTCGGATTCGAACCAACGACCCCGAGATTACAAATCACGTGCTCTGGCCAACTGAGCTAAAGAGGCAAACTTAAAAAATGCAACCGTAACGTTCATAGTGCGAGCGAAACGGCTGCAAATTTAGACATTTATTTTTTACCCGCAAAATTTTAGCGGAAAATTATTTGCTCCGTTGTTTTTCCTTGTACTTAACCAGCTGTTTTTCCAAAGCTTCCAGACACAAATCTATTGCTTCTTCAAACGTATCACAAACCTTGTTTGCATAAAGCTCATCATTGGGAACCAACAATTTCACCCCTGCATCTTTATTTCCGGCTGTTTCTGGCTTTACTACCTTTAATGACACCTCTACTTTCTTTATATCATCGTAATACTTCTCCAACTTGGCTACCTTTTTCATAATAAAGGCTTCCAATTGCTCTGACGCATCAAAGTGAATCGCTTGAATTCTTACATCCATACTTACCTCCTTTTCTTTAAGCCCGAGGGTGGGCCTGATTATACACTTTTTTAAGTTCTTCAAAAGTAGTATGCGTGTAAACTTCCGTAGTCGCCAGACTCTCGTGCCCGAGAAGTTCTTTTATAGAACCCAAATCAGCACCATTGTTCAGCATAGCCGTCGCAAAGGTATGCCTCAACACGTGAGGGCTTCTTTTTTTTACAGTCACTACCTTCGAAAGGTTTCGTTTCACAAGGTATGCTACGATACTACGGTAAAGTCTTTTTCCATTCTCCCGGACAAAAAAAGCATCCGAGCGAACCGGAATCGTTTCATTCCGCACATTGACATATTCTTGCATGGAAAACTTCAACTCTTCATCAAAAGGTATCAGACGCTGCTTATTTCTTTTTCCCGTCACCTTAATGAGAGAAGCGGAATAATCAACATCTTTGTCGTCTAACCCTATTAATTCCGAAAGCCGCATGCCCGTAGCATAAAACATTTCAATAATCAAGTGGTTTCGACAACCTTCAAATCCCTCGCCAAAGTCCGTATCATCCAAAAGCTTATCCATTTCCCCTTCTCGCAGAAACACAGGTAGCGGTTTTTTCTTCTTAGGACCCGTTATTTTCCGCAACGGATCTACCGCAACCTCCCCTCTCCTCAAGAGAAACTTATAATAAGCACGGATAGAACTTAGCTTTCGGTTTATCGTACTAGAAGCACAACCTCTGTCCATCAAGGAAGCAATCCATTCACGAACCAGTTCCGCATCTATGTCCGACGGAGTTAAATCTCCCAACATTTCTTTCCCGAAATCCTGCAGTTCAAGAATATCCGACCGATAGTACTTGACCGTGCCTTCGGAGTAATTCCGTTCATACAGAAGATAATCAAGAAAAGAATCTGTCAACAACATATCGCTACATATCTAAATCATGCAACGAATGTATGAAAAAGAATTCAATAATTCAAAGGAAATTACGAATTATTAATCTTCTACTTGCTGAAGTTGTTGAACGTAAACGGCACGTTCTTTCTTAAGTCTTTTAGTTACAGACGGTTTATCAAACTGCTGTCTGCGTCTCAATTCCTTAACTGTGCCAGTCTTTTCAAATTTTCTTTTGAACTTCTTCAGCGCTTTTTCAATGTTTTCGCCTTCTTTTACAGGTACTACAATCATTTTCTTTCTTTTAAAATGTTAATGTTTAAAAATCTCACGATTAAATTGAGCCGCAAAATTACACATACTTTCTTTATTCACAAAACTTTCGGCAAAAAAAACAATATAATTATCCGCATAACCTCCTAAACGGGAATTTAGTGCACTACAGATTTACACCAGGTTCACCTTCAAACTGCCAACATACCCGTCATCCTAAGTTTGTCGGAGCTTCCGCCCGCTTATACATGCAAGAAGAAGAGGTTCTCCAGCAACTCCAGGATAGCAAGCCCTGACGAGTGCGGAAATCTCGGCAAACTATCGAATTATCGTTCAAGTGCAATAAGAATAATATGGCACGAGCCATGAAGGTTAAATAAAATACAGATTGCCTGCCGGATTATTGAAGGAAAGTAAGTAACTTTGGAGAACTAAAAGAATCTATATCACTATAAACAGTATGAAATATAATAGAGCTGAACAATACAATAACCAAACAATATAATATATAAGTAGTATGAACCAACCAATCAATCAACGTATAGATGCTCTACGAGCATTACTAAAAAGAGAAGGTATTGACGCTTTCATTATCCCCAGCACCGACCCGCACTTAAGCGAATATGTAGCACCACACTGGAAATCAAGGGAGTGGATATCGGGATTTACAGGTTCGGCAGGCACAGTGGTTATCACAGCCAAGAAAGCAGGACTATGGACAGATTCCCGCTATTTTCTTCAGGCTGCGCAACAACTAGAAGGCAGCGGTATAGATTTATACAAGGAAATGTTGCCCGAAACACCCAGTATTCCGGATTTTCTAAAAACCAATCTAGAAGCCGATACGATAGTAGGAATTGACGGGAAAGTATTTTCTACGGCCAAAGTCATGGCTCTGCAAGACGATTTAGTCCAAAATAGAATCACTATCAAAAGTATCGACGACCCGATGGCTGAGATATGGACCGACAGGCCATCCATGCCTGAGGCGCCGGCTTTCATCCACGAAATGAAATATGCCGGAAAAAGCTGTCCGGAAAAATTAGCAGCCATCCGGCAGGAAATGAAAAAGACAGGAACGGAAACATTATTGGTATCGGCATTGGACGAGATAGCATGGGCATTAAACATACGCGGCAATGACGTGCATTGCAACCCTGTAGTGGTCAGCTACCTACTAATCACTGAAGAGGAGGCGCACTTTTTCATCCAGCCTCCAAAAGTAACAAGGGAACTTTCTACTCATTTAAAAGAGGCCGGCATCGACATCCACTCTTACGAAGAGATTGAATGCTTTTTAAGAAATATGCCCTATAACAGCATCATGCTTGACACCGCCAAGACAAACTATGCCGTTTATTCAGCCATTTCACCGGATTACTGCCAGATTATCGATGCATGTTCACCGATAGCCCTCCTCAAAGCCATCCGCAACGAACAGGAAATTGCAGGCATTCATGCCGCTATGCAACGCGACGGAGTAGCTTTAGTGAAATTTCTGAAATGGTTGGAGGAAGCAGTGCCTACAGGCAAAGAAACGGAAATCAGCATAGACAAGAAACTGCACGAATTCCGTGCGGCACAACCTCTTTATATGGGCGAAAGTTTTGACACCATCGCAGGATACAAAGAACATGGCGCCATCGTCCACTATGAGGCTACTCCGGAAACAGATATCCCGGTACTTCCCGAGAGTTTTCTTCTACTAGATTCAGGAGCACAATACTTAGACGGTACTACCGACATCACCCGTACTATCGCCTTGGGCAAACTGACCGAAGAAGAGAAAGCAGACTACACATTAATCCTGAAAGGGCACATTGACCTGGCTATGGCCGTATTTCCAGAAGGCACACGAGGCACCCAACTGGATGTACTGGCCCGCATGCCGATATGGAAGTACCGTATGAACTTCCTACATGGAACAGGACATGGCGTAGGTCATTTCCTTAACGTGCACGAAGGGCCTCAAAGCATCCGTATGAACGAAAATCCGGTAACTTTACAAGCAGGAATGGTTACGTCTAATGAACCAGGTGTCTATAAAGCAGGCAGCCACGGAATACGGACGGAAAATCTCATATTGACTGCCCCTGCCGGAGAAGGCATGTTCGGCAACTATCTGAAGTTCGAGACAATCACCCTTTGCCCTATCTGCAAGAAAGGTATCATCAAAGAGATGCTGACGGAAGAAGAAATAGGGTGGCTGGATGAATACCACCGGAATGTTTATGAGAAACTGTCACCCGACCTGAACAATGAGGAACGGAAATGGTTGAAAGAAGCATGTAAAGCATTGAAGTAATCATTAAATCATTAGGACAATCATTAAATCATAATTAAGAATGGCATTAATAAAATCAGTAAGAGGATTCACTCCCGAATTCGGAGAGAATTGTTTCCTGGCAGACAATGCAGCCATTATCGGAGATGTAAAAACGGGGCGTGACTGCAGCATTTGGTTCAGTACCGTACTTCGCGGCGACGTTAATTCTATCCGTATTGGGAACGGGGTAAACATCCAAGACGGAAGCGTATTACATACTTTATATGAAAAATCAACTATAGAAATAGGGAACCACGTTTCCGTAGGACATAATGTAACTATCCACGGAGCCACCATCAAAGATTATGCCTTAATAGGAATGGGCTCTACCATTCTTGACCACGCAGTGGTGGGAGAAGGGGCTATCGTAGCCGCCGGTTCTTTAGTATTGAGCAATACCGTGATAGAACCCGGAAGTATTTGGGGAGGGGTTCCTGCCAAATTTATCAAAAAAGTTGACCCAAAACAAGCCAAGGAACTAAACCAGAAGATTGCACACAATTACCTAATGTATTCTGACTGGTATAAATAAGAAAAATGTCTCAAAGTAGCATCGATTCTACTTTGAGACATTTTTTTAGAAGTTTATCATACTCAAAATCTTATCCGTAGCTCCAGCATTGCCGGTTACATAATTCCCAGCATTCATTCCCACTTCATGCAGGAAAGCTTCATCCGCCAACATACGGTCAAGCAACGTTTTCAGTTCTTCATAATCCTTGATGGAGAAAGCGCCTTTTGCTTCCAACAACTGAATAGCCTCCTGAAATTTTTGGTACTTAGGCCCGAAAACAACGGGAATACCATAAACGGCGGCCTCCAATGTATTATGAATACCGACACCGAATCCGCCACCGATATAAGCAATCTCACCATAACGGTAAATAGACGAAAGCAGACCGAAACAGTCTATAATCAAACAATCAGCCTTACGTACATTCTTCTCGTCGGCACGGGTATAACGTACATACGGACGTTTCAGTTTACGGATAATCTCTACCAGATGATTCTCATCAATGACATGCGGGGCGATAATCAACTTTAACTCAGGATGCTGGTTGAAATACTCAATAAACAAATCTTCATCCGGCTGCCAGGAACTTCCTGCCACAAAAGTCATGGTGTTGTCCTTGAAAAGTTCCACTAACGGCAGATCTTTCGCCTCTTCGCGAATCTGAAGCACACGGTCAAAACGGGTATCACCCACCACCGTCGCACGGTTAATGCCAATCTTGGACAAATAACGTTTGGAACGTTCATTCTGTACAAACAGATGATCAAAGTCCCTCAAGACATTACGATATGTGCCGCCATACCACTTGAAGAAAACCTGCCCACGACGGAATATGGAAGAAACGCTATATACCGGAATACGGCGCTTATGCAATTCATCCAAATAGTTTTTCCAAAACTCATACTTGATAAAGAACGCCATACACGGATTCACAATATCCAGGAACTTCTTTACATTACGAGGCTTGTCAAAAGGCAGATAACAAACCACATCCGCCCCCCTGTAGTTCTTACGGACCTCATAACCCGAAGGTGAAAAGAAAGTCAGCAGAATACCGTAATCCGGATATTTGGCACGGATTTTCTCGATTAGCGGACGTCCTTGCTCAAATTCTCCCAAAGAAGCGGCATGGAACCAAATATAGCGCACATCCTTCTCCAGTTGCTGACGGAGAAGTTCATACACCACCCAATGGCCCTTCATCATTTTGCGAGGCTTGCGGCTAAACGGAGCAGCCAGATGCACCAGAATGTCATAGACAGCGATTGCCAGGTCGTAGAACATACTTCTTTCAGAATTAAGAATGAAAAATGAAGAATGAAAAATAAAAGTTCCTCATTATTTTAAGGTCTCGATAGCACGTTGAATACGAGCCAGTGTTTCTTCCTTACCAATCAGTTCGGTAATATCAAACATGTGCGGTCCTTTGCACTCTCCTACTACCGACAGACGGAAAGCATTCATTACATTGCCCATGTGATAACCACGCTCCGTAATCCAGCCAATAACAATGTCTTCAGAAGGTTTGGACGAGAAATCATCCATGCCACGCAGCACGTCCATCAGTTCATTCATGATACGGGGGGTATCTTCCGACCAACGTTTCTTCACATCCTTCTCGGCATATGCTTCAGGCGCCACGAAGAAGAAACGGGTCTGCTCCCACAACTCTTTCACAAAATTGACACGGCCTTTCACCAGAGACACTACTTTAGTAAGGAACTCATCGCTATATCGGTCTGCATCTATCCCATTGGTTTTCAACACAGGGCGAAACAGAGCAGCAATCTCTTCGTCCGGTTTCATCATGATGTACTCGTGATTAAACCAGATACCTTTCTTATAGTCAAACTTTGCACCTGACTTGCTGCAATGGCTCAAGTCGAACAGTTTTACCAGTTCATCCATCGACATCAATTCCTGGTCATTGCCCGGATTCCACCCCAAAAGTGCCAGAAAGTTAATGACAGCTTCGGGCAGATACCCCGACTCACGGTATCCCGAGGAAACATCTCCTGTCTTGGGATCATGCCATTCCAAAGGAAAAACAGGAAAGCCGAGACGGTCACCGTCACGCTTGCTTAACTTGCCGTTGCCTTCAGGTTTCAGCAGCAGAGGCAGATGGGCAAAAGCGGGCATGCTATCCGCCCAGCCAAAAGCACGGTACAGCAAAACATGCAACGGAGCGGAAGGCAACCACTCCTCACCGCGAATGACGTGTGAAACTTCCATCAGATGGTCATCCACAATATTCGCCAAGTGATAGGTAGGCAATTCGTCCGCCGACTTATAGAGAACCTTATCATCAAGGATGGAAGAGTTGATAACCACTTCACCACGAATCAGGTCATTGATATGCACGTCCTCATTCGGTTCTATCTTGAAACGCACCACATACTGCTTGCCGGCTGCAATCAAGGCATCCACTTCTTCCTTGGAAAGAGTCAATGAATTGCGCATCTGCATACGGGTAGAAGCATCATACTGGAAATTAGCTATTTCAGCGCGCTTGGCTTCCAGTTCTTCCGGAGTATCAAAAGCGATGTACGCCTTGCCTGCATCCAATAACACCTGTACATACTTCTTGTATATCTCGCGGCGTTCCGACTGACGGTAAGGACCGTGATTCCCACCGAAACTCACTCCTTCATCGAAAGGAATGCCCAACCACTTGAAAGATTCCAAAATGTACTCTTCGGCACCGGGCACAAAACGGTTGGAATCAGTATCTTCTATGCGGAAAATCAAATCTCCTCCATGCTGACGCGCAAAGAGATAGTTATACAAAGCTGTGCGCACACCACCAATGTGCAACGCCCCCGTAGGACTCGGGGCAAAACGGACTCTGACTCTTCTTTCTGTCATAATCTACCTTACTTATAAATAAATTAGACGGCAAAATTAAACCTTTTTTTCCACACTAATGTTTTTTTTTGTACTTTTCGCAAAAATTTCAACTGATATGAGTTATTTCAAGACTAAAAAGAAATTCTCTTTTAGAGATTTGCTCTATAAAGCACTGATATTTGCCGGTACGGTGGCGGTTATTGTCTATTTTCTGCCACGAGACGGCAAATTCAACTACCAATTCGACATCGACAAACCCTGGAAATATGGACAGCTGATGGCCACTTTCGACTTTCCCATCTATAAAGATGACCAAGTAGTGAAGCGTGAGCAAGACAGCATACTTGCCCGTTTCCAGCCTTATTTCCAGTTGGATAAAACCATAGAGAAAGACATCATCAAGAAATTGAGGGACGATTACCAGACCGACCTGCGTGGTGTATTGCCCTCCACAGACTACATCCGGTATCTGGAAAGAAAGTTCTCGGAAGTGTATCGTGCCGGAATCCTTTCGACAGAAAGCCTGGCCAAGCTACACAAGGACAGCACCTCTGCCATCATGATCATCGACGACAAACTTGCCAACCAACAAAGCGCCGACAAGCTATATTCTGTAAAAGATGCCTATAACTACATCCTTACCGCCGACACCCTGCACTACCGTCCGGAAATCCTCCGCCAATGTTCATTGAATGAATATATATTCCCGAACCTGACTTATGACGAGCAGCGCACGGAAACAGCCAAGAAGGAAATTCTGGACAATTACTCCTGGGCCAACGGCATTGTCCTCAGTGGACAGAAAATCATAGACCGCGGTGAAATTGTCAGCCAAGAGACTTACAATATCCTTGAAAGCCTGCGAAAAGAGTCTATCAAGCGCAGTGAATCCATCGGGCAAAAACGTCTAATGTTAGTAGGGCAAATCTTGTATGTAAGCATTTTCATCCTGTGCTTCATGCTTTACCTCGAACTGTTCCGCAAAGATTATTACGAACGCAAAGGACGCCTCTCCCTACTTTTCACCCTCATCATGTTCTATTGCGTAGTAACGGCGCTCATGGTGGAAAACAACATATTCAACGTATATATCCTGCCCTATGCCGTATTGCCCATCATTATCCGCGTGTTCCTTGACTCGCGCACGGCATTCCTTACACAAGCTGTCACGATACTGATCTGCTCCATCTGTCTGCGCTATCCGCACGAATTCATCCTGTTGCAACTCTCGGCCGGATTGGTGGCTATCTTCAGCTTACGGGAACTCTCGCAACGTTCGCAGCTGTTCCGCACGGCGTTCCTTGTCATACTGACTTATGCGGCTGTCTATTTTGCCTTTGAATTGATTACAGAAAATGATTTGTCGAAAATCAATGGAAGCATGTACACCTATTTCATCATCAACGGCGTGCTGCTCCTGTTCACTTACCCGTTACTCTTCCTGGTGGAAAAGACTTTCGGTTTTACCTCCAACGTAACCTTGGTGGAGCTATCCAATATCAACAACAGCCTGCTGCGCCGCATGTCCGAAACGGTCCCCGGAACCTTCCAGCACTCCATGCAGGTAGCCAACCTTGCTGCAGAAGCAGCCAACAGCATTGATGCCAAAAGCCAGTTGGTGCGTACCGGAGCTCTGTACCACGACATCGGGAAGATGGAAAATCCGGTTTTCTTCACGGAAAACCAATCAGGCGTCAATCCGCATAAAAACCTCAGTTACGAGCAAAGTGCGCAGGTAGTCATCAGCCACGTGACAGACGGCATCAAATTGGCGGAAAAGAACAACCTGCCCAAGGTAATCAAGGATTTCATCACCACCCATCACGGACGCGGAAAGACGAAGTATTTCTATATCTCCTGGAAGAACGAGCATCCCGGAGAAGAGCCCAATGATGAACTTTTCACCTATCCCGGCCCGAATCCGTTCACCAAAGAACAAGCCATCCTGATGATGGCAGACGCCGTGGAAGCAGCCTCACGCAGCCTGCCCGAATATACGGAAGAAAGCATCAGTAGCCTGGTAGATAAGATTATAGATTCACAGGTAGCGGAAGGTTATTTCAAGGAATGCCCCATCACCTTCAAGGACATCGCTACCATAAAAAGCGTGTTTAAAGAGAAGCTAAAGACGATTTACCATACCCGTATCAGTTATCCCGAACTAAAAAAATAAAAACTATGGAAGTGACCGCTAAAGAACAAAAGAGAGCCGAACAGCTGCTGCAAAACCAGCGGACAGGTTTACACCAAATCGAGAGTTTCAGCTTCATGAAGCGTTACCATCAGGCGTCCCACAAAGGTACCACGACATCGAAGGACAAATACGGTCCCGGCATTCTGACCCTGCACCTGAAAGGGAAAGGAGACAAAGTTGTCTATCTGCCTCCGTTCCGCCACCCCTCTTCCGTCATCCGCTTCCTGGTTTCAAAGGGAGTGCCTTTCGACAATTATGTACCGCAGGAACCTACGGTTGCAGAACCTGTTACGGAAACCTATCGGCGCCCGTCCCTTTATATGTTTTATTTCTTCGTACTGTTCCTCATGTTTCTGATATTAGGGTATTATTCCATCAGCGGTGACGTATGGTGGGGATTTATTCCGGCCATCATTTCCTTTGGATTAAGCCTCTTCTTCATCAACATGCTGATGACCCGTTTCTGTTATCTGACACTGGACAAAGATGCGCTGGTTGTTCACAGCGTGGGCAGGAGCATCCGCTATCCCTATACGGACTTGCGGAAGGTCAACTTCGACTTTGCACGTGAACAAGCCTTTACCCATGTCATGGAACTGCTGGACAAGGATTACCGCTACCGCTTGTTCTACATCGGCAGAGTATCAAGAAAGAAATTAAATGAAATTGCCGAACGGCTGAAAACATCCGGCATAGATGCCACATGCAGCCTAAACGACCACAAGCGGTTCTACCAAGACATCCGGCACTAACTCAGTTTCTCCAACAGACCTGTACAGGCATCCTCCAGAATATCGAGTACATACTCGAAGCCTTCGGCACCACCGTAGTAAGGGTCGGGCACATGGTCTGCATGGATAAACTTAGTGCAATATTCCGTCATCCGGTGTATCTTGCTCCATGCCTCTACGGAAGGAGCAAGATCTTTCAAATCGTCAATATTGCGATCATCCATGCCGATAATCAAGTCGAAGTTATAAAAATCCTCCGTACGGACAGGACGTGAACGATGGGTCAGTTCATATCCGCGACGGGCGGCATGGGCACGCATACGGCTGTCAGGAAGCTCCCCCTGATGATAGGAGAGAATTCCGGCAGAATCTATCACAAAGTCATTCTCACGTCCAGCCTGTTCTATCAAATATTTCATTACTCCCTCCGCAGAGGAAGAACGGCAGATATTTCCCAAACAGACAAAGAGTATTCTTGTTTTTTCGTTGTTTTCCAACATATTATATCTTTTATAAGTACTTATATTCAATTTTCTCACACGATCCGTTATCCTATCCATGTCCCTTTTTGCCATCAGATCCTACATGGGATCTACATCATAATAAACCAGCAATGACTTAAAACGGTCTTCGGACAACATCTCTCTCTGCACCCGGAGCAATAGTTCACGGGCACGTGCCATAGGGGCGTTCATTTCTATTTTCACGATGATTTTCCGGATGAACAAAGTCTGTACACGGGCTACAGGAGGTTTGTCCGGCCCCAACACCCGGTTGCCGAACACAGCACGAAGTTTGCCCGCCATCGTCTGCGCCATCAGGTCAAGCAAAGTCTCGTTCCTGTTTTTGAGATAGACATATACCAGCCGGTAATAAGGCGGATAATGGAACATCTGGCGCTCCGCAAGCTGTCCGCCTACCATTCCTTCATAATCATTGGAAATGACTTGCGGAATGATGGGATGGTCAATGCTCTTGGTCTGCAGCACCACCCGTCCCCTTTTATTTTTCCGCCCGGCACGACCTGCCACCTGCGCCATAAGCTGATAGGCCCGTTCATAGGCACGGAAATCCGGATAGTTCAACATGGTATCCGCGTTCAGAATGCCCACTACACTGACATGGTCGAAGTCCAACCCTTTTGAAACCATCTGGGTTCCGATAAGTATATCCGTCTTCCCCTGCTCAAAATCAGCAATAATCCGTTCATAAGCCGAGCGTGTACGGGTGGTATCCAAGTCCATACGTGCCACGGTTGCCTCAGGAAACAAGGCTTTGATATCATCTTCTATCTTCTCCGTACCAAAACCGCGGTTACGCAAATCCACACCTTCGCAAGCCGGGCAGACACGAGGCACCTGATACGTATATCCGCAATAATGGCATGTCAGCTGGTTCAACCCCTTGTGATAAGTCAGGCTCACATCACAATTCTTACATTTCGGTACCCACCCGCAGGTATGACATTCTATCATAGGGGCAAACCCCCGTCTGTTCTGGAACAAAATCACCTGTTCCTTCTGCTCCAGCGCCTCACGGACATGTTGCAAGAGCAAAGGAGAGAAAGGACCGTTCATCCGTTTCTTCCGGTGCAGTTCCTTGATATCTACCGGAATGATTTCCGGTAATTGTATTTCTTTATACCGCTCCTTCAACTCTACCAGCCCGTATTTTCCGGAAGTGGCATTGTACCAGGTTTCGATGGAAGGGGTGGCAGTGCCCAACAAGGTTTTGGCACCCTGCATTGCCGCCAAAACAATAGAAGCGTTGCGGGCATGATAACGGGGAGCCGGATCTTGTTGCTTGTAGGTATTCTCATGCTCCTCATCCACAATCACCAGCCCCAAATCTTTGAAAGGCAAAAAAATAGAAGAACGTACCCCCAGGATGATGTCATAGCCTGTTCCCGAAAGTTGTTTCTGCCAGATTTCCACCCGCTCGGCATCTGGAAACTTGGAGTGATAAATCCCCAGCCTGGAACCGAATACACGCCGAAGGCGCTCCGTAATCTGGGTGGTCAAGGCTATTTCGGGCAGAAGGTAGAGTACCTGCCTGCCTTGGCGGATGGTTTCTTCAATCAGATGGATATAGATTTCCGTCTTGCCGCTTGAAGTTACACCATGCAGCAGACAGACATTCTTTGTCTTGAAACTTTCCACTATTTCATCATGTGCCTGTTGCTGATGCCGATTCAGAGGATTCAGTGGGCTCAAAGACGGGGACACATGGGAGGAACCGTCTCCCAAACGCCCCACTTCCTGTTGATAAACCTCGAATACTCCCTTGTCTATCAACCCATTGAATACGGCAGGAGTAGCAGAGGCACGCAACAGCAGTTCTTTCTTCGTGACTTCCTTCCGCATTCCACCCAGACAGCCGGACAGTTCGATATATTTCATCAGCAAATCCAGTTGCTTGGGAGCACGGCGTTGAAGTTCATCAAAGAAAAAATGCAGACGACGCTCGTTGCTTGCTGCGGCAGTCAACCGCACACGGGTTTCGGTTTTAGGCTTGTAAGTACGCCGCAACTCTTCCTTCACGAAGATAGCCTCCTTGTCAAGCAAAGATTTCACCACATTGAGAATATTCTTAAAACCGGTATCCTTCTCTAGTTTTGTCACACACTGTTCGGGTTCGACAGAGAGCAAGTCAAGCACTCGCTGCTCCCGTTCCGGCAACGGTTCCGTAGCTTCAAAATCCGGATTGTACTCTACGATAGTCTCACTTTCAAGCTTCAGGCCTGAAGGCAACGCCGCTTTATAGACGTCACCTTGTGTACAGAGGTAATAATCCGCCACCCATTCCCAGAACTTGAATTGTCCGGGCAACAAAATGGGATGAGCGTCCAGCAGGGCCGTCACCTCTTTCACCTCATATTCTTCCGGTTTCAAATAATGAACGTTCTGCACAATCCCCGTATAGTATTTCTTCTTGCCGAAAGGCACTACCACACGGCAACCAATCTGCACATCTCCCGCCATTTCCTCGGGCAGGGAGTAAGTGAAGTACCTGTGCAAAGGCAAGGGCAATATGACATCTACAAATTTTTCCATCGTGGGACAAAGATAGTGCAAAGATACGAAAAATCCTTGCTTGCCAATGTTCCATACAGAGAACCTTCAACAAACAAAAACCTCCTTGCCACACACTGCAGCAAGGAGGTTTATACTTATAAAGTTATTCTATTTTTCTTTTAGAACAAATATGCGGCGGAAACTTGCCAAGTCTTGTTCTTTGCACCGATGGCGTTGCCTACCTTGAAGCTGTCACCCAACGGTATCTGATAGTTCACACCAATCTGCAAATGCTGGATCAGTTTCACACCGGCTCCCAAGTTCAGTCCAACCTGGGCTTTACGGTCAACCGCATCTTTTTTCTTCAAGTCGAAATAAAAATCAGGACCGGCAGCCAGATAAACACCCAGCATGCTTCCCAAGCCGATGGTATATTTCAAGTTGACAGGCACTTCGAAACCCTGCTGCTTCAGTTCATTCTCTCCTTTCTGAGAATAAAGCAAGGCACCATCCACTCCCAAGCCTACAATGGGAATCGTTATCTCAGCCATCGGGCCGATGAAGAAGCCGGTAGAATTCTGTTTATTTCCATCAATTCCACCATCCCAGTCTATCTTCGTCATATTCACACCACCTTTGACACCCCACTTGATAAGTTGGGCTTGAGCAGGCATAGCCATAAACATACAGCATACGGCTATCATGAAAGCACTAAAATTCTTTTTCATAATTCATTGTGTTTAAAATTACGGGACAAATATATGTAAAATCTTCCTAAAGAAACAATATATGTAGAAAATTGTTCGATTATGCCCAAAGCCTGCCTACATTCAAAAAAGAAAAGCAAATATCCAAAGGGTACACAAAAAAGTAACATCGAATGTACGCAATCTCCCCCTTTAACGACATGGATTTATGTATTTTTATAACGAAAAGTATTACTTTTGCCCTTATCAAATGCTCAATCAAAGAGTAAAACACCCTTAATGCTATGAAAAAAGGTTTGCTGCTATACCTGTTTTTAGTCGTGTCTCTCACGCTTCAAGGAAATGTCTATTTCAAACATATAGGCAAGACAGACGGATTGCCCCAGATCTCGGTCATGTCCATCTGCCAGGATGAGTTAGGGAGAATGTGGTTTGGTACCTTAGAAGGGCTGGGCTGCTATGACGGCAACTCTATGACTGTCTATAAACCATCGTCAGAGCCCACCAGAAATTTTCTTGGAAATGAGATCCATAATCTTGTAAGTGACAAACAAGGAAATATCTTCTTTACTTCGGACAATGTGCTTATCCATTATGACCTCCACAAAGAGCAGTTCTCGCCTTTGCAGCGGAAAGTCAACTGCCTCCATGCACAAGGCCATACCGTATGGGCGGCAACACAGGATTCCGTCTTCAAGTGGAATCCGGCCAAGAAGCAGTTTGCCTTTGTCTATCGTCTCAAACCAAGCCAATATATAACCAGCCTTTATTCAGATACCAACGATTGCCTATGGCTCGGTACTTCAAGAGGGCTGTACCGTATAGACAACCTGGCCACCCCTACGCCGGTCTGTGTCATAGCCGAAGTCAATGTCCATTCACTTTATAGGGATACAAAAGGCAGGATGTGGGTAGCGGCCTTCCGCCAAGGCATGTACAAGATAGAAAACGGAATCAGCCAGAAATTTGTCATAGAGAAGGATTTTGCATTATCCAACAATGATGTACGGTGCTTTGTAGAGGATAATGAAGGCTCCATCTGGATAGGAACCTTTAATGGTTTGAACAAGATAGACACAGCAGGAAACGTGTCATATTATAAAAAGGATACGCAACCCGGCAACCTGAAACACTCCTCCATATTCTCACTCTATAAAGACTCGCAGGGTACCATTTGGGCAGGCACCTATTATGGGGGTGTACAATACTTCAATCCCCAAATGAATTTCTTCAGACATTATTCCGAGAATGCCAACAGAGCAGACTGCCTCAGTTTCTTTTTTGTAGGTAATATGGTAGAAGATAAAAGGGGAGACATCTGGATTTGTACAGAAGGAGGAGGGTTAAATTATTTAAACAGGAAGACAAGGCTATTTACTCACTATTTTACAGAAGGTAAAACTAAAGGAATATCTTTCAACAGTTTAAAATGTATAGAATACGACAAACTTCGCGATTGTATCTATGTAGGAACTCATAAGCAAGGCTTTTTCTGTTTTGACATCCCTACCAGAAATCTAAAATATCACACGAAAGAAATGGGGACATCCCTTTCTAAAATAACCTTGCGGGGAGACAGCCTTTACATACTCTCCAGCAAAGGAATGCTTGTGAAAAACTTGCAGACCGGAACTACCGGCTATCTGTATCCATCCATTCAAGAAACGCGCGGAGGGGGATCTTCTTTCCTGATTGATTCAAAAAAACACATCTGGATAGCCCAACATAAGCAAATAGTCAGGATCAACATGCAAAAACCCGAGGAAAAATACATCTATAAGTATGGAGAAAAAGGTTTAGGAAAATTCCAGGTACTGGAAATGGCGGAATATCCCGACGGTACCCTATACCTGGGAACCTACGGCACAGGCCTGTATAAGTTCAATCCCCGGGAAAACAGTTTTGAACAGTGCGCCGTTTCCAATATCCACTACTGCTATGACTTGGCAGTAACTCCGCACGGCTATCTGGCCATTTCCAATGAAAAGGGCTTGCTCATCTATCATCCCGAGACCCGGGAAATGAGGATGCTTGACGCCGAGAGCCAATTGCATTTATCAGCAATCAACGACGGGTGCGGTTTGTTGATTTGCCGTAATGGAGAAACATTCGTCGGAGGCGCTTCGGGCATGACCTCCTTCATGAACACTTCCCTCCTTACGCCCTCACCTCAATACAACCTGTATTTTTCATCCCTGGCGGTCAATGACAGATTGATTTCATGCGAAACGCCCAACCACATATTGAGTGCGGCGCTGCCTTTTGCCAACCGGATAAACCTGGAATACAATGAAAACAACATTTCAATCACCGTTGCCTCCAACAGCTATATAGACAACACCGACAGAAAAATCTACGAATACCGGCTGGAAGGCTTCAGCAAAGAGTGGAGCACCAGTTATAACAACACGATTGTATATACCAATTTAGATCCGGGCAAGTACAAACTTATCGTACGCGAGAAGCAGCAAGGTTCACTCGACGACGTACACTCCATCGAGTTATCCATTGTGGTCCACTCTCCCTGGTGGGCCACCTGGCTGGCATACCTTATCTATACAGGCATCGTGGCAGCCATAGTCTATGTCCTCCTGAACAACTGGCAAACCAGGATGCAACTTCGCGCCTCTCTGGCACAGGAAAAGCTTGAAAAAGAGAAGAATGAAGAGCTCATACAGGCCAAGCTCCAGTTCTTTGCCAACATTTCACATGAGTTCCGTACCCCTTTGACATTGATAATCTCACAAATCGAAGCCCTGCTACAATCCGGCAACCATTCCCCGTTCTTACGGACACGCCTGCAGAAAATCTATAAAAACACCTTCCAGTTCAGGGAACTGATATCCGAGTTGCTTGATTTCAGAAAAATGGAACGAGGCAAGTTGCAACTCCACGTATGCCAGCTTGACATTGTAGCTTATCTAAAGCAAATCCATCTGGACTTTACCGACCAGGCACAGCTGCAGAACATACATTTCGACTTCCAGACAGATGCAGAAAGCCTGATGTGCTGGTATGACGGACGACAACTGAGAAAAGTATTCTCCAACCTACTGTCAAACGCCTTCAAGCATACTCCTGAAAAAGGTAAGGTAGAGTTGCAGATTCACGAAAAGGAAACAACGGTCGAAATCAAAGTAATAGATACGGGTGAAGGCATTCCACAGGAAGCGCTGCCATACATTTTCGACCGTTTCTATCAAGTAGATACCGCAGTCTCCTCTCCAGGCAGCGGCATAGGGCTGGCCCTGTCAAAGGGAGTGGTGGAACTCCACCACGGTAAAATCAGCGTACAAAGCGCCCTGCAATACGGGACCATCTTCACCGTCACTTTACCCAAAGACAATCTCTTCCAAGAAGACAACTATGTAACGTTTGCCACCCAAGAGACATCCGGTTATGACTATGCCGTCCCTTCCGAAGAAAACACCGGGACGGAAAACCGCACGGAAAAGACGGAAGAAGAATCCGGAACGCAAGAGAGTCCCACGGACAAAGATTGCATATTAGTGGTGGAAGACAACGAAGAGCTATTGCAGATACTGACTTCCTTATTATCCCCGCTGTACCGGGTAAGCATTGCCATGAATGGCAAGGAAGGATTGCGGAAAGCAATGGAAGAACGTCCGGAACTTATCTTGAGCGACATCATGATGCCTGAAATGTCCGGCATCGAAATGTGTTCCAAAATCAAAAACAATTTTGAGCTATGCCATATCCCCGTTGTACTGCTGACGGCCTTGACTTCCGACAACAAAAAGATGGAAGGCCTGCAGTGCGGCGCCGATGACTACATCGAGAAACCGTTCAACAACAAAATGTTGCTGGGACATATCGCCAATATCATACGCAACCGGAAACTTCTGAAACAGAAATTCGGAAAGGATATCTCTGCCGGTATCCCGGCAGAAACAGAAATACAGGCATTGGCCTTAAATCCCATTGACGCCAAATTCCTGACCAAACTGGAAGATATAGTGAAGGAGCATTTGGCCGATCCGGCTTTTGATGTCAACATGTTGGCCAAAGAATTGGCCGTAAGCCGCAGTTCACTCTACAACAAACTAAGAGCTTTAAGCTGCATGACGCCCAATGAATTTATCTTAAACAGCCGTCTGAAGCATGCCGCAGAACTGCTGAAAAGCAGTCCGGAACTGCAAATAACTGAAATAGCCTACCAGACAGGATTCAACTCGCTACGCTATTTCAGGCATTGTTTCAAAGCTTGCTTTAACCAGACACCCCAAGAATACAGAGGCTGTTAAAAATAAAGAACGTATATGGCATATTCGCATTATTTTCTCCATATTTGCAAAGATAATATTCATTTCCTTAAATTTATTATTATGAAGAAGAAGCTACTGCTACTCGGCACATTCAGTTTATTGGCGACCGCAACCATCCACGCACAGGAGTTCCGGCTGCAACCCACTCCCCAAAAATATATTTCACAGGATGACTCCATCAGCATTCCCCTGCAATACCAACTGCTGTCCGGAAACTCTCTGAGCACCGGGAACACGTTGCCCCTGCTCCGTTCGCTGATGCCGGGAGAAGCCCCCAAGGCCGGCTTCCGCATATACATCGGCACCCAAGACGATAAAACGGTCAAGAACTACCGGAAACGGATTCCACAAAAGCCGGAAGGCTACTTTCTGAAAATAGATAAAGACCGCATCATCATTGCCGGAGCCGATGAACGGGGAACTTATTACGGTGTGCAGACACTTGCCCAGCTGCTCACCCTAGACAAGCTGCCCCTCATCGAAGTGAGCGATTATCCCGATGTCCCTTACCGAGGTGTGGTAGAAGGATTCTACGGTACCCCCTGGAGCCAGGAAGCCCGCATGCGCCAGCTGGAGTTCTATGGACGGAACAAGATGAACGTCTATCTTTACGGACCCAAAGATGATCCCTATCACAGCACCCCGCACTGGCGCAAGCCCTACCCTGCCCAAGAAGCCGAACAAATCAAGCAGCTTGTGGACAAGGCCCGCGAAAACAATGTCATTTTCTACTGGGCCATCCATCCGGGACAGGACATCCGCTGGAACGAAGAAGACCGTTCGCTGCTATTGCAGAAATTTGAAAGCATGTACCAATTGGGTGTACGCGGGTTTGCCGTCTTCTTCGACGACATCTCCGGCGAAGGGACCCAAGCGAGCAAGCAAGCCGAATTGCTGAACTACATCGACAACCACTTCGTGCAGCCCAAAAAGGATGTCGCTCCTTTGGTGATGTGTCCCACGGAATACAACAAATCCTGGTCAAATGTAAAGGGAGGTTACCTTACCACCCTTGGAGAGCAGCTGAACAAAGATATCCAAATCATGTGGACCGGAAACAAAGTAATCGCCACCATAGACAAGCCTACCTTGGAATTCATCAACCCGCTGATCAAGCGGAAAGCCTACATCTGGTGGAATTTCCCCGTGTCCGACTATGTGCGCGACCACCTTCTGCTGGGTCCCGTTTATGGCAACGGGCTCGATGTCAAGGATGAGATGTCCGCTTTTGTCTCCAATCCGATGGAACATGCCGAGTCCTCCAAGATTTCCCTCTACAGCGTGGCCGACTATACCTGGAACATGGAAAAATTTGACAGCAACACTTCCTGGAAGCATGCCATCAAGGACCTCATGCCGCTCCATGCCGAATATCTGGAGACATTCGCCATCCACAATTCCGACCTGGGCAAGAACGGCCATGGTTTCCGCCGCGAGGAATCCACAAACATACAGCCCGCCCTCTCCGCGCTGCTGAAGAATTATCAGGAAAAAGGAGAAATAGACGAAACGGCCTACCGGCAGGTGGCCGAAGAGTGCCGCAAGATTATCACCTCCGCCGACATGCTGCTCGCTTCCGGCAATGAAAACCGTCCGCTTATAAATGAAATCAGCCCCTGGCTCTCCCAATTCAAACTGGTAGGCGAATACGGAAAGGCGGTACTGGACATGATCCGCCTGCAACGGCAGGAAAAGGCTTTCCTCCCGAGCCATGCACATGCGCAAGCACTGCAAACCCTGATGACAGACAATGACGCCCGCTATCCGCAAGGAGTAAAAAGCGGAAGCGGACAACTGATGCCCACTTTCGACGCCTTGTTCGAAGCCTCCACACAACAATACAACCGGCAGTTCCACACCGCCTTGAACGCCCGTGCCATCTATTCACCCTATACATTGGAAAGCAACGTGGCGCAGCTTGCCATGCTTCCCACACAGCAAAAGGGAAAAGAAGGCAGCGTAGCCCCCTCCAACGAAGTCATCAATTGGCAGGCAGACGGATCCCTCACCCTCTCGATGGACCGTCCGCGCGTCCTCGCCTCTTTAAGGATCGATTTAGGAGCACCGGAAGAGACTTATGCCCACTTCAGACTGGAAACCAGCCTTGACGGCAAAGAATGGCAGCATGCAGACCTGCAGACCGCATGGAAAGGACACACCCTGCAGAAGGTGAAAGTGGAAGGACGGAAAGTATTGAAGATAAGGCTCACCAACATTTCAGGCAACGAGCAGAAAGTATATTTCAAGACGTTCAAACTTACAGAAAAAGAATAACCATGAAACGACTGCATCTATTTTGCCTATTGCTCTGTATCGCCCTGACGGCCGGTGCCTCACCTGTCAAGGGACTGATAGAGCGAGTGGCACCGGGATCGTCCGGCAAGTTTATCATTGAGCAAAAGCCTTCCTCAGGCATCGATTTCTTTGAGCTGGACCAGAAAGGAGAGAAGATAGTCATCCGGGGAAACAATCCCGTCAGCATTGCCGCAGGCCTGAACTGGTATCTGAAATATTACGCCGGCATTCACCTGTCATGGAACAAGATGACTGCCGAACTTCCCGGCGTGCTGCCGCCCGTAACCCGTAAAGAAAGGCACGAAACGGCTTCCGTCTATCGCTATGACCTCAATTATTGCACCTTTTCCTATACCATGGCATTCTGGGACTGGGCACGTTGGGAGCAGGAACTCGACTGGATGGCGCTGCACGGCATCAACCTTTCGCTGGCATTAGTCGGTACAGACGCCGTCTGGCGCAACATGCTTTCCAAGCTGGGCTATTCCAAAGAAGAAGTGAATGAGTTCGTGGCAGGCCCCGCCTTCCAGGCATGGTGGCTGATGAACAACCTGGAGGGATGGGGAGGACCGAACACCGACTCATGGTACGAAGACCGCATCGCACTGCAAAAGAGGATTCTGAAACGCATGCGGGAATACGGCATCCATCCCGTACTGCCGGGTTACTCCGGCATGCTGCCCCATAATGCAAAGGAAAAGTTAGGAGTGAATGTGTCGGATCCCGGCACCTGGTGCGGATACAACCGTCCTGCCTTCCTGCAACCTACCGACACCCGTTTCGGGGAAATAGCCGCCCTGTACTATGAAGAGATGAACCGCTTGTACGGCAAAGCCGACTTCTACAGCATGGATCCTTTCCACGAAGGCGGCAAGGTGGCGGGAGTGAACCTGGACGCAGCCGGACAAGCCATCTGGCAGGCAATGAAAAAGAACAGCCGGAATTCCGTATGGGTAGTACAGGCATGGGGAGCCAATCCACGGGCACAAATGATAAAGAATGTCCCAAGGGGAGACATGCTTGTACTCGACCTCTATTCCGAAAGCCGCCCGCAATGGGGTGAACCCGAATCCTCCTGGTATCGGGAAAACGGTTTCGACGGACACCAATGGCTCTATTGCATGTTGTTGAACTATGGCGGGAATGTAGGCTTGCACGGCAAGATGCAACACGTGATCGATGCATACTACAAAGCTTCAAGAAGTTCCTTCGGAAACACTTTGAAAGGAGTAGGAATGACAATGGAAGGGTCGGAAAACAATCCCGTAATGTACGAACTGCTTTGCGAACTCCCCTGGCGTCCTTCCACATTTTCCAAGGACGAATGGCTGGAAGGATACATAGCCGCCCGTTACGGAAAATGTACGCCACGCTTGCGGGAAGCCTGGGTGTTGTTGGGGAACTCCATCTACAACTGTCCTCCACGTTCCACCCAGCAAGGCACGCACGAATCCATCTTCTGCGCCCGCCCTTCCCTGAAAGCCTATCAAGCTTCATCCTGGTCGGAGATGTCCGATTATTACCGTCCCCAAGATGTCATCCGTGCCGCCGGACTGTTTCTGGAAGAGGCCGGACAGTTTAAGGGAAACGATAACTTTGAATACGACCTGGTGGACATCACCCGCCAGGCAGTAGCCGAAAAAGGGCGTCTGATCTATAAAGTAATCCAGGCAAGCTACGAAGCCGGAGACAAACCGCTGCTCCGCCAAGCCTCCGACCGTTTTCTCGAACTTCTCCTGCTACAGGACCGCCTGCTCGCCACCCGCCCCGAATTCAAGGTAGGCCGTTGGATAGAGCAAGCCCGCAACCTGGGACATACCCCGGCCGAGAAAGACTGGCTGGAATGGAATGCCCGTGTACAAATCACTACCTGGGGCAACCGTACCGCTTCCGACCGGGGAGGATTGCGCGACTACGCCCATAAGGAGTGGAACGGTCTGCTGAAAGACTTCTATTACCTCCGCTGGAAAACATGGCTTGACCGCCTAAACGACTTGCCGGACCGTGACCCGGCTTCTTCCATAGATTATTATTCATTGGAGGAACCGTGGACCTTGCGGCACGACACCTATTCCTCCACAAAAGAAGGAGACTGCGTGGAAACGGCAAAAGCAGTACAACGCCAGTTGTTTTCACCGGAAGAGACAACCCATATCAACTAAAACCAAAACCTAATCTGAGTCAACCTGAAATGAATTTAAACAAAGTAGCATGCCTCTGCCTCCTCATGGCAAGCTGCCTGAGCAACCTAAACGGCGCCGAACGCACCTATGACCTTGCCCAAATGGGCTTGAAAGCTGACAGCAAGAAGAATGCCAGCCCCATCCTGCAACGAGTCATCAACCGCATCAAGGCCGAATGTAACCCGGAAGACAGCATTATCCTGCGCTTCACGGAAGGGAAGTATTTTTTCCATGAAACAGGATCCGCAGTACGCACCTATTACATCTCCAACCACGACCAGACCAACCCCAAGAAAGTAGGCATCGAGTTGGAAGGTTTCAAGCATTTTACACTGGAAGGCAACGGCGCCGAGCTGATCTTCCACGGACGAATGCTGCCACTGGCACTGCTCCATTCAGAAAACTGCACCTTGCGCAATTTCAGCATTGACTTTGCCAATCCCCACATCAGCCAGGTCCGCATAGTAGAGAATGATGCGGAGAAAGGGATAACCTTTGAACCTGCCCCGTGGGTAAAGTGGCGCATCTCCAAAGACTCCGTTTTTGAAGCCTACGGAAAAGGATGGGATGCCCGTCCGTCGTCGGGCATCGCCTTTGAAAAAGAGAACCGCCACATCGTTTACAACACCAGCGACCTGTTCTTCTCCACCAAAGAGGTGACCGCCACCAAAGACGGCATCCTCACCGCCCCACACTGGAAAGACAGCCGCCTCATCCCCGGCACTGTGGTGGCCATGCGTACCTGGTACCGTCCCGCTCCCGGCATTTTCCTCCACCATAACCGCAATACCGTACTGGAGAATGTAAAAGTACATTATGCCGAAGGCATGGGACTGCTTGCCCAATTATGCGAGAACATTACCCTGCAATCCTTCGGTGTCTGCCTAAAAGGAACGGACGATCCACGCTACTTCACTACCCAGGCAGATGCCACACATTTCTCGGGCTGCAAAGGAAAGATCGTCTCTTGCAACGGTTTGTATGAAGGGATGATGGATGATGCCATCAACATACACGGCACCTATCTGAAAGTGACCAAACGGATAGACGACCATACTCTTATCGGACGCTATATGCACAACCAGTCCTGGGGATTCGAGTGGGGTGAACCGGGTGACAGCATCCAGTTTGTCCGTTCCAAGACCATGGATATCCAGGGGCGGCCCAATAGCATAACCGCCATTTCCCCGGCAGACCGAAGTGAAACGGCAGGTGTCCGCGAGTTCAAGATTACTTTCCGCGATCCCATCGACCCGCAGATCAGCGAACAGGAAGGATACGGAATCGAGAACCTAACCTGGACACCCGAAGTGGAATTCAAAGGAAACATCATCCGCAACAACCGGGCACGGGGTACCCTGTTCAGCACCCCGCAAAAAGTAGTGGTAGAGGACAATCTCTTCGATCACACCTCCGGAGCCGCCATCCTGCTATGCGGTGACTGCAACGGCTGGTATGAGACAGGTGCCTGCCGCAACGTCGTCATCCGCAAAAACCGCTTCGTCAATGCATTGACCAATCAGTTCCAATTTACCAACGCCGTTATCTCCATTTATCCTGAAATACCCGACCTGGACGGACAACAGCGCTATTTCCACGGAGGCAAAGAGGGCAGCATCCTTATCGAAGAGAATGAGTTCGATACCTTCGACGCCCCTATCCTCTATGCCAAGTCGGTAGATGGCCTGATATTCCGCCACAATGTCATCAAGAAAAACAATGAATACAAGCCTTTCCACTGGAACCAAAGCCGCTTCCTATTGGAGAAGGTAAACCGGGTGAAGATTGTGGAATGACCCTAAGAGTAACTCCGGCAAACAACAGGAAGAGAAAACACTTGAAAATGCAGGGAAACTGATGCAGCCGAACTATGTGCCGGGAAAGGGATGTTACGGCAATATTCAAGAATTACCCCTATAATTACAGCACGAGGGTGTTCGAAAAGTCAGATAGCCCCTTACTGTTGCTTACAGTTAAAAATGAAAAGATGAAATTGCCATTATCCCCTGATAAAAAAGGTAATAATTTCAAATTTATTGAATGATATTTCTTTGCTGACCTATAGTTTGTAAGTCAACAAAGTAAGGAGCTGACTACCATGAATTCCGTCTCTTACTAAATAATAAAGAATAAATTATTATTTATCAACATCTTACAACAACTCACACGCCCACCCTGCAAGTACATCGAAGTTATATTTATTAGCGTCAATTTCAAGCGAAACTCAACCATGGCTATCGGGATATCACCAGTTTTATCCCTCTGCCTAATACTGAATACTGGAAAGCCTTATGCATAATACCTTGATACCTAATACAAAACTTTATCCCACGTATCTGGGCTCTCCGGCACACGTACGTAAACCGGAGAGCCCACGTGCCTATGCCGGAGAGCCCAGATACGTGGTACGAAGTTTTACCTAAAGGCAAATGATAAAACAGACAAGGCAAACGCGCATTCCTGCCTATCCTTTTGCGAGTTTCACCAATATATTCCGGACGTCGGACAACATATATTGACACATATATCCGCGTCACTCATCCGGTTGGGTTTGTCAACAAAAATCGTCTGCCACACAATACATCTCTGTAACTTTAGCCTCTGAGAACATAGTGGTAGTCGTTTAAATGTTATAATTGAGCACTATAAAATTAACACCTCTATCGTTATATTCTTAATATTCATCTGTAATCGTATAAACAATAAAATAACATCCGTCTTCCTTCGGCTTAAATTGGAAACAATCCAGTTTAGTCACACTCCTGCCTTTATCAACTTGAATATTCTTTATTTTTTTACGCTCTACAGTCTTTCCTTTATCATTTTTCAATTCAATAGTCAGATCCACAATACGCTCATCACCCAGATTAAAGATAACAGGAGTAATCAAGTCAGCCGGTCCATAAACCACATCTACATTATCACTGGCTGCCCAAATCCTATTAAATACTTGTTTATTGGCATAGAAAGCCAGTTTAGGCACTCCTACCGCATCTACCAAAGGCTTCTGATATGTAAACATATTGGCTCCCGACTCCAAGCTACACCATGAAAAGCCATCATATCCCAACAAGGTTTGTTTTTTCATGGACTCCCATGCAGAGAAAGCTTGAAATGCCTGACTGATACGCCATTCTTCCACATTAAGCTTACGGCCTATACTACCCTCTTCATACCCCCACTCATAAGATTGTACCTTATACCATGGCTCCTTTTTCACCAGTTCCCAATTAGGTTGTGCAGCAGACTCTTCGTGCTCAAAGTTAAAATAGCACTTGTCGTTGGCAGCCAAACAGGAAGCCGCCCAACTATGCGGAGCTTTCCGCAAATACGACCAATCAGCTCCATACCCACTATAAGCATCTTGGCTTCCACGAGTCATTAGTCTTTCCATCAATACAGGAGTAGGACTCATTGGATTACCTTTGTAATCTTTAGTCCCCTCATAATTACCATAATGCGTATGCTGCCAAAACGAAGTTGGCGAAATCAACCGACTGGTGTCAGCACTGCTAATCGTATGAAAGATGCGTTCCATATAATCATTGGAATCAGAAATATCGTGTTTTTTAAAACGGTTAGGATGATTACTTGCCTCCCACATTACTATAGACGGATGGTTGTAAACCTGCTTCACAAATTTTGGGTAACCTTCAAAGTCCACGTTCCAAGCTTCTCCTTCCCGAATCCATCCGGCAGTCTGCCACAATAAATATACTCCGAGCTGATCTGCAAATTCTGCATAGCGTGGATCATTTATACCATCTATCGTATCCTTTTCGGCATGCACATGGATACGCAACATATTACCATTCATCTCCTTTATCATCAGTAAATCCCTTACTACCGTTTCGTCCGGTACACAACGATTAGTTTTGGCAACGGTCTCTATCGGATATCTATATCCCAGAATCTGCGCACCGTTCAACATCTCAGCTTTATTATTGACATATAAATTCCCGTTTTTTTGCTCAATAGTTCTGATGCCGGTAGTCAATACATAATCATCAATGGCTTCTCCTTGTTCATTTCGCAGAATGACTTCTACCTTGTACAAATTAGGGGCTCCGGTCTGCCATAGTTCAGGTTGTTCTATCGGCAAATTCACAACCACCATATTATCAATGGCAGAACGGATTTCAACCTCCTTTTCTATAGACACAACTTTCTGCCCCTCCACAGGATACCAAGGATAATAATTAACTTCCACCTTTCCTTTACAGCTATACACCCCCGGGTACTGAAGCACTATCCGATTAACCTGCAATGCACGTTTTTCATCAATGGAAGCCGTATGTACAAATACATTTTTTATCATGCAACGATCGGTCAATATCAATTCCGTACGTCCCAATTGCCATCCGATATAAGGATCCGAAGGAGTATGTAACATTGAGTGCCCGGCTTTATACGGTTTTACACGGACAGCTATTATATTCTCGCAGTTTGGTCTTAAATATTCGGTTACATCCAAATCATAAGGATGCCGGTTGTTTATCACAGCTACCGGCTGTTCATTTACCCACACTTCCCCTCCGGGATCCAAGGTTTCCAATTTCAAGATAGCTCGCCCAAAATCCTCCACATATACTTTCTTTCTTAAATAATAACTTTCTTCTTTTTCTCTAATTCCTCCATGTACAGACGGAAGTTTAACGGTTTGCCAACGGCTATCATCATACACTAAATCCTGCCAACCATCTATAGGCAATATCTCTTCAAAATCCTCATCCAAAAGAAGTGCTGTATAAAAAGGCGTATGCTGGTTAGTACTGTCTTGTACAAAGTTAAATAATAGAATATCATCAACAGAGGTTTCACCTTGACGGGATGAAAGTCTAATACCATCTATTTCATGTTCCAACGTATCGTCTGTAGGGCATTCAATGGTCGGCTGCCCGTCAATAGTCACAAAAAAACGATGATTGGACAGATCGCCATATACTTGCAACCCTACTTTCGAACTATCTCCAACCTTACCATATTTTTTATATTGACCAGATCGCGCCACTATTTCACCGGCTCCCAATTCGATTGATAATAAAGTTTGATTTCCTTTTTTAAAAGCCAATGCAAAGTCCGGGCTCAATGTACTCAAAGTAGTACTGAACTTAAAGCGCCAGTCTATTTTTTCTATCCCCCTTTCCACAATACAATTTTTCAATTTAAGATTACCGTCAACAATCGAAGTACCGGGAGTATTAGTCCACAAAGCCCACTGTTTCGTCTTGTCTTTCAATTGCCCCGGTCTATACCCATATGCTCGCCAATCTACTAAACGTAGTGTACGCCGAATATTTGTCAATGGCTGCGGTTTTATTTTCTGTAATACCTCCTCTGCTTTTTTGATAGCCAACAGCGGTTTATCCAACTGCTTATTTCCCCAAAAATTGGAGGAATAAGCGGCATACTTATCTAAAAAATCAATACGTTGATCTATATTCATCCACTCTGTTTCACCATGAAAATCAGTATCACCATTTGCTTTCACATCAGAAGTAAAATATCGCATCTCAAAAACTGTACTATTTTGCGCCTTTACATACAACGCAAAAAACACTAACAATGCAATTATATAAGCTATTCTTTTCATACTTTATATATATAAATATTCATTATTCATTAAATTGAAACATTTCTATTACCTGCCCGATTCCCATCTCTTTCTCCTCTACCTTGTTTGTAAACGGATTAAAGATTCGCAACTTTCCTCCCTTTTCAGAGCGAACAACTATCCTGTTCACTTTACCGTCTTTGTAATCCGCGCTGACAATGAAAGCACCCATGGCTCTCATATTACGGAAGGAAGCATTTCGCCAAGATTCGGGAATGGCAGGAAACACCCTTATCGTACCGGTATGACTTTGCAAAAGCATCTCCTGAATTGCCGAGGCACAAGCAAAGTTACCTTCCAACGTAAAGGGCCGGTATGTAAAGCCGGAATATCCTTTCCTTAACTGGTCACCGTTCAAATGGAAGCTGTTCGGCGAACAAAATGCCTTGGCAAAAATATGCAGTGAACGGGCTGCCGCATCACCGTCAAAGACCCTGGCCTGCAGATTGGCAAGCCAAGCATATGTATATCCTACCCAGCCTCCTGTGCCCATTTCCTCAAAATGATGGATAGAACGTTTGATAAGATGTTCCGCCTCCTTGCCTTGCGATACATCCAACAAGCCCAAAGGATGGATAGCCAACATATTGGACAAATGGCGATGGGTATATCGCAGCGGATAACCGGGAGCGATGGTCAGTCCTGTGGCATCCCTCGCAAGATCGGGCCATTCAGAACGCTGCCCGTTCCAATGCTTCGCTTCATCGGACAAGCCCAAACTCTCAGCCATCTCAGCGGCGGCTTTATAAGTAAACAGAATACAGGCAAGGTCATAATTGGTGGTTTCCTTAAACCAGGCATCTATGCGGTTGTCGTTTATTTCCGGCGAACTGGACAGCGGCAACTTGCGTTTTCCATTTTTTCCCTTCACTGAAACATTTTCAAAATAACGCGCCACTTCTTTCACCCAAGGATAAGCTCTCTCTTTCAGAAATACATTGTCCGCCGAATACTTCCATTGCAGATAAAAATGGTGCGCCAACCAGCCTCCTGCCGTGGGCGAGTGTGAATATTGGTTCCAACCACCGATATTTCTCCCTTCAAGAGTGGCAATGCAAGGCACGTTCATTCCTTCCACTCCAAAGAAGCGGCGGGTAAACGCCTCACTGTTATCTTTTATTCTCCAAAGCCAGTCTGTAAAGACTTCCGATTCCTCCAAATGATTGGACGCATACCCCGGCCAATAGCTCAGTTGGGTATTGAGGTCATTATGAAAATCGCCACGCCAAGGCGGTGTCTGCCCATTGTCGGCAGTCCATACAGCCTGCAAGCAAATAGGAGGAGCATCCTTACGTGAAGAGGAACCAAATTTATACATTTCCAGATACCATTGGCGTTCCAGCACCGAATCGGGCAGGCTAATCTCACAGCGGTTCCAATACGCTTCCCACCATGCCACATGTTCCTTATAGGCTGTGGAGAATTCTTTCACACCTGTCCGCATTATTTTTCCAGCAGATACCGGTTCACTATACCAGGTACCGGTGGTGGTCAGGCAGTAACTGCCCTCCAAAGTCTGCGCATCCGGAGTATTCCACCGTAAGGCAATCTCGTAAGAGACATTTCCATAAGCTTTCTGCCGATAGCTGATTTCTCCCGTCCCACGCACAATTTTTCCATTCTTATATCCCAAACGGGAAAGGGAGTTCCGGCTTTCCTTCTCCCCTTCCGCCAATTCGAATCCGGGTGACCGCAGGTTGACGGATAAGGTATCAGGCAAATTGGAGAAGTGAAAATAACCCCTTTTATCAACCGCGCTGTTGAAAAAACGCCCCACAGCACCGTTCTTCCAAGTAATCGTGCAAACGGCAGTATGCACATCCAAATCTACACTCTCCACCTCACCCAACTTGGCGACAGGTATTTCAATGGCACCTGCAGGAATCTTGGTCGGAGCAATGTCTTTTCCTGTACGTGCGTCAATGATATCATATACAGGCTGTATATTCCCTTTCTCCACCGCATCGCAGACAAATTTATAGCTATAATCGGAACCGCTGAACTCCTTCACGGGACGCAAGTCCCACAAATCGGCACGATCAAGCGCCAGACGCAAGTTCCCGTCTTTTTGCCAGATCAGTGTACCCGAGATGCCGTTGCCGAGCGGAATAGCCTCATCCCAACGTGTAGGTATCCGGAGAAAATGCAGTCCATGTTCCTTAAACACCTGCTTTCCGCTTGCTTCATCCACCAGAGACAACACTAACAAAAGCATTATCAACCGGCACATACTGTTCATTTTAAATAAAGAATCTTTCATGTTTTATTTATTGATATTAAAATAAAGGAACAAACTATTTATTCACTACAATAAGCCCACACGTTCTATCCACATATCCGCCATGCGCCTATGTCCTGCCGGCGTTGGATGAAGTCCATCCCAAATCCAATAAGTATCCTTGGAAGTAGGACAGGTTTTCAAAAGTTCATCAAACATTGTATTGTAAGGAAGATATATGGCATGATAATCATGCGCAATCCGCTCTACAATCGCAGCGCAACGACGAACCATACTGTCCCGTTCCGCAAAGTTTTTGCTTTTCCGCATATTACCGGTATTGGCTACAAAAGGCGCCGCCAATATAATTTTCAAATTCGGATTAGCCTTCAACGAGCAATCCAACAAAGCACGATAACGCCTCTCCCAAACCTCAAAATCAAAAGCTTTTCCATTTCCGCTTCTCAAGTGATGATGTATATCATTCGTACCAATCAAAACAGAAAGAACATCCGGATTCATCTCAATGACATCTTCCTTCCATCTTTTTTCCAGATCCAACAGGGTATTCCCACTGATACCCCGATTAAAAAAATCGTACTCTTTTTCCGGATAATTGCCTTGATAGTAACTGGCGCATAAATACATATAACCACTTCCATAAATATGATTCATATCTCCAAGGCTACGTTCAGATGAGGGTTTCGGACTACATACATTTCCCCAATTCCCATCCGTAATAGAGTCACCTATGAACAGCACACGCAACCCACTTGTGTTTTCCAGGACTTTTTGTGCATACCGCTCTCCCAGAACAATCTGACTGTCTGTACAGAAATGAGGATCTGAATAGTCAATCAAGGGCATCAATCCTTCGGAAGAAACACAAGCCGTATTCGGTATAAAGTCACTGATATGACTAATCATTTCATTGAAAGCACGAATGTTTTCAGATGCTTGCCCGTTGGGAGCCCAAGACGCTATTTCCCCCGCAACAAAGAAGAGACCGGGTAAATTCGACTGAATAGAAGAGCCGCCACGTGCATTGACTACAAGCCCTATTTTACGTCCTGTTTGGATTGCCATCGTTTTGGCAAAGCTATAAGCGGGACCTACCCCCTGCATTTTCAGCTCCTTTCTGATGGTTGAATAACGGTTAAGCGGATTTGTTGCCTTTTCGAACTCATTCCGGTCGTTGAACAAGTACACATCAGGGATAGCACCAGAGGTCTCTTCTGTTAAAGTCCCGCGCCCGGCCATATTGGACTGACCGATGCAGAGATACAAATCGTAATCTTGCGCCCGAACTCCTTGGAACAGCAAAAGGAACAATAATAAATTGAAAATCTTTTCCATACTTGAATATTTTACATGAAAGACACTAATATTTCATGGCATCAACCATACAATCATAACTTCTTACTGCTCATGCGCACTGTTACCTTGCCCTCCGTACCTTTGAACAAGCACTCCGCCTCAAGCATCGTGATGCCCTCAATAGGTTTCTCTCCTTGATACGTATTTTTGGCAGGATAAGTCTTGAACACAGCACCGGCAGGAGCAATTATCTGCATATAAAAATGCTTGCCGTCGCGCATCAAATGAGCTTTATTGCCTTTCACCTCCACATCGGCCTTGGTGGCAGCCACCCACGACACCTTGGAACGCGCATCAAGTAATTCCACTTCATCTTCCACTTCCATCGTACGGTCATCCAAGAGCGTAAACTTGCGGTAGGCACTTTTCGCTTTCTCCTTGTAAACCTCACACAAATTCAGCCTGGCAAAAGGTTGCCTGGCTTCAGGATGCTCCTCGCAGACAAAGGCGTGTCCGGCAGCATACTGCAAACTGTGGTCTATGTTGATGACATTGTGTGAGAAGTTGTTGTTACGGAAATACTTCCAACGCTGTCCGCCGGGCTTTCCGTCCCAGAAGCCGGGTAAATCGTAGTCATCGGCTCCGAGGTCTTCCGTCCAAAGCACCCCGTCGCTCTCTATAATAAACGTACCGCAATCCATGTGCTGGTGTGCCTGATTGGGCAAACCGCCTTTGGCAACCAAATAGACAGCACCTTTCTTGCTACGGTTCCCATTGAACACCACTATGTCATTGATCTTATTATGATATACCTCCATGGCAGGCACGGCATCCGCTCCTCTGGAAGAGGCGTCATCAAACCAAGGCAGGGAAAGGAAGAATAGCTGGTCGAACAATTCGGCTCCCTGCAATGTCTTGGCTACTTCGTTCCGGTTCCATGCAGCCACTTCGGGCTGACGGAACATTTTGCTATAGAGGAAGTAGGCAGGACCGCCGAAAGACTCATGCCCGATGCCTGCGTTTCCGAAGTAGAACGGATGCCCCGACGGTGTAAGCGTGCGTATCTGGTAAAGTGCCGTGCGGGAAATACCCGGCAACTCCGCAATCTTTCCCCTGTCGCCACCATTGTCCGTCACTGCCTTCAAATACATGGCCAGGTAGCGGTTGGTATATCCCCAATAAGCCGGTCCTTCGTAGCACACACCATCCGGTGCAAACAGTTTCAGGCAGTTGGGCATGTACTTGGCGGCATTCTCCAAGATCATTTCGGTTTCCTGCGGATAATCCTCGGCCACGGCGAGCGCACCCAACACCATACCGGTGTTGCACACTACATTCCAATTCGTTTCCCGCTTCGCCCAACTTCCCGGACCTCCCTTTTCGTATTCACGCAGCACACGGTAGATGGCATTTTTATAGATACTTGCCTTGATTAATTGTTTGGTGGCATGAGGAAGTTCTGCAAAAAGCCAATCGTAGGCGATAGCTACGGCAGCAGTCATCTCTGCGGTATCCAAGTAGTGAGCCGGATGCCAGTCGGGAAAGCTGCATACCCACACCAAGGTTTCATTGGCAGCATCCAGATATTTACGGTCGCCATAAAGCCGATAGGCCAACGACAAAGTTCCCAGACGATAGACGTATGCGCGCGAAGTCCACAATAAAGCGCCATATTTATCCATCTTATAAGGCAATTGCGGCGCTTCCATGATAGAATCGGCCTGATGCCTCAGATAGGAAGCCAGTTCACCGGCCAGTCCATCGGTTTCGATAAGACGTTTCACTTCGGAAGTCTCAGTTCCGGTAAACAACAGGCGGGGATGTTCCGGTAACCATTTTTGCTGCCCCCATATACTACAAGCCCATAGCAGCATGAACAAAAGTATTGTTCTCTTCCCATTTTTGAGTGTTAAAAATGCAAATCCATTCATATCTAATATCAATTTAAGGTCATTTCATCTTGAAAACATTTTCATTGATCACGCAAAAATAGGCATATAAAATAGAAGAGATGAATATATATTATCTTTTTGATGGGAGCTTTCCGTCCAATGAATAAAATTAAAAAAAACACCTCACCTAATGAAGGTTAAATATTTAAGTTTGTATTTTTCCTCCTCTTAAAAACACAAATACAGCCCATCGGTAACAATATATCACTATAATTTTGCCGCAACAAAACCTTAAAATAACATTAAGCTATGTATCAACAAAAAAAAGAAAGGTGCATGTTTCATGCCAAACTATCCAAACTTTTAGTTGGAGGAGCCATCTTATTGGCAACCGGTCCAACGTATGCAGCCGGAAACAATTATTCCGATTCCAATTTCACCGGTTCCTCACCCATCGTGCAGCAACAAGGACGTACCATTACAGGTACTATAGTAGATGACAAAGGAGAGACAATTATCGGTGCCAATGTAATGGTAAAAGGAACGACCAACGGTTCCATTACCAACATCGACGGTCAATTTACTTTGAACAATGTACCTAAAGATGCAACCCTCGTTATCAGTTTTGTTGGTTATAAAGAGCAGAGTATAAAAGTGGGTACACAAAGTAACCTCAATATCACTTTGCAAGAAGACAGTGAGTTGATAGACGAAGTGGTAGTAGTGGGATATGCTTCCCAAAAGAAAGTAAACCTCACTGGTTCAGTATCTTCTGTAAATATGGCAGACATCGCAGAAAAACGCCCGATCACAAACCTGTCTGCCGGTTTGGCCGGTATGGCAGCAGGAATTTCGGTCACTTCAAGTAGCAACAAGCCTGGTGACGACAACGGTTCCATTTTAGTACGTGGACAAGGAACCTTGAACAATTCAGCCCCACTCGTCATCATCGATGGTGTAGAAAGTAACATCAATTCAGTATCTCCACAAGATGTAGAAAGCATGAGTGTACTGAAAGATGCCGCTTCTGCTTCTATCTACGGTAGCCGCGCTGCCAACGGTGTTATCTTGATTACCACCAAGAAAGGAAAAAGCGGCAAGGTCAACGTAGATTATACCGGATATGTATCACTTGAGTCTATAGGCAGAACCATTGACCCTGTATCCGACTATGCCACTTACATGGATTTAATGAACGAAGCCTATCAGAATAGCGGACAGCCTGCACGATTCACCCAAGAGACGATTGATGCCTGGCGTAATGACAAGGGACAAAACCCTTTGATTTATCCTAATACGAATTGGATTGATGAAGTTTTCAGTACTGCTGTCGCCACCAATCACAACCTATCGGTAAGCGGTGGGAATGACAAAATCTCTTTTTACAATTCCTTTGGCTACAACAACAATCCGGGCGTAATAGAGAATGCAGGTTACGAACGCTACAGCTTCCGTTCCAACGTAGAGGCTAAAGTGACTCCGTGGTTAACATTAGGCACCAAACTTGGTGGTTATCTTGCCAATATAGATCTGGGACAAGACATGATAGACGATGTTTTCACCTATGGTGTAGCAAGTACTCCAGGACTCGTACTCCGTCACGACGGACGCTTCGGCGGTATGCAAAACCCAGAAGATGACCCACAAGCCAACAACCCTTTACAAAAGCTCTATCGTGAGGTAGGTAAAAAACAAGAGCGTAACATCAGAGCACAGTTCAACGGTACCCTGACCCCACTCAAAGGTTTGAGTATCGCAGGTTCGTACTCTTATGAACTGACAGACAAAGACAACAGTCGGAAAACCAATCTGCTGGATTTATGGAATTTCAATACTGAATCTGTTGTATCAAAAGACGCACGGCGTAACTACATAAAAAATGATAACCGCAAAATAGAGCGGATATTCATGGACGCCGTCATCCGCTACGAAAATAAGTTCTTCAACAACAAACTCGACCTCAACATTCTGGCAGGAGCCAGCCAAGAAATGCGCCGCGACCGCAGTTTCAGCGCACAAAAATATGACTGGATCGACTCTTCTGTGGATGTCATAGACGGCGCTACCGGAGAATCAACCACTTCCGGCTCACATTCGGAATGGGCCATGCGTTCTTACTTCGGACGTATCAACCTGGGATGGGACAACAGATATCTGTTGGAAATGAACCTGCGCGCAGATGCCTCCTCCCGTTTCGTAGAAAGCAAACGCTGGGGATATTTCCCTTCATTCTCTGCAGCATGGCGCATCGACCAGGAAAACTTTATGGCAGGTACACGCAAATGGCTGGATGCCTTGAAACTCCGAGCATCTTATGGTGTATTAGGCAATAACTACCTAGCATCCGAATATATGTGTGTCCCCACATACGCCAAGGCCAACTATGTGCTGAACGATGGAATGGTAATAGGTATGGGACAATTAAGCCTGGCAAATACCAACCTAACCTGGGAAAGTACCGCAGTAACCAATTTCGCCGCAGACTTCGGAGTATTGAACAACCGCCTCAACGGTACGTTGGAATATTTCTACAAGAAGACCTCTGACATCCTGATAGACCTGCCCGCACCTCTGGTTCACGGTAGTTCCTCATTGCCGACCCAAAACAGTGCAGAGGTTGTCAACAAAGGATTTGAAATAACCCTGAACTGGGCAGACAAAGTCAATGACTTCCACTATAACGTCGGCGCCAACCTTACTTTCGTCGATAACAAAGTTACCAAGTTCAAAGGGAATGAAATGAGTATAAAAGGCAGCACGATGATTTTGGAAGGATATGGCATCAATACACAATACGTACTGATAGCCGACCGCATCATCCAGACACAGGAAGATCTGGACTATGTACAGTCACTTATCGACAATGCTCCATTGGATGCAAACGGGAAGAAGATAAATCCCTTCCAAAAATACAAACGTCCGGAATTGGGTGACGTGCTCTACAAAGATACCAATAATGACTATATTTTCAGCGATGACGACCGGGTAGCCAGAGGACATGGCGATACTCCTCGTTTCATGTACAATTTCACAATAGGATTTGACTACAAGGGTTTCGATTTCTCAACCGTACTGTCCGGTACAGGTAGTCAGAAAGTGCAATACCAAACCATGCGTTCATCCAATGTGGCATACGGTAACCAAATCAGCCAGGAAATAGCCGACGGATGTTGGCATGAAGGAAGTACAAATGCCATTTTCCCAAGACTGATGAAGAGCGACAGTCGCAATACCCGAAGCAGCACCATCTGGGAAACGGACAAGTCCTTCTTCAAGATACGCAACATTCAGGTAGGATATACCCTGCCCGACAAATGGGTAAAGGCTACTACTTTGAACCGCGTACGCTTGTTCTGCAGTTTGGAGAACTTCTTCACGTTCACCGACTTCGCAGGTATGGATCCAGAAACTACCACATTCACCTACCCGACTATGCGACAGGCATCTTTCGGTCTTAACGTTTCATTCTAAATATTGCAACAACATGAAAAAATATATCTTACTTTTGACCACTATGGGCTTGATGACCAGCTGCTTTGACTTGGATCAATACCCACATGACAAACTGAGTTCCGAAACCTTCTGGAAAACGGAGACTCACGCCCATCAAGGAATGATGAGTGTATATAACCAGATGAAAAGAGAAAACGCTTTCGGTACCTATTTCAGACGTGACGGCTTAGGAGACATCGCCTGGGATGACTCTTCCATGTCTCCTGTCAATTTAGGAACCTACACAGACCGTTCCAACGTCATCCAGAATATTTGGAAAGAACTTTATGAAGGTGTAGCACGTGCCAACATCGTACTACAGAACGTTGACAATGTAGATATGTCAGAAGAGTTGAAAACGCAATACAAAGGCGAAGCCCGATTCATGCGTGCATTGTACTATTTCCATCTATTGGACTATTATGGAGGGGTACCCTTGTATGACGAAACAACTATTGTCAGCAACGAATACATGACGATGAAGAAACCGCGTTCCACTGCCGAGGAGACTCGCAAGTTCATTTTAGATGACTTGGATGCGGCCGTCAATGCTTTGCCCGTTCACTGGCAACAAAGCGAATATGGTCGTGCTACCCGAGGTGCAGCCGTAGCCTTAAGAGGAAAAGTGAAACTATACAACAAAGATTATGTCAGCGCAGCAGCAGACTTCGAGGAGATTGTAAAAGACCCTCAGAACCGAGGCTATGGATATCAGTTGTATCCCGACTATGCCAAACTTTTCACTCCCGAAGGCGACACCAGTAGCGAAATGATCTTTGCTATCCAGAATATGAGTGGTACGGGCACTGAGTACGGAATGCCGTTCAGCCTTTATCTGGGCAGCCGTTCTTCTTACGGAAGCGGATGGAATAACTGCATCCCCACAGACCTCTTGGTAGATATGTACGAAAACCGTGATGGCACAAAATTCAACTGGGAAGACCACTTCCCCGGATTCACGACCGACAAAGCCCTACAGGAAAGCATCTTCAAGGCAGAACTGAACAACGGTATAGTTTCTACGTATCCAGCCCAGAAGGATAAAATAAGAGCCATCTACGAAAACCGTGACCCACGTCTGGAACAAACCATTATTACTCCTTACGCCCAATACTATGGATGCAACGGTACCACTCCCAAAATGATGGAATTCGTTCTCGCATCCGGTACCAATGAAAACAATGGCTATATCCGTAACAATCGCGGCTGGTATGACTACTTGTGGCGTAAATTTGTACCGGAAGGTGATATGAACGGAATGATATCCAACCGTGAGCATACTCCTATCAATTACCCGTTGATTCGTTATGCAGACGTATTGCTAATGCTTGCCGAATGTTACAATGAACAGCCCGGAAAGCAGGATGATGCAGTAGCCTTGATAAATCAGGTTCGCCAACGTCCTTCTACCAATATGCCTGCCTTGAACAGTGGCAAACCCTGGTTGGAAGCACACACTAAAGATGAAATCTTCGAACGCATAGTTCAAGAAAGAGCCATTGAACTGGCCTGTGAGGGACAGCGTTTCAGCGATCTGAGAAGATGGGGGCTTGGAGAAAAGAAACTGAACTTCATGTATGATGACATCTTGGGCAAAGACCGTTACAAACGCGTCTTTGAGATACGCGACTATCTGTGGCCTATCCCCGCAGTAGAATTTGAACGAAATTCAGAATTGGGACAACAAAATCCCGGTTGGTAATGAAATATCTGAAACAATAAAATTATAGAATATGAAGGTAAACAAAATTCGTTTTATGGCAACACTCCTGTTCACTTGCGCCTTGGGTACTACCCAGGCGCAAGAAACAGAGAAGTCATTCATTCAGGAAAACATGGAATTTGCCGCCAAGCAATACCAACTGATGCTGAAAACGCCCGCACAGGGAAAAGAGGGGAAAGGTATCATGCCTCACAGCATGCGCAAGGATGGCACAGTTTCTAAAGGCAGCATCTATCTATGGACGGCCGGATTTTTCCCGGGTAGTTTATGGTATATTTCCGACTTCCTTGGTGACAAAGCCCTGCAAGACTCCGCACGGGTCTATACCCAATATATGGAGCCTTGCAAGACTTTCACCGACAACCATGACATCGGCTTTATGATGTATTGCAGCTACGGTAACGCCAACCGCTTTGCACCGAAAGACGGTTACGAGGATATTCTGACCGAATCGGCCAAATCACTCTGTACCCGTTTCCGCCCCAAAGCAGGCGTCATCCAATCGTGGAACGGCTTCCGCTCTTGGCACGGTGACAAAGTGTATGACTTCCCCGTCATCATAGACAATATGATGAACCTGGAACTATTGTTCCACGCCAGCAAGGTCACAGGCAACGATGAATATAAAAAAGTAGCCATTTCACATGCCGAAAAGGTAATGAAGAACCAGATACGCAAAGACTACAGTCATTTCCATATCATCTATTATGACAAAGAAACGGGTGCTCCCATCAAAGGAGAGACTTCCCAAGGCTATTCGGACAATTCCTGTTGGTCAAGGGGACAATCGTGGGGCATCTACGGATTCACTCTGTGTTACCGCGAGACAGGCGACAAGCGTTTCCTGAAAACCGCTCAAGGCATGGCCGACTACTATTTGGACCATCCCAACCTGCCCAGCGACAAGGTGGCATGGTGGGACTTCAATGCCTGGGAGGAAGGTTATGTGCCCGGTGTACGTTCCAGAGCAAGCATCACTCCGGTCATCTACCGTGACGCCTCCGCCGCAGCTTGCACCGCCTCGGCGCTAATAGAATTAAGTACTTATGTGAAAGGCGCCAAGAGCAAGAAGTACTTGGAAGGAGCCAAGAAAATACTGCACTCGTTGGGCAGTGCCGCCTATCGCGCCAAACTAGGCGAGAACGCCAACTTCATCTTAATGCACAGCACAGGTGCCATTCCTCACGGTGGTGAAATAGACGTGCCTCTGACTTATGCAGACTACTATTTCATAGAAGCTCTGCACCGTTACAACAAAATATTGAACAACGAACCATTATTCTAATCTAATCTTAGCAATTTACGCTAAATCTCTATAAATTTGCCTTTGCCATTTCCCCGATACCATGAACTGTGTTAGCGGGGATATGGCAGAGGCATATTTGTAAAAACCTAAGCTATTGAATCCATGAAACGATTGGATTATCTCATTCTGCCGCTATCAGTCATAAAGGTAGAATATTGATTTCAAAGAGAACCTTGAATAGCCTCAATTGCGTATATGATTACTCAACCAATAGAATGATGAAAAAAAGACATGTATTATCATTATTACTTTTCCTTGTAGGCGGCCTGTGCATGAAGGCTCAAGTCAAATGGGTAAATCCGCTAGAGCAACCCTTCCCGGTGGTCCGCGGCAGAGCATGGCACCATGAACTGCAAGGAAGCTATGCCCGCCTCCCCCTGAAGGCGAAGGACAAAGTAAACAAAGCAGTCTGGAACTTGTCCCGACAAAGTGCAGGACTTTCCATCGCCTTTTACTCCGACTCACCGGAAATCAAAGTGAAGTATGTTGTAAATGGAGGGCTCAGCATGGCACACATGCCTGTTACCGGTGTCTCGGGCGTTGACCTCTACGCCACAGACAAGAATGGCCAAAGCCGTTGGTGCGCCGCCAAATATGCTTTGGGAGACACCTTGGTTTATACTTATAGCGGACTCACCTACGAAGGCGGTTCGGGCAGAGGCTATGAATATACATTGTTCCTGCCTCTTTATAATTCGGTTTCTTTTCTCGAAATCGGGGTGAAAGATAATGCATCCATCTCCTTCATCCCCGTCTCCGAAGAAAAGCCGCTGGTAGCCTACGGTACTTCCATCGCCCAAGGAGCCTGCGCTTCACGGCCCGGCATGGCCTGGACGAATATCGTAAGCAGAGACTTGCAGCATCCGGTCGTCAACTTAGGTTTTTCCGGAAGCGGCAAACTTGAAAAAGAACTCTTTGAACTGTTGGCAGAGACAGACGCTATGCTCTACATCATAGACTGCATGCCCAACATGATCTCCCCTGCTGATACTGCCGTTATCGTAGAACGTATTCTGACCGGAGTAAAGATACTTCGTGCCCGCAGCCATGTACCCATATTGCTGGTAGAGCACAGTGGATATACCAACGAATATACTTCAAGCCGTGCAGCGGCTTCTTACAAGGCAGCCAACCATAAGTTGCGAAAGGCATATAATGCTTTGATACAGCAACAAGTATCTGACATTTACTATCTGACAAAGGAAGAGATAGGGTTATCAATGGACGCCATGGTAGAAGGAGTGCATCCCAGTGACTTGGGTATGCAACAATACGCCGATAGCTATGTAAGAAAAATCCGTGAAATTCTGAAAGAAGAAACAGGAGACACACCGACATGCATTCCCTGCAAGCAACAAAGAGACCCTTACGACTGGCAGGCAAGACATGAACAGGTTCTGAAGTTGAATCGTGCAGATCCGCCTGAAGTAATTCTTATCGGCAATTCCATTATTCATTATTGGGCAGGCGAACCGCTTGCCGACATGCAACGGGGCAAGCATGCATGGAACCGCTTGTTTGCAGGGACGAAAGTCCGCAATCTGGGCTTCGGTTGGGATAAGATTGAAAACGTGCTTTGGCGTGTCTATCACGGAGAGCTGGACGGATATAAGGCGAAAGATATCTTCATGCTGATTGGAACCAATAATTTACAATTCAATACAGACCGTGAGATTGTAGAAGGAATTGCGTTTGCCGCCAAAGCTATACGTGAAAGGCAGCCTTCGGCCAAACTGCATATCGTAGGAATCTTACCCAGAAAAGGACAGGAGCAACGAATCAAGGATATAAACGCCAAACTGCAAAAAGAATTGATGAAGACCGATGCGGTTTATGTGAATCTGACTTCTCTCTTTATCAAGGAAGACGGGCGCATCGACCCGTCTTTATTCAGTGACGGACTTCACCCGAATGAGAAAGGGTATGAAAAGATTGCGTCTCAACTCTATCATTACCTTTACAAAGAGAATTTGAACACCGATTTTTAGAGCGTATGATAGGAATCAGGAACACAAACTTTATTCAAGGCTTGTGAATATCCGTTCGCAAGCTTTGAATATATGTTCGCACGCTTTGAATATCCGTTCGCGCACTGCGAACAGAGATCTCACTTAACTCCGCGACTTTTTAGTCTTAACTTCAAAAGGTTTTTCTTTAGCTTTCCTAAAAGTTTCCAATAGATACCCGGCAGACGGGAGATATAGTACCTGCAAGTTCAAGTTGTTGACAAAATCATACGGAGATCCACTCTTTTCATATTCTTCTCTTTATAAAGCTATACGAAAAGAAAGTGTTAAAAAGCAAAGGACACAAACATTCTCCCATCATAAACACGAAAATACCCCCCGGCCAATGCCTTTCAGTTTAAATTTGCAGCAGAAACCTTAAAATTAATATGTATCAACGAAACAAGAAGTATTTATTTGTAAAACCGTAACTTTGTAAGCAAAACAACAAAAGCCATGAAATACCTATATTTATTAGCCATTACCCTGTTATCGCTCTGCGGATGTGAAAAAAAAGACGGGCCGACGTATGGAGTAGGAGAACCTAATTTTGCCATCATCTTGAATGATCTTTCCGGACAGAGTTTATTACCGAATCCTCCAGAAGGCACTACAGGAACCACCTTAGAACTTGAGCATGAGGTAAAGTATGAAGTTAATGGAACTCTGCATACCATTGAAGGGAAAGAAGGTTTTGATGATTGCTTGTTTGTGGAATTGTATAAGAGTAACTTAAACATCAAATAAGAAGACCATGAAACGATTGAATTATCTCATTCTACTGCTGATAGCGGTAATGATACTGCCCGCATCTTCCTTGCAGGCCAAAGGTAAAAAGGACAAACCCTCCAAAGAACAACAAGTGACCACCGGCGCCGAAGACCGTGCCACATGGGTAAAGTTGATGTGGAAAATATCCTACCCTGTCGTCCACAATCTGGCAGAGGGGACCTTGCGCCGGAATATGCCGATAGAAACACGAAGCGGAAACACCCGGGGATATGACGAGGTTACTTACCTGGAAGCTGTAGGCCGTACATTGGCCGGGGTCGCTCCATGGTTGGCACTGCCCGATGATGACACAGAAGAGGGAAAGCTCCGCAAACAAATGCGTGAGGAAGTACTGAAAGGGCTGAAGAATGCAGTTGACCCTAATTCTCCCGACAAACTGAACTTCACGAAGCAGCCACAGCCCATAGTAGATGCGGCCTATCTGGTACATGCTTTTCTGCGTGCTCCCAAGGCATTATGGGAACCACTGGACGACACCACCAAACAACGCTATATCGAATCACTGAAAGCTCTCCGGAACCGGACGGGGGCATACAACAACTGGCTTATCTTTACCGGTCTGAACGAATCGTTCATTAACTGGGCAGGAGGCGAGTGTGATCCTTTCCGCCTGAAAATAGCCAAAAACAAGATAAGGGAATGGTACGTGGGTGACGGATGGTACAGCGACGGTCCCAAATTCAGCATGGACTATTACAATGCCTACGTGTTGAATCCCATGTATGTAGCCATGTTGGAAACTCTGGCCGCAAAAAAGAGAGCCAGCCAGAAAGAGGTGGATGAAGCGCTTCAACGCATGATCCGCCACTCCGAATTCTGTGAACGTATCATTGGACCGGACGGAACTTATCCGGCTTTCGGCCGTTCCGTGACTTACCGCACCGCCGCTTTCCAGTCCTTGGCGGATGTTGCACTGCGTGAAAAACTGCCGGCACATGTCACTCCCGCACAAGTACGTTGCGCACTGACCGCCGTACACCGCAATATGTACGAAGGGAATCAGAATTTTGATAAAAACGGTTGGCTGGTCCTCGGCTTCAACGGACATCAGCCGGAAGCCGCCGACGGATACACCTCTACCGGAAGTCTCTATATGGCAACGTTAAGTTTCCTGCCTTTAGGACTTCCCGCCGACAATCCTTTCTGGACCGACGCACCTGCCGACTGGACTACCAAGAAGGCATGGAAAGGGGAAAATCTGCCCAAAGATTACAAAGTGGAATATTGATTTCAAGATAACATCTTATTATTCTCAGATTAATTTGGCACTGTATCGGCATACAGTGCCAAAATTTTATCATTACCTTTGCAAAGAGAATCTGAACACCGATTTTAGAGTATATGATAGAAATCAGGAAGACACTACCCACAGAGACAGGCATCCTCATGGATATCTTTGAGCAGGCGAAACGCATCATGAGGAAAGATGGAAACATGAAACAATGGACGGGCAATTATCCTTCCATTGACATCATTACCCATGATATACAAAACGGCAACAGTTATGTGTGCATCGACGAAAACGGGAAAATCGTCGGGACTTTCGCCTTTATCCCCGGAAAAGACCCGACCTACACATCAATCTATGAGGGAGAGTGGCTGGAAGACACGCTTCCCTACGGTGTCATCCACCGGCTGGCAAGTACGGAGGACAGCAAAGGGGTAGCCAATGCCTGCTTGCAATGGTGTTATACCCAAATCCCGAACTTACGTGCAGACACTCATCGTGACAATCACATCCTTCAGCACATACTGACCAAACACGGTTTTCAATATTGCGGAATCATTTACCTTGCCAACGGGGATGAAAGACTGGCGTACCAGAAAATAGAACAGTAAGAATTAAAATTTCTTTTTCAATTCCGCCACATCCATACCCGTAAAATAGTCCTCCACAAAGTCCCAACGCTGTTCATCCGTCAGTTTGTCTGTTCCGAAAAAGAAGGTAAACAGTTCAATCTGTTCCTGGAATATCTGCTCGTTCATGTCCAGAATAAGATTACGGTAATCATCGGAAAGAGCAAGTTTCTCCAAAAGGTCAGGCTCATTAAAGCGGACAGAGACACAAGGTGTACCACCGCCCTCTGCACTGAACGAGAGACAATCGAGCATGGAAAGCAGGTTAAGAAGCATATTCAAATCGGAGAAAGGCGTGCAAAAGAATGTCAGCCTGTCTCCTTCACTGCCGACAATACGTTGCGCAAACAGTTTCTGATAACGTGACAAAAGCAGGTCGAACCCTCTTGTCACAGTGAAAGACAACTCATTAGAGTCCTTCTTCTTCACACTGCTGATATAACTTACGCTACGTCCCTCTTCCGTACGGCTCTCCAGCAAAGAGCCGATGAAACGTTTGGCAGACCGCACATCCATGTCATGCTCTGCAAAAACGGCACGCAGCTCTTCTTCATCAAATTTACCCTTACGCTTGACAAGGGCGTTTTTCAGCATGGCTGTCAGATCTCTAAACAAAGCATCTATACGTTCACGGATGGATGCCGCATCTTTCTTCAGCAAAACTTCATGTTTTCCTACAGATACGGCACGTGATCCTTCCCACAGCGTCCCGTTATTCAGCTTCTGCTTGAACTCCTTATAGCCCAGTTCCGGGAAACGCTCTTCCCAAAGATCCTCCAGGCGGGCCCTATAAACTCCTTCCGCACCTTTGACAGCAGTCAGATAGTTTTTGAACTCATGGGCAAAAGCATCTCCTGTCTTGTCCTGAACATATCCTTCGGTCAGTAAATTCTTGGGGCTGACTTCCAGCAGATGTTTACCATAACGTTGTGCCAAATCATCTTCCAACCATAACAGGGCGGTCTTGATCAGTTGGCCCAGCTCTGCCTCGTATTCCAGCTTGTTCTTTGTCCGCGGCAGTTTCACCACAAATTCAAAATCAGACAGAGAAACCATTATATCCGGTTTGTTGCCTTTCATCCTATAGACTTCCATCAGCTTCCGCAGGATAAGCACCAGCTGCTCCTGGGCAATACTGCCCGATTGGTGCAGGCGCTTCATATAGTAAAAATCCCTTTTATGATAATCGGTCACGGACAAGCCTTGAATATCCGCATCACGGGCAGCACGCCCTATCTCCTGGATATAATCAACAAAAGTACTTGACGGAGCTACATGATAGATACGGTCAATATCACTGATATCCACTCCCATGCCAAAAGCTTTTGTAGCAACAATCAGCTGCTTGGTACCGTCTCTGAACTCCTGCACGATCGCCGCCTTCTGTTCCTTGTCCTTCTTGCCATAGTAGGAAGCCACCAAGTGCCAGTCGCCCGGCTTCACCCACGTCTTCAGCCGCATGTCGATGCCGCCGGCAAAAGGATAATAAAGCAGCGTCTTATGCCCGTTCAAGAAGTCGTCTATCCTTGCAGCCACTACACGTTGTTTGGCCTTGTCGTAGGTTTCCCCCTCTTCCATCTGCATCTGGCGGATATCAAAACCTATATTCCGCCGTTTCACCGTACCCACATAAAGCACACACGGCTCCATCTGCAAGGAACGAATCGTCTCGAATACCATATCATTTCCCCCCTTCGGGTTCCAGACAGCCGTAGCTGTCAAGGCAAACAATGGGAAAGAGTAACCGAGGCTCTGTTTCAAAGCAGTCAGATAACGCCCCAGGAACCAGTAATCCACGCGGAATTCCTTCCCCCAGGTAGTGACGGTATGCGCTTCATCAACCACTACCAGCCCGATACGACGTTCACCCACAAAATGCTTGATATCATAAGAGAGGAGCAATTCCGGCGAGAGATAGAACAAATCAATCCCGCCCTCGCGCACCCGACGGTAAACTTCTGACTTCTGCTCCGGAGAAAGATCGGAAGAAGCGTATGCCACACGCGTATAGCCCAAATCCTGCAATCCTTCCACCTGATCCACAATCAGTGCTTTCAAAGGAGAGACAACGATGGTCAGCAGATTGTATTCTTTTCCCAGATAAATGGCAGGAAGCTGAAACAACAAAGATTTTCCGGAACCGGTAGGAGCAGTCAACAAGATATTGTCCACCTGTGCCGCACCTGCCCGGGCCTTCTCCGCCTCAAGAATGACATTCTCGATCAATTGCCCTTGAGAAATGCAGAGCTTTTCTTTCCCCTTGAATAAATCATCATATATTTCAAGATTACGGAACTGATTATAACCATAAACCTCTTTCAATAGTGCGCTTACACTTTCACGGCAGTTGTCGGGCAAATGCCGTTCTTTCAATTCCGGTAACCGTCGTGTTGTATCTTCCTGTATATCTGTCATAATTATGTGTTATTAAAAAAACATGCGAGAATTACTACAAATATAAGGTAGAATAGTTCTTCACGCAAATGCTACTGCAAAAAAGAACGAAATAAAAAATGGACGATTGAACAATCAATCGCCCATTCTATTCGTCTTCAGCCTTTAGCTCAAGGCTTTTTACCAATCTGTCGCTAATACTCTTCTTCATTAAAGAAGAAATCCTCTTTGCTCGGGTAATCAGGCCAAATATCTTCAATGCTTTCATAAATCTCGCCTTCATCTTCCATTTCCTGTAAGTTTTCAATCACTTCAAGCGGAGCACCCGAACGCATGGCATAATCAATCAATTCATCCTTAGTTGCCGGCCAAGGAGCATCTTCCAACTTTGATGCTAATTCCAATGTCCAATACATATCTATAAGTATTAAAATTGTGAATATTAAGTCCTATTTTCTATTTTTCGGCAAAAGTATAACAATTTATTTCACTTGCAACTATTATTCCAAAATATTTCATCTTTTTTCTCATCCTTATTGATTTTCCTCGACAAGACAAACAAATAATCGGACAAACGGTTTACATAAGCCAATAATTCAGAGGATATTTCCACCTGTTCGGCAAGGGCAAGAATACGACGTTCGGCACGACGGCAGACCGTACGGCAGATATGACAAACCGCCGCTCCACGGCTTCCCCCCGGAAGGACAAATGATGACAGCGGGGGCAGAAGGGCATCCATATAATCAATCTCCCGTTCTACCGCTTCCACCATTGCCGGAGTAATGATACTGGCCTCATACAATTTAGTCTTTTCCTGATCGGTAGCCAAATGGGAACCTACCGCAAAAAGTTTATCCTGCACCTGCTGCAGGAAATTCCTGTCCCGTTCATCGGGCAGATAGGTAATCAACAGTCCCAAGTTGGAATTCAACTCATCGACAGTACCATACGCCTCAAGGCGGATATGGGTTTTAGACACACGGGTACCCCCCACAAGAGAAGTAGTCCCTTTATCTCCGGTTTTGGTATATATCTTCATATCAGCCAAGCATTAATCAATATTCATATCATCAACGCCTAAAGATAATCAAAAGTTGACAATATAGTCTTGTTTTATCTTTGTTTTATCAAAGAAGAGAATGCCAAGGTCGTAAAGGTCGAACGAGATACCTGTCCTCTCATCCTGCTTCATGCGTTTCCAAAGAGCAGACATCTCCGGAGTATAGCGGATCCCTTCAATTACAAAAACCGATTTGCCGGTAGTACGGGCAACGCAGATGCGGAAAACCTCCTCCATAAACACCGGATGACGGTAGTCGTGCAAATAGAGGAAATCCACAGGCACACCGGCTTCAAGAAACAGGTCCGGCAATCCGGAAGCCGGAATATAGTCAGCCCCCTCCTTTCCGGCCTTCAGATAAAGGGAAGAGGCGGCAAGAGTACCGGCATCCACAATGGTATCCGGCTGGGCATAGTTCACCAGGCGGAACAGGAAACGTTTGATCTTTTTCGATTCATACTTCCAGTTTCTATCCTTTTCAAACACCAGGCTTTTCTCCTTCCCGGCCAAGTCCTTATACTTATAATAAGGTGTATTTTCACAGATAACCTGAGTAATCAGATTGAAGGCAAAGGGTGAATGCACTCCGTAGCCGCAACGATGGCGGAAACGGAGCAACCAGATGAAAGGACGTTTCAAAGCAAGAGTCATACGATTCATACCGCTATATCTGTTTTTTCAGTCGATAATTCCTATTATTGTATCTTTCCCGGGATCGTAATCCTATCGGAAGAGAAGTTTTCCGTCACGGTCAGTTCCACCTGGTCTCCTTCAAAACGGAGGGTGACGCCGAGCGCACTGATCCAATTCACATAATGCGCCTTGAGCTGCAAAACCGCAGGCGACTGCCAGGCATAACTTCCCGCTACCCAGAACGGGCCTTCTATCCCCTTGAAGCTGCCTATCGGCGTAATTGAATAGGGCGGATAAGCGCTGACCGCTGTCTTCAGCCACTGTTTATAGCCGAACGGAAGCTCATAAGCGGCGCCATTTTTATCCGTAACCGCCAGCTTCACTTCTTTCTGCCCGAAGTGAAGGCTCAGAGATTTCCAGCCATATTTATTGGCATCGAGAACAATACTCCTGCCTTCATATTTCATGGCAGCGGACGAAGCAGCCTTGCCTTGAACAAAGGGCAGTGTATAGGCACTCTGTTTCTTTTGCAACTTCTTGTAGTCTTTGCCCGCCGCCAACACTTCATCACCCACTTCGGGCAACAGGCGGTTCCATACCAGTCCGCGTTGGGTACGGCCATTTATCAAGGTACATTCAGTGATGACAACCACCATATCTTTCTCCGGGATTATCAGAATATATTGTCCCAAGGCACCATCGGCACGCACGGCACCCGGATAGTCGCAAAGCCACATCTGGTAACCGTAATCTTCATCGCCGGCCTCCATCTGCTTGCTCATCATTTGTTCAACCCAGGAAGCGGGAAGCAATTGTTTCCCTTCCCATACACCATGATTCAGCAATAGCAAGCCGAACTTAGCCAAAGACTCGCTTTGGATATGCAATCCCCATCCACCGGTATTATAACCTTCGGGACTTACTTCCCAGGCAACCTCCGTGATATTCATCGGAGTAAAAAGCTTCAGTTTCAGGTAATCCAGCAAAGTCATGCCCGTCACCTTCTGCACGATGGCCGAAAGAACATAACTGCAGATGGAATCATATTCAAACTTCTTGCCGGGAACTTTCACAGGTTTGGCAAGATAAGTACGTATCCAGTCGGGAGTAAGATTGCGCATATTCCAATCGGTGGTAATACCGGAAGTCATGGTCAAGAGATCACGGACAGTCATGTCAGCCAGATTCACAGAAACGGAATCGGGAAGCAGCTCCGGAAAGAAAGCACCCACACGATCCGTCAGACGCAAACGGTTGTCAGCAACAGCCAGTCCTACAGCAGCTCCTACAAAAGTCTTGGAACAGGAATACATGGTATGACGATATTCCGGCGCAAAGGGTGCCGGATAGATTTCTCCGATGACCTTGCCGTGACGGAGTACCATTACACTATGGATGTCAGTCTTCGGCAATGCGGTCAGAGAGTCGAACAAAGCAATAATAGCCTTGGAGGGAACACCCTCCGCTTCGGGCGTGGAACGCTGCAATTCATTTACCTGTGCATGAACCGACAATGATAACAGCAAGCCCAAAAACAACGGGAAGAAGGCGAGTCTATTTTTCATGCTATAGAAAATATTTGTTTAACGTACCCATACCTGGTTCCCTTATTCTATCCGTTATCCGAAACTTGTCGAAGAATCTCATTCCCTCTTGTATGACCCAAGGAAGAGACACTTCGACAAGTTCAGCATGACAGATAGTCTAAAAGTACAATCCAGACATGTTATTTAGTTTATATGCGCTGCAAATGTACAGCATTCGGGTACGAAAGACAAATAATCTCAAAAAGAAAAGAAAGTGATTCTGCCCGTTTCACCTTTTTTCAAATTCAAAGGAAATGTTTCTCCGGTATATTCATGAGTCTCTTCTCCGGTTTCAACCTTTGCACGAGCAATGCCCGCAGGCATCTTTATCGTAAATTCTCCCGGAACAAGCGCTGTGACAGCCGCTTCCGTCGCCTTGCCATTTTTCCAGTGCAGGTCAATGGAAGCACCGCCGCGTACACGCATCCCACGGAAATTGCCACAGTTCCAACTGTCCGGCAAGGCAGGAAGCAGATTGACAAAACCTTCATGGCTCTGCAGGAGCATTTCGCCGATTCCCGCTGCACCCCCATAATTACCGTCAATCTGGAAAGGTGGATGCGAACAGAACAAATTGGGGAAAGTACCACTGCCGTGGCGTCCTGTCTGCAGGTCGATGGCAGGATGCAACAAGCTTTTGAATAGTTTCCAAGCACGGTTACCATCTCCCAGACGAGCCCAAAAGTTTACCTTCCAGGCACGGCTCCAACCCGTACCGCCATCTCCACGGCGGTTCAAGGTCATCCGACAGGCATCTGCCAACGCAGGGGTGGCAGTCGGTGAAATCAAATTGCCCGGGTGCAAACCATACAGATGGGAGACATGGCGATGGTGCACCTCCGCCTCCTTATAATCCTCCAGCCACTCCTGCAGATACCCTTCTTTGCTGATTTGCATAGGCGGGAATTTCTTCAGGTCCGCTTCAAGTTTCGCAGCATATTCCGCATCACACCCCAACAAGCGGGCAGCGGTAATCACATTGGTATAGAGTTCGGTAAGCAGTTGCACATCCATGGTAGGCCCCATGCAGATACTGACGGGAGTCACACTGTCGCCCGGCACATAGAAACTGTTCTCCGGTGAAGAAGTGGGAGCGGTCACCAACCAGCCATGAGAAGGCTCCTCCACAGTAGTGGAACTGAAGAAGCGGGCGGCACCCTTCAAAACGGGATATATACGGCGCAGATAATCCTTGTCCTGCGTATAAAGATAATGTTCCCACAAATGAGCGCACAGCCAGGCACCCCCTGTATTGGTCGCCCCCCAGGAAGGATGTTCACCGGGAGCTGTATAGTTCCATACATTAGTCATCATGTGAAGCACCCAGCCCTCAGCCTCCTTACCATAAAACGTACGGGCGGTTGCCTCACCTGAAGGGACAAGGCGTTCCATCAGTGTTGTCAGCGGCTGGTAAAGTTCGGACAGGCCGGCCTGTTCCAGCGGCCAGTGGTTCATCTGGACATTGATGTTCGTATGATAGTCACCGTTCCAGGGAGTCAGCAAACTATTCGCCCAAAGTCCCTGCAAATTGGGAGGCAGACTACCGGGGCGGGTACTGCTGATAAGCAGATAACGCCCATAGTTATAGTACAAGGCAGCCAATGCGGGAGACTCTTGCCGAGTAAAGCGAAGAATACGTTCATCGGTGGGAAGAGTGTCATCCGGTGTGGAAGGCAAGGTGAGGGAAACACGGTCATAAAGGGAACGATGGGCAGCGGCATGAGACTTTAAAGCCGTGGCTTCTGCCGCCATGCCCCGCATCCGCATTTCATTCTTTATTTGCACCCCGGCATTCTTCAACAGACTGTCACAAACTTCCGCATAGCGGCTTCCGGGAAAGTCCGTACCCTCTGCCGCATAAGAGGTGGTGGCGGAAAGTACGAGCCAGGCTTCCTGCCCGTGCTTCAGGCTGATACCGTTTTCCGGATCGGCAGCTACTTCTCCTCCGTCCGAAACAAGTTGCATAGCCACCCGGTATTTCATCCCTTCCCGGCCGGGGCTGCCGCTTTCCAAAGTACCGTCCATCAGAAGGGCGTTCCCTTTGACGGTAACCGTGCCATGTTCCGCACGTCCCAGGCGGGCAGAGAAGTTCAAAGCCCCTTTACTTCCGGCAGTCAGATGGACAAGCATGACATCCCGGTCACGGGAAACAAAATACTCACGACGGTAGTCCACGCCTTCCAGTGCAAAAGCCGTATAAGCCACCGCATCACGCAAATCGAGACAGCGGCGGTAACGGGAGGTCCCGCCATCAAGAGCCAAGGATTCGGATTTGGAGACCGAAGTCTGAGATTGATAGGCAAAGTCTATGTCCAACGTGCCCAACGTCTGGTACGTTCCATACCTTCCATCGGCTTCCTGCTTCTTCGGGACAAAACTGCTATACATCAGTTCCTGTGCTTCACGGTTCTTCCCCTCAAACAGCAGCTTGCGGATGGCAGGCAAGCTTTTAGAAGCATCGGGGTTACTATAGTCCGCTTCCATTCCACTCCACAGGGAGATTTCATTCAAGACGATGTGCTCCCGGAGGACCCCTCCGTCGGGCATCATTCCCAAACGCCCGTTGCCCAAAGGAAGGGTCTCTTCCCATACGGAAGCAGGCTTGGTATAATAAAGCCGGTGGTTACAACTGTCAATAGGAGCATCGGCTGCACGGAGCGGCAAAGTGACCGCAAACAGCAATAAAGTGATAAGTTTCTTCATTTGATTACAGATTCGATTAGATGTCACAAATATACGAACAATAAGCAATAAATAAAATTTCAAACAAAAAGTTGATGATAAACTTATTGTCAACACGTTGTGGCTTTACAGTTTCTTTCTCTGTTGTACAATGAAATTGTAGCTGAAGTAAAGCGGCACCGCATGACATCTACAATAGCTATACTGTATTTCTCCACTGATTATGAAGTTATTTCATCTCAAATGAAACTATGCCCCGAATGTCCGCGGAGGATGCGCAGATATAAGCCTTGAATTTACCCGGTTCGCACTTCCACGAGGAAGAAGCCTCATCATAGAATTTCAAATCATCCGGAGTGACAGTGAAAGTTACATTTTTCTCCTCACCCGGTTCCAAAGCTATCTTCGTAAAATGTTTCAGTTCCTTTACCGGACGAAGTACGCTGCACTTATCATCACCAACATAGAGCTGTACGACTTCCTTTCCGGCAACATCGCCCGTATTTTTCACGGCAACCGTTACGGCCAGTGTACCATCAGCGGCTAGGGTCTTGGAAGATGCCGACGGCTTACCATAAGTAAAGGTCGTATAACTCAGTCCATGTCCGAAAGGAAAGAGAGCCGGAATCTTTTGGGTATCATGCCAACGGTACCCCACTAAAATATCTTCCTTATACTCTTGCTTAATGCTGTCTCCCGGATAACTGAGGGCATCAAAAGCATGCGCCCCGCAGTCTGCCAGCTTGGCAGGAAAAGAAAACGGCAGTTTGCCGCTCGGATTTACCGCACCGCTCAATACGTCGGCCAAAGACTTTCCACCCATGGAACCGAGATACCAGCCTTGAACAATAGCCGGTATCCGTGCCACCCACGGCATTTCTACCGCATTACCGCTAAGCAGTACCAAAACAAGGTTCTTGTTCACACTCAGCAAATCCTCAATCAGTTCATTCTGTCCGAAAGGCAGGCCGTATTCCAGACGGTCACCACCTTCACAGTCCTGAAAATGGTTCTTGTTCAACCCGCCTACCATGATCACCAGGTCTGCCTTCTTTGCCATTCCTACCGCCTCGGCACGAAGAGAGTCCATGACATTCTGCGGAATCTCATCCGCACGGCCATACATCGGACGCCCTGCGGCATACCCTTTTGCATAGTTCACCTTATTTCCATAAACGGCACGCAGACCGTCCAACGGAGATATCATGGTCTTCACCTTCAGTTCGGAGGAACCGCCTCCCTGGTTCAGCAGACGGACGGCATTATCACCCACCACAAGGATATTCTGATACCGGGCAGCATCCAACGGCAACAACGGGCTACCCTTCTTCTGCACCGGAGCATTCTTCAACAAAACAATACCTTCATTCCCGATCTCGCGGGCGGTAGCGTAATGCTCCTCCGTAGCCACCGAACCGTATGGCTTCTGACGGTTCATCGCTGTGCGGAATATCAGACGAAGAATACGGGATGCCTTGTCGTCAATAGTAGATATGGGCACTTTACCTTCCTTCAACATCTTGAGATAAGGCTGCGCAAGATAATAATCATTATAGGTAAAAGCACTCTCGGAAGTCAGTCCGTTGGTATAAGAGCCCATTTCAATGTCCAAGCCGTTGACAGCAGACTCGTAAGTATCATGGGCACCGCCCCAGTCGGTTATGACACACCCGTCGAACTTCCAGTCGCTTTTCAGAATCCTGTTCAGCATAAAATCGTTGTGGCAGGCATGCCAGCCGCGTATCTTGTTATAAGCCCCCATAATGCTCCAAGCACCTCCTTCCTCTACCGCAGCCTTGAAAGCGGGCAGATAGATTTCGTACAAAGCCCGGTCACTCAGGTTCACGTCAATATGGCCACGCCATAGTTCTTGATTATTCAAGGCATAATGCTTGACACAGGCTGCTACACCGTTCTTCTGCAATTCCCGGATATAGGGCACACACATCACACTTGCCAGACAAGGGTCTTCACCCATATATTCAAAATTACGCCCGTTCATCGGGGTGCGGTAGATATTGACACCGGGTCCCAACAGGACATCTTTCTTGCGATAGCGCGCCTCTTCACCGATAGCCTTACCATACTTGGCGGACATTTCCGGATTCCAGGTTGCAGCCAGACAGGTGAGTGCGGGAAAAGCGGTTATGCTGTCATTGGTCCAGTTGGCATATCCCCAGTCATTCCAGTTGATTTCGGCACGCACACCGTGTGGACCGTCACTCATCCACAATTCTGGAATGCCGAGACGGGGCACACCGGCACTGCTGAATTTACTTTGCGCATGGCAAAGCGCAACTTTCTCTTCCAGCGTCATCCGGCTGAGGGCATCCTTTACACGTGCTTCAATGGGTTGGGTATCATCTAAATATACAGGAGTCTGCGCCGAAAGGGTTCCAATCGAACAGACTGACACCAAGGCTGCAAAAAGTTTCTTCTTCATGTTCATGGTTCTTATCTTTCAAAAAGGTTATAGTATTTATAAATCTGTGTCATCCACACCTAAAATTCAAATTATCATTTGGCCCTGATGGCAGTTGCCGCTTTCTCTAATCCACCTGCCGTCGCTATCAGCTTAATGCTGCCGGGCCGGCCGTTATTCTGTATCACAACCAGGCACTTGCCATAAAAGGCCTTGCGGTGATTGTCTTTAAATCTTTCCGTGGAGACGGGACTTCCGTTGTCCACCCCCGCAATGAATCCGGCGCCTTCTACGGCAAAGGTAACATCATTTTCAGCATCCGGACAAAGAATTCCATCTTTATCGACAATCTCTACCGTCACAAAGCTCAAGTCCCTACCATCTGCCTGGATGGCTGTGCGATCCGGAGTCAGACGGATTCGTGCCGGTTTGCCGGCAGTGCGGATTTCCTGTTCCGCCACCACTTTGCCCTCTCTACGCGAAACAGCCTTTACCGTACCCGGCTCGTACTTCACACGCCACATCACATGGAAATCATCTTTTCCCTTGCTACGTATGCCCTGAGACTTGCCGTTTACGAAAAGTTCCACCTCATCAGCGTTGTTGTAGTATGCCCAGAGGTCGATATCCTGTCCCGGAGTCCAGTTCCAATGCGGGAAGAGGTGCAAAACGGTCTTGTCAGGACGCCACTCGGACTGATACATATAATATACGTCCTTCGGGAATCCTGCCAGGTCAACGATGCCGAAATAAGAGCTTCGGGCAGGCCATCCATAGGGAGTAGGCTCACCGATATAGTCGAAACCGGTCCAGACATACTGCCCGCTGATAAAATCATTGTTCTTCACATGACGCATAGTGCCTTCATGACGGTTACCCCAAGGTACATGGCAATTATCGTAGGAAGAACAAGAGAATGAAGCATCAAAGAAAGGTTTGTCCCAACGCTCGGGCCAGATGAACATGGAATCACTCGGCATGCGGTAATAACCGCGCGTCATCAAGGCAGACACACTTTCCGTCACGATAAACGGCTTTCCGGGAAAGTTTTCAGGTACCCCGGCAAACCAGTCGTCATGGTAATTGAAACCGATAATATCCAATGCTCCGGAACGGAACAGATGATTGTTGGGATTCGGCTCGTTGCAACCTGCCGTCACGGGACGCGTCGGGTCAAGCGCTTTCACCATATCCGCCAGCTTCCGGGTCAACCGGGAATTGACGGACATCTCACCCTCCTTGGCCAACATGTCTGAAGCTTGTCCGAAATTCAATACCAAGTTGGCTTCCTCCAAGCTGAGCGTATCAGCCTTGGCATCTGCCCATTGTTCCAGCACTTCATTGCCGATACTCCACACAAAGACAGAAGGATGGTTACGGTCCCGCAGAATGAGATCCGTCAAGTCACGTTCATGCCATTCGTCGAAGTAACGGGAATAGTCATGACGAGTTTTCTTCTTACGCCACATGTCAAACGTCTCATCCATGACGATGAAGCCCATGCGGTCACAAAGATCGAGCAGCTCCGGTGCAGGAGGATTATGCGAACAGCGGATGCCGTTACAGCCCATCTCCTTCAATATCTCCAACTGACGCCGGATGGCGCGTATATTCACGGCGGCTCCCAGACAACCAAGGTCATGATGCATACATACACCGTTGATCTTCACTTGTTCACCATTCAGAATAAACCCTTTCTGTTCGTCGAAGCGGAAAGTGCGGATTCCCAAAGGAGTGCAATAAGTATCCAATACCTTACCGGTAGCCTTATCCTGGAGAATAGTTTCCACCTTATATATATAAGGCGTATCAATGCTCCAAAGGTTGGGATTTTCCAACAGGATTTCCTGTTCCGCCTCGTCCGGAACAGCCGGCATCACCCGATGTTCCGATACAGCCTCTCCCACAACGTCTCCGTCAGCATCTACCAACCGGGACCGTAAAATAACGTCAACATCCAAAGGAATAATCTCCTGTTCGAACACAGCGTATGTACCGTCGTCCTGCCGCACGGAATCCGGCTTGTGCAGTTCTACATCATACTGCAATTGGGTACATATCCTCAAACGGGCACTGTGCTTAGACACTTCCTCGGCCGTGACGTAAGTTCCCCATTGTGCCACATGTACCGGATTCATCTTCGTCAGCCATACATTCCGGTAAATACCGCAGCCGGAATACCAGCGCGAATTAGGCTGTTCGGCATTATCCACCCGGACAGCAATCACATTCTCCTCGCCCCATTTGATAAACGGGGTCAAGTCATAGCTGAATGAAACATAACCGTACGGACGAGTTCCCAACTTGCGACCATTGATATAAACGGTAGAATTCATGTATACACCGTCAAAATCAATGCGCAGCCGTTTGCCTTCATCCACCTTGTCGGGAATGAAAGCTTTACGATACCATCCCACACCGCCAGGCAATGCACCTCCTCCCGTGCCGGAAGGGTTATCCCTGCTGAAGTCGCCTTCGATAGCCCAGTCATGCGGCAAATCCAGCTTACGCCAGTCCGCATCATTGTAATCCGGATGAATTGCAGCTGTGTCATCACACAGGCGGAACATCCAGCCTGCATTGAAATCCATCCGGCGGGTATCTGCCTCCTGCCGTGGAGCAGAACAGGCTCCTACACCCAAAAGCAGCAACCCCGATATAAATAGAAACAATTTATTTTTCATGGTATTGAAGAGAATCACTTTTCAACTCTCATTTACAATTTCACTGTTTGTGTTGTTCCATCATACTTCACTACTACACCTTTTACCTTCAAATCGAATGGCTGGGGCTTGTCCTTACTTACCTTCACGACATTGAACGTACGCTCTTTCAGCATGCCCGGGAATTCACCCTTGCGGGCACCTACCGTCAGTGTGCCCTCCGCCTCCTTATAAGTGAAAGGAATAGTGGCATATTGCCCCTTCTCGTAGTTATAATTCACCCCTTCATCTTCGTAGAGAGTGAATGCACCGTCCTGTCCAGCATACACATAGAGAGTGATTTCCGAAGCCGGTTTTTCATCACTATACTGCATATCCGGACCGTAAGGAATGATAGCTCCCTCACGCACAAAAAGCGGTATGTGTTCATAAGGAGCATCCACTGTCAGTTTCTGTCCGCCGGATACATACTTGCCGGAGTAGAAATCATACCATCCGCATATAGCCGGGAAATACATCTCACGGCTGCGTGCACCGTACTCATAAACCGGTGCAACCATCATGGCAGGACCGAACATAAACTGGTCACCGATATTGTTGACCTGTGCATCTGCCGTAAAGTCCATCACCAACGGACGCATGATAGTATAGTCATTCAAATAAGTCATGCCTGCCAAGGAATAGATATACGGCATCAAGTTGTAACGTAGCTTCGTATAGTAAAGAATGGAGTTGTAGGCCGGATGTCCTTCCGGAGCAATGTTCCATACTTCACGGAACGGATACTGGCCATGCGCACGATACAACGGACAGAAAGCTCCGAACTGATACCAACGGGTATTCAGTTCCCTCCATTCCTTATAATCCGCATTTTCACGTCCTGTTTTGTCAAATTCCGCCTGGCCGGCTACATAGCGGTTTTCCACACAGAAACCACCGATATCCATTGTCCAATAAGGAATGCCACTGACCGCAAAGTTCAGCCCGGCCGAAATCTGCGCTTTCATATCTTCCCAACGGGTAGCGATGTCCCCACTCCATGTAGCGGTAGAATAACGCTGGCAACCGGCAAATCCGGAACGGGTCAGCAAGAAGACACGCTGGTCGGGCTCCACGCCACGCTGTCCGTCATAGATAGCCTCGGCATTCATCAAAGCGTATGCATTGAAGAATTTTGCGGAAGGACCGAGTGCCGTAGGACCGCAAAGATCCTTACGATATTGCAAATCCGTACAATCGCGCACGTTCGGCTCGCTGGCATCCATCCACCAGGCATCAATACCTAACGAAAAGAGCTTTTCATTCATCTGTTTCCAGAAAAGTTTGCGTGCACCTTCCGCGTACGCATCATAGAAGGAGCCGATGTAACCGGGACCGATCCAGTCACGGATGCTGTCTTTGATAGCCTGCTGATACATCCATCCATTCTTGTCAAACTCTTTATAATGCTCTGTGTTTGCATAGAACTTGGGCCAGACTGAAATCATAATCCGTCCGTTCAAGGCATGGATAGAGTCTATCATCGCTTTCGGGTCGGGAAAACGCGCCTTGTCAAACTCATGGCTGCCCCATGCATCCTCGGGCCAGTAGCTCCAGTCCTGTACTATGTTGTCGATAGGAATCCGACGTTTACGGAATTCCTTCAATGTACCTACAATCTCATCTTGCGTCTTATAGCGCTCACGGCTCTGCCAATAGCCCATCGCCCATTTCGGCATAATCGGTGATTTTCCGGTCAGCGTACGGTAACCGCTGATGACCTCGTCCATATCATCTCCATATACAAAATAATAATCTATCTCATCGTTCATCTCACTCCACCAAGCCAGTTTGTTCTGTTCCGCAGCGGACACGGGAGTGAGGGCGCGCAGGCCGCAATAGGATACATAACCGTCCGGAATCCACTCTATTTTCAGAGGAACCCGCTTTCCGGCTTCCAGATTAACGGCAAACTTATAACTGTTTGGATTCCAGGCTGTACGCCAACGTTCGGGTACTACCAACTCATTATTAATATACACCTTCGTATATCCCGCATAATAGAGGATAAAGCGGAACAGGCCGCTTTCCGACGGTTCAATCTCTCCTTCGTAAGTCACCCGAGAGCCCATGAACGGGAACCCGTCCGGCAAATTGACCACTTTACTCAGATGCGCCTTGCGGTCCAGGTGCTCAAAATACAGAGAATCTTCCCGGCGTACAATGGTTTCCACACCGGCTTTGGCAGCAGGTACATAGGTCCCGGTCAAAGCCCCTTCCTTACCCTCTTTATCATACAGTTTGAAAACAGCACCCAATTGTGAATAATCGCGTGAATCACCGAAACGGCACAAGGAATAGCTGTCCCAGAGTACCCCGTAGTTTTTGTTGGACACAATGAAAGGTACGGATACCTTCGTATTATACTGGAAGAGTTCTTCATTTTTTCCTTTATAATTAAACTCGTCCGCCTGATGCTGCCCCAACCCGTAGAAAGCCTCATCATCGGCAGAGTGGAATATCTGGCGTACGGAATAGCCTTTCGTCCCCTCCACCTCGACCGGCGTAAAACTCCTCCGGTCTTCCGCCAGTATCCGTTTGCCGGTCGCATCCGTAAAGCATACCTCACCCGTAACCTTCGACACGGTGGCGCAAACCTGCGAAGTCTTCACAGCCACCTCATCTCCTTGTTCATCTACCTTGAAATCCGTCTTGCCCTGTCCGGGAACGATCATGAGACTCCGCTCTTTGGAAAAGTCTTTTTCCGGAGTGGCCGATACATGAATCAGTTTTTCACCCATTACCTCGATACGCACCTTGCGCACATCTGTCGGCTGCCGCTGTTTAACTTCTACAATCACACCGTTCCCGGTTTTCTGATACCCGCCTCCGGCACATGCCGCAAACATGAATCCTGCAAGCAAATAAGCTGAAGTGTTTTTCAATTTCATATCAATGGTTTTTAAAGTTATTTCTCCGAGTGTAAAAGTAGAGGCTTTCACTCAAAAAAAGCCCTTCCGATGTTGAAACGAAAGGGCTCATTTGATTTCAAAAACGACAATATGTTTCTGTCATGGGTATCTTTTGTTATTTCCCCTCCCTTTCCTGATAAACAGAGGGTAAAACACCGAATTCATCCTTGAAATATTTACTGAAATATTTGGGATTATTAAAGCCTAGCTGGTACGCTATCTCGGATACGTTCTGCTGGCTTTCGCGCAACAGTTGGGCAGCTCTTTTCAGACGGATAATACGGATAAACTCTATCGGAGTTTTTCCCGTAATCTGCAACAGTTTCTTATACAGATGCACCCGGCTCATGCCTAATTCATGACTCAATTCCTCCACCGACAAATCACTGCGGGAAATATTCTCCTCCACATACTTGATGGCATTTTCTATCAATTTCTCATCCAATGAGGTGATGACGATTTCACTTGGTTCCGGATCGATACGGGTACGCAACTTGCTTCTACTACTCAAATCAATCAGCTTGCGCATACGTAATATCAGTACTTCCATATTGAAAGGTTTCGTCACGTAGTCGTCTGCACCGATTGTCAAGCCCTCCACCTTGTTTTCTACAGATTGCTTCGCCGTGAGCAAAATAAAAGGAATATTCCGGGTACATTTATCCGTCTTTACCAGACGGCACAATTCGTTACCGTCCATTTCGGGCATCATCAGATCGCTGACCACGAGGTCAGGCATCAGTCCGGGAATCATCTTCCAAGCTGCCGCCCCGTCGGAAGCCGACTGCACAGAAAAATACAAACTCAGACTGTCCTTCATGAAAGCGATGAAATCCTCATTATCATCCACAATCAGTACCAACGGCTTCTTTTTGTCCCCGTCCTGCATGGTTTCTTCCCCATTTTCAGTTTCCGGTACTTCCAATGCAGCCGCATCTTCTGCCGCAGCTTCTTCTGACAAGGGGGTGGCAACGTTTACCACCGAATGCTTCACCGGAATATCCACTACGAATACACTACCCTGGCCTGCATTATCGAACACACGCACCGCACCGCCATGCAACGTAACAAAATCACGCACTAAGCTCAATCCGATTCCGCTTCCGGTAGTCCGGTGACCTTCACCTTCGTGTTCCGCCTGATAGAAACGTTCGAATATACGCTCTTTATCCTCGTCCTTCACACCGATACCCGTATCGGATACTTTAATTTCCAAAGTTTCCGGGGAGCCTTTCAGCACTTCCAAGGAAACATCCACCCTTCCTCCGTCCGGTGTGAACTTAAAAGCATTCGACAAAAGGTTCATCACAATCTTGCCCACCTTGTCTTCATCGAACGCCATATTCAGCGACTCTACCGCCGAAAAGAAAGTAAGATGAACGTTTTTCTTTTCCGAAAGCATTAGGAAAGAATTGCAAATATTCTGTACGTAAGCTACAATGTCGCCTTCGGAAAGTGTCAGGTGAAGCCCGGCCATCTCATTTTTACGGAAGTCGAGCAACTGGTTCACCAAATTCAACAGGCGCAAGGCATTGCGGTGCATCATCTTCAGTTTGTCCAACTGTTTCCCATCCGCCGGTTCCTTAATCATGCTTTCCAACGGAGATATGATCAGTGTTAGCGGAGTACGCAGCTCGTGGCTGACATTGGTGAAGAATCGGAATTTCATTTGATTGACTTCCTCCGTCTTTTGGGCATCCTGCTCCATCTGACGAATCCTGAATTTATTGCGTTCACGGCGTTGCACCGCATAGAGAGCCAAAAGCAGACCACCAATCAGCAGGAAAATATAGCAGGCGTATGCCCACGGCGTCATCCAGAAAGGCGGCAGAATGACAATCTTCAAACTAGCCTCAGCCGTTCCGGCATATCCGTCACTGTTGGTAGCCTTCACCTTCAGGATATAGGTACCGGGAGCCAGATTGGTATAGGTGACACGATGCATATCGGACATGCTCGCCAGCCAATCGTCATTGAACCCTTCCAGTTTATAGAAATACCGTGTCTTTTCGGGCAGCACATAATTGTCGGAAGCAAACAGCACGGTAAATGCATTCTGTTCATAATCCAGCACCACTTCTTTAGCCTTGTTCAGAGCCTCCGACAATATCACCCGTCCCTTATATTCCTTGCCGACCCTTACCTCTTCATTGAAAAGCTGGAAACCGGTAAACATTACTTTCGGCAGAGTACGGTTGTATTTTATATTGTCCGGACGGAAACGGTTCAAACCGTACAATCCGCCCACCACAATTTCACCCGTGTGCAGGCGTTTAAGGGAACGCTGGTTGAAGTCACAACTCTGCAGACCGTCCTTATCATTATAAGTATAGCAACGAAAGGAGAGTTTTCCGGTCTGGCTATCCACCGACAGCATGATATTTATCAACTCGCCGCCTGTGCTTACCCAAATACCTTTCCTGTCATCCTCCTCGATACCCAATATGAATAGTTTAGAGAAGTCCGGTTTAAGAGGTACTTCATATAGTTCGTCCTGCTTCGGGTCATATACATTCAATCCTTCACGAGTCGCTACCCAGACCAACCCACGGCTATCCTCATACACCTGATTGATAGTCTGGTTGGAGAAATGCGTCTTTCCGGAATGCGTACCCGTGAAATTAGTTATTTCCTTTGTAGCAAGATCCATAAAAGCCATTCCTGCAGATGTACCGATAATCAGCGTATTATCACGCCCCATGGCAAGAGAGGAAATATAATCTGAAACCAGGTTGGAATTGCCGGTGGAATAGGTGGTGAACATCCCCGTCCGGGGATTCAGGCATTGCACTCCTCCCCCCAAAGTACCTATCCATATATTCTTATCCTTATCTTCTGCCAAAGCCCAGATATTATCATAGACCGATGACTGGACCGTTTCCTTTTCGCTGCGGTAACGGATAAAACGATTACCGTCATAGCAGTTCAAACCACCCCAAAAGGTTCCTGCCCACAGCCTGCCGCTACTGTCCAACAGAAGAGAAACTACCACATCGCTCGACAAGGAACGTGAATCTGCCGTATGCGAGAATATCTTCTGTTCTCCGGTCACCGTGTTCCAACGGATCAGCCCGCTACCATTCGTTCCCAGCCATACAATGTCTTCCCCTCCGTCTTCCACACAGTTGATATCCCCTACATCGGCCATCCCGAACTTAAAAATACTCTCGTTGTAATAGGAAACGCCTTTTTTATAGGTTCCTACCCACATGGTACCGGCAACGTCTTCATAAAGTGACGTTATGGTATTATTTGACAAGGTGCGTTCGTTGTTGGGATCATTCGCCAAATGCGTATGCTGCCGGTTCTTGTCAATCACATCAATGCCATCCTGGTCACGTCCGACCCAGATATTGCCATACTTATCCTGCGCCAAGGCACGCACTATATTATACGTGTCGCTTCTTGGAGAGCGCAGTTCCCACGTTTTCCGGGGGAGATCGTAAATCCACACACCTATGACGCTATACACCCATACTCTTCCGTCACGGTCCGCAAACAGGTCGAACGTATTCACCTCATCTGTCTCAAGTTCTGCCGGGATATCACGGTTGACCCATTTCAACTCCAGTTTTTCCTTATCTATACAGGACAGAGTACCATCATCATAGGCCATCAGAATACCCTCATCACATTCTACCATGGATGTAATTCCACCTCCGGATAACTCTTCAAGGGAAAGTTTTACCCTCTCAGCGGCTTTCATGCCTGTCTTATAGCGGTAAACACCCTTACCGGCCATAAAAAGCCAATAGGCCTTTTCCGTATCAATATACACTTTAGAAGGCACTCCGTCAATCCCGATGTTCCACATCCACGCCCCGACATTACGGTCAAAAGAGTCTGTCCCTGAATTATAGATAGCATAGCCTGCTCCCGTAAGAATCCACAGATTACCTGCACCGTCTTCCTGTATGGTTTCAATGTAATTATCAGGCAAAGACTTCATATCATCTTTCTGGCTACGGTATATCTTGACATCGTAACCGTCATAGCGGTTCAATCCGGATGCCGTACCAAACCACATGAAACCATTTGAATCTTTATAAATGGCATTGACCTGATTATTGGAAAGTCCGTCTTTCACTTCCAGATGTTTAAACATGTAGTCGTGCGAGACGGCCGGAAAACAGATGGTACAAACCCACAGAATGAACAGTTGCAGTCTTTTCATACTATCAAGATAAAGGGATTACTATTTTATCGCAAATGAAACAAAAAGGGAACAGAAAAGCAAGGCAGCCTCTTGTTTTTTTATCATTGAATATCCCTTGCTTGTTTCACAATCACATGAAATGGAGGGATACTCCTCACGGATACTCCCTCCTAAACCAATCAAAAACCTGTTTTTACAATCTTATCCCTTTATAAAATAACTTATTTACAATTCTATTTCTGTTATTATCTTCTCCCATCAGTAAGGATACTTTCCGTCTCCGGCCCCTTTCATGATACCATCAATGATATGACTGTCAGTGGCAATTCCCGTACTACGATTTATTTCATTTCCAGTCTCCCAATGGAAGGGCACGATACCGTGATTCTTCGCTTCACGGGTCACCACCTCATTCCAGTAACCGCGCGACTTATCGTGAGCATCCTGGTTTTCGGGTACCATACGCTGCATTGCACTGTACTCACCGATGATTACAGGTACGCCCTTATCTACATAATGAGCCTTCATTTTCCGGAACTGTCCTATCACGTCACTTTCTTCACCCGACGTAGCATTATGCTCCGAACCACTGACATGATAATCTGTACCCCAGTACCAGAACACTTTACCCCAACCCGCATCTTCTTCCATCAAACAAAACTGGTAAGGATCATAATAATGAACTTCCACCATCAGACGATTCTCCACCACATCCTCCGGTAAAGCGTAAATGCCACCGACAGCATCGTCTATTCTAGTTCCCGGCGCCTGCACAATCAAACAACGGGTGGCATTATTACCTCCGGTAGCACGAACTGCATCCACGAAAGTCTGTTCATACTTCATAATAGTCCGGATATCTTCCGGGTCCTTAAATGTATTGCCTGTACTTGTGGTTTCGTTCATTCCCGGTTCGTTGCAACCGGCAAAAAGCAGATGCTCGTCATACTCATTCAGTTTTAAGGCAATCTGAGTCCACAGGGCCTTCTGCTTGGCATCAATCTCTCCATTATACCCGCCGAGAATGTGGTCTTCCAGCCAACCTCCGTCCCAATGGATATTGACAACGACATACATATCATTGGAGACGCAATAGCCCACCACCTCACTCACACGCTCCAACCACGCCGGATCTATTTCATAAGAGGCCTGGTTGATGATATACGAATCCCATGCACAAGGTATACGCACGGCATTGAAGCCCATCGCTTTTAACCCGTCTATATATGTCCTGCTCACTTTAGGATTTCCCCATCCCGTTTCACCGCCGGGCACCTCCATCGTATTTCCGATGTTGATACCGGCATATATCTTGGAGGCCAGTGTCCGGGCATCACTGTTCATTCCGGCACTTTCTCCTTTGGCCTGCTTCACGGTAACGGTCTCGGTCAGGTTGCCTAAAACAAAGGAAATATGCCCCTCACGCTCCGCCACCACATTCTTAGAAACGGTGAATGTAAATGTTTTCTCCACCATAGCCCGGGTATCGGCAACCGTTATCCAGTTGACATCGGGAGTAGCCGTCACCTCACCGTTTGCCGTCAGTTTCACGGAAAGAGTACCGCCTTCAGCCGGCATATCGAAAGATAGGGATTCCGAATCAATAATCAACCCGTCGGCAGCGGTCTGGGTAACAGTGAACTCTCCGGCTTTACTGCCGCCTGCCATCACCATAACCGTGGCGCTGCGATTCTCAGTAGCGACATTGGCATCTACAGCAACGGTATATTTGAAAACCGTACTCGAAGCGGAAGGTTCAGCAGTTACCTTGCACCAGTCCGGTGCACTACTGGTTACCTCCACCGCCATATTCGATTTGATATTCAAAGTTCTCGTACCTCCCGTCTTGGCAAAAGCCATTCCGTTCGCCAAAATATTTTCGGGAATAGTCACTTCCGGAGTTGCCGTACCGGAATTGTCATCCGAACATGATGCAAAAAAAGGGAAAAAAGAGAGTGCCAGCAGCACCAGGCAAGTCTTAAACAGATCAACGGTATTCCTCATGATGTTTTTACGTATTAAAAATTAATGGTTAAATCAGTGATAGCAAAAGTAGCGCAAAGGCAGCACACACAGCCATCCATATGTTAAGCGGAACGGTATGATTTGTTGCCTCACAGGGTTAAAAAGTAATCATTGAATGACATCGGGCAACCCCTTCTTGTCCGGTCAAAGAGAATCACTTATTTTTGTGTGTATAAGGTTTCCCGAATATCTGACAAACTATTTAAAATACAATGTACTTATGAGAAAGATGACGCTATTTTTGGGACTGGCCCTAAGCCTGTCCTGTCTTTCACAAAACAAACAGGGATATCAGAATCCTGTCATACCAGGTTTTCATCCCGATCCGAGTGTCTGTCGTGTGGGGGATGACTTCTATCTGGTGAACAGCAGTTTCCAGTATTTCCCCGGTGTGCCCTTGTTTCACAGCAAAGACCTGATTCATTGGGAACAGATAGGGCACTGCCTGACACGCCCCTCACAACTGCCCCTCCATGACGCCACTACTTGGGGAGGCATCTACGCACCGACCATCCGCTATAACGACGGTACATTTTACATGATTACCACCAACGTTTCCGATAAAGGCAACTTCATAGTCCATACCACTAACCCGCGCGGCGAATGGTCAGAGCCCGTCTGGCTAAAACAGGGTGGCATTGACCCCTCCCTTTATTTTGAAAACGGCAAATGCTATTTAGTCAGCAATCCCGATGCAGGCATCTTCCTGTGTGAGATTAACCCGAAAACCGGCGAACAGCTCAGTGAATCCAAACGCATCTGGAACGGTACGGGCGGACGCCACCCGGAAGGCCCACACCTCTATAAGAAGGATGGCTGGTACTACTTGCTGATTTCGGAAGGCGGCACGGAATACGGACACAAGGTTACCATTGCCCGCAGCCGTACGATAGACGGCCCGTACGACAGCAACCCTGCCAACCCGATTCTGACCCATATCAACAAGAATGCGCAGAACAATCCGATACAAGGTACGGGACACGCCGACCTTGTACAGGCTTCCGACGGAAGTTGGTGGATGGTATGTCTCGCATTTCGTCCTCAGACAGGCTCTCACCATCTGCTGGGGCGCGAAACATTCCTCGCTCCTGTACGTTGGGATGAAAATGCTTGGCCGGTAATAAACGGAGACGGCACCATAGCTTTGCAGATGGATGTCCCCACCCTCCCACAGCAACCTCCAGTCGAAAAAACTGTCCGCACAGATTTCAAAGACGGAAAGTTAGGAACCGAGTGGGTACATATCAGGAATTACCACCCGGAGAACTACACATTCTCATCCGGCAAGTTACGGCTGAAAGCCACTCCCGTAAATCTGGACAACAGCAAGGAAAGTCCCACATTCGCAGGCCGCCGCCAAGAGCATATCAATTTTACCGCTACCACCTCCCTGCAATTACAGAAGGCCACCGCAGGAGATGAAGCCGGCTTGACGGTCTATATGTTCGAACCAGCCCACTATGACCTTTTCGTCAAGCAACTGGAAAACGGGAAACAAGCCGTCGTGCTGCGCTATCGTCTCGGTGAAATGACCCACATAGAGAAAGAGATTACGCTTCCTAAAAACGAAGTGCAGCTCCGTGTGAAGGGAAACAAAGACTCCTATTCATTTGAATATGCCACGGACGGAAAGAGTTTCAAGGAATTAGGACGCATGAACGCCTGTTACATCAGTACCGAAACTGCCGGAGGCTTCACCGGAATCATGTTAGGAATGTATGCCTCATCCGGTTCCAATATTTCCAAGGCATATGCAGAGTTTGGTTATTTCGACTATTCGGAATTATAGGCAACCGACAACATTTTACACCTGACAGCTAAAATAATAAAAGCATAAGAGGATGTACCCCCTACGGTACATCCTCTTATGCTTTTATTCAGTTAAAACCGCCTATTTACCAGTTGGGCATCACCATCACCAATTACAATACCTTCAGACTATCTATCGTCACTTTCACAGCATCCAGATCGGCAATGTCACTGACGATATCAAAAATATCGATGACAAAGACAATGGCTCCATTGACAGCCGCTTCCGGCTTATAGGTAACGGTATAGGTACCGTCACCCTTAATTTTCACATCAGCCACACCGCTGTAGGAAGGCCACCAACCGGAAGCCGTATACATAAGTCCGGCATTATATTCTTTGGTCAGTGCATCTCCACTCAAGCCACTGATACTAAAGGTCAACTCCATGGAATAATCGAATGTCAAAGCTGACAGATCTACGGGAGAATTGTCCTTGGTACTACCATACTCGTTATAGAGTTCAATACGGAAATTATTCTTGTCAGTCTCCAAATGGCCGAATACCAACTTGCCGTTATCCACTGCCACTGCCTCAGGCTCAGGAGTAGAAGAACCTCCGGCTGCATTGGGAATGAAGTGGTAAGCCACATATTCTTCCTTGTCACCGTTGCGCACGCCTAACCACATGCCGGTCACATTTCCTGCTATAGTCTCCAGGCTGAGGATACGCAACTGATTATCCGAATTTGCAAAGAACATAATGTCACCACCACCAATATGGTAGGAAGGCACGCCATCCTCAAAAGTATAGACTCCCTTATCGTCCAATGTATATGCACCGCTTTTTACAGTTCCATCAGGCAAAGCAAACTTGTAGGTCATGGCTTTAGAGTCCAAAGTCATAGAAAGTTTGTCAAGTTCAGCAACCGGAGTGGCCCAATCAGGATAGTTGCCCGCCGTGAAGTTGTTCATTAGACTACCGTCCAGATTTGCCCAGTCGAAAGGAACATCTGCAGACATATTCCACTGAATAGTAGTGCTTACAGTCTGGGATACGGCATCTTTCCATCCGTCCGGCAATGTAGGTTCCGGCTCCGGCTGTTCTTCGGGTACGTAGTTATCGGCAAACTCCTTGGAAACAAAATTCCATATCAGCCACCAGGCACCCTCACTGTTGTCACGCATCACCGCCACACGCAGATGGTTCTCATCCAACTCCAATATCTTCAAATCTCTCCTCCAGTTTGTACTGCGGTCACTCCAGCTTGGAGTGTGTAACAGGTCACAGTCGGTAAAAGTAATGGTATGGCTATCCGTATTCAGCATAAAAGTTCCCTCGCTATCCTCAGTACCCGAAACCGACTCCGAATGTACCCGCACATTCGCTCCACCTTTCAAGTCAAAGGTCATTGTACTGGCCCAAATGCCATCATCTCCAGTATGCCCCTTGCCCGGATCCCAATTGGCAGTCCAATTGTTCCATTCCGTAGTGGACGATGGATCGGCATAGGTCAACTCGCCGGCCGCATAACCGTAGGAACCATTATCGAAGATCCAAACTTTCTCGCTATCGACGCCACCGGTAAGAAATGACCATAACTCATTGTCCACAAACTCTGCACAGAAAGAACTGACCTCAAATGTAGCAGGTTCACCGTAAACCACACCGCCACGTGTCTCCACACCGAACGTCACTGTATATGTCCCTTCAAACGGAATCTTCAACGTCACCTTCTTCTCCTGGCTACGTCCTTGCGGATGTTCCCACAAAGGAGTGTAGCCAGCCCCTAGTTTACTTTCCAGATAAATGATGTTCGGATTTTCAGAATCATGGGTAATGGTATAAGCAATACCCTCTACCAGGTCATCAGTGGTCAGCCCCTTGTCGCCCAAGTCATATTCATCAGGAGAACAGGCGCTGAATATCGACAGTACACTTGCCATAAGCAAGCAGATATAATAGTTTAATTTCATATCTTAGATTTTTTATTTGTTACACATCCGTTTTACCAACCGGCATTCTGTTTCAGTACACCGTTTGAAAGGTTAATCTGGTTGTATGGAATCTGGCATAAACCTCTCGTCGCCGTAATCTTACTGCCTTGAATGGTCACGACATCTTCCACTCCACCGCTGAGCAAGGTACGAGTCTCGGCAATCTCGGCAGCGGCAACATCCACGCCCTGGCGAAGCAAGTCCCAATAGCGCAGACCTTCAAAGGCAAATTCATACATACGTTCTTTCAAGATGTTCTCTTTCGTCGCTGTCACACGCTTGCCGGTATCACCGCCGAAAGCACGGTCACGTACGGCATCCAGATAAGCCTGTGCATTAGGACTACCAAGTTCAGCCGCCATCAGCAACACATCGGAATAGCGAACCACGACAAAATCCTGGTATTGGCTTATCTGGTACTCGCCTGCGCCAATTTCCTTACCCATCACCTCATTGACCTCACTCCAAGTACCATCATCGGCCTGCTGCCAGATGGCAAGCGGAGCATATTTCTTGATACCATAACCGGTATATTCGCGCTGGTCGTTATAGAGTAAAGAGAAGTTGTCACGGTCGGCAATGCCCTCACTTGTATAATCAATAATAGAGGCAGCGGCGCGAGTGTCACCGGACTGATAACTGTTCACCAGTTTCGGACTCACTGTACAGGCACCCCAGCCTTGTCCGTACGGTACGGTAATCAAGTTACGGGGAGCGATCATCACCTGCCAGCGGTTACCGTCGGCATTGCCGTTATAATCGGATGTATAGTTGAATTTCTGTGCCAGCACTGTCTCTACATTGCCACGCCCCGCATAAGTATCTGTTTTGGTATAGCTGCCGTCAGCATTAGCTGTCCAGGTAACGGAAGCGGCCGGCCATAGATTCTTGAACTCTTCCACCAAGTCAAATTCTTCAGAAGCAATCACATCTTCCACTGCCGCCAATGCCTCCGCTTTAGTAAGGTCGGCAGGCTCTTTACCATAATAGCCGGAATAGAACAGGTAAACACGCGCCAAAAGAGCTTCAGCCGCATACTTTGTAATATGTCCGTCGTTGGATGCAGCCTGTGCCTTGGGATAAGCATTCGCAGGAATATTCTCCGCTGCATATTTCAAGTCACTGATGATGAGTCGGTAAACTTCATCGGGAGCAGCCTGTGCAATGTTGTCGGTAGTGGGAGTATCCAGCAGAGGAATGTTTTCCCACAGACGAACCATATCGAAATAACAGAGTGCACGGATAGCATGTGCCTCACCAAGATAAGTACCCTTCGTGGCTTCACTGGTCCAGTTGATGCCATCGGCGCGTGAAATCAACTCATTACAACGGTAAACGGCCGCATAATAGTTTTTCCAATCCGTTTCATACAAGTTCAAGTCCGATGAAGACTGCGCCTGATCAAAGCGGTCAATCACCTGGTAGTTGCGTCCGTCGGCAACTCCCGTGGCACCATAACATTCGTCCGCCATCATCTCCGAAGCCAGATAAAAGCCCACCCCCTCACTGGAGGTAGTACATTGCCAACCGTCGTAACAACCCACCAAGGCACGATAAGCGTCACTTTCCGTCTTGTAATAGTTTCCGGTGGAAGATTCCGTCTTAGACTCTACATCCAGGAAACTGTCTGTACAAGATGCCAGCCCGAGGCTGAACAATCCTAAAGCCAGAATATTTAATTTGAATTTCATGATTTCTTGTTTTTAGTTTATGAGTACTGGTACTCTGTTCAATTAAAACTTAAGGTTAACGCCGAAAAGTATGGTGCGCGGACGAGGATAGTAACCATAGTCGATACCCGTCACCCAACTCTTGCTGTTGCTGTCCTGAGGGCCGTAACCGATTTCGGGATCCATGCCATCATATTTGGTGAAAGTAAATGCGTTCTGCACTTGTATGTAAGCACGGCACTGGGAAATGGCCTTGCTCTTCCACAACCGGGAAAAGTCATAGCCCAATGTAATGGCACTGATACGCAGGAAGTCACCGTCTTGAATGTAAAGATCGGAGAACTGCCAGTTGATATTGGTATCGGTCACGCGCGGCATACGGTTACTGGTACCTTCACCCGTCCAACGGTCAAGGATAGCTGTAGTATAATTGGCCTTTTTATTGGTATGGTTGCGGTAACTCTGCACAATCTTGTTGCCTACAGACCCGTTGGCATTCAACGAAAAATCAAAACCTTTATAGTCAAAGCCTAAATTGAAACCATAAGTAAAGTCCGGCATACCGTTACCCAGATCCACCTTATCACTATCGTCAATCACACCATTACGGTCCACATCAACATACTTCACGTCACCTGGCTGTACATTACTTTGCAACACACCGTTTCCTGCCGCAATCCAGTCTTCTATTTCCTGCCGGTTCTGAAAGATACCGGCGGTCTTATAGCCCCAGAAGTAACCGATGGCATGACCGTTGGAAGCACGATAAAATTCGGGAGAGTTGTCATACAGTTGGTTCGTACTGCCATGGATAATGCCATCCTCGGTAGGAATGTTTCCAACCTTATTCTTATTATACGTACCGTTCACTCCGATATTGTAATGGAAGTCCTTTCCTATCCCGTCGTTCCAAGTCAGAGCAAGTTCAACACCTGTATTCTTAACGTCACCACCGTTGATGTAAGGAGCCCCCGTACCTGCAGTGGCAAGGATAGGAGCCTGTACCAACCAGTCCTTGGTGTTTTTCACGTAAAAATCCGCATTCATGCCCAGACGGCTGTCAAGGAAACGTGCATCAATACCTACATTGTATTGTTCGGAAGTTTCCCATTTCACGTTTTCATTGGCCAGACGACTGGGATAAGCGCCCCATACATGATTGGCAGAACCGAGGCCTGTACCAAACAGATAATTGGTAGTGGAACTCTTGATGGGAGCCGTGTACTGGTAATTGTCGATGTTCTGGTTACCGACTTGTCCCCAGCTGACACGAAGTTTCAGGAAGTCGAGCCACTCACGGGTACTTTCCATAAATGCCTCGTTCGTAAGGGTCCAACCAGCCGATACGGAAGGGAAATAGCCAAAGCGGTGACCGCTGGCAAATTTGGAAGAACCGTCGGCACGCACAGTAGCATTGATCATGTATGTCTCTTTCCAATTCCATCCCAAACGGGCAAAGTAGGAAACAGTCCTGGTCTCATCGTTCGGCTTTCCTTCGGCACCCAGTCCCTGTTCGGTAGTGGTAGCGGAACCATTGTTGACAAAAGCATGGTCCCAATCATCAAAACCTTCTTTCAGCACACCGCTTCTCGCGCCTACATAGGTACCCTCATAACGGCTAGATTCCATACCGACCAAAGCATTGAACGCATGATCCCCCAAAGTCCAGTCATACTGTGCAGTATTGGTCCATACCAATGTCAAACCGTGGTTCATATTCTGGTTGACTTTGGTGTTTTCTGTATTCTTCGTATAGATATCAAACTGATAAAGCGGAGTATAGCTGCGGTATTCACTGGAGCCATACGTAGCGCCAAACACCGTGCGGATTTTCAAGTTCTTGACCGGAGTCAGTTCTGCATATACATTACCGGTGAAAGTAGCAGCCTTATTCTCGTTATTGGTATTTGTCATCATGTAACCGTAAGGATTGCCGTCGGCATTATACCAGTCGCTGTTGCTGGTATCATTGTAAGGATTGTCATACAAATTATTGTCACTATATACAGGGCTCAACGGAGATGTGGCAAATGCACCGCGTAAAGTATTGCCGTACAAGTCGCCCACACTGACGCCGTTGTTTTTCTTATAGACAAAGCTTACTTGCTCACCCACTTTCAAGAGGTTCTTGATGACTTGATGGTCAGAGTTGATACGGAAGTTGTAACGCTCATAATTGGATACGTCCGAACCACCCACAATGCCTTCCTGCTGCATATATCCCAAAGAAAGCGCATAGGTAGAAGTAGCCGATCCACCGGTGACGCCCAGTGTATAGCTTTGAGTTTTGGCGTTATCCTTGAACATGGTGTCAATCCAATCAGTATCATAGACATTGCCATCGGCGTCATAAATAGATTTAAAACTGCTCCAATCATAGACACCGTTGCCACTATTCAACGATTGCTCATCCATAATGGTCATATACTGCCGTGCATTCAGCATATCAGCTTTACGGGCTACATTCTGGATGCCGTAGTAAGCGTCCAGCGAAACCACCGCCTTGCCTTCCTTACCCGATTTGGTAGTAATCAGCACCACACCATTAGCAGCCTGCGCGCCATAGATGGCAGCCGAAGCAGCGTCTTTCAAGACATCTATACTTTCAATGTCAGCCGGGTTCAAAGTAGAAATATCACCGCCTACACCATCAATCAGATACAAGGGAGCGGAATTACCGACAGTACCCAAACCACGGATAGTCACTTTCATGTCAGCTCCCGGCTGACCGGAAGTAGAAGTGATGTTCACACCCGGTGTCTGCCCCTGCATAGCCTGTAGCGGGTTGTTGGTATTCAGTTTAGCGATATCATCACCTTTCACCTGTACGGTAGCGCCCGTTACCAGCTTCTTTTTCTGAACACCGTAACCTACAACCACCACTTCGTCCAACATTTCCGAATCCTCTTTCAATACTACATTGATAACGGATGAAGCCCCCACCTGAATTTCCTGGGTCTGATAGCCGATATAAGAGAATATCAACGTCTGCCCCTGCTGAGCGTCCACAGAGAACTTACCGTCCATATCGGTAATACCTCCGGTAGCAGTTTCTTTTACCTGCACACTGACACCGATCAACGGTTCATTATCCGTAGCCGATGTCACAATTCCCGTAATGGGCTTGTTTTGAGAAGGATTAGCCTGAAGGCTACTGATTGCGGGTACTAAAAGTAACAGTACCCATGCAATGCGGCATAAATGCTGATTTATGCACTTTTCCAAAAATGCTTTTCTCATTGTACATTGTTTAATGGTTAATATCAAAGATCTTATTGCGCCTTTTATTCATGCAAAAGAAATCCACTGCAAATGTATGAATGAGAAGAAAAAGAGTACCGTGAAATTGTTATGAAGAGGATATGGATAAGTTAAAATACGTTTCCGAAATGTTACTAAAAAAGGTATAATTTGTTTCTACCCCCTCTCAGTACACTCTGAAAAGGGGTAACAGAAAAGCTATTTGCCCATAAAATGTTCTCCAGACAAGATAAGCCTAAACTTTACAGGGAATGAAAAAGCCGGTGGTGGTACTTGCGGTACTTGCTGCATTCATGGCAGGATTTGACCACCTCCTCCGTTACAAGCTACTCGTATAAATAAAACATCCGGTCCATCAACCGCCATTTTTCCGCCGAAGTAGCTCCCGGACTGGCAACCTGAAAAATGGACATATAATCTTCCCATTCTGCCTGCCTGGGCAATCCGGCCAGTTTTTCCATCGCCGTGTCCCACTCAAAATCAAGTGGTGTCTCCACTATCATGAAGAGGCGGTTCTCCAGAATATAAATCTCCATTTCAAGAATACCCACTTCCCGGATACCCGCAATGATCTCAGGCCAAGCCTCTGCCTGGCTATGGCGCTTCATATACTCTGTTATCAACTCCGGATCTTCCTTCAGATCCAATGTCTGGCAATATCTTTTTACCGGCCCGCTATACTCCTTTACCCGGTAACCGGCCTTGCTATTCATAATCTCCATTTTATTTCGTCTCAACGTTTAGCCAAATATCTACGTACCGGCTCGTCATACAATTTCAAGCACAGGTAAGCAAACAATATATTCCATGCATAGACACATAAGGCAACTTGCCAAGTCTGCTCCAGCGTGAAAAGCTGGTTCTTGATCAGCCATGCATAGAATAAGTACATGAACGGATAGTGTATCACATAAACCGGATAGGATATATCTCCCAGGAACTTACATATCCGGGCCGACTTCTTGTCGGTAGCAGTTCCCGACGCACCGATCCAAAGAATCACGGGAAAAGCCACAAGTACACAGAATGCTTCATAGACACCGTTGGTGCAAACAGGTTCAGCACCTTCCAGATAAGGCACCGAGAACAAGGCAATCAATAAAACGGAACATATCCAGAATGCCCCCCTCAGTGGAATAGGCTTGAAATTGCGCGACAGGAGCATACCCATAGAGAAAGGGAAAAGCATTCTCAACAATCCGCCGACAAAATTTACTCCATCCAACGTCCAGCCTACCCCCATATTGCCGTAACCGGAAACATCAAAAATGGCAAACAGCGCCAAGGCTGTTCCCGACAACGCCGTCAGTACCGCCAATGCCTTATTGGATAAGCGGCGGATGAACAAAGCATAAAGGATATTACCTATATACTCGAAAAACAAGGACCAACAAGGACCGTTCAACGGGAACATTTCCCCATTACCGCGGACCTCATAGCCTACCCCCGGCATGGCAGGTATAAAGAATATCGAACAAAGCAATGACAGCATCACCATCAATAAGGGCACCTGTGTTCCATCCCACTGCACGCATCCTTGGATACAGAACGTGACAGCCCCCAACACTACTCCCAGCACCACCATGGGATGAAGCCGTATCAGACGCCGCTTGAAGAAGTCCTTCATGGTAAAACCCTTGCCCCAACGGTCGTCATAGGCATAACCGATAACGAATCCGGAAAGGATGAAGAAAAAATCCACAGCCAGGTATCCGTGATTGAAAGTTTCAATAATGCCACCGCCGGCAAAAGCATATCCCTCGAATACGTGGTACCATATAACCATCAGGGCGGCTACGCCACGCAGTCCGTCAAGAAGGTCATAATGCGGTTTCGTGTCTGCGAAAATAGTTTTAGGGGGTTGTGTGTGATCCATAAGATTAATTTTAATTATGTAGGTTTCTGAATCTTCATAAGAAGTTGACAAAAGTATGAAAATTTATCAAGGTGGGAAAATAATAGGCTATTTATATGAATGATTATCCGCATTCATCTCCCTAGCCGGCTATCTGCATGGCTCATCCTTGTTCGTCCATCGTATCTGCCAGGTTCACTCCCATACTGATATGGCATTAAAAGGCTTTTAATATGATATTGAAAGGCTTTTAATCACATCTCCCCTATACAGTCTTCCCGGCAGGCTTATACACGCATCCAGCCTCCCTGTTGCACTGATATGCCGTAATGTAGAAGAGCCGGACGGAGGGATAATATGGCGGATAATTATTTTATTCGTAAATTAAATCCGTGAAAACAATAACATTGATTATATTTGCAACAGAACCTCCAACAAACGTTTCAACATGATAAGAAAAACCCTACTGGGCATAGCGGTAGCAGGACTTTGCTCCATCGCATGCGCCCAAAACACAAACCGCGTATTCGAACCGCCCGTAATGGGCTGGAGTTCGTGGAATACCTACCGCGTAAACATCAATGACACTTTAATCATGAGGCAAGCCGATGCCATGATCGAAAAGGGACTGAAAAATGCCGGATACCGTTACATCAACGTGGATGACGGTTTCTTCGGCGGACGAGATGAAAAAGGCATCATGCAACCTCACCCCACCCGTTTTCCCCGTGGGATGAAGGTCGTTTCCGACCATATTCATTCGCTGGGGCTGAAAGCCGGTATCTACTCGGATGCCGGCAGTAACACTTGCGGCTCTATCTGGGACAAGGATATGAATGGCGTAGGTGCCGGCATGTACGGACATGAGCGTCAGGACGCCACCCTCTATTTCAACGACTGGAATTTCGACTTCATCAAGATAGATTACTGTGGTGCCGGGCAAGAGCTGAATCTGGAAGAGGAGAAACGTTACACCGAAATCCGGCAAGCCATCGACCAAGTGGGCGCCGGGCACGTATCCATCAATATCTGCCGCTGGGCCTTTCCCGGTACGTGGGCACGGAAGTTGGCACGCTCATGGCGCATCAGCCCCGACATTGCTCCAAACTGGAAATCGGTGAAATACATCATCGGCAAGAACCTGTATCTTTCGGCTTATGCCGGAGAGGGGCACTATAACGATATGGATATGCTGGAAATCGGCCGGGGACTGGCTCCCAATGAGGAAGAAGTACACTTCGGCATGTGGTGCATTCTGGCATCGCCCCTTCTTATCGGCTGTGACTTGACAACCATTTCCGAAGCATCGCTCAATCTCTTGAAAAATGAAGAGCTCATCGCATTGAACCAGGACCCGCTAGGATTACAGGCATACGTTGTGCAACATGAGGGTGAAGGGTATGTACTGGTTAAGGATATCGAGAAGCGCCGGGGAGCAGTGCGTGCCGTCGCCTTGTATAATCCATCAGACACGCTATGCAGTTTCTCTGTTCCGATGCAGTTGCTGGAACTGGCCGGCAATGTAAAGTTGCGCGACCTGGTTCAACGGAAAAACCTCAAGCCCCTAAAGGACGGCGTCCTTGAATACACGTTGAATCCGCGCAGCGTACTAATCTTGCGCGCCGAAGGAGAACAGCGTATCGAACCGGTACGTTATGAAGCCGAATGGGCCTATCTGCCTTGTTTCAACGACCTTGGCAAAAGTCCCAAAACAGCAGCTTATACTCCTATACAAGGAGCCTCAGGCGGAATGGGGATAAGCCATATCGGCGGAAGCATGGAGAACCATGCCCTCTGGTCGGTCTATAGTGAAAAAGGCGGTAAATATATGATGAACATACATTATATCGGAAAGCCCTACAGCCAATTAGAAATCAACATGAACAATGACAAGACAATATGTTTCGATCAATTGGAAACTGAAACCGGGAAACACGCCAGCCTGACATGTTATATCAATCTACAGCCGGGCTTCAATTCTCTCCGCATGGGAAGTTCCTACTGCTGGGCCCCCAATATAGACTGTTTCACGCTCTTGCCTGTTACAGACCCAAAGACTGCCCCGGATATTTCTACTGAAAAGAGTAAAGCGGTAAACTGAAAGAGCTGGAACACAGTAATGCGGAACTGCATCAGGAGATTGCCGAACGTGACAAAAACATTGACACTTTGATTTCTCAACTAAAGAAAAGATGTACAAGCAAAAAACAAGCAAAACCGCAATCTGTTATACCAAATAAGGACTAAAACAGAAAGCTAAATCCTTTCTTTTGCGAAGCATTGAACCGCTTAATCTCCAGAGAGAGGGATTTCTTTAACTGACCAGCCATAAAGTCCAAGAATGACTGATTGGTTTCTTCTTTCTGACACTGGCGCAGGGAAAGTATATATTCTTCCCTGTCCTCTTTGAATATCTTGGCTGGGAAAAGGTGATAGCAAAATTGGATGTAGTTCATCAGCAACCGAGCCGTTCTGCCGTTACCATCCACCCACGGATGAATCATAACTAAAAACCCCTCAGATTGTTACGTTGACCCTACAAAAGTGGGTCAACGTAAAAACCTGAGGGGGTAAAATTA
>NZ_GL882629.1 GCF_000195635.1 Bacteroides fluxus YIT 12057 | reverse complement strand
AGAGAAATATACACGTCAAGTATAGTTCTAAAAGGACTTGGTTTCAAAAGCACAAAAGTAAACAAAAAGACTTATCTGTAGTTTTAAATGCCATCATTGTATTCTGGCAAATTGAATTCCCAATATAAGATTGTTCAAAAGAAGTTTCATATAGAAATGATACGTATCACACCTCTTAAATAACAGGAATATTAATAATCTACTTACAACTGTAAATAAGGTATTTTTTTCTGTAAATGAGGTATTAGGCAACCGACTCCCGTTTTGTAATTTTGCCCCCAACAAGACGAATGACTTTGAACAAGCTATATATAAATCATATCCATTTACTTAACTAAATAATATATCGTATGAAAAGAATTGCATTATGTATGACAGCAATCGCAGTGTTGTGTATCTCTGCACACGCACAGAAACAGAGTAGCCAAACATTGGTCGCCTATTTCTCGGCTACGGGAACAACGGAAAAAGCAGCCAAACTCGTAGCGGAAACTACTGGCGGGACACTCTTCAAAATACAACCGGCCCAAGAGTACACCGCCAATGACTTGAACTGGCATAACAAATCTTCACGCAGCAGCGTAGAAATGGCAGATGCCCAGTCACGCCCTGCATTAAGTGTCCGGCCGAAGAACTTTATCGGCTATGATACTGTTTATATCGGTTTCCCTATCTGGTGGAACCTGGCTCCGAGAATCATCAATACATTCATAGAAAGCAATGATTTGGCAGGCAAGACAGTCATTCCATTTGCCACATCGGGCGGAAGCGGTATCTCCAATGCCGAGAAAGAACTGCGGAAAGCCTATCCTGACCTGAAGTGGCAGAAAGGGAAACTGCTGAACGGTGCAACCAAGGAGGACATTCTTTCTTGGAGCAGGAAGTAATAATGGTCAGACAATCCGTAATCCATATACAAACTGCCTGCAAAGACGGCAGTATCTTTGCAACGATAATCAGAAACTTTAATTAAAAACGATTCAATATGTATTTAGAAAACATCAATTCCCCGGCAGATGTAAAAAAGCTGTCATATAAAGAACTCAACGACTTAGGCAGTGAAATCCGTACATCACTGCTGCAAAAGCTAAGCGAGCACGGCGGGCATTTCGGTCCGAACTTCGGAATGGTTGAAGCCACCATTGCCCTGCATTATGTATTCAATTCCCCGAAAGACAAGATCGTATTCGATGTGTCGCATCAAAGCTATGTACACAAAATGCTGACCGGACGTAAAGATGCCTTCCTCTACCCCGAACGGTATGATGACGTATCCGGCTATACCGAACCGCAGGAAAGCGAACATGACTTTTTCGTTATCGGGCATACTTCCACCTCAGTCAGCCTGGCAAGCGGACTCGCCAAAGGACGGGACCTGACCGGAGGCGACGAAAACATCATAGCCGTGATTGGCGACGGTTCATTAAGTGGAGGTGAGGCCTTTGAAGGCCTGGACTATGCGGCAGAACTCGGCACAAACCTGATTATCATCGTCAACGACAACCAAATGTCCATTGCCGAGAACCACGGAGGACTCTACCGCAACCTGCAGGAACTGCGTGAAAGCAACGGAGAATGTGAATGTAATTTCTTCAAGGCCATGGGGCTGGACTATACATACGTTGCGGACGGCAATAATATAGAAGCACTGGTTGCAGCCTTCTCTACCGTAAAGGATATCCAACATCCGGTAGTGGTACACATCAATACCGTGAAAGGCAAGGGTTATAAACCTGCCGAACTGGATAAGGAAGCCTACCATTGGCGCACTCCGTTCGATGTTGAAACCGGCAAGCCGAAAGTAGATTACGGCAATGGGGAAAACTATGCGGATATAACCGCACGCTACCTGTTGAAAAAGATGCGGGAAGACAGACGTGTGGTAGGTATCACTTCCGGAACGCCTACCGTAATGGGATTTACTCCGGAACGCCGTAAGGAAGCGGGCAAACAGTTTGTGGATGTCGGCATCGCCGAAGAACATGCCGTAGCTTTGGCATCCGGCATTGCCGCCAACGGCGGAAAACCTGTTTACGGGGTATATAGTACCTTCATCCAGCGTGCTTACGACCAGCTTTCACAAGACCTCTGCATCAACAACAATCCGGCTGTCCTATTGGTATTCTGGGGGTCCTTGTCCGCCATGAACGATGTAACCCATCTCTGCTTCTTTGACATTCCACTTATCAGCAACATCCCCAATATTGTCTATCTGGCACCGACGTGTAAAGAGGAATACCTTGCCATGCTGGAATGGAGCATGCGGCAGAACGAACATCCGGTTGCCATCCGTGTGCCTGCAACAGAAGTGACCGGCTGCCATGAAACGGTAGATACCGATTACAGTGAGCTCAACCGTTACAAGGTGGTCCGCCGAGGTTCGAAGGTAGCCGTGGTAGCCTTAGGCTCGTTTTTCGGACTGGGAGAGTCTGTCACTGCCATGCTGAAAGAGAAAGCAGATATCGATGCAACGCTTATCAATCCTCGTTACATCACGGGCGTGGACGAGCCCCTTATGGAAGAATTGAAAGCAGGACACCAGCTTGTCGTCACGCTGGAAGACGGTGTGTTGGACGGAGGTTTCGGTGAGAAAATCACCCGCTACTATGGCGCCGCCGACATGAAGGTCCTCAATTATGGCGCCCGGAAAGAGTTTACAGACCGCTTTGATGTGCAGGAACTGCTGCGCGCCAACCGCCTGACAGACGAGCAGATCGTGGAGGATATACTGTCCATTGTTCACTAACCCACGGACACAGCCGATGAGGGATGGACTCCAAGACCTCACGATTAACTTTGTTCAACGCTTGTGAATATCCGTTCGCAGTGCGCGAATATATATTCAAAGCCTGCGAATATCCGTTCACAGGCTTTGAACAGAGTATACTCCTTATATAAAACATCTTTTCTTCCTATACCTGGAACTTTTTCTCCTAACAGCGTCGCACTTTTTACTTAATCCCATTTCATGTCACAGCAGATGGCGTGACTTCATTTCCAAGTACTTGTTTATCACGTTGACGGAAAGATTCCCGGGAGTGGTCAATAAAGAATATATGCCATGCTGTTTCAGCGTGGAAACAATCAGCCGTTTCTCGAAAATAAACTTCTCGGCAATGACGTGGCGGTAATAACCTTCCGTATCCTTTGCCGGTTCTTCGATATAGGCTTTCAAATCGGTATCTTCAAAAAAGACGACAAGCAGACGGTGCTGGCGGTTCAATTGCCGCAAATAGGGCAACTGGCGGTTCATGCTGCCCATCCCGGAAAAATTGGTATAGAGTATCAGGAGGCTGCGCTTATTCACACGCTTGTTCAGGCATATACACAAGGAAGAGAAATCCGTCTCGCCGAAAGACGTCTGCTGGGCATACAGCTGCTCAAGCAACGCCTGCATCTGTCCGGGCTGCCTGGAAGCAGGTACAAAAGTATCAAAATGTTCATCGAAAGTGATTAAACCGGCTTTGTCCTCCTTACGCATGGCCATGTACGAAAGAACCAGCGAGGCATTGATGGCATAGTCAAGCAAAGTCATCCCATGGAATGCCTGTTGCATAACCCGCCCTTTGTCTATCACATTATAGATTGGCTGGGAACGTTCATCCCGGTACACATTGACCATCAGTTCATGCCTCCGGGCGCTTGCTTTCCAGTTGACCGTGCGGTAGTCGTCCCCTTTTACATACTCCTTTATCTGCTCAAATTCCGTATGATGCCCTACCTTGCGGATACGTTTTATCCCCAACTCCGTGAGATTGTCATTGATAGCCAGCAACTCGTAGCGGTGAAGCATCAGGTAAGAAGGATATACTTTGATATCCAGAGGAGATCCGCAGGTATAACGTCGGGAAAGCAAGCCTATCCGGGTGGTTGCAAATACACGGATCCGCCCGAAAGAGTAAACTCCCCTGCGGGTGGGACATAAACGGTAACTGACGGTTTTCCCCTCGCCGGGCAACAGTTGCAGCCCGAAGCGGACATTGCGCCGCTGAAACACGAAAGGTATTTCATCGATGACTTCCACGGCAACCGGATACGGGTAACTGCTCTCCACACGTATATCCACCGGATTTTCATCCCCATTGGAAAAACGGGCGGCACAACGGCGGAAGGCCTTGATTCCGCGAGTGCGGTAAAGCATATACCCATCCGCCAGTACCACCAGGCACAGGACAAGCAGTCCCCACTGCCCGATGGCAAAGAAAGGGATAAAAGCATATCCGGCACCCGTCAGAAGGATAATCAGAACCAGGACAATATAGAAACGGCGGTTTAAATACATTATTTGGGAACTTCCACTTTATCGATCAGACGTTGCGTTATCTTCACGGGAGAATACCCCTCCATCTCCGCTTCCGCAGTCAGGATGAGACGGTGCTGAAGCACATACGGGGCCACGGACTTGATATCTTCCGGTGTCACAAAATCACGGCCCTGCAACAAAGCATACGCCTTTGAGGCCTGCAACATGGCCACCGACGCACGAGGGGAAGCTCCCAGATAAACAGACTTGCTTGTCCGGGTCTGCTCTACAATCAAAGCTATGTACCGGAGCAAAGTCCGATCTACAAAGACCCGGTCCATCAGGCGGCGCAATTCCAGGAGTTCGGCTTTCGTAATGACGGGAGTTATATTTTCCAGTTTCACCAGAGAAGCATTGGTATGGTGGCGTTCCAGAATATCCACTTCCTCATCCACCGAAGGATATCCCATCGTTATCTTCATCAGAAAGCGGTCTAATTGTGCTTCGGGCAACTTATAAGTCCCCTCCTGCTCCACCGGATTCTGGGTAGCGAGGATGGTATAAAGCGCTCCCATCCGGTACGTTGTCCCGTCAATGCTTGCCTGTCGTTCCTCCATCACTTCAAACAGGGCAGCCTGCGTCTTGGCAGGTGCGCGATTGATCTCGTCCACCAGTACCACATCGGCAAATACCGGTCCGCGGTGAAAATCAAACTCACTGTTTTTCATGTTGAATACCGTCGTTCCCAATACATCACTCGGCATCAGGTCCGGAGTGAACTGGATGCGGCTGAAGTCTGCGTCAATCAAACGGGCCACCAGACGGGCAAGCAATGTCTTTGCCACCCCTGGCACGCCTTCTATCAGCACATGCCCATTTGCCAGGACGGCGGTCAGCACCAAATCCACCGACTGACCCTGCCCCACTATGACGGAAGCGATCCGGTCCTTCACTTCCTGTATCTTTCCGGAAAAGAGGGTCAAATCCACCCGTTTCTCCATATTCTCTTCCATAAATTCCTCCTTTTATATATGACTGATTATTTCATTCATTTTATCAATATACCGCTTCATCTGTTCTACGGAAATGGGATGTGCCCCATAGATCACCGGTCTGACTTCACGGATAAAGTGACTGATTCCAGAGACTTCCATGCCCGTTTTCTGCGCAATCCTGTCGAAGGAACGTTCATCATCCGCCACCTCCTCCACGTCAACTTGGATTTCCCTTCTCAGCTCCTCGGCAAAGTAAAGGTATTTTTTGCGAACCAAGTCGGCATGGTCTTTTTTCTGATAATATAACGTACCTATCAACTCCATAAATTCCAGCGACTTGTTTTCCGGTTCACGGATGACGGGTATCGCCCGCTGCCTCCTGCGCGCCGTGAATATCATGAAAAGCAGGACGGAAGCCAGCGCCAGGTACAATGCCCAACGAAGCGGCTTTTGTGAAAGGAAATAACGGAAAGGAGATGTCCGTACCTGCCCGGCCTCCTCCATATAGGCTTCGGTACGGATAATGGGCACACCGCCTATATGGGACAACAGCCGGAAGACATAGGTTACGTTATCCTTGTCCAGCACTCCATAGTTCGTAAAAATCAGAGGGGTTGAAACCAGTACGATCTCTCCCTTCCCCCAAGGACAGGACATGGCGACCGGTACCCGATAAACGGTATCCGACGGAACCGAATCCGTTTGATGCACAAACTCATCAGCCATAACCGTTCTCTCCGCCAGTCTTTTCATCGGAAGAGAATCAGCCCAAAAGTAAGTGGAGCACAGCTGGGGGTAGAAATAAAAAGTCCGTGCCGGATAAACGGCAGAATCCCCCACCCAATGCAAGCTGTCTCTTGACAACAGGGAAGAGGCATATCTCTTGAAGTCCGCCGGATTGAAATAGGAGTAGCTACTTTCGAAGCCTAAGGTATCCTTCAGAAGCCGGCCAAAGGAGCCGGCCGCCAACAGCACCTTGTCTCCCCGTTCGGCCATTCCAAGCAAAGCCCTCACATCCGTATCCGAAAGATGCAGGTTGCCGGCAAGCACCATAATTCCCCTGCGGGTTACCGTATCTTCCTGCTCCAGTCGGTAAAGGGTCTCTCCGGATACCGAATACCCGTCCGGCAACGAGGAAGCAAGCAATTCGTCAAACACATGACATCCGAAAGGCTGCTTGTCACGATGACCGAAAGTCGGTGTCCATACAAACTTCTTCGGCAACCGGCATTCTACCGCAAACATCAGCAGCAAAAAGGCAACAATACCTATCGTAAACCACCGGCTCCCCTTCATGCTTCCCCTCCTTTCCTTATTTCTTCCTGCAAGGCCAGCATCGAATGGAACAATGCTTCCGTTGCCTCAAAGTTACCGTAACGCACCCTCATAAAGTGGTCGGTCAGCTGGCGGAAAGCAGGGAGCCGCACTTCATGCAGGTATTGGGTAGGCGTTTTATAAAGTTGCCAGTCAATGCGTTTCCGGTCAGCAAGCAGCTTCAGTGTCTGCAAATAGAGCAGGCGTACAGCCTCCCTGTAATCGCCGCCGGAAAGCGCCTTTGCCATCCCATCCTCAAAATCAATGCCGTAGATCGTATCTTCCGCTACCGCATAGGGCAAGGCGTCTTTACCGGAGCGCATAAATAGCTCCGGACGCTTCTTATAAACAAACCAAAGCAGCAGGACCAGTATCAGAATAGCCGTACCTATCAAAATCAAATCCGAGTATTCCGATACCAGGCTGTTGCCGAATATCTTGCCCAAGACTTCTCCGAACTGCTCGCTGAGCCACCTCAACAGGTTGATGTCAGGGGCTATCAGCTCGCGGTTATATGCATACGCCGAATCGGACTGCCACGCGGCAACCTGCGCTGTATCGCAAATCAAAGTATCAGCCGGAGAATGAATCATCTGCCAATGTCCTGTCTAAAGTTTATCGAAGTTATCAATGTCACTCTCTACCGTCACATTGTCCAATTTTTCCGAGGCATGCCCGTATTGGTAGGCCAAGCCCACCAACGTGAATATCATGGCAAGATAAGTACCGAACCCTTGGACAATGGCCAACAGATAAAGCACAAAATCATACCCTGCCGAATTTACGGCAGCACTGCCACTCTCGGCAGCCGTAAATATCGTTTTTATGGCAAGGCCGATATACCAGGGCAGCATCGTCACTCCCTGCAGGATAGCGGCAACAAGTCCCATCACTATCATCATTGACAGAATGCCGCCCCAGGTAGCCAAACCCAGACGATAGGATTTCACCAGGGCATCTGCAACAGAAATATCCTCGAACAGGCATACAGGAGCCCACAGCGCAAGCGGCAAAGCCAATACCATAAAACATAGCACCAGCAAGAGCACACTGGAAGAGAACAATTTACTGATAAACCCCAGGGCCAGACCGGCAAAAACCAACAACAATATACCCAAAAGTATTACCAGAACCAGTTTGCGTACGTTGCGGAGCAATAAAGGTTTCAACACCCCCAAAGTCATACCCTCCAAACATCTGTCCCGTTCCTGGTATGCGCGAACCATCGCATAGACCAGCGAGGTCAACAATACAGTCCCCACCATATAAAGCAACAGATACAAGCCATAGTAAGACATAAGCCCCAACGGAAGAGCCGCCTCGTTATATCCGGAAGCGCCGCCGGCCGCGTCACCCCATGCCAATATCCCTTGTGTCAACCCATTCAAGCTCAATGCCTGGACAAGGCAAAGCGGCAGAAGCAGATAAGTGGAAAATTTCAGCAACAGTTTCCAATGCTCTTTGATAAAATCAAAGGACGCGCCCAATTTCTCGCCAAAAGAACGTTTTACGTACAATGCAATTTTAGTTTTCTGTGGTTCCATGCTGTTTTCTGTTTGGTAAATAGATATAGTAGTATAAGATGAACGACAAGGACAGCAGGATCAAAGCGAGGCGCAACAGTTCCGGCAACTCCGTGTGCCGGGTTATGAAGCCCTCTATAAAGCCGGCCATAATGAAGACGGGAACAGTACCCACCACTATTTTCAATCCTCTTCCGGCTCCTCTCCTGAAAGATTCCAGTCTTGAATAAGTGCCGGGAAACAGCCACCCGTTCCCCAAGGCCAATCCTGCGGCACCCGCTACGATGATTGCCCAAATTTCGAGTGTCCCATGCAACCAGATGGCGAGTGTAGACTCCCAGAGCAAGCCATGCTGATAAAAGAACGTCTGAAAAGCCCCCACCATCATTCCGTTGGTAAGAAGCATATATCCGGTGCCGAAACTGGTCAATATCCCCATGGCAAAGCAGTTGAAGGATACCATGACGTTATTCAGTGTAATTCCCAGGAACATAGGGATCTCCGGCGAACCGTCATACACGGCCATCGGCTTGCCGTCGGCAATGTTGGCCAATGTCATATCCACATAGGAATCCCCCAGAACCAAGCGTACAAAATCAGAATCACCGGCTACAGATACCACCCCGACCAGTGCGCTGACAATGAAAATCATCAGTGAGACCAGCAGTTCACGACGTGCATCGCGCATTACCGACGGAATCTCCTTTGTCCAGAAAGTGACAATCCGCATCCACTTCTCACGTTTGTTCCTATAAATTCTATTATGCAGCGCCGAAGCAAGGTTGTTCAGATAGACAGTGATACGGGAAGCCGGAAAATGGGTCTGGGCAAATGCCAAATCGGCGGTAAGGTCAGTATATACGTCGGCAAGCTTGTCGGGCGACAGGTTTGCCGCCTGCTCCACTACTTTTTCCATATCTTTCCATTTATCGATATTCCGGCGAATAAATGTTACTTCCTTCATGCGTGTCTTGAGTATCTGGATAAGTTTTGTCCGAAAGCGGTAACAAAAATAAGAGAATAATGATATATTTGCAATGAAATACCTAAAATATTTAATCGGAAATGACAGAATCCACGATTATTACCGGACAATTTGTCCGTATCAGCCAAACACCCGCCAGCATCGGCGAACGGCTCGTCGCACTGGTCATTGACTATATCCTGATCGGACTTTTCGTGTTTTCAACCGTGACTCTTTTTTCCTCATTCCGTCTCTACTCCGACCTTACTTTGATTATCTTCTTAGTCACCGTTTATCTGCCTGTACTGTTCTACTCATTCCTCTGCGAGATGTTCAATCACGGGCAGAGTATAGGAAAAAAGATCATGAATATCCGTGTGGTAAAGGCAGACGGCTCCACGCCCGGCATCAGTGCTTACCTGCTGCGCTGGCTGCTCTTCCCCATTGACGGTCCATTTACGGGAGGACTCGGGCTCCTGGTGGTCCTGCTGACCAAAAACAGCCAGCGGATGGGAGACCTTGCCGCCGGCACTATGGTCATCAAAGAGAAAAATTACCGCAACATCCATGTCAGCCTCGACGAGTTCGACTATCTGACCCCCAATTACCGGCCCACGTATCCGCAAGCCGCCGACTTGTCACTGGAGCAGGCCAGTGTCATTACCCGTACACTGGAGTCGGACAGGAAAGACCGTACGCGCCATATCGCGCAACTTGCAGGAAAGGTGCAAAAGCTGCTCTCCGTCACGCCCCGTGAAGATAGCCAGGAGAAATTTCTCCAAATGATTCTCCGCGATTACCAATACTACGCATTGGAAGAATAGGCCTGAGTTCCTTGTAAGGGCCTGGATAAGCATAGACTTTAGGCACACACATTCTATTCCGGTCTCGCATGACTACAGTTCAACTATAAATCATTATCTTTGCAGCCAAAAATATAGGAATTGTAATAATCAAAGAAGAAAAGAGCAACAAAGATGAGTACATACAACCTATGCTGCATCGGATATATCACTCAAGACAAAGTAGTTACGCCCAATAGCACCATATATATGCCGGGAGGTACATCTTTCTATTTCGCACATGCCATCAAACACTTAAACGCAGATGATTTCCTGCTGGTAACGGCTCTGGCCGATCCGGACATGGAAATTGTGGAGAATATACGAAAAGAAGGCATCAATGTAAAGGTATTGCCCAGCACACATTCCGTATGTTTCGAAAATATATATGGAGAAAATCAGAATGAACGCACACAGAGGGTCACGGCAAAAGCCGATCCTTTTACCGTAGAGGGACTGCAGGACATCAATGCCCGGATTATCCATTTAGGCAGCTTGCTGGCTGATGATTTTTCGCTGGACGTCATCAAATACCTGTCCCAAAAGGCCTTGCTCTCCGTAGATGTGCAAGGATTCCTCCGCAAAGTGGAGAACGAGAAAGTACTGCCGGTAGATTGGCCGGAAAAGAGGAAAGCCTTGAAATATATCCATATCCTGAAAGCCAACGAAGCTGAAATGGAAGTTCTCACCGGATGTACAGAGCCGCATGAAGCCGCGCTGATGATAGCAGACTGGGGTGTCAAGGAAGTATTGCTGACTCTGGGGGACAAGGGATCGCTGATTTACTCCAAAGGGCAATTTCATGAAATTCCCGCTTATCCGGCACTGCAAATCGTAGACGCTACCGGATGCGGTGACACTTATATGGTAGGATACCTGTATATGCGCAACAAGGGAGCTTCCTACCGGGAAGCCGGATGCTATGCGGCCGCCATGTGTACCATCAAATTACAGTCACACGGGCCGTTTTCGGGAACGGAAGAATCCATAAAAACAGTAGCAGGTGTGTCAAAATAAAGATTTAGAACACAACTAACACGAATTACACAACCCCTGCTTTTTAATGACTTCCTGATAATCAGCGATTATCAGATTCGCTTTTTTGCGTAATTTGTGTAATTTGCGTTCTTTTATCAGTTTTGACACACCTCCCAGAATGTATCTCCTTCACTCCCAAACTCAGCAATGCCAATATGACTTTCTGCAACCGGGACCGGACGGAGTATGCAACCAAAAGATAAGATTTATTCTACACTTATTCTTACTTTCCGGTCTTTGACCATCAAATAATAATCACCCGGTTCAAGGAAACGTTTACCGTCACTATCGACAAAGCTCAAGTCACGCTCAGTATCAACATTAAAACGGAACACTTTCGTTTCTCCGGCTTTAATCAACTGCTTCTCGAAATATTTCAGCTCCTTGACCGGACGTGAAATGGAACTTACCGGGTCACAGATAAACCAATGTACCGTTTCCAGCCCATCACGGCTCCCGGCATTGGTTACAGGAATCTCCACCGTCAAAGTCTCACCACGTTTCACCTTGTCGGCAGAAACTTTCAAGTCACCATACTTATAATCCGTATAACTCAAGCCGTAACCGAAATCATACAAAGGTGTACTTGGAATATCCTGATAACGTCCCTGCCGCCCCTCACGGGCAGGAGAACGATGATTATAATAAACAGGAATCTGTCCTGTCATATAGGGGAATGTTATCGCCAGCTTCCCCGAAGGATTCACACGTCCGGAAAGAATGCCGGCCACAGGCTTGCCTCCCGCCACACCCGGCTGCCACATCTCCACGATAGCATCCGCCAGTTTCTCGATGCGTACCAGTTCCAGCGGGCGGCCATTCGCCAAAAGGACAACTACCGGCTTGCCCGCCTCTTTCAGTGCCGCCAGCAACGCTTCCTGTACGGATGGCAACGCAATGGTGGAACGGGAAGCATTCTCACCACTCCAGCCCCGTTTCTCGCCCAGGCAAAGTACAACGACATCCGCTTTCTTTGCCAGATCCAGCGCCTCCGCAAAACCTCCGCGACTCTCATCCTCAAAATCACATCCTTCCGCATAAAGAATGTCCGCCTTACCTGCAAACTCACGGTGCATGGCATCATAAATACTGCAAACATCTTCCGCCCTTCCATGTGCCGACCAACTGCCCAGCAAATCAGCCCGGTTCTTTGCCATCGGGCCTATCAAGGCAATCTTTTTCATCCCGGATAAAGGAAGGACATTATCGGAATTTTTCAACAATACCATCGTCTCTTCCGCCATCCGCTCTACCGCGCGAAGACTTTCAGGAAGCAAAAGGCGTTCTTCCTGTTTCACCTCTTTTGTATAAGGATGCTCAAATAAACCCAGGCGGAATTTGACACGGAGCACACGACGAACCGCATCATCCACATTTGCCACCGGTACTTTACCTTCCTTTACCAGTTCTGCCAGATGCCGTTGATAACAATTATCTGTCATATCCATTTCGACTCCTGCCATAAAAGCTTTCTCCGCCGCTTCCTTGGCATCGGCAGCCACACCCTGGTTGACAAGCTGTATCACAGACCCCCAATCGGATACGACAAACCCGTCATGCTTCCAACGGTTCTTCAGAATTTCCGTCAAGGTATAATGATTGGCAGAAGCAGGAATGCCGCTGATATCATTGAAGCCACTCATCAGAGTCGCAGCTCCGGCCTTTACCCCCGCTTCATAAGGAGGAAGGTAAGTATCCCACAAAGACTGGCGGGATATTTCAGTATAAACATAGTCACGTCCGGCTTCTGATGCGCCATAACCCACATAATGCTTCAGGCAGGCAGCTACACGCCTGTCCGATGACAGGTCATCGCCCTGATACCCTTTCACGGCAGCCACCGTATATACAGCGGTAGCATACGGGTCTTCCCCATAACCTTCGGCCACACGTCCCCAGCGGCCATCACGGGCTATGTCGATCATAGGTGAAAATGTCCAGTCAACACCGGACATGCGGGATTCCAGGGCCGCTACAGCACTGGACTGTTCAACCAACGCAGGATTCCAGGAACAGGCTTGGGCCAGAGGGATGGGATAAACCGTACGGAAACCATGTATCACATCATACCCGAAGAGGACGGGAATGCCCAAACGCGATTCCTCCATTGCCTTTTTCTGAAGTCCGTTACGCAGCTGCGGATCTGCGTCGAAGTAAATAACCGACCCGATTTCAGCCGGAAGGTTCTTCACAGCCTCTCCCAAATTATTAATATTGTGGTTGAAACCTAATGTATATTGATTCAACTGGTACACCTTTTCTTCCAGTGTCATCCGTGACAACAAGTCATCCACACGTTTTTCCACCGGTGCCCCGGCATCCTTGTACAAAGGTTTGTTCACATCTTTTGCTGACGTCTGCACGCTTGCCGAAGAGATTAGCAAGCTCAATAATAGTACGATTGGTCTTTTTCTCATAATGTATATATTTAAGTATTGTCGTTCTGCTCCCTGGCATAAACCGGATCAAGGCAGTATGTTTGTATGTAAAATGCCGGCTAAAGCAAATCCCCTTCACCAGGAGCATTTGCCTTAGCCGGCATCAAAGATACATTTTCTTTACAGGAAAAACAATTATGCAAACATTATTTCACAACCGGCCCCCTTCGGCTTTTGCGCCTCAGGCGACGAAGCCATAAATAATAGCCGGTCAATGGAAGCGTAGCCCCAAGCAACGCCGCCATAAAAGCCAAGATACGGGTCAACATGCCGCCCCAGCTGCCTACATGAACAGAAAAGATCCATCCCCGTATCTTTGCGGATGCATCAGCCTCCTTGTATAAGGAAGTTCCGGTTATTTCACCGTTACGGGGATTAAATGTATAGCGATCGGCCGCCCGCCGGTTACCATAGCGATTGAAAGCCACCGAAGCCGTCCCTTTGGAAACCGTAATTTGACTGAAATCCGGATTACGGCCTTTCAGTTCCTCATATACCTGCTGCCAATGCCTGTAAGGTGACGAAGGTCTTTCCTTTTTATCCTTGCCTCCCTCGTGGCGGCCTGCCTGTGCCTTGGCATCATGCCCCCCGTTGCCCTGCTGCATTTCCACTCCGAATATTTTATAGAAACCGGCACGATACCAGGAAAAGGACCATGTGAGTCCGGTAAGTGCCATCACCAGGAGAAAAACCAACGCATACATGCCGCCGGCCACATGCAAGCCGTACCAGAAGCGGCGCCAACCTTTATTTGCCGTAATCTTCAGACTGTTCCTCAAAGCTCTCTTTGTACGCGGCCACCAGATAACCAGACCCGATATCAATACAAATACAAACATCAGCGTACTGGTACCGACAATCATTTTTCCCCAAAAGATTCCCCCTCCGGGTTCCATACTGTCCAGCAACCACCGATGCAGCTTGAACATGAGCAGAAAGAACGGCGCACGCTCATACCGGCCCTTTACCTCACCCGTGTACTGATCTACATAGATGGAGGCCCGTCGGGGTTTTGAAAGGTTCACTTGCCAGGCACGTTCCGGATCGGCAAAGACACTGATTCCCGTCACCGATACGCTGTCCGGCAAAGCGGCAGCCACTTTTTCGGCTACCTCACCCATCGGCAGAGGGGCTGCCCCTACTTTCCCTACATAGTAAAGGTCGCGGCGGCAAAACTCCGTTACTTCTGTCTCGAATACCAGCATGGCCCCGGAGAAGCAAATGAGCGCAATCAGAAGTCCGAAGGGAACCGAAAGCCATAAATGTATATTACGGAAAATGTTCTTCATGGGATCTTTATTCCAGTTTACCTATACCGTTCAGTTGGGTCGCATTGACAACCAGCCCTTTGGTAGCCGTGGCATCGGCAGGGGTTATCTTATAGATGGCAGGATTTCCCGAAGTGGTTGTCACGGCGATATAAGCGTTGCCATTTTCTATATACGGAGTATCTCCAAAGCCGGAAACATCACTTGGAATTCCATTTACATAAGTCAAACTACCGGTTGAAACATCAAATACAGCCAGTCGGTTCGCCACTTTATCAGAGGCGGTAATAGCCTTGTCATACATCAGCATCAGGAAATAGTTGCCGGAAATATACCAGGTGCGCAGGAAAGAAGCACCGTTTGCCTTCTCTTCAAGATTATAATAGTAACCGGCATCGAAATCTTCGGCCTTGGTGTCAATACGTACGACTCCGGCAGGCAACGTAGTCTGCTGCCTCACATCACTCGCAGTCTTGGCATAGCTCGGAGAGAATACATATACATAGCCGTCATCAGCACGCCAGACCATCTGATAGTATTGGGACTTGTAGCGTCCGGCAGCGTAACTGATTTGATCCGTCTTGAGCAGTTTCCGCTCCGTCAATGTCTGGTCGGCAAAAATAGCTACCCAACACTCATCAGGGAATTGTGTCCATTGCAACTCGCCTTTCTTGTACTGGCTGCTTCCCGAACCGCCGGACTCCGTCTTTATCAAGCCCTCATTGCCGGGCAATACCCATTTATAACTGCCGTCCTCATGGGTCTGCGCACAGCCATACTGGCTCAACCCCATAGGAGTGGCAGCCGAATAAATCTTGCCGCCCACTTGCTCGATACCGGTCAGTGTCACGAACTCTCCATTCCCCAAGAAGTTTTCCGAAAGGAACGGGGTGTCTTTGGTCACCTTATTCGTTTGATACTCCTGCTTTTCCACATCCAGGTAAGAGACCAGGAAGGATTTGGGAGTATATCCATGATCATCATTCAACTCCGTAGGTCCGTCTCCGGTAGAAGTAGTCATGATGTACTGTTCATAAAACCCGTAAGTAGTGAAACGCTTGGTGTTATACTGTTGGGGACGCTTCTCTATCTCGTTATCCGCATTCATGACAAAAGACTGAGTGGCAGCGTCACTCCCTTGATTATACGTCAATCCATACAGATATTTATTGCCATAAAATACCCAATAACTGGCGCCGTCGTTCACAAGGCCGTTACCGGCAGCAGTAATCTCACCGCTTTCCAGCGACCGGGCCGTCAATAAGACGGGCGTCTTGCCGCCCGACGCGTTCACCGTGGCGGCGATCACATAATTTCCTTTGGAATCGCCGGAATCACCGGGCTTCGGTTCATCGTCATCCGAACAAGCTGTCAAAGCCATTCCGGTCATCGCTGTCGCCAGAAGACCGGCAAAAAAATAATTCTTCTTCATTGTTTCTTCTTTTTTACTATAATTAATACCTGTGCGAATCAGCCCTCAGCGTGTCCTGTCATGCCTACATAACCGCTGACTCGCGTTGCCTGTCATGAAAACTGTCCTGTCAATCTCCGAAATGTACACGTATCTTGCCATAGAATGCGCGTCCCGCCTTCTGGAGACTGAAATTGTCGTACAAATCTTCATCTGTAAAGTTGCGGCACTCAAACGAAAGATTGTAGCGGCCCTGCTTCAAGCTGTAGCTCAACGTCAAATTGTGGGAAAACTGGTCGGGCACCATGAAATCGTTATTCTTACTGCCCACAGCCTGCGAATAATAAGAGAAGCTGCGCATGTACTGATTGTCGTAGGTCACGGACAATACATTCCCTTTCTTCCAAAGGTCGCGCCAGTAGAAGTTCACGTCGAAATCGGCAAACTGATAGGGTACATTGGGAATACGTGCCTTATAACCCAGATTCTGTACGGAATTTCCCGTGCTGCCAATCTGCCACTTCTCATTGTCGCGCACATTCATCTGTGTAAAGTTACCGCCCACACTCAGCCAGCGGCCAAAGCTATAGCGTGCCGATACATTATATCCTTTTGTCAAGACCTTTCCATAGTTGATATAAGTGGCACCTTCTTTCCCGCCACTCAAATCCTGCACGTTACGCTGGATATAATCTTCTGTATTCCGATATACCACACCTCCCTCCAGATAAACGGAATGTTTTCCGAAGCTTCCGGAGTAACTCAAGTTGAAATTGACATTGTCGCTCTTTTCCGGACGGATGCCAATGTCACCGCTTTCCAGGTCCTCGTCACCAAACATTTCCTCGATGGTGGGCAGGCGGAAGGCCTTTTCATAAGAAAGCTTCGCCTGCAGGCCGGGAAGGATGAAATAGGTTCCGGCCGCGCCATACCCCCAGGAATCAACCGTACGGCTGGTACGCACATAGTTGCTGCCCGTACCGTCTTCGGCCATAGGGCCTGCCACGTATTGGCGGTAGTATTTGCCGAATGCCGAAACATTCCATTTGTCAGAAGGCATCAGGCGATAGGACAGACCGGAAATATTCTTGCGGGTCTGTTTGGCAATCGCATCAGTCTGCTCTTCTGCCGCCAGCAACGAAGTATTGTCGCGACGGAAAGTGCTCAATACGTGGTTGAAGGTCAACATGTGTGCACGGGCTATGCGATAGTTCATGGTCAATGTGCCGTTCCAATTGTCATTGTCGGCACGGGAATATTGGCGGGATTGTTCTCCGGGGCTGTTCAACGGATGTTTCTCACCAAGCCAGTTGTACTCGTAACGGGCAGTATCCACATTCGTAGTGGCATTGCGGTTGTAGTTGGCAGTCAGCACCATATCCAGCCCCTTGATTACCAGGTTGCGCTTGCTGTATTCCATCGAAGGCATCAGTGAATGGCCGAAGCGGTGCTTTTCTCCGAAGACAGTCTTCTGGCGCACACCGGTCTGTATGTCCTTGTACATGTGCGAGTAGGTAAAGCCGAACATCAGCCGGTCTGCCCAGCTCTTATCCACCACACCTGCCTTGGCTACAATGGCTTCATTATGATAGGTATCGTTGAAACGTTTCACACGTACCTTCTCACTTTCGTTGAAGCTGCCTGTCTCAAAGTTCTTCACCGGCGCCTCCACATGGTAGTCATTGTCCGAATAGTTTTGGAAAGCATTGATTTCATAGCTGAAACCATTCTTGAAAGTCTGTCCGAAATTGACATACGAACGGTGGGTATTGAACGAACCATACGAATAAGAAGCATCCAGGAACCAGTTCCGGCGTTTCTTGTTGGTGACAATATTGATGACCCCGCCAATGGCATCCGTTCCAAAGCCTACGGGAACTACCCCTTTATATACCTCTATACGGTCAGCGAAGTTCACCGGGATATTGTTCAGGCTGAAGGAGCTCCCGACTCCTTCCTGCGGCACCCCGTCAATGAATATCTTGACGTGCTTTCCGCTGAAGCCGTCCAGCATGAGCTGCATGTCCGAACCTACCCCACCCGACTCACGAAGCTTCATGCCCGGAGCCTTGGTCAAGGCATCGCTCAGATTCTTCGTGGTGTTCTGCAGTTCCTTAGTATCGACCGCCACCGCATTGAACGCCGACCTTTTCACCCGGCTCACTCCGGTAGAAACGATGGTCACCTCATCCAGCTGTTGTGTCTCGGGAGCAATGGTGATATTCTGCTTCACCCTCTCACCTTCAACCAGCTTTATCTCCTTTTCTACTTTCGTATAGCCTACGGCCGATACAACCAGCGTATAATCACCGGCAGGCGCCTTGATGTGATAGAGGCCTTCCTGATTGGTGGTTCCTCCATAACTTGTCCCTTTCAGATACACGGTTGCAAAATCTACAGTTTCTTTTTCCGTGGAAAGGATTCTGCCCGAAACCATCCCTCCCCCTCTCTGCGAATAGATAGAGAGAGACATCTGCAAAAGAACGAACAGAAGAGAAAATCTAAATGTATATGTTTTCAATTTTATAACGATTATGATGTTGTTAATAAACCGGTGCAAAGGTCTATATTAGCAACCATCCGCACAATCGCTTATTGTAGGTAATTGCATGAAGCCGTATCCCGTATATGTCATACCGCGCAATCACCATTGGTAGGTATTTATCATCCGCGGTGCATGGTCCGCCTTCCCCCGGCCCGGCATCACGAACAGGTTCCGGCATTGCAACGGACTCTTTCCGAAGAAACGATGAAGTAATTCTTCATCGGCTAAAAAGTATTCGTCCGACATCCGTTGCATTATCGTCCGACAGCTGTCGGACGATAATGCAACGGATGTCGGACGATAATACAACAACTGTCGGACGAATAAATCTCAGCAACCGGGAATTTAAAACATAACGGTGCAAAAATTATTCCTTTCGGAACAAGATAATTATCAAAGGAAAGCGCCCTCTCCGCCTATAAGCACCTTATTCCCGGTTCATCAGACGCTGTTCCGCCATCTGCTCGAATTTCGTGCCGGGACGTCCGTAGTTAGCATAAGGATAGATGGAGATACCGCCACGCGGGGTAAAGATGCCCGTCACCTCGATATACTTGGGATCCATCAGACGAATGAGGTCTTTCATGATGATGTTCACGCAATCTTCGTGGAAAGCTCCGTGATTGCGGAAGCTGAACAGGTAAAGTTTCAGACTCTTGCTCTCCACCATCTTGACATCGGGAATGTAACAGATGCGTATTTCCGCAAAGTCCGGTTGCCCCGTGATGGGACAAAGGCTGGTGAACTCGGGACAATTGAAACGCACCCAGTAGTCATTGCCGGGATGCTTGTTATCGAATGCCTCCAATACTTCGGGCGCATAGTCCTGACGGTATTCGGTTTTTCTTCCCAAAAGGGACAATTGGTCTTTCAATTCTGTCATAGTCATATCTTTCTAATAATATCAATGCGGCTTACCCTTTGACGGAAGCCAAATATTTCTCTAATCCCTCTCTGCGCAACGTACATGCCGGACAATGCCCGCAACCGTCTCCCGGAATACCGTTATAACAAGTCAGCGTTTCGTGACGTATAAGTTCGAGCACTCCAAGCTCGTCTGCCAGCGCCCAAGTCTCCGCCTTGTCAATCCACATCAGTGGTGTGTGCAGTACGAATTGCTCGTCCATAGCCAGGTTCAGCGTCACGTTGAGCGACTTGATGAAAGCATCCCGGCAATCGGGATAACCGCTGAAATCGGTCTGCGAAACTCCGGTCACGATATGGTTGATTCCCCGCTCGCGGGCATAGACGGCAGCTATGCTCAGGAAAAACAGATTGCGTCCCGGCACAAAAGTGTTCGGAAAGCTGTCCGCCGGCTTTTCCCGGTCCATCTCCATGCCGGCATCTGTCAATGAATTATGTCCCAGCCGGCCGATGAAGGAGACATCCATTACTTCGAACTCCACACCTGCCTTACGGGCAATCTCCCTTGCCAGCTCCACTTCCTGCCGATGCTTCTGCCCATACAGAAAACTCAGCGCATACACTTTCTTAAATTCACGTTTTGCCCAAAAGAGGCAAGTGGTCGAGTCCTGCCCGCCACTGAATACCACCAAAGCAGTGTCCCTATTCATCTTGTTAAAAGCCTCTCCCCTTGCCCCTCCCCCGTAGGGAGAGGAATAGATATGGCATTGCTAATTATTTGTTTGACATAATCACTGATTTATTTCCCCCTCGCTACGGGTAAGGGGCTTTAAATATCGCCTATTTTCCATACTTTATAGGAGATGCCTTCATCATAGACATCACTCCCGTCTATCCGCTTAATGGCTTTTACCACACGGATGGTCACAGGCAGTATCAACACTTCGTACATGGACTTCAGCAGAATCTGGACACACATCATCACCAGCAACTCCCGCCATGCAATGATCCCTCCGAATGCCACCGGAAAGAAAATCAACGAGTCTGCCGTCTCACCAACCACCGTCGACCAAATGGCACGTGCGGAGAAATTACGCCCGTTGCTTGCCAGTTTCATACGGCTCATCACGTAGGCATTCAGAAAAGAGCCTGCCAAGAATGCCGTCAAACTGGCTATGACGATACGGGGCGCCATTCCGAAGACAAAATTGAAATGTGGCGCACCTTCCCAAAAAGGGGCGGCAGGCAATGCCACGGCTATCAGACCCAACATCACCACAAAAAAATTCATGGCAAAACCGCTCCAGATAATCAGACGTGCCTTGCGGAACCCCCAGACCTCGGCTATGCAATCATTAATGATATAGGATATAGGAAAAACCAACAGCCCTGCCGTTACGGTGATACCGCAAACTTGAATGACTTTTGTTTCAAGAAGATTCGCTGCAATCAGACAGACATTGAACAGAATGCCCAGCAGCATAAAAGGGACGGATACTTTTTGCTTCATACTCCTGTTTTTTACGTGGTGTTCTAGAATACACGACCGCTATTCACGGCATCATACCATTACTACTTAACTATTTACGACGTACGCTTGAAGTTGGCCCGACGTCTGCAACAGGCACTCTCCAACCGTTAATTCGGGTGCAAATATACGCTTTCTTCCGTTCCCTCCAAAACCATTTCGAAAATAAGTTGTTGAAAGCGCATTCACCAAAACCTAACTTAAATGAAAACAATCTTAAAAACAATGTTTCTGTCATGCGGCATCGGACTGGCCGCCCCCATGGCACATGCACAGAAAAAAATCATTATCGACGACGAAGCCTCCAACGGCATTGTCATGGTTACCATCGACAAAGCAGGGGACGAAATTATCCGTATCATGAACGAATCGCAACTGCCTTACATTCATGATCCCAAAGCACCGCGCTTCCTGTTGATGGACAAGCAGGGTAAATTTGCCCTGGGCATCGGCGGCTATGTGCGCGCCACCGGCGAATACGATTTTGGGGGGATTGTGGATGACATTGACTTTATCCCCGCCGACATTCCAAACAGCAGTAAAATCCGGAACCAATTCCAGATGGATGCCAGCACAGCCACGATCTTCCTGAAACTGGTAGGCCATACCCGATTATTGGGCGACTTCATTGTATATACCGCAGGCAACTTCCGGGGAGGCGACAAAACTTTCCAGTTGCGCAATGCCTACATGTCATTCCGCAACGTCACGGTGGGTTACACCTATGGTGGCTTCATGGACTTAGGCGCGCTGCCCTCCACTATCGACTTCCAAGGTCCTAATGGCGCCACTTTCTATCGCGCCACCCAACTGGCATATACCTACAAAGGGCTGGAAAACTTCCGCTTCAACGCCTCCGTCGAAGCGCCTGCCGTAGATGGCACTGCCAATAACGGGCTGGAGATAGCCCGGCAGCGCATGCCGGATTTCACCGCTTACGCACAATACGGCTGGAACGGCAACAGCCACTTGCGCATCGGAGGTATCATCCGCAGCATGACCTACACCGGTGCCGACAGCGACAAGGCGTCCAGTGTCACCGGATATGGCGTGCAGGCTTCCACCACTTTCAGCATGGGCAAGAAATGGCAGGCATTCGGACAAGTAAACTATGGAAAAGGGATCGGACAATATCTGAATGACATCAGCAACCTGAATGTGGATATCGTCCCCAATCCGGAAAAAGACGGAAAGATGCAGGCACTGCCAATGTTGGGCTGGTATGCAGGACTGCAATACAACATCTGCCCGAAAGTATTCATTTCAAGCACTTACAGCATGTCACGCCTCTACTCGGAGAACGGCTATCCCAACGATGAGCCCGGCACTTACCGCTACGGACAATACTTTGTAGCCAATGCTTTCTGGAATGTATCTTCCAATATGCAGGTAGGCGCTGAATATCTGCGCGGCTGGCGCACGAACTTCGACAACTCAACGAACCATGCCAACCGTTTTAATTTACTGGTGCAGTATTCGTTCTAATCCAAACACGGATAAATGCAGAAGCCGCCTCAACACAATATTTGAGACGGCTTCTTTTATATATAAATTGAATAATGAAATCTAGAACCGGTAATCAATGCTCAAACCGAACACTTTGTTGGTACGGCTATAAACATTGGTACCACTCAGTCCGGTACCGTTATAGTTTTGAGAAGCTTTAGTATAATCTTCATAAGTGGTCCACATATAACCGACGTTTATAGCAGCTCTTTCTGTCAACTTCACCTTTGCTCCAAAGCCAAGGGTATAAGAATCGCAAGAAAAGCTGGTATCACTCTGAAAGTTGTCCGACAATCCATAATCGGTGATTTGTCCACCGCAACTCAGTGTCAAATGTTTGGTTACATCCCATTCGATACCTGCCAGATACTCGTTGGTTCCCTTCGTCAGATACTTCTGTTTGTCACCGGCCATACCTGCATTCTTGTCATCGTAGAAGTGGTACTCCACGGATGCACGCAGCACCGGAAGGAATTCGTAAGCAACCGCTACGGAAAGCATGGAGGGTATATCGTTCGGAGTATTCACACCGTTTTTATAACCGGCCACCAAAGCCTCTGCCTCATCAGGATAATCCAGTTTATTGGTTTTATTTTCAATATTCATATTAGTCTTAAACTCATACTTGGCCCCGAAGTTCAATTTGTTCCATTTCATATCCACACCTATCACCGGAGTCAGTCCCCAGCCGGTCTGGTCACAGTCCAAAGCCAAAGGCAGCAAGTTCGTATCACCTGCTTTGGCATCCAAGAAGCCCTCGTAACCTCCTGTGAAATAGTTCATGCGGCCACCGGCAAAAGCAGAAAGCCAGTCATTGATCTTATAAGTCAGCCCCAACTGTGCGGAATAGATGTATTGTCTGCCGTCCATGGCACTGTTGATTTTATATTTGTCGGGAGTCATTAATGGCTTTCCTGCCGCCAACTCCTTCAGGCTTCCCTGAAAAATGCTTGCCATGGCAGCCGATTCAAACAGAGGCAGGCCATCGTCAAACGAAGCCTTTCCGCCTCCACCGGTGATGGCGAAGAAACCGGAAATCGTCCAGTCACCTTTCTTATAGGCGGCAAATATACTGGGGATGACCGGTGCGGCAGCTTTTCCCTCATAATATTTTTTAAATGGAGCTGTTGTAGGAGCCGGCTTTCCGTCAACCATAGCAAGTCCATTATATGTCAAAAAGTCGGCATCAATATTTCTCGTCTGGAAAGCACTCTGGATGCTCAAGGATACATGAAAACCATCTTTCGGCAAGAATGCCAGACCAGCAGGATTGGACAAGGCAGCATCTATTTCGGTGGTGGCACCACGTGATAACATACGAAGAAAAGCAGGATGTTGGTTTGTATTTGTCAGGAGACCTCCCGCAAAAGTTGGAATTGAAACGATTAGCATCGCAATGCCAATCAACGAAAATTTTCTCATCTAAATCTTTTTTAATTGTTTTCGGGCGCAAAGGTACAACAATATGGCACATAAAAAAGCATTTTGTGCAGAAAAACATAAAAACGGAAGGGTTTTTAATTGAAAAACCAATTGTTTCTATTGAAACAAAACTACGCAGGTCATCCATTTTAATGTAGCGGCTTACGCTAAACGACTCCACCGCTATTTTCAAGTCTTTTCCTTGTCATTACTAAAGAAAAAGATCGTTCCGCAGAAAAAGCAATCACATTCGCCATTCCGGGGCTTATCTTCATCGGACAAGCGAACTTTATAAACCCCGCACTTGTTTTTTTATTCAGTAGTACTCTAAATTATAAAACTATGGCATCATACACCATCGCATTTTTTGGAAGCAAGCCTTACGACGAGGCATCATTCAATGAAAAGAACAAGGAATTCGACTTTGAACTCCGCTATTATAAGGGTCATCTCAACAAGCATAACGTCATACTGACACAAGGCGTACAGGCAGTCTGTATCTTTGTAAACGATACGGCAGATGCGGAAGTAATGAAGCTAATGGCCGCCAACGGCGTAAAGCTCCTTGCCCTACGTTGCGCCGGCTACAACAACGTCGATTTACAGGCAGCAGCCGACTGCGGCATCACCGTAGTGCGCGTCCCCGCCTACTCTCCTTATGCGGTAGCAGAATACACAGTGGCCCTCATGCTATCCCTCAACCGTAAAATTCCACGCGCCACCTGGCGTACCCGTGACGGCAACTTCTCGCTGCACGGGCTACTGGGATTCGACATGTACGGCAAGACCGCCGGAATCATCGGTACCGGAAAAATAGCCAAGAAACTGATCTGTATCCTGCGGGGATTCGGCATGAATATTCTGGCCTACGACCTCTATCCGGACCACAACTTCGCCCGTGAACACCAAGTAGTTTATACCGGCCTGGATGAACTGTATCACAATTCGGACATCATATCCCTGCATTGCCCGCTGACCGAACAGACCAAATACCTCATCAACGACTATTCCATCAGCAAAATGAAGGACGGCGTAATGATTATCAATACCGGACGCGGACAACTGATCCATACCAACGCTTTGATAGAAGGGTTGAAAAACAAAAAGATAGGATCAGCCGGACTGGATGTATATGAGGAAGAAAGCGAATACTTCTACGAGGACCAATCAGACAAGATCATCGATGATGATACGCTGGCACGACTGCTCTCATTCAACAATGTAATCGTCACGTCGCATCAAGCCTTCTTCACGCGTGAAGCATTGGCAAATATCGCTTCAACGACGCTGCAGAACATCAAGGACTTCATAAACCGGAAACCCTTGGAGAATGAGGTGAAACTCTGATTTATAAAATATTAAACATGGCGAGCCAAACCTTCCACCTGTCAGCTTGTTATTTACCCATAACCCATTAACAGAAAGGAAATAATTTATGAAGAAAGTTATAGACAAGGACGAAAGCCGGGGACGCTCTCTATATGATTGGCTGGACAGCCGCCATACATTCAGCTTCGATGAATATTACAATCCGCGCCGTATGAACTTCGGGGCGCTGCGCGTACTGAACGATGACCGTGTAGCGCCGGGTAAAGGTTTCGGTACCCATCCGCACAAGAACATGGAAATCATCTCTATCCCGTTGAAAGGCAAGCTGAAACACGGAGACAGCCACAAAAACAGCCGTATCATCACACCGGGAGAGATACAAACGATGAGTGCCGGCACCGGTATCTACCACAGTGAGCTGAATGGCAGCGATACGGATCCCGTAGAGTTTCTGCAAATTTGGATAATGCCCGAAAAGCTGAATACTCCACCCGCCTACCAAGATTTCGACATCCGCCCGTTCCTGCATAAGAACAAGATGTCGGTGATTGTATCTCCAGACGGTGACGCTCCCGCCAAATTGCTACAGCAGACCTGGTTCTCTATCGGTGAAATAGAAGCAGGCCGGAAAATGGAGTATCACATGCACCAGTCACATGCAGGAGTATATGTTTTCCTTATCGAAGGTGAAATCAAAGTGGACGATATTGTGCTTTCACGCCGCGACGGTATGGGCATTTACGACACAAAAAACTTCGAATTGGAGACCCTGCAAGATTCGCACATCCTCCTGATAGAAGTGCCCATGTAAAACTTTTGCATAAAATAACAGCTTAAACCGGAAGTTTGTGTAGCGTTTTTCGTAATATTGCGCTATAATTGAATCCGCACATGAAACTTGATTACATTTACCATAGCGGCTTCGCGATTGAAGCGGACGGGGTGACAGTCATTATCGACTACTATAAAGACTCCTCGGAAGAGGCGTATAATAAAGGTATCGTCCATGATTATCTTCTGGAAAAGCCGGGCGCACTCTATGTACTCTGCTCGCATTTCCACCCTGACCATTTCAATCGCGAAGTTCTTTTATGGAAGTCCCTACGTCCCGATATACGTTACATCTTTTCAAAGGATATTCTGAAACATCGTCGCGCTTCGGCAGAAGATGCTACCTATATTAATAAAGGTGACATCTACGAGGATGAGCATATCCGCATCGAAGCATTCGGCTCCACGGACGTAGGCATCTCTTTCCTGATAGACCTCCAAGGCAGGCGCATCTTCCACGCCGGCGACCTGAACAACTGGCATTGGAGCGAGGAATCCACTCCGCAGGAGATACGCAAGGCCGAAGGAGACTTCCTGGCCGAAGTGAAATTGCTGCAACACACAGCGCCTGCGATAGATGTCGCTATGTTTCCGGTAGATAGCCGTATCGGAAAAGATTATATGCGCGGAGCGGAACAATTCGTAAATCGGATAAAAACCACTATCTTTGTCCCAATGCATTTCAGTGAAGACTATCAGGGAGGCAATGCTTTCCGGTCATTTGCCGAAAGCAAAGGTTGCCGTTTCCTGACCATCGCACACCGTGGACAGAGTTTTTTAGTTGAGAATTAACAGTTAACAGTTCATAATTCATAATTAAACAAAGACACACTATTATGAGAAATTTGACACAACTTCTTTTTGCGCTGTTTTGCCTTTGTCTGCCTGCCATGTTGCACGCACAAGACAAGGATGACAGTAAATATCTAGCCGGAGCCGTTCCCGAAGTTGACGGTAAAGTGGTATTCACTAAAGAATTCAGTATTCCGGGGATGTCCCAGGACGAAATATACAACCGCATATACGGCTGGATGGAAGCACGCCTGAAACAAAACGAGAACATAAGCCGTATCGTATTCTCCGACAAGGAAAAAGGACAGATCGTGGGTACGGGCGACGAATGGATCGTTTTCAGCTCAACTGCCTTGTCACTGGACCGTACCAAAATCCTTTATCAACTGACAGCAACCTGCCAACCGGAAAAATGCACACTTGAAGTAGAGAAAATACGCTTCAACTACCGTGAAGGCAAAGAAAAATATACCGCCGAAGAGTGGATTACCGATAAGTATGCACTGAACAAAGCACAGACCAAACTTGTACGCGGGCTTGCCAAATGGCGCAGAAAAACAGTAGATTTCGTAGATGAGCTTGCCTTAGGCGCTACCGAAGCACTCAGCGCTGCTACCGCCAACGCTCCTGCCGAAGAAAAGAAAGAAGAAAAAACCGTGGAAAAGAGCGTGATCAATTCCGGTCCTATCGTCATTGCTCCCAAGAAACAAGTCACGATAGAATCCGCCCAATCACAGCCTGCCGCAAACAATAATGTGATAAGCGGCACAGAAAGCAACACCGGCGCAGGAATGCCAAACGCACAAGTTATCGTCCCTTCCGTACAGGTAAAGAAGCCTGCAGCACTGGTGCCGGCAAATAAAGCCCAGCAGCAGGCGTACAAAGAGGTAGCCCCCGACCAGTTATCGGCCGATGCCATCCAAACCGGAGCCGGCAGACTGGTTATCGTCATAGGAGAAGATCCGTTTAATATGACCATGATGACGGCTAATTCCGGCGGTTCTTTAGGTAAAGTAAACGGTAAACCGGTTATCTTCAGCATCTTGTCACCCGACCAGCCTTACGAGCAAATAGAAAAAGCAGAAAATTATATAATCCGCTTCTACCCCACAGGGCAGACAGAACCGACCGTTATACTGGAATGCAAAAAGCTCCCGTCACCTGCAACAATGGAGGGTATGCCGCGTACGTATGTAGGGGAAATATTAAAGGCAATGGTCAAATAACCGCAAGCAGCAACCCATAAGCGTAAATCGTAAAATCATAAATAAACAGATGGAGATTAAAAGTAAATTCGATCATTTCAATATCAATGTCACTAACCTGGAACGTAGTATTCAATTCTATGAAAAGGCACTGGGACTGAAAGAACACCACAGGAAAGAGTCGTCCGACGGCTCTTTCACCCTGGTATATCTTACGGATGGAAGTACAGGATTCCTACTGGAACTGACTTGTCTGAAAGAGCACCCCCAAGCCTACGAATTGGGAGAAAACGAAAGCCATCTCTGCTTTCGTGTAGCAGGTGACTATGAAGCCATACGCCAATACCATAAAGAAAATGGCTGGGTATGCTTCGAAAATACCGCAATGGGATTGTATTTCATCAATGACCCGGATGATTATTGGATTGAAGTACTTCCGGCCAAATAAAACGGTTCTATAATAAAAAAGACAAAACATTATGAGCATAGAAGAAGCAATGATAGGCGGTATTGTTTTCAAAGGAAAAAAAGAAAAGCCTAAGGAAGAAAACAAAATCAAGACCAAAGCTAAAAAGAAAACCTATATCACCGGGCAACATGGCTCCGGTGCAGCAAAAATGAAAGCGGAAATCCGCCGGAAACGTGCCAACAGACATAAGAAATAACAATAATGATAAATACCGATCTATTGTCTGCGGACAAGGACCCGATGGGTGCAGCCATAACTGATTATTTCAAGCATCATCAAGCTGACCGTTTGCGGGTATTCTCTTCACTCTTCGATGAAGACGAAATCCCTGTAAAAGAACTGTTCCGTTCGGAAAGGCAAATGTCTCCGCTGGAACGTACAGCCTTGAAAATGGCGACAGGCAAGATTCTGGATGCCGGTGCAGGAAGCGGATGCCATACACTCGCTTTGCAGGAAGCCGGCAAGGAGGTTCATGCCATTGATATCTCACCGCTTTCCGTAGAAGTGATGAAACTGCGCGGCGTACATCATGTCACACAAACCAACCTGTTTGACGAACGTTTTTGTGATTCGTATGACACCATCCTAATGCTAATGAATGGTTCCGGAATTATCGGAAAATTGGAGAATCTGCCTATCTTCTTCTTGAAAATGAAGCAGATTCTCCGTCCTGGCGGTTGTATCCTCATGGACTCCAGCGACCTGCGATATCTGTTTGAAGAAGAGGATGGCAGTTTTGTCATTGACCTTGCCGGCGACTATTACGGTGAAGTGGATTTTCAGATGCAATATAAGGATATAAAAGGAGACTCCTTTGACTGGCTATATATTGATTTTCAAACTCTCAGCCTTTATGCTGCTGAAAATGGTTTTCAGGCGGAATTAATCAAAGAAGGCGAGCACTACGACTATCTTGCACGATTATCTTTCCAGTAGTACAAACAACAAGGCACAGATTACATGAACAGTCTCCAAACCGGAACGTTCATGTAATCCATGCCTTATAAACAAAACCACTTTACTCTGACAGCATCTCATTAATTTTTGCTACCAAAGACGAAAACTCTTCAGGATTATATAGACGTGTTAACATCACAATACGTCCTTCCCTATCAATCAACACATTGCGAGTAATGCCTGCCTTACGAAGAGCGTATTTGGCGAAAATATCTGCACCGGGATCCAATCCTAAAGGATAAGTTACCCCTGTTGACTTTCCAAAAGCAATCACCTTATCCAATGGTTCATCACGGTCAATGCCAATCAACATAAACTCAGGATTAGACTTATTCTTCAGCCAGATATCCTTTTCGATAAAGGGCATCTCCTTACGGCATACCCCACACCAACTTGCCGTGAACTGCAACATCACGACCTTTCCACGAAGTTCCGACAAGGCAACACTTCTGCCATCCGTCAACTTCACCGTGAAATCGGGAGCTATCTGCCCCACTTTTACTATGTAGCCGGTATCATCAGCTACAACGTCCTGCGCCTTGCCTGCCATACTGCATATAGCAAACAGGCAACAAATCAAAAACTTTACTTTGCTCATTTTACTTATTATCTATGATTCATATATACACGCTCTCTAGCAACTTCCACTTTTATAATCCACAAATATAAGAAAATAGAATTTAGCCAGTCCCATATAAACAAAAATACTTTATTATGGGAGCCATCTGTCATTACCGATGAAAAAGAAGAAACGGAAGTTCATTTCTATTGTTCTGACATCAAAACCAGATTTATCAAGGTCGTAGAAGGCGTTGACGGTAACGGATTATTCGGAAATACTAAACACATCGGTCTACATCCGCACGATTTGTTTGCCAATCATCAAGGGTCAACGTAAAAACCTGAGGGGGTAAAATTA
>NZ_GL882628.1 GCF_000195635.1 Bacteroides fluxus YIT 12057 | reverse complement strand
GACCAAACGGCAGCTTCACTCAATGGAGTGTTACAGTTCATCAAAACCAAGTGATAACTGTCGTTTCTCTGCTTCTTCTTTCTTTTGGGCAGCTAAAGTCTTTTTCCGAACGTATGTTTTTGTAAATGAAACCCTATCCCCATTAAAGACAATCAACGGATTAATGAACCAATTATATTCGTTTGGACCTCTTGCTATGATTTCACTTTGTACGAGCTCTGCCAATCCTTTGTATATGGCTTTGTCTGATTTGTATTGGGTGTATTCTAAGCATTTTCGCCTATCGAAAATTATCATATCATTCTTAGGCTTCATGCAAGTTAGAATATACCCGAAAACCCGAATAGCTGCTTGTGATAGATTGAAAAAAGCGGCAAAATTCGCAAGGTATAGTTTTGCAAATTGCTCTTCATCTACTTCTATTTGTCGGATAAACGAGGTTTTGAATACTTCTCCTGTATCTGTATCAGCAACAGCAACTACAGCTTTTTTATCACTTCCCGTACTACTTTTGTATTTCTTAACAACGTGATTCTCAATCCCTTCAATTGCTTGTTTCATAAAGGGGTTTTCTTCGTTTTTTTGAAAATCGGTTAATTTGAGTACTTTCTTATTTTCCATAAACATTCTATTTAGGCAAATTTGACTTTCTATATATCGGTGAAAAAGTATAATTTGATTTTCCACAAAGGAATATTTAAATTTCCATTAATACAATAAAAAAGCAAAATATATTTTCCTTTTTAACATCTAATAGGAAAGAGTGACTTTCTAATATGGAAAATCTGATTTTCCAATATGGAAAATACCCTATATTGAGTATCAACTACTTAACTTATTCTATTTCTTAAGTTCTTATTATACCCTAAAAACGGCATATAATCAACTACTTAAAAAATCATCGGTCGGGGAGCGCCCAGCGGCAAG
>NZ_GL882627.1 GCF_000195635.1 Bacteroides fluxus YIT 12057 | reverse complement strand
AATTTTACCCCCTCAGGTTTTTACGTTGACCCTCTTTCAGCAATACCTTTTTGTCTTTGTCCAGAAGATAGAGGGTAGGGATAGCCTTTAGATCGTAAAGGTTGTTTTCCCTGATGTTTTGCCTGGCGTCGTAGCCGTTGATCCATGTGGATGGAAATTCGGAGAGATGTTTTTTCCATTCGTCCAGTTCCTCATCGGGATAGAGTGAGAGGATTTGAAGCTCTTTCAAGGATATGGCTTGGTTGATGGCGGGAGCATCCTTTAATGCTTCGATGGTTTCCGTGCAGGCATGGCAGCCGGGATTATTGATAAACAGCAGTATGTAAGGGGCACTCAAGGCATATAAGGTGCTTGTCTTTCCGGATGCCAAAGTATAGGTAAAGTCTATGGCTTTGGTTCCTATACGGTTTCTCTGCGCTAGTGCACGGCGGGCTTTCGGGCGTATTTTTTCAGTATCATCCAAAACGGGAGTTGCGATAAGGGCATCCAGTACGGAGATGTATTGCTCTTCGTTACGCATAGGTGAGTTAGGGTCATATAGATATTTATCCGCCAGCTTTGCAAGATAGAGATAGCTTGTCTTTTCTTTTTCAGCTTGTGCAAACAAGCCTTTCAAGGCTTCATCGGCATTTTCTGCAGGTACAAGTTTCAAAATATCTATGTAGTTCACCCATGCTTGTTCGGTAACTTCCGGATGGTGTACATAATTGGTATCCGCAAAATTTATATTTTCCCAATAATGTCGTACCAGATAATCGGCACGCAGTTCGGGAGTATTCAGCATGGGAGGGATGGCAGGCAGAGTAAACACGGTAATGGTATCTGCCGGAGAACTGTTTACCGCAACACTGTTTGCTTTACTGTTATTGCATGCAGTGCAGAGGGACAAGGGTATCAGAAGTGAGAATAACTTACTTTTCATATTAAATTGATTTTTAGTTCCTATAATTTTCATCTGCTGATACAAAAATACATTTTCTTGCCTAACGTGTCAAACAAGCAAATGATTTTCTTGCTTTTTACATGAGGAAAGAACCCTTTTACCATATATATAACTTTCATGCCAAATGTGTCAAAAGCATTGCTTTATTACCGTGTCTTTGATACACACTCTTTGTTTATGCTTGTGTTGTCTTACTAATTGTTAACTGACGTTATCGTATCTGCAACAAATTGTTCTGTTTGTAGTATTAATCGTTCAAAATAGTATAATTTGTAGAAAAAATGTTTGATGAGAGTACAACGGATACCGATTTGTTTATACATTTGCAAACGTTGTTTATGTAACTAATTGGATGAACAAACCATTGCCGACAAACGTTTATAGGTGTGAAGAACATTCATTGGGATGAAAGACGCGACTTGGCTGATATGGATTAAGAAGATACACGCGACTTACAACTTTACTAGATGAAATTATTTTAAGGAAAAAAGAATATAAAAAGATTGCTTATGTCACAGATTGTCGGACATATCTCGCAGGTAATCGGACCTGTTGTGGACGTTTATTTCGAAGGTACAGAGGCGGAACTCATGCTGCCCAGTATTCACGATGCATTGGAAATAAAAAGACCGAATGGTAAAAGACTGATTGTGGAAGTGCAGCAGCACATCGGTGAGAATACCGTGCGTACTGTAGCTATGGATAGTACAGACGGACTGCAAAGAGGTATGAAAGTACACCCGCTGGGAGGACCGATTACTATGCCGGTGGGTGAACAGATCAAAGGTCGCCTGATGAATGTTGTGGGCGATTCTATTGACGGAATGAAAGAACTGGACCGCCAGGGTGCCTATCCCATTCATCGTGAGCCTCCTAAATTTGAAGATTTAACTACTGTACAAGAGGTGCTCTATACGGGTATTAAGGTCATTGATTTGCTGGAACCTTACAGCAAGGGAGGAAAGATCGGCCTGTTCGGCGGTGCCGGTGTGGGCAAGACAGTGCTTATCCAGGAACTTATTAATAATATAGCCAAGAAACAGCATGGTTTTTCTGTGTTTGCCGGAGTAGGGGAACGTACCCGTGAAGGCAACGACTTGCTGAGGGAAATGATAGAGTCCGGTGTTATCCGTTATGGTGAAGAGTTCAAGAAGAGTATGGAGGCGGGCAACTGGGACTTATCCAAAGTAGATTACGATGAAGTTGCCAAGTCTCAGGTATCTCTGATTTTCGGCCAGATGAATGAACCTCCCGGTGCACGCCAGTCGGTGGCTTTGTCCGGATTGACGGTAGCTGAATCTTTCCGTGATATGGGGGCGGAAACAGACGGACCGCGTGATATCCTGTTTTTCATAGACAATATTTTCCGTTTTACCCAGGCCGGTTCCGAAGTTTCTGCTTTGTTGGGGCGTATGCCGTCCGCAGTGGGATACCAACCTACGCTTGCCACTGAAATGGGGGCTATGCAGGAGCGCATCACTTCTACAAGAAACGGTTCCATTACCTCTGTCCAGGCTGTGTATGTGCCTGCCGATGACTTGACGGACCCTGCGCCTGCGACAACATTTACCCACCTTGACGCTACGACAGTGTTGAGCCGCAAGATTACCGAACTTGGTATTTATCCGGCTGTTGACCCGTTGGAATCTACTTCCCGTATTCTTGACCCGCATATTGTGGGACAGGAGCATTATGAAGTGGCACAGCGTGTAAAACAAATTCTGCAACGTAACAAGGAATTGCAGGACATCATCTCCATTCTCGGTATGGAGGAACTTTCTGATGCAGACCGTACGCTGGTAAACCGTGCACGCCGTGTACAGCGTTTCTTGTCGCAGCCGTTTGCCGTTGCTGAACAGTTTACGGGAGTTCCCGGCACTATGGTTTCTATCGAAGACACCATCAAAGGATTCAAGATGATTCTGGACGGTGAGGTGGATTATCTGCCCGAACCCGCTTTCTTGAATGTGGGAACCATTGATGAAGCCATAGAGAAGGGCAAGAAGTTGCTGGAACAAGCTAAATCGTAAATGAAATGATGAAGGGACTACATTTGACTATTGTATCACCGGAGAAGGAACTGTTTAATGGAGAAGTGGAGAGAGTGACACTGCCGGGCACGATGGGCTCATTTTCCATCTTGCCGCAGCATGCGCCGATTGTATCTTCATTAGGTGCGGGAACCTTGGTCTATGTGACGGGTGGCGAAGAACACGCGCTTGATATTCAAAGCGGGTTTGTAGAAATGAGTAACGGAAAAGTTGCTGTCTGTATAGAACAACAGTAGGCAATTAGAATATGGAATTAAGAAATTAAAGTTTGTTGGCGTGACTATAACGAAGCGAAATTATCTGTTGCAAACAACACTTCTCACGGTATTGGTAGGAGGCATAGGCGGTTGGGCGTATTATTCGGTTAATCCGCACCATTACTTTGGCGGCTATCCGCTGATTCCGCTTTTCTTCTATATTTTCGGTATATTCATGATCAGTATGACCGAGAACTGCCGACACCACATACCGGGGCGCATGTTGCAGATTTATCTGCTGATGCGTGTAATGAGGATGCTTGCCTCCATTATTGTAATGTTGATATATTGCGTTATAGTACGCGAGGAGTCAAAAGGATTCCTGCTGACGTTTATAGCAAACTATCTGATATATTTGATTTACGATTCCTGGTTTTTCTTCACTTTCGAAGCGAACCGGAAAATGAAAAAGAAAAAAGAAAATGAGACAATTGCGTAACATACTGACTGGAGTATTACTGACACTTGGACTGTTGGTATCAATTCCTGTTGCCGCCGAGCAGAAAGAGGGTACGGTGGATGTGAAGGAGATTGTCTTCGGGCATATCGGTGACTCTTATGAGTGGCACATTACGACCTGGGGCAAGACACACGTCACCATTCCGTTGCCCGTGATTTTACGCAGTGAAACTACGGGCTGGCATGCATTTCTCTCTTCGCGTCTTGAAGAAAACGGAGGGACGTATGAGGGATTTTCCATAGCGCCTGCAGGCAGCAAGTACGAAGGCAAGTTGGTGGAACATGATGCGGCGGGCAATGAAGTGCGTCCTTTGGATATCTCCATTACAAAGGTGACGTTGGCATTGCTCATCAATAGTGTATTGTTGCTCGTCATTATTCTGAGCGTAGCCCATTGGTATCGCAAGCATCCGCAAGGCAGTGCGGCTCCCGGTGGGTTCATTGGATTTATGGAGATGTTCATCATGATGGTGAACGATGATATTATCAAAAGTTGTGTCGGGCCTAAATACCGGAAGTTCGCTCCTTATCTGCTGACGGCATTTTTCTTTATCTTCATCAATAACCTGATGGGATTGGTGCCGTTCTTTCCGGGAGGTGCCAATGTTACGGGAAATATAGCTGTCACTATGGTATTGGCTCTCTGCACATTCGTTGCGGTAAACCTTTTCGGCACAAAGACTTACTGGAAAGATATATTCTGGCCGGACGTGCCCTGGTGGCTGAAAGTGCCTGTGCCTATGATGCCGTTCATCGAGTTCTTCGGCATTTTCACGAAGCCGTTTGCATTGATGATCCGTCTTTTCGCCAATATGCTGGCAGGCCACATGGCCATGTTGGTATTGACCTGCCTGATATTTATTTCTGCCAGCATGGGACCCGCTTTGAACGGGACATTGACCGTAGCTTCGGTGTTGTTCAATATCTTCATGAATGCATTGGAACTGTTGGTGGCCTTTATCCAGGCATACGTGTTCACTATGCTGTCCGCTGTATTTATCGGCCTGGCGCAGGAAGAGCACAAAGAAGGTAAGAAGGAGGACAAGAAGACTGAAAAAGTAAAAGTATTATCAGAGAGATAAAGAATAAACATTAAAAAATAAATCATTTAAAAACTGAAAGTTATGTTACTATCTGTATTATTACAAGCTGCAGCAGCTGGTGTGGGAGTTAGTAAATTAGGTGCGGCAATCGGTGCCGGTTTGGCAGTTATCGGTGCTGGTGTAGGTATCGGTAAAATCGGTGGTTCTGCAATGGAAGCCATTGCCCGTCAACCGGAAGCTTCCGGTGACATCCGTATGAACATGATTATTGCAGCCGCCTTGATTGAAGGTGTCGCCCTGTTGGCGGTAGTTGTGTGTCTGTTGGTATTCTTCTTATGATGTATAATCCGCGATTTATAAGATGCAGTTCGGCATGTGACGCATTTCCATGTTGTCAATCTGTAAATTGTAAATTGTCAAACAGTAAATGAAATTATGTCATTGTTATTACCCGATAGTGGTCTGCTGTTCTGGATGCTCCTTTCATTCGGCGTAGTGTTTGTGGTGTTGGCCAAATATGGTTTTCCCGTCATCACCAATATGGTGGAGGGCCGCAAAACCTACATTGACCAGTCCATGGAAGTGGCCCGTGAAGCAAATGCCCAGCTTGCCAAATTGAAAGAAGAAGGCGATGCATTGGTTGCCGCTGCCAATAAGGAGCAGGGACGTATCCTGCGGGAAGCGATGCACGAACGTGACAAGATTATCGTCGAGGCACGTAAGCAGGCGGCAGCCTCTGCCCAAAAGGAACTGGACGAGGTCAGAAAGCAGATACAGCAAGAGAAGGAGGAGGCCATTCGTGACATCCGCCGCCAGGTGGCAGTCCTGTCTGTGGATATTGCCGAGAAGGTGCTCCGCAAGAATCTGGACGAGAAGCATGAGCAGATGGAAATGATTGACCGTATGCTTGATGAAGTACTGGCAGCTTCTGCAAAGAATTGAAAAGCTGTTTTTCATTCTTTCATTCCTTAATTATTAATTTCATAAAAAATGGATATAGGAATTGTTTCGATGCGATATGCGAAAGCATTGATGGAATATGCCAAAAGCACGGGAGCTGAAGAGACCCTGTACAAGGAGTTTAGTATGCTTGACCGTAGCTTCAGGAAGCATCCGGATTTGCGTATGGCGTTGGAGAACCCCGTTCTGACAGTGCGCGAGAAGCTTGCGCTTATCTGTACTGCCGCAGTGGGGGATGCTTCTGCCGGGCGTGAGTTTACGCGTTTCATTACGTTGGTATTGAAGAACCGGAGGGAAAACTTTCTCCAATATATTTGTTTGGGTTTTCTGGGCCTGTATCGTAAGGATAAGCATATCGGTGTGGGAAAACTGATAACGGCAGTACCTGTAAGCCGGGAAGTCGAGGAACGTATCAGAAACAGTGCCTCTTTCTTGCTGCATGCGCACATGGAGTTGCAAACCGAAGTCGATCCTTCCATTAGAGGCGGCTTTATATTCGACATCAACGACTTCCGTCTGGATGCCAGCATCGCTACCCAACTGAAGAAAGTGAAACAACAGTTCATTGATAAGAACAGAAGAATCGTGTGATCTGTGCGGTTTTCCAATCGTAAATCGTAAATAATTAAATCGTAAATTAAAATGTTGTCTGAAAATATAAAAGTAAGCGAAGTTTCCGATATCCTGCGCAAACAGCTGGAGGGGATTGATACCCGTGTACAACTGGACGAGATAGGTACAGTGCTTCAAGTGAGTGACGGTGTGGCGCGTATCTACGGACTGCGCAATGCCGAAGCAAGTGAATTGCTGGAGTTTGACAACGGTATCAAGGCCATTGTGATGAACCTTGAGGAGGATAATGTAGGCGCCGTTTTGTTGGGGCCTACAGATAAGATCAAGGAAGGCTACATCGTGAAACGTACCAAACGTATTGCTTCCATCATGGTAGGTGAAGGTATGTTGGGACGCGTTATAGACCCGTTGGGCGAACCGTTGGACGGCAAAGGGCTGATAGGCGGGGAACTCTGTGAAATGCCTCTGGAGCGTAAAGCGCCGGGAGTCATCTTCCGTCAGCCGGTGAATCAGCCATTGCAGACGGGATTGAAAGCCGTAGATGCCATGATCCCTATAGGCCGCGGACAGCGCGAGTTGATTATCGGTGACCGTCAAACGGGTAAGACCGCCATTGCCATTGACACCATTATCAACCAGCGTGAAAACTATGAGGCCGGAGACCCCGTATATTGTATTTATGTGGCTATCGGTCAAAAAGGTTCTACGGTTGCCTCTATTGTAAATACGTTGCGTCAGTACGGGGCAATGGATTATACCATCGTAGTGGCTGCCACGGCAGGTGACCCGGCTGCATTGCAGTATTACGCTCCGTTTGCGGGCGCCGCCATCGGCGAATATTTCCGTGATACAGGCCGTCATGCATTGGTTGTTTATGATGATTTGTCCAAGCAGGCGGTTGCCTATCGTGAAGTATCGTTGATTCTGCGCCGTCCGTCGGGTCGTGAAGCTTATCCGGGTGACATATTTTATTTGCACTCCCGGTTGCTGGAGCGTGCGGCGAAGATTATCAGCCAGGAAGAAGTGGCACGGGAAATGAACGATCTGCCCGACAGTCTGAAAGGCAAGGTGAAAGGTGGCGGTTCGCTGACCGCGTTGCCTATAATCGAGACACAGGCAGGCGACGTGTCGGCTTATATCCCCACCAACGTGATTTCCATTACAGACGGACAGATATTCCTCGATACGAACCTTTTCAACCAAGGTAACCGTCCGGCTATTGATGTCGGCATCTCCGTAAGCCGTGTAGGAGGGAATGCCCAGATCAAGGCCATGAAAAAAGTGGCCGGCACTTTAAAGATAGACCAGGCGCAGTATCGCGAGCTGGAGGCATTTACCAAATTCAGCGGCGATATGGATCCTGTTACTGCCTTGACCATTGACAAAGGGCAGAAGAATACACGTCTGCTGGTACAGCCTCAATATAGTCCGATGCCTGTAGAGAAACAGATTGCCATTCTTTACTGCGGTACGCATGGTTTGTTGAAGAATGTACCTTTGGATAAGGTGCGCGAATTTGAAGGCAGTTTCCTTGAATATCTTGAAATGAATCATCGTGACGATGTACTCGATGTTCTGAAAACCGGTGTCATCAATGATGAAGTCTGCAAGAAGATAGAGGAAACGGCAGAGACGATTGCAAAACAGTTCATATAAATCGTAAATAGAAATGGCTTCACTGAAAGAGGTAAAAAATAGAATTAGTTCCGTCAAGAGTACGCGTCAGATTACGTCGGCGATGAAGATGGTAGCGTCTGCCAAGTTGCACAAGGCACAAGGGCGGATTGAGAATATGCTGCCCTATCAACAGAAGCTGAATGAAATTCTGACGAACTTCTTGCGTACGGACGCTACGTTCGAATCGCCTTATACTGACGTTAGGACCGTATCTAAAGTGGCTATCGTGGCATTTTCTTCCAATAGTTCGTTATGTGGTGCCTATAATTCGAACGTGGCCAAGATGTTGGAACGTACTTTGGCGGATTATCAGTCCTTGGGTAAGGAGAACATTCTGATTTATCCGGTGGGCAAGAAGGTGGAAGAGGCCGTGAAAAAGTTGGGATATACGCCGCAAGGCAGTTACCAGGTAATGGCCGACAAACCTTCATACGTGGAAGCGTATGAACTGGCGGGCAGGTTGATGGAGGCATTTGTAGAGAAACGCATCGACCATGTGGAGCTGATTTACCATCACTTCAAGTCCATGGGAACGCAGGTGCTGCTTCGTGAAAACTATTTGCCTATTGATCTGGCACAAGTTGCCGGGGAGGCGGCGGAAGGCGTTTCCGCGGATTCCCGCAGTTTCAACAATGATTATATCGTGGAACCTTCCGTCGGCCAGCTGATTGCCGAACTCTTGCCGAAAGTATTGAGCCAGAAAATATTTACGGTACTGCTGGACTCCAACGCCTCCGAGCATGCGGCACGTACACTTGCCATGCAGACGGCAACGGACAATGCCAACGAGCTGATACAGGATTTGACGAAGCAGTATAACAAGAGCCGTCAGCAAGCCATTACCAATGAACTGCTGGATATTATCGGCGGTAGTCTGAAATAAGAATCTTCTTTGTCCGCACTGCTTGAACATGTATTCAGGCAGTGCGGATATATGTTCAAGCAGTGCGAATATGTATTCGCAAGCTGTGAACAGAGTTTGGTGGCTGAAAGAAAAACTTTTGCTCTAGGCTGAAAAACCTTTTTCTCTAGGCTGAAAACCTTTTTCCAGATATTTATCGTACCTTTACATCTTGAATAAAGTGCATCGGTAAGAAGATGCGGCAAAGATACTAAACGTTACATGAATAATGGAGAATAATCCCGAACTGGCGCTTGCATGGCAATTTATAGAAAACACAGGTACTCATCTTTTCTTGACCGGTAAAGCAGGAACCGGTAAAACAACTTTCCTGCGGAGACTGAAAGCTGAAAGCCCGAAGCGGATGATTGTGCTTGCGCCTACGGGCATTGCCGCTATCAATGCGGGCGGTGTCACCATTCATTCCTTTTTCCAATTGCCTTTTGCTCCTTATGTACCCGAAAGTTCATTCACGACGAACGGTGCTGCCCAGTACCGGTTCAGGTTCGGTAAGGAGAAAATCAATATTATCCGTAGTATAGACTTGTTGGTAATTGATGAGATCAGTATGGTACGTGCTGATTTGCTTGATGCCATAGATGCGGTGTTGAAACGCTACAGAGACCGTAACAAGCCTTTTGGTGGCGTGCAGTTGCTGATGATAGGCGATTTGCAGCAGCTGTCTCCTGTAGTGAAAGACGAGGAATGGCAAATGTTGGGGAAATATTATGATACTCCATATTTCTTCTCCAGCCAAGCCTTGAAGCAAACCGAATATTGTACGCTGGAATTGAAGACCGTTTACCGCCAAAGCGACGGGATGTTTTTGGAACTGCTGAACCGTATCCGTGAAAACCGGTGCGACGGGAAGGTGTTGGAGACACTGAATCGTCATTATATTCCGGATTTTGAACCACGGAAGGAAGAAGGATATATCCGTCTGGTTACGCACAACTATCAGGCGCAGCGCGTTAATGACCACGAATTAGAACAGTTGCCCGGAAGGTCTTATACCTTTCGGGCCACGATAGACGGGAAGTTCCCGGAATATTCATATCCTACGGATGAGGTGCTGGAGTTAAAGCAAGGTGCTCAGATCATGTTTGTGAAAAACGATACTTCCGGTGAGCATCGCTATTTCAACGGTATGATTGGCGAGGTGACGAACGTGACGCCGAGTTGCATCGAAGTGCGGAGCAAGGATAGCGAGACCCCTTTCACTGTACAAGAGGAAGAATGGACCAATGCCAAATATGTGTTGGACGAAGAAACGAAGGAGATTACGGAAGACATTGAAGGAACGTTCCGGCAGTATCCCGTCAAGCTGGCATGGGCCATCACCATCCATAAGAGCCAGGGGCTGACTTTTGAGCGTGCCATTATCGATGCCAGTGCTTCGTTTGCGCATGGGCAGACGTATGTAGCGTTAAGCCGTTGTAAGACTCTGGAAGGACTGGTATTGAGTGCGCCGCTGTCTGCAAGGGCCATTATCAGTGACAGCGCGATAGATGCTTTCACCGTAGAGGCACGAAGGAGCGAGCCGGATGAAAATCGTTTCCGTTCTTTGCAGCAAGCCTATTTTCTGGAATTGTTGTCGGGGTTATTTGATTTCCTGCCGATGGAACAGGCTTTGAAACGGTATGTACGCCTGTTGGACGAACATCTATATAAATTGTTTCCTAAGCAGTTGGCTGCCTATAAGGAAGAAGTTCAGCGGTTTCATGAGAAGGTGATAAAAGTATCACAGAAGTTCAGCCTGCAATATACCCGTCTGATTGATGAATCACGGGACTATGCCGCGGACGGTAAGTTGCAGGAACGCATACACTCCGCCGCCAATTATTTCAAGGAACAGCTGCAACCGTTGGAGGCTGTAATGGGGCACAGTATCAGTTCTGACAATAAGGAGCTGAAGAAAAAGCTGCGTGACGCGATGGGAGAATTGGAGGGCATCTTTGGCTTGAAAGCAAATCTGCTCCAGCTCGTCCTTACCGATGGTTTCCATGTGGCGGAGTATCTGAGGCAGAAAGCCCTGCTTTCCATTGACAGTTCATCCTTACAGAGAGGCAAAAGTAAATCTGCTTCCGGAAAAGAAGATAAAAAAGGGGGATTGGATGTTCTTCATCCGGAGCTTTACGATAGGTTGATAGCATGGCGTAATGCGGAAGCTTCGCAATTGGGACTGCCTGTTTATACCGTCATTCAGCAAAAAGCCATTTTGGGCATCAGCAATTTGCTTCCTTCGGATAAAACCATGCTGATACGCATTCCTTATTTTGGCAAGAAAGGAGTAGAGAAGTACGGAGATGTCATTCTTGGAATGGTACGTGCTTACCGGCAGGAAAAAGGATTATCCGAACCGGAACTGTTATAAGCTGTCGAGGGCTCATTTAGTGTATTAATATTCTGATTCTCCGCAAACACACCTAATATTTTT
>NZ_GL882626.1 GCF_000195635.1 Bacteroides fluxus YIT 12057 | reverse complement strand
TCGGAAGACCAAAAGTGGACGGGCAATTAGTAATGCTCGGCTATGACATCGCTGCCTTTACACCTGCATCCTATCGACGTCATCGTCTATGACGACCCTGAGAAATCTAATCTTGTGGCTGGCTTCGTACTTAGATGCTTTCAGCACTTATCCAATCCCGACTTAGATACCCGGCAATGCACCTGGCGGCACAACCGGTAAACCAGAGGTCAGTCCAACACGGTCCTCTCGTACTAGTGTCAGAGCCACGCAAATTTCATGCGCCCACGATAGATAGAGACCGAACTGTCTCACGACGTTCTGAACCCAGCTCGCGTGCCACTTTAATGGGCGAACAGCCCAACCCTTGGGACCTTCTCCAGCCCCAGGATGTGACGAGCCGACATCGAGGTGCCAAACCCCTCCGTCGATATGAGCTCTTGGGAGGGATCAGCCTGTTATCCCCGGAGTACCTTTTATCCTTTGAGCGATGTCCTTTCCATACAGAAACACCGGATCACTATGCTCTAGTTTCCTACCTGATCGACTTGTTAGTCTCCCAGTCAAGCGCCCTTATGCCATTACACTCTGCCGACGGTTACCAATCGTCGTGAGGGCACCTTTAGAAGCCTCCGTTACGCTTTTGGAGGCGACCACCCCAGTCAAACTACCCACCAAACAGTGTCCTCTCAATAGAGAGTTAGAACTCAAACAATCAAAGGGCCGTATTTCAACAGCGGCTCCACGGATACTGGCGTACCCGCCTCAAAGCCTCCGGCCTATCCTACACATCAATTGCCCAAACTCAATGTTAAGCTATAGTAAAGGTTCACGGGGTCTTTTCGTCCCATCGCGGGTAATCGGCATCTTCACCGATACTACAATTTCACTGAGCTCACGGTTGAGACAGCGTCCAGATCATTACACCATTCGTGCAGGTCGGAACTTACCCGACAAGGAATTTCGCTACCTTAGGACCGTTATAGTTACGGCCGCCGTTTACTGGGGCTTCAATTCAACGCTTCTCTCGCGATGACGTCTCCTCTTAACCTTCCAGCACCGGGCAGGTGTCAGGCTATATACTTCATGTTTCCATTTCGCATAGCCCTGTGTTTTTGTTAAACAGTTGCCTGGACCGATTCTCTGCGCCTCAAGTCGCCCTGAGGACCCTTTATCCCGAAGTTACAGGGTCAGTTTGCCTAGTTCCTTAACCGTGAATCACTCAAGCGCCTTAGTATATTCAACCCGACTACGTGTGTCCGTTTGCGGTACGGGTACCGTGGGGATTAAGTTTAGCGGATTTTCTCGGGAGTATGATTACGTGCGCTATTGGATTGTCCCGGAGGACGCTCCATACTGTCAGGTTCGACTCTTGCACCGGATTTGCCTGGCGCAATCAGCATCTACACCCTTCAACCACCTATTCCGTCAGATGGCGGCACTGCCACGACTCCGTCTCCACGTCACTCCCCAAGGTAGTACCGGAATATTAACCGGTTCTGCCATCGGCCTCGCCGTTCGGCTGAGCCTTAGGACCCGACTGACCCTGATCCGATTAGCGTTGATCAGGAAACCTTAGTCTTTCGGCGAGGGGGTTTCCCACCCCCTTTATCGTTACTTATACCTACATTTGCTTTTCCACACGCTCCAGCAGGGCTCACGCCCCACCTTCGACGCGGAGTGGAATGCTCCCCTACCGATGTTCACACATCCCAAAGCTTCGGTAGAATACTTATGCCCGATTATTATCCACGCCAAACTCCTCGACTAGTGAGCTGTTACGCACTCTTTAAATGAATGGCTGCTTCCAAGCCAACATCCTAGCTGTCTTAGCAATCTGACTTCGTTAGTTCAACTCAGTATTCATTTCGGGACCTTAGCTGTTGGTCCGGATTGTTCTCCTTTAGGACATGGACCTTAGCACCCATGCCCTCACTCCCGACATAGAACTGGCACGCATTCGGAGTTTGTCAAGACTTGATAGGCGGTGAAGCCCTCGCATCTTATCAGTCGCTCTACCTCATGCCAGTATAAGTCGAGGCTGCACCTAAATGCATTTCGGGGAGTACGAGCTATCTCCAAGTTTGATTAGCCTTTCACCCCCACCCTCAGGTCATCCAGAAGCTTTTCAACGCTTATTGGTTCGGTCCTCCAGATGGTGTTACCCATCCTTCAACCTGCCCAAGGGTAGATCACTTGGTTTCGCGTCTACTCCTTCCGACTATACGCCCTGTTCAGACTCGCTTTCGCTTCGGCTGCGGGGCTGAGCCCCTTAACCTCGCCGGAAAAAGTAACTCGTAGGTTCATTATGCAAAAGGCACGCCGTCACACCAAGAAGGTGCTCCGACCGCTTGTAGGCACATGGTTTCAGGAACTATTTCACTCTTCTGTTCGAAGTGCTTTTCACCTTTCCTTCACAGTACTGGTTCACTATCGGTCTCTCGGGAGTATTTAGCCTTACCGGATGGTCCCGGCAGATTCACGCAGAATTCCTCGTGCTCCGCGCTACTCAGGATACCACTAGGCTTCGACTGACTTCGAATACGCAACTTTCATGCTCTATGGTTGGACTTTCCAGAACATTCTTCTCGTCAGTGCTCTTGCCACGCCGTGGTCCTACAACCCCGGCGATGCCGTAACATCGCCGGTTTGGGCTATTCCCCGTTCGCTCGCCACTACTGGGGGAATCATTGTTTATTTTCTTTTCCTGCAGGTACTAAGATGTTTCAGTTCCCTGCGTTGGCCTCCAACTCAGTTGGATAATACCCCTTCAAGGTATTGGGTTGTCCCATTCGGAAATCTCCGGATCAAAGGTCATTTGCACCTACCCGAAGCTTGTCGCAGCTTATCACGTCCTTCATCGCCTCCGAGAGCCAAGGCATCCGCCATGTGCCCTTACTTACTTTTTGTCTTACCGATCACGTAGGGTCGATATATACTTTCAGCTTTTACTTTACTTTTTCTGTCACATCATGTCAAAGATCGGTGGAGGTTTATGATTCATAAACAACTCCGGAGTGGAGAATAACGGATTCGAACCGTTGACCCCCTGCGTGCAAAGCAGGTGCTCTAGCCAGCTGAGCTAATCCCCCCTGGGGAATCCTGAACCATGGACACAAAATCCACGACCCGCCATTCCAAGAGTAGTCCCAGGCAGAGTTGAACTGCCGACCTCTACATTATCAGTGTAGCGCTCTAACCAACTGAGCTATAGGACTGTCAGTCAAACCCTCGCCTTGCGGCTCGGCTTCTTCTTTCTCTTTATATTCTAATAAACAAGTACGCGTAGTCCAAGAGGTTCTTATGGTAGCATCACAAAAAGAACCGACTTCCGATCATGTAACGTGAGCGTCGCTCCAGAAAGGAGGTGTTCCAGCCGCACCTTCCGGTACGGCTACCTTGTTACGACTTAGCCCCAATCACCAGTTTTACCCTAGGGCGCTCCTCGCGGTTACGCACTTCAGGTACCCCCGGCTTTCATGGCTTGACGGGCGGTGTGTACAAGGCCCGGGAACGTATTCACCGCGCCGTGGCTGATGCGCGATTACTAGCGAATCCAGCTTCATGGAGTCGGGTTGCAGACTCCAATCCGAACTGAGAGGGGTTTTGGGGATTGGCATCACATCGCTGTGTAGCGGCCTTCTGTACCCCCCATTGTAACACGTGTGTGGCCCCGGACGTAAGGGCCGTGCTGATTTGACGTCATCCCCACCTTCCTCGCATCTTACGACGGCAGTCTCGACAGAGTCCCCAGCATGACCTGATGGTAACTATCGATAAGGGTTGCGCTCGTTATGGCACTTAAGCCGACACCTCACGGCACGAGCTGACGACAACCATGCAGCACCTTCACATATGCCTTGCGGCTTATCCGTCTCCGGATAACTCATATGCAATTCAAGCCCGGGTAAGGTTCCTCGCGTATCATCGAATTAAACCACATGTTCCTCCGCTTGTGCGGGCCCCCGTCAATTCCTTTGAGTTTCACCGTTGCCGGCGTACTCCCCAGGTGGAATACTTAACGCTTTCGCTTGGCCGCTGACTGTGTATCGCCAACAGCGAGTATTCATCGTTTACTGTGTGGACTACCAGGGTATCTAATCCTGTTTGATACCCACACTTTCGAGCATCAGCGTCAGTGACAGTCCAGCAGGCTGCCTTCGCAATCGGAGTTCTTCGTGATATCTAAGCATTTCACCGCTACACCACGAATTCCGCCTGCCTCTACTGTACTCAAGACGCCCAGTATCAACTGCAATTTTACGGTTGAGCCGCAAACTTTCACAACTGACTTAAGCATCCGCCTACGCTCCCTTTAAACCCAATAAATCCGGATAACGCTCGGATCCTCCGTATTACCGCGGCTGCTGGCACGGAGTTAGCCGATCCTTATTCATACGGTACATACAAAACAGTATGCATACTGCACTTTATTCCCGTATAAAAGAAGTTTACAATCCATAGGACCTTCATCCTTCACGCTACTTGGCTGGTTCAGACTCTCGTCCATTGACCAATATTCCTCACTGCTGCCTCCCGTAGGAGTTTGGACCGTGTCTCAGTTCCAATGTGGGGGACCTTCCTCTCAGAACCCCTATCCATCGAAGCCTTGGTGGGCCGTTACCCCGCCAACAAGCTAATGGAACGCATCCCCATCGATAACCGAAGTTCTTTAATATCCCAACCAGGCGGAAGGGATATGCCATCGGGTATTAGGCCTTCTTTCGAAGGGTTATCCCCGAGTTATCGGCAGGTTGGATACGTGTTACTCACCCGTGCGCCGGTCGCCATCTTTTATATTGCTATAAAAATGCTGCCCCTCGACTTGCATGTGTTAAGCCTGTAGCTAGCGTTCATCCTGAGCCAGGATCAAACTCTTCATTGTAAAAGTATTGTTGAGATCCA
>NZ_GL882625.1 GCF_000195635.1 Bacteroides fluxus YIT 12057 | reverse complement strand
AATACAAAATCCCTCAGGTTTTTACGTTGACCCAGTTTAACTCACACGGTTAAACCAGCGTTATCAAACCATCTATAAAAAAGAAATCCTGAATGTCAATTGCTTGACTTTCAGGATTTTCTTAAGAGCGGAAGACGGGGCTCAAACCCGCGACCCTCAGCTTGGAAGGCTAATGCTCTATCAACTGAGCTACTTCCGCAATTTTAGTGGGCAAAGATGGATTCGAACCACCGAAGGCGTAAGCCAGCAGATTTACAGTCTGCCCCATTTGGCCACTCTGGTATTTGCCCTTTTGCTTTTGAGAACTACTTCAAATCTCTCATTGAGTAGGTTTGTTTCTCAATTGCGATGCAAAGGTACAACTATTTTTGTAAACTCCAAGCAAAATCGATCATTTTTATTGCAGTAATTGCACATTCATCTCCTTTGTTACCTAATTTGCCACCGGCACGATCCTCTGCTTGCTCCATTGTATTGGTGGTAATTAATCCGTAAATAACTGGTACATCGCCAGCTGCGTTTAATTGAGTGATTCCTTGGGTGGCACCCATGCAAACATAGTCAAAATGTGGAGTATCTCCTCTGACAACGCAACCAATTGCAATAACTGCATCCACTTCGCTATATTCGATGAGTTGATTGGCTCCGAAAGTGAGTTCAAAACTACCGGGTACGGTTTTTACCTGGATATTTTCTTCCTTTGCTCCATGTTTTTTTAATGTATTTAATGCACCTTCCAACAGTGCGCCGGTAATATTGAAGTTCCATTCGGATACAACAATACCGAATTTCATCTTTTCAGCATTGGGAACGGAACTAAAGTCATACTCCGAGAGATTGTGATAAGCTGTTGCCATAATCGTTCAAAATTAAAAATTAAAGAATTTAGGAATTAAAAGGGGGAGGAGAAAAAAAGGCACGGATTACACGAATATCACGGCCAATGTTTTCCGTGTTTCCGTATAATCCGTGCCTGAAATGTCTTATATATATATAAGGTATATTACTTCTTCAATAATTTAGCCTGTTCGATATATTTGTCGATATCCATAGCCTGATAAGACCGGAAGTATTTATCCTTAATGCTGGTGTATGCTTGGATGGCATCATCATACTTTCCTTGTTTTACCAGAATCTCTCCGGCTTGCAAAAGGAAGATGGGGCTCAATGTATTGTTGTCTGCTTCATTGGCAGCTTTCAACAGCATGGAAGCGGCTTTGTCCAACTGACCGAGTTGGGCGTAGCAGTTACCCATTGCGCCTTTGATGGAGGGAGCTACCATTTGGTCGTCAGCATCGAAACTATCCAATGCTTTTACAGCTTCGTCATATTTACCGAGATGGGCATAGCAGATACCCATGTAAGCTTTTGCCAAATTGGCGGCTTTTGTGCCACTGTAATCGTCAGCGATCTTTGCAAAACCTGCGAAACCGATGCTGTCACCATTCAAGGCTTCTGCGTAAGCGTCTGCTTCAAAATATTCCTGACCTTTGAACAAGGCAGCCTGTGCTTTCTCCTCACGCGGGTCAGCATAAAGGTGCTTGTACATTACTACACCGGCTATGATAATGATTATCGCTACGATAGCACCGATGATTGCTTTTTTGTTCTTAATGAAAAATGCCTCCGATTGTGTCAATGCGTCTTCCACGTTTAAGGCTTCATTCGCTTTTTTTTGTTCTGCCATTTTATATATTCTTTTTGTTATTATTCTTAGATAGCTATTTCGACCCGCAAAAGTAACTTTTTTATGGCTATCAACGAAATTTAGTGGCATCTTTTTTTATTTTGCTTCCGAAAACCCCGAAATTCTTCTTACTTTTGCCTCAAACTCATTGTTGTTATATGATACTAAAGCGTATATCTATACTTAATTATAAGAATTTAGAGCAGGTTGAGCTCACTTTCTCACCTAAGCTGAATTGTTTTTTCGGACAGAACGGCATGGGAAAGACCAATCTGCTGGATGCTGTATATTTTTTATCTTTCTGTAAGAGCGCCGGTAATCCCATTGATTCCCAAAACATCCGCCATGAGGCAGATTTTTTTGTTATCCAAGGGTTTTATGAGGCATCCGACGGTACTCCGGAGGAGATTTACTGTGGAATGAAGCGTCGGCAGAAGAAGCAGTTCAAACGGAATAAGAAGGAATATACACGTCTGTCGGACCATATCGGTTTCTTACCGTTGGTAATGGTATCGCCTGCCGATTCGGAACTGATTGCCGGAGGCAGCGAGGAACGCCGCCGTTTTATGGATGTGGTCATTTCACAGTACGACAAAGAATATCTGGATGCACTGATACGTTATAATAAAGCACTTGTACAGCGGAATACATTGCTGAAAAGCGAACAGCCTGTAGAGGAAGAACTGTTTTTGGTGTGGGAAGAGATGATGGCACAAGCCGGTGAAGTTGTTTTTCGTAAGAGGGAGGCCTTTATTCAGGAGTTTATCCCTATCTTCCAGTCTTTCTATTCATTTATCTCTCAGGACAAGGAGCAGGTAGGATTGTCGTATGATTCCCATGCCCGTGATACCTCCTTGTTGGAAGTGCTGAAAGAAAGCCGGGTACGTGACCGTATTATGGGGTATTCCTTGCGGGGAGTGCATAAGGATGAGCTGAACATGCTTCTGGGAGATTTTCCTATAAAGAGAGAAGGGTCGCAAGGGCAGAACAAGACCTATCTTATAGCTCTGAAGCTGGCGCAATTTGATTTTCTGAAACGTACGGGAAGCACCGTACCTTTATTGCTGTTGGATGATATTTTTGATAAGCTGGATGCATCGCGGGTGGAGCAGATAATCAAACTTGTGGCAAGTGACGGTTTCGGACAGATTTTTATAACAGATACAAATCGTGAACATTTGGACCGCATCTTGCATAAGGTGGGCAGTGACTATAAGATGCTCCGTGTAGAACAAGGGATTGTTTCAGAAATGGAGGGTGAGATATGAAACGGAATAATGCTGAACAGATAGGTATCCTTATCCGTAACTTTCTCAGACAAGAGAGTTTGGAGTCTCCGCTGAACGAACGGCGGCTTATAAGTGCATGGCCGGAAGTTTTGGGACCGACCATAGCCTCTTATACCCGTGAACTTTTCATTAAAAACCAGGTGCTTTATGTGCACCTGAGTTCTGCTGCCCTTCGCCAGGAACTGATGATGGGACGTGATTTGCTGGTGCGCAACCTGAACCGTCATGTAGGGGCACAGGTGATTACCAATATCATATTCAGATAAGTTGGAGTGTCATTTTCAGTTCGTCTGTCCTTTTTATTTTAAAACCTTCCCTTTCTTTTCATTGTGTGATGACTTCATCCATGCGGATGTCGAAAGGTTCCGCAGGGACTTCTTCTACGATTTGAAACGGAAAACAAATGCCTGCCTTGTAGGCTGAAGGAATACGCGGTAATAATCGGTCATAGTATCCCTTGCCACGTCCCAGGCGGTTTCCCTTGAGATCGAAAGCTACACCGGGCACGACTATGAAATCTATGTCGGCATAGTCGGTAAATAACTCTCCGGTTGGTTCTTCAATGCCATAAGAGCCGGTAGCCAAATCTTCCGGACCGGTATATTTCCGTAATTCCAGATCGTCACCGACTACTACCGGGAGCAGTATTTGCTTGGATTTGCTCCACTTTTTTACAAAATCATGCGTATCTACTTCATCGTTGAGCGAATAGTAGAGCAATACTGTGTTTGCCGCCCTAAAAGCCGGGTGGGCTTCAAGGGTGGCAAGTATTTCAGCAGACCGGGAGTGACGCCAAGTGGAAGATCTGTGTCGGGTCTTCAACAAAGCTACCTGCCTGCGCAGTTCTTTTTTTCTTTCCATCATCTTCTTTTTCCTCCTTTAAGGGTATGTCTTCCAGAGCTTTCGGGAATGCTTCTCCATTCTTCAGAATTTCAAGGGCTTTCTTGACGGTTGCATCACTTTGGTTGATGTAACGGATATATTGCTCTCTGCCCAATATGTTGTAAATGATGTTGCCGTAAAGACTTTTTTCCAACAGCTTGTATGATTTATGAATCAGAAGATTGCGTCTCTTGATGCCTTTGGAGTCGGCAAAACGTATAAACTGTTCTACAATTCCTTGACGGCGGAGATACTTTAACAAGTCTTCTTCGTTTTCAAATTCACTCAGCTTGCTGCGGTTACGGTCTGTGTATTGGAAACTGAACTGTAGGATCACCCCTTTATTGCTGACCTCGATCAGGTAAGAAGAAACTCCGGTTGTGTCTTGTGGAACGAATACATCCGGCATGATACCGCCGCCGCCATAAACGGGACGTCCCAATCCGGTGGAATAACGTTCGTTCTCATTCAGTTTGATACTGTCTTTGGAGAAAAACTCTCCGTGTTCATAACGGTTGATCCAGTCCATTTCGTATTTGCTGTCTTTGCCGCTTTCGTAGGGGCGTTGGATGCAACGTCCCGAAGGGGTATAATAGCGGGCGATAGTCAGACGGATGGCGGAACCGTCACTGAAGTCAATCGGCTGTTGTACCAGTCCTTTGCCGAAAGAACGGCGGCCGACGATGGTTCCACGGTCATTGTCCTGGATGGCTCCGGCGAAGATTTCACTGGCAGAAGCGGAACCTTCGTTTACCAGAACTACCAAGGGCAGTTTCTGGCAACTGCCTGTACCGTTGGCATATTCTTCCATACGCGGATACTTGCGTCCTTTGGTGTAGACTATCAGTTTTCCTTCGGGCAGGAATTCATTGACCATGCGTGTGGCTGCTTCCATATAGCCGCCGGTGTTGTCGCGCAGGTCAATGATCAGGCCTTTGCATTTGTCGTGGCTTAATTGGGCGATTGCGTTCAGTAGCTCCACATGGGTAGTTCGTCCGAACTTGCTGATTTGTATATAGCCGAAGTCGTTATCCAGCATGTAGGCGGCATCGATGGTATTCTGAGGGATGTCGCCGCGTACAATCGTAAAATCGAGCAGCTCTTTGTCTGTAGCACGTTTGATGCTTAATTTAACTTCACTTCCTTTCGGCCCTTTCAAGTTGCGCATGGCTTTTTCATTGGTCAGTCCTTTGCCGACAAACAGGCTGTCGTTTACCATGACGATGCGGTCTCCTGCCATCAACCCTACTTTCTCGGAAGGACCTCCGGGAACCACCTGGTTGATGTGTATCGTATCTTCCTGAATAGTAAACTGCACACCGATGCCACTGAAGCTACCTTCCAGTTCGGAGTTTACCTCTTCTAAGTTCTGTGCCGGGATATAGGTAGAGTGGGGGTCAAGTTCCGCCAATATCTGCGGCATGGCCTTTTCTACCAAATCCGTCATGTTGACAGTGTCCACATACTGGTCGTCAATGACGCGCAGTAAAGCATTCAGCTTGTTGGACGAGCCGTTGATGATGCCCAGCCGGTTACCGGCAAAATGTCTGGCATAAAACGTTCCGATAAGAATACCCGCCACTACACTGATGGCAATAACGAGCGGCATAAAGCGGGAAGTGTTTTTTGTACTCATATCTTTAAGTTGTTGGCTACGAGCTACAAGCTACAAGTTGTGGCGTGGAGCTGCGTAGGTTTTCGTTTATAGTTTGTTTATGGCTTTACTTGTCACTTGTCACTCATAGCTATATACACCACTTCAATACCGGCACGTTTCAATAGCTCAATACCATCCTCCAGCCTGTATTTTTCAGAATAGACTACCCGTTTGATACCTGCCTGTATGATCAGTTTGGCGCATTCTATACAAGGCGAGGCCGTGACGTACATGGTGGCTCCGTCGCTGCTGTTATTTGAACGGGCTATCTTGGTGATGGCGTTGGCTTCGGCGTGGAGCACGTAGGGCTTGGTCACATTATTCTCGTCTTCGCAAATATTCTCAAAACCGGCTGGAGTACCGTTGTATCCATCCGATATAATCATTTGATCTTTCACTATCAGTGCACCTACCTGACGCCTTATGCAGTATGAATTTTCAGCCCAGATACTTGCCATGCGTATATAACGCTTGTCCAGTGCTTCTTGTTTGGCTTTAGCAGAATTGTTCATGTCTTTGTTGTTTTTTATTGGGCGGCGAATCCCATAACCTTGGTTGTATTCCCATCTTTAAAGTAGAGGGTCAATGAATTGGAGTCTCCTTCGTATTTGAATACGTTGGGCAATCCGTTGATGAACGCCCTGCCCAACTGATCCTTTTCCGAGCCGCTTACTTTCCCGGTAATGCTGATGGTGCGCTTGTTGCCGTCAACGACAACCCGGGCATTGTTGATGCTTGCTTGAAATCCGTGCGCCTCTGCGGTGCCGGTAGTCTCTCCGTTCACGTTGGCAAGATTGAAGTCCAGGACGAAATTCCCGTCCTGTTTCAGCCTGTCGCGGCTGGTCTCTTCTTCCTTTTCACTTCCCCACAAGCCCTCATAGAACTGTCTTTTGCTGCCTTCCGTAGTCAGGCGGGTCAACTTCCACGTTTTTCCGTTGAAGATTTCCAATACATCATCCTCATCGTTGCAAGCGCTGAACGTGAAAAGCATCACGAACGTCAGCAGGAGGCTGCCGATTGTTTTTATATTCATTTTCCCTGTCATTTCTTTATACCGTTTCTGATTAATAATGCATCGATGCTAGGCTCCTGTCCGCGGAAGCGCCTGTAAAGTGTCATCGGGTGTTCCGTCCCCCCTTTGGAAAGGATGTTTTCACGGAATGAAGCCGCAGTTTCCGGATTGAAAATCCCTTTTTCCTTGAATAAGGAGAAAGCGTCCGCATCCAACACTTCTGCCCATTTATAGCTGTAGTATCCGGCGGAATATCCTCCGGCAAATATGTGGGAGAATTGGGTACTCATGCATGCTTCTTCTACGGAAGGAAGAATCTGTGCCTTTTCCCATGCTTTCTTTTCGTATGCTTTGACATCACCTTCGAATGGGGTGCTGCGTGTGTACCAGGCCATGTCGAGCAAGCCGAAGCTGACTTGGCGCAAGCATGCGTAGGCCACATTGAAGTTGGATGAATCGACAATACGCTGTACTAATTCATCCGGAATCAGTTCTCCGGTCTGGTAGTGGCGGGCAAATGTATGGAGAAACTCTTTCTCAATGGCAAAATTCTCCATAAATTGGGAGGGGAGTTCCACAAAATCCCAATATACGTTGGTTCCGCTCAGACTTTCGTAAGTAGAATTGGCGAATATGCCATGAAGGCTGTGCCCGAACTCATGCAAGAAGGTCTCCACTTCCCCGAAGGTTAGCAGGGCGGGCTTGTCTTGTGTCGGCTTGGTGAAGTTCATCACGATGGAGATATGCGGACGACTGTTTTCACCGGTCTTTTCATCTGTCCACTGTCCTTTATAGCTTGTCATCCAGGCTCCGGAACGTTTGCCGGCTCTTGGATGGAAATCGGTGTAGAACACGGCGAGGAACTTACCGTCTTTGTCGAAAACTTCGTAGGCATCCACGTCTTTATGGTAAACGGGTATGTCCGGATTTTTTTTGAAAGTGATGCCATATAGTCTGGTTGCCAGACCGAATACACCTTCCTTCACTTTGCCCAATTCAAAATAGGGGCGCAGCATTTCATCGTCGATGTTGAATTTCCGGTCTTTCAGCTTGTGGGAGTAATACGTCCAGTCCCAGGGCATCAGCACAAAATCTTCTCCTTGCAGGCTACGGGCGAGGGATTGTACCTCAGTGTATTCCTGACGGGCGGCGGGAGTGTAGGCTTCCAATAGCTGGTTCAATAATTTATAGACAGCGTCGCTGTTCTGTGCCATGCGCTCTTGCAGGTTATATTCGGCGAAATTGGCATATCCCAAGAGTTGGGCAATCTCCATGTGGACATTGACGATTCTCTTTACAATCTCCAGATTATTGCAGGCATTGTCGTGGGTGCATTTGGTATTATATGCCATGTAGAGTTCGCGACGCAAGTCACGATTGTCGGCGTACATCATAAAAGGACCGTAGCTGGGGGCTTGCAACGTAAAGACCCAACCTTCAGCCCCTTCTTCTCCGGCTACTTCGGCTGCTGCCTCTACAGCGCTTTCCGGGAGTCCGGACAGTTGCGATTCTTCAGTCAAGACAAGCCGGTAGTCGTTTGTCTCTTTCAGGTTGTTTTCACCGAACTGCAGGGTCAGCAGGCTGAGTTCTTTGCATAGCGTACGGTATTTTTCCTTGGCTTCTCCTTGCAGATTGGCACCGTTGCGGACGAAACCGTTGTATATGTCTTCCAGAAGTTTGGTTTGTTCCGGGTTCAACTCTTCCTTTCCGCGCCGGTCATAGACGGTTTTGATGCGTGCAAACAAGTCTTCGTTCAGGCTGATGTTGTTTTCGTGCTCGCTCATCATAGGCATGATTTCTTTGGCAAGCTCCTGAAGTTCGTCATTGGTCTCCGCACTGAGCAGGTTCCCGAATACGGTATTGACATTGTGGAGCAGTTCACCGGACTTCTCATAGGGCAGCACGGTGTTGCTGAAAGTCGGGACTTCCGGATTGTGGACGATGACGTCTATCTCTGCGTTCTGGCGGCGGATGCCTTCATGGATGGCAGGCATGTAGTCTCCGGTCTTTATTTTGTCGAACGGAGTGGTGCCGTGAGGCGTGGAGTATGTTTCAAAAAAAGGATTCTGACTCTGTATATTATTCATAAAATAAGCAATATTAGCGTTAGGGTAATCTTTATCATGACCAAACGGTCTGATAAAAAACGAACTAACTGCAAAATTGCAAAAAAAATAGGCGACTTCCACAGAAGCCGCCTATTTTTTATTATTTTCTAACTGTATATTAGCAGTTAACTGATGCCATGTGAGCGATCAGGTCAAGAACCTTGTTAGAATAACCGATTTCGTTATCATACCAAGATACAACCTTAACGAAAGTATCAGTCAAAGCGATACCAGCTTTAGCGTCGAAGATAGAAGTGCGAGTGTCACCCAAGAAGTCAGAAGAAACAACTGCATCTTCAGTGTAACCCAGAACACCCTTCAATTCGCCTTCAGAAGCTTCCTTCATGGCAGCGCAGATTTCAGCGTAAGTAGCGGGCTTAGCCAAGTTAACTGTCAAGTCAACTACAGATACGTCCAAAGTCGGAACACGCATAGACATACCAGTCAATTTGCCGTTCAATGCCGGGATAACTTTACCTACAGCCTTGGCAGCACCGGTAGAAGACGGGATAATGTTGCCGGAAGCAGCACGACCACCTCTCCAGTCTTTCATAGAAGGACCGTCAACTGTCTTCTGAGTAGCAGTTGTAGAGTGAACAGTAGTCATCAAACCATCAGTGATACCCCATTTGTCGTTCAACACCTTAGCGATAGGAGCCAAACAGTTGGTAGTACAAGAAGCGTTAGATACGAATTGAGTACCCTTAACGTAAGTCTTTTCGTTAACACCGCAAACGAACATCGGAGTGTCGTCCTTAGAAGGAGCAGACATTACAACATATTTTGCGCCAGCCTCGATGTGAGCTTGAGCTTTGTCTTTGCTCAGGAACAAGCCGGTAGATTCAACAACGTATTCAGCTTCTACTTCGTTCCATTTCAAGTCAGCCGGATTTCTTTCTGCAGTGATGCGGATAGCCTGGCCGTTAACAATCAATTTGCTGTTTTCAACGTCTGCTTCGATAGTACCGTCGAATTGACCGTGCATAGTGTCATATTTCAGCATGTAAGCCAAGTAATCTACCGGGCAAAGGTCATTGATACCTACGATCTGAATATCGTTTCTCTTCATTGCAGCGCGGAATACGAAACGTCCGATACGTCCGAATCCATTAATACCTACTTTAATCATTTTGTTTAAACTTTTAAGGGTTTTATAATGTTTAAAAATAAACTTTCGCTTACAAATTGCATTTCTTTTCGATTTGCGGTGCAAAAGTAAGAAAATGTTTTTATATTCGTAGCCAAAATCATAATTAAATAATTGAAAAGATGGGAAAAAGTTCATTTTTGCAGGAATTTAAGGCTTTTGCCATGAAGGGCAATGTGATAGACATGGCCGTCGGTGTGATTATCGGTGGGGCATTTGGGAAAATTGTCTCTTCCATCGTGGCAGATGTGATTATGCCTCCTATAGGACTGCTGGTGGGCGGTGTCAACTTTACGGATTTGAAGTGGGTGCTGAAACCTGCCGAAATGGTGGATGGAAAGGAGATTGCCGCCGTAACGCTGAATTACGGCAATTTCTTGCAGGTAACCTTCGATTTCCTGATTATAGCCTTCTCTATCTTCATGTTCATCAAGTTGTTGACCAAGCTGACTGAAAAGAAGAAGGAAGAGGCTCCTGCCGCTCCTCCGGCTCCCCCTGCACCGAGCAAGGAAGAGGTGCTGCTGACCGAAATCCGTGACTTGCTAAAAGACCGGAAGTGATGGCCTTCTAGCTGGAAAACGGGTGCAGTGTGCATCTGGATGGTCTGGGGTCGTTTTACTACAAGTTGAGTTGTGCCGGAAAAGGGGGCGATAGCCCCGAAGAGGTAAGTGTAGAGCAGGTGCAGGCAGTGCATGTGCAGTTCATTCCCGAACGGAGCAAACAAACGGACGGCTATCGCCGTGTGCTGGGTGAAGGCGTGGAATTGGTGGAATTAGGGAAATAAATCGCGGATTTTACGAAATATTCCCCTACTTTTTTCTACTTTTGCAAATCATTTATTAAAGTCTATACGGATTTATATGCAAGAGAAGATTATTATTCTTGATTTCGGTTCGCAAACCACGCAGCTCATCGGCCGCCGGTTGCGCGAACTGAATGTCTATTGCGAGATTGTACCTTACAACAAATTTCCATACGGGGATGAGAGTGTAAAAGGAGTTATCCTTTCGGGTAGCCCCTTTTCTGTTTATGATGAGAGTGCATTCAAGGTGGATTTGAGCGGGATTCGCGGGAAATATCCCATTCTGGGTATCTGCTACGGTGCACAGTTTATCTCTTACAGCAACGGCGGACGGGTGGAACCGGCCGGTACCCGCGAGTACGGGCGTGCCCATCTCGGTTCTTTCGATTCGGGGAACATCCTTTTCAAAGGGGTAAGGAAGAATTCCCAGGTGTGGATGAGCCACGGAGACACGATTACCGCCATTCCCGATAACTTCAAGATTATAGCTTCTACGGATAAGGTGGCGATTGCCGCTTACCAGGCGGAAGGTGAGGATATGTGGGGGGTGCAGTTCCATCCGGAAGTGTTCCATAGCGAGGACGGTACGCAGATGTTGCGCAACTTCGTGGTAGATGTTTGCGGTTGCAGTCAGAGCTGGAGCGCCGCTTCGTTTGTAGATACCACCGTGGCCGAACTGAAGGAACAGCTTGGCAACGACCGGGTTATTCTGGGACTGAGTGGCGGCGTGGATTCTTCGGTAGCCGCTGTGCTGCTGCATCGTGCCATCGGCAAGAACCTGACCTGTATCTTCGTGGACCACGGGCTGCTCCGTAAGGATGAGTTCAGGAATGTGATGAACGACTACGAGTGCCTGGGGCTGAACGTGATTGGCGTGGATGCCAGCGAGAAGTTCTTCAAGGATCTGGAAGGGGTGACCGAACCCGAACAGAAGCGTAAAATCATCGGCCGCGATTTTATCGAAGTCTTCGATGCCGAAGCGCACAAGATAACCGATGCCCGCTGGTTGGCGCAAGGAACCATTTATCCCGACCGCATCGAGAGTCTGAACATTACGGGCAAGACCATCAAGAGCCATCACAACGTGGGCGGCCTGCCCGAGGAGATGAATCTCCGTCTGTGCGAGCCGTTGCAGTGGCTGTTCAAGGACGAAGTCCGCCGCGTGGGACGCGAATTGGGAATGCCCGAACATCTGATTACCCGTCATCCTTTCCCCGGTCCGGGACTGGCTGTCCGCATCCTGGGAGATATAACACGGGAGAAAGTACAGACCCTGCAGGAAGCCGACGATATTTTTATCCGGGGCTTGCGCGACTGGAAAGTGAAGGATGCCGACGGCAACGAGACATCGCTCTACCATCAGGTTTGGCAGGCGGGTGTCATCCTTCTGCCCGTACAGAGTGTGGGCGTGATGGGCGACGAACGTACCTACGAACGTGCAGTGGCCTTGCGTGCCGTCACTTCCACCGATGCCATGACCGCTGACTGGGCGCATTTGCCCTACGAGTTTCTGGGCAAGGTGTCCAACGATATTATTAATAAGGTGAAAGGCGTGAACCGTGTGACATACGACATCTCTTCAAAACCACCCAGCACCATAGAATGGGAATAAGACCGACTGAAATTATTAACTTAAAAACCAATATAGAAGAATGAAGCAGGATATGATTGTGATTCTGGATTTGGGAAGTCACGAAAACACGGTGCTTGCCAGAGCGATTCGTGCGTTGGGGGTATATAGCGAAATCTACCCGCACGACATTACCGCCGCCGAACTGAAGGCCTTGCCGAACGTGAAAGGTATCGTCATCAATGGCGGTCCCAACCATGTGGTTGATGGGGTATCCATCGACGTATTGCCCGAGATTTACGAAGCAGGATTCCCTGTAATGGCTGCCGGACACGACAAGGCGCTGTGCGAAGTGAAGCTGCCGCAGTTTACGGATGACGTGGAAGCCATCAAGGAGGCTGTGAAATCTTTCGTATTCGATACTTGCAAGGCTGAAGCCAATTGGAACATGACGAATTTCGTCAATGACCAGATAGAGCTGATACGTCGCCAGGTAGGTGACAGGAAGGTCTTGCTTGCCTTGTCCGGTGGTGTGGATAGCTCCGTGGTAGCCGCTTTGCTGCTGAAAGCTATCGGCGACAAGCTGGTTTGCGTGCACGTGAACCACGGGCTGATGCGTAAGGGCGAATCGGAAGCCGTGGTGGAAATCTTTGGCAAGGAGCTGAAGGCTAACTTGATATATGTGGATGCCACAGACCGTTTCCTCTCCAAGCTGGAAAACGTGGCCGATCCGGAACAGAAACGCAAGATTATCGGCGGGGAGTTTATCCGTGTTTTTGAGGAAGAAGCCCGTAAATTGGACGGCATCGACTTCTTGGGACAAGGTACCATCTATCCCGATATTGTAGAGAGTGGCACAAAGACAGCCAAGATGGTGAAGTCCCATCACAACGTGGGCGGTCTGCCCGAAGACTTGCAGTTTGAACTGGTAGAGCCGTTGCGCCAACTGTTTAAGGACGAAGTGCGTGCATGCGGCGTAGAGCTCGGATTGCCGTACGAGATGGTTTACCGTCAGCCGTTCCCCGGTCCTGGATTGGGCGTACGCTGTTTGGGAGCCATTACCCGCGACCGTTTGGAAGCTGTGCGTGAGTCGGATGCCATTCTGCGTGAAGAATTCCAACGGGCAGGCCTGGATAAGAAGGTATGGCAGTACTTCACGGTAGTGCCCGATTTCAAGTCTGTGGGTGTACGTGACAATGCGCGTTCTTTCGACTGGCCCGTCATTATCCGTGCCGTCAATACGGTGGATGCCATGACCGCTACCATCGAACCGGTAGATTGGCCCATCCTGATGAAGATTACCGACCGTATCCTCAAGGAAGTGAAGAATGTCAACCGCGTTTGCTATGACATGTCTCCGAAACCCAATGCGACCATCGAGTGGGAATAAAAGAACTGTTATGATATAGCAAAGCCCGGAGCATTGCCCCGGGCTTTGCTATATTATTATATAAACGGTTAGAGCAGGTTTTTCGCTTCCGGAATTACGATTTCCCCGCGGTGCAGCTCCAACAGTCCGGCTTCCTGCATGCCATTCAGTGCTTTTGATACCCCCATACGGGTGTCATTGACCACCTGTGCAAGTTCCTCCATCTTTATTTTTAGGATTTTTTCTCCTGCCGGACGTTCAATATGGGTCAATATAAAACTGGAGATGCGCTGTTCCAATTCTCCTGTTGTTTTTTCCCAAAGGCGTCCATTCAAGTTTTGGGCACGATTGCTGATAATATTCATATAATTCAGCCGGAATATTTCATATTTGAACAGCTCGTTCAGTACAAATGCCTTGCTGACGCTAACGGTGTGTACTTCGCTATATGCCGCATAGGTTGATACGTACGCTGTATTCATGCCGAACAAAGATTGCGGCTCTATCAGATAGGGGGCCTGGAAGTACTCTGTAAAGCTGTAAGATGCATCTGCCGACGAGGTGGATGAGGCAACTTCTCCCTTTAGGATAAATACGAGGCGGTCACAAGGGGTCTCTGGCTTCAAAATGGTTTCACCGGCCTTGTGCTTGGTGAAGTGTAGCTTTACCTTGCCTAATATGCAGGTCAGGTCTTCTTGGGCTAATCCTTGAAAGAGTGGAAGTTGCAATAAAGTATCGAACATTGTATCCATATAGTTTCTTCTTCTGGTTCAAAACAAAAGTAGGTATTATCAAGGTGTATCGTAAACTCTTTGCTTCTCTTTTTGTTTTTTTTATTATTTCTTAAACGTGTTGCCCAATCGCAGCATATTCTATATTTATTTCGTTATCTTTGCAGAAAAAAGGTGTCTATATGTTTTCAGCATTTAATTGGCAGCAGATGACCAGTGCTTTTATCGTACTGTTTGCAGTGATAGATATTATCGGCTCTATCCCTATCATCATTAATTTGAAGGAGAAGGGGAAAAATGTAAATGCTTTGAAGGCAACATTGATATCGTTTGCTTTGTTGATAGGCTTTTTCTATGCAGGCGACATGATGCTCAAGTTGTTCCACGTGGATATCGAGTCGTTTGCCGTAGCAGGGGCATTCGTTATTTTTCTGATGTCGCTGGAGATGATTCTTGATATAGAAATCTTCAAAAACCAGGGCCCCATCAAGGAAGCTACGTTGGTGCCTCTGGTGTTTCCGCTATTGGCAGGAGCGGGAGCTTTTACCACTTTGCTTTCACTGCGTGCCGAGTATGCCAGTGTCAACATTATCATTGCATTGGTGCTGAATATGATATGGGTCTATTTCGTGGTCAGCATGACAGGGCGGGTAGAGCGCTTCCTGGGCAAGGGAGGCATCTATATTATTCGTAAATTCTTTGGCATCATTCTGCTGGCTATCTCCGTGAGGCTGTTTATGGCTAACATCTCATTGTTGATTGAAACCTTGAACAGGTAAGGCTATGATCAGGAATATAGTTTTTGATTTTAGTGGCGTGATTGCCGGCATTAATCGTGAGAAAGCTGTGGAGGCGTTTATCTCGTTGGATTTGGAGGATGTGGATGTACGTGTGAACGGGTTCGGACGTTGAGCCCGCATACCATAAATTACTTGAAACCGCCATGCATTGATGGAATGCGAAGATACCGGACATTCCGTTCTGCTTCACTGGATATATTACCCATTTGGTAAAATCCTGTTTTTTGTACAATACTACGGATTATTTGACTAAAAGCCAAAAAAAAACTGACTTTTTATTTTGCCTGTAATCTTTAATTTGTATTTTTGGGCATCGCTACATGCCTTGTAGCGCATGATACCTGAATAATTAACCTTTAAAATAATGCACAACTATGAGTTATTTACGATTTGACAAGACCCTGATGATTAATCTGGAGGAATCTTTGCCAAGGGAGATACTTCGGACAAACAAATCGGGGGCCTATCATTGTACGACAATTGTAGATTGTAACACACGCAAATATCACGGCCTGTTGGTGATGCCTGTACCCAATCTCGACGATGAAAATCATGTGCTGCTCTCTTCTTTGGATGAAACGGTGATTCAGCACGGTGCAGAGTTTAACCTGGGGTTGCACAAATATCAAGGAAACCACTTTAGTCCCAACGGACATAAGTATATCCGCGAATTCGACTGTGAAAATATCCCGGCTACTACCTACCGTGTCGGAGGGGTGATCCTCCGTAAAGAAAAAATCTTTGTACACCATGAAAACCGGATTCTGATCCGTTATACCTTGGTTGATGCCCATTCGGCGACGACACTCCGGTTCCGTCCTTTCTTGGCATTCCGCAGCGTACGTGAATATACACACGAAAACGCGCAGGCGAACCGTGATTACCAGTTGATAGAGAATGGTATAAAGACTTGCATGTATCCCGGCTATCCGGAACTTTTCATGCAGTTGAACAAGAAGAATGAATTTCATTATGCGCCCGATTGGTATCGGGGCATTGAGTATCCGAAAGAACAGGAACGCGGATATGATTTCAATGAAGATTTGTACGTACCCGGATATTTTGAGGTGGATATAAAGAAAGGGGAAAGTATCGTCTTTTCGGCCGGTATTTCCGAGATCTCGCCGCGTAAACTGAAACAGGCTTTCGAGGCTGAAGTTGCCGACCGTACCCCGCGTGACAGTTTCTATCATTGTCTCAAGAACTCTGCGCACCAATTTCATAATAAGCAAGGAGAAGAACATTATGTACTGGCCGGTTATCCGTGGTTCAAATGCCGTGCCCGAGACTTGTTCATCTCCCTGCCCGGCCTTACACTGGCTGTCGATGAACAAGATGAGTTTGAGGATGTTATGAGAACAGCGGAAAAGGCGATTCGCCAGTTTATCAATGGAGAGCCCTCTACTTATAAGATCTATGAGATGGAGCATCCGGACGTGTTGTTATGGGCTGTCTGGGCTTTGCAGCAATATGCCAAGGAAACTTCGCGTGAGCATTGCCGGCAGATGTACGGAGCATTGCTGGAAGAGATCATAGACTATATTCTCGACCGGAAACATGATAATCTTTTCTTGCATGAAAACGGGCTGCTCTATACGAACGGCACGGAGAAAGCTGTGACATGGATGAACTCTACGGTTAATGGCCGTCCTGTTATCCCCCGTACCGGATATATTGTGGAAGTGAACGCTTTGTGGTATAATGCACTCCGCTTTGTAGCTGACATGGTTCGGGAGGGTGGAAATACAATCCTGGCGGACGCTCTGGACGGACGGGCCGAAGTTACCGGAAAGTCTTTTGTGGAAGTGTTCCGTAATGAGTATGGCTATCTGTTCGACTATGTGGATGGTTATATGATGGATTGGAGTGTTCGTCCGAACATGATATTTGCGGTGGCTTTCGATTATTCCCCGTTGGACAGGGCGCAGAAGAAGCAGGTACTCGATATCGTGACAAAGGAGTTGCTGACTCCCAAGGGGCTGCGTACTTTGAGTCCTAAGAGTGGCGGATACAATCCTAACTATGTCGGTCCCCAGATTCAAAGGGATTATGCTTATCATCAAGGCACCGCATGGCCCTGGCTGATGGGTTTCTATATGGAAGCGTATCTGCGTATTTATAAGGTGAGTGGCGTGTCGTTTGTTGAAAGATACCTCATTGGTATGGAAGATGAAATGACTTCTCATTGTATCGGTGCGCTGCCTGAACTCTTCGATGGCAATCCTCCGTTTGTAGGAAGGGGAGCAGTATCTTTTGCCATGAATACGGCAGAAATCCTGCGTATCTTGAAGTTATTGTCTAAGTATAATTTATAGAAAGGAGGATTGAAGATGAAAGTTTTAATGTTTGGATGGGAATTTCCTCCCAAAATATATGGCGGCCTTGCGGTTGCTTCTTATGGAATAACTAAAGGATTAAGCTTGCAGGGTGATGTGGAAACTACTTTCTGCATGCCTAAACCTACGGGTGAAGAAGAAAATTTCTTGAAGATAGTGGGCATGAATCAAGTGCCTGTCGTGTGGCGTGATGTTGATTATAATTATTTGAAGTCTCGTTTGACGGGTAGCATGACACCGGAAGATTATTACGCTTTCCGAGACCATATTTATGCAGACTTTTCTTATATGTATGTCAATGATATCGGTTGCATGGATTTTGCCGGCGGTTATCCCGGAAATCTGCATGAAGAGATAAACAATTTCTCTATTATCGCCGGAGTTGTGGCACGGCAGCAGGAGTTTGATATTATTCATGCCCATGACTGGCTGACATATCCTGCCGGAGTACATGCCAAGATGGTAAGCGGTAAGCCGTTGTGCATCCATGTGCATGCAACGGACTTTGACCGTTCGCGCGGGAAAGTCAATCCTACCGTTTATTCCATGGAGAAGAACGGTATGGATCATGCAGATTGCATTATGTGTGTGTCTGAACTGACCCGTCGTACGGTTATCAATGAATATCATCAGGATCCGAAGAAGGTGTTTGCCATGCACAATGCCGTTTATCCGCTTTCACAGGAATATCAGGACATTCCGCGTCCCGAGCATGCCAAGGAGAAGGTGGTGACGTTCCTGGGACGTATCACCATGCAGAAGGGGCCGGAATATTTTGTGGAAGCTGCGGCACTCGTGTTGAGGCGTGCCCGTAATATCCGCTTTGTCATGGCAGGTTCGGGTGACATGATGGATGCCATGATCAATCTGGCTGCCGAACGCGGCATTGCCGACCGGTTCCACTTCCCGGGATTCATGAAGGGCAAGCAAGTGTATGAGGTTTACAAGAACAGTGATGTATTCGTTATGCCTTCCGTATCCGAACCTTTCGGTATTGCTCCGCTTGAAGCGATGCAGTGTGGAACTCCCTCTATCATTTCGAAGCAGTCGGGATGCGGTGAGATTCTCGATAAAGTGATCAAGACTGATTATTGGGATATCCATGCAATGGCCGATGCTATTTATTCTCTTTGCACGAATCCGGCCCTGTTCCAGTATCTGCAAGAGGAAGGCAAGAAGGAAGTGGATGGAATCACCTGGGAAAAAGTTGGCTTGAGAATCCGCGCCCTCTATGAGGATGTATTAAGAAACTATGGTAAATAACAAAAACAATAATAGAAATGAGAACTATCTGTCTTTATTTTGAAATACATCAAATCATTCATTTGAAACGTTACCGTTTCTTTGATATAGGCGTAGATCATTATTACTATGATGATTATGCCAATGAAACCAGTATAAACGAGGTGGCCGAGCGTTCCTATATCCCGGCGTTGAATACCTTGATTGAGATGGTGAAAAATTCCGGAGGTGCATTTAAGGTAGCTTTGTCCATCTCCGGGGTAGCTTTGGAACAGCTTGAGATTCATGCACCTGCCGTTATTGACTTGCTGCACCAGTTGAATGATACCGGCTGTTGTGAATTCCTGGCAGAACCTTATTCTCATGGCCTTTCTTCTTTGGCTAATGAGGATTGCTTCAAGGAAGAGGTAATGCGTCAGAGTGCCAAGATGAAACAAATGTTCGGTAAGGCTCCGAAGGTATTCCGCAATTCCAGCTTGATTTATAATGATGAAATAGGTGCGATGGTAGCTGGCTTGGGATTCAAGGGTATGCTGACCGAAGGAGCCAAACATGTGTTGGGGTGGAAGAGTCCGCACTATGTATATCACTGCTCCATGAATCCTAACTTAAAGTTGCTGTTGCGTGATTTCAAGTTATCCGATGATATCAGTCTGCGTTTCTCCAACTCCGAATGGAATGAATATCCTTTGTTTGCCGACAAGTATATCAATTGGATTGACGCCTTGCCGCAAGAAGAGCAAGTCATCAACATCTTTATGGAACTTTGTGCTTTGGGTATGGATCAGCCGTTGTCTTCCAATATTTTGGAGTTCTTGAAAGCGTTGCCTAACTGTGCCAAGGAAAAGGGGATCACTTTCTCTACTCCGACAGAAGTCGTGACCAAGTTGAAGTCTGTTTCCCAATTGGATGTTCCTTATCCGATGTCATGGGTGGACGAAGAAAGGGATACCAGTTGCTGGCTGGGTAATGTTATGCAACGTGAAGCGTTCAACAAGCTGTATAGTGTTGCCGAACGTGTACATCTTTGCGATGACCGCCGTATCAAGCAGGATTGGGATTATCTGCAGGCAAGTAATAACTTCCGTTTCATGACTACCAAAAGAAGCGGTGTCGGTTTGAACCGCGGCATTTATGAGTCTCCTTTTGATGCGTTTACCAACTATATGAATATTCTTGGTGACTTCATTAAGCGCGTTGATTCCCTCTATCCGGTAGATATTGACAATGAAGAATTGAATGCTTTGTTGACCACTATCAAGAACCAGGGGTATGAAATAGAGGAGTTGCACAAGGAACTGGAAAAGGCGCAAGCCAGATTGGAAAAGGAGAAGGTGGCAGAGAAGAGGAAAGAAGCGAAGGCTGCTAAAGCTATTGCTGAGAAGCCTGCCAAGGCTCCGGCAAAGAAACCTGCCGCTGCGAAGAAACCCGCTGCCAGGAAGACAGCCAAAAAGGTAGCTGAATAATCAGTCTGCCGACTAAGATTTACCGAAGGGTGTATGGAAGCGTCTCTAAAAATCCTATACAGATGGCTGGTATCAGCCGTGATAAGGCGAACCTTACTGCCGGACACTCCGTATGCCGTATTGAGAATTATGAAGGCGTAGGGATGCTCTGTCCCGATTGGTTACGGTCATGAAGGAAAGGGCTACCCAACAAGTTTTGAAACCATGAACTTATCATTTGAAGTTCAAGCATATTAAAAGACTAAAGAAAGGGTCGTATCCTTACTCAATACAGAGTTTGATACGACCCTTTTAAATGTTATAGTTATAAGCTGTAACTTTGGGGAGTGGTCATTTTAGTTTTGCCCCCCTCTTCCTTTATTTGTCAATTATTTATTGAATCTTGTATAAGTAACCTCTAATTTCAGAGATTCTCCTTCGGGCCCACCTTTCAACTTGGCATATCCGGGCTGTAAATCATTCTGAATACCAGTTATATTCTTGTTCTGGCTTGTATTGTCATAGATTACATTAACTGGTATGAGCAATACCTTATCCCAGTCTTTGGTTGCCTCATCAGACTTCCATTTCTCTTCCCAGGCGGCTTCGTCCCATGCAGTTCCTGCTTCTTCCTTGGCTTTTTTCTTGGCAGCTTGTTTTTCGTTGATGCAAGTGGTAACCAGACGGGCTATATTCCTGAATGTGTATTGGTTGGTAGCCACGTTGTTGTGTGTTACAGTAAATGAGGTTACATTATCCACTACCTTGTTTTCTTCAAAGAACGTCTTCAGATCTTGCTTCCGTATCAGTAACACATCGTTGGGCGCACTCATGTTGAATTTATACTTGTCTTCTTGGTTATAGTTGGTGAATGTCAGTTTCACGGCATTCAAGGTATCTTGGGATAATTCCTTATATATATCATCGTATGGCATGGTAGCTTGGGTGAAAATACCTGCAGGAGACTTGATGTAGGTATATCCCTTTTCATCTATTTTCTTTTGGAGCAACTCGGAATTCTGGAATTGGTTTGCCTGAATTACTTCCTTGGTAGAAGCAAAGACGGTATTCATGCTATAATACAAAGAATCTTCATCACTGTTTTTCTTTTTCAGCTTCACTCCGGTCGTATCATTTACATAGTGAAAACGGAATTGCATCTGCAAGTCCACACGGTCTATATACAGGATGGTTCCATCTCCATAGTCGGTCTTTATATATACACCTTTGAACACGTTCTTGATAAAATTCTCCGCATTGGCAAAGAAGTCGTTTTCTTTCCTCTCAAATGCACGGTTCAATTCCAGAATCCTGTTTCCGAATTCTTTGCTTTGCGGGAAAGTGATGTTAGGATAAAAAGTTTTGTTTCCACTGGCATCTGTTGCATTTCTTACCGAGTCGGGAACGGATGTATCATAAGCCGAATACGCTTTGCGACCGAGTAATTTAGGAGAATATTTGTCGTAGTAGTTTTCCGGGTTGATGTTGGTGTAATAAGCGTCCCCCTTGGTAAGTTCCTTATCGCCGTTTAATTCATAAACGCTCATTCGGCATGCGTTCAGCGAGTCACCGAACCAGCTGGAATAGTAAATTACCAATTGGGTTGAGACAACAGAGTCTCCGGCCATGATACCGCTTCCGGTTTTGGTTTTCTCGTCATATTGGTAAAGTTTCGGAAAAGTAAAATTATCCGTACAGTTCAGTTGGGTCAGAAAGCTGGCCTCATAGTCTCCGAATCCGTTAGGATCCGGGTCTGTAAACTTTCCTACATATCCTGTACTGGTTTTTGCATATACTGCTCCTGCCGGGACCGATTTTGTCTCTACTTCAAAAGTCGTAGTATGTGCCGATATACCATCAGAGCCAGGCAACATATCTATACCTAACGTTCCTGTGTTGTCATCACATCCGAAGAAAGTCAGGACTGCCAAAAGCAATGTTCCTATATATTTTACTTTCATAGTTTTAATTGTCTAATCAATTTTATTTCTGTTCTGCTTCCCAAACCTTGTCATAGAAATCATTGCAAGCTTCAGCTAAATTATCGGGAGTCTGATAATCCAGTATTAGTTTTCCCGATTGGCGTGCATATTCCAATATCTCTTCATTGACATGTTCACTCTGCTGGATAACACCGTCCGAATAATCTACGGCCAATTTACAAAGTGTAACATAATCAATGGGTTCCGTTAAGCTGGCTATGTCTTTTTTGCTGACGCCTTTCAGCAACAGTTTGCTGGCAAAGTCCGCATGGAAGGGTTGTTTGAATTCATCGTCAAAAAGAGAGAATACCACTTTGGCGTCTCTGAAAGACGGTTCGTCTTTATAAGCTTTCTTGATGTATAGAGGCGCTAAAGCAGTCATCCAACCTTGGCAGTGGATCACGTCCGGACACCAGCGCAGTTTCTTGACGGTTTCCAATACGCCACGGGCATAGAAAATGGCGCGTGCGTCATTGTCCTCGTATTCTGCACCATTTTCATCGGTTGCCTGCAGGCGGTTCTGGAAATAGTCATCATTGTCAATGAAGTAAACCTGCATGCGTGCAGACTGGATAGAAGCAACTTTGATGATGAGCGGATGGTCGGTATCGTCGATGATAAGATTCATTCCGGAGAGACGTATCACCTCATGCAGTTGGTTTCTGCGTTCGTTGATATTGCCCCATTTTGGCATAAACGTTCTGATTTCTCTGCCTTTTTCTTGAATTGCTTGAGGCAGGTTCCTGCCTACAAGTGACATTTCTGTTTCTGAAACGTAGGGGGTAATTTCTTGTGTAATAAATAAAACCTTGTTCGCCTTTGTCATAATAACAATGTTCTCAATTATTTTGCAAAGAGAGTGCGAACCGAATGCAATCGGGTTTACACGAATTGCTGAGGTGAAGCCTCTCTCCGCTTTTTTTTGCAAAGATATAAAAAAAAACGGGCAATAAAGCAAATAGAGCTCCTCTATAATTCCTTATGAATTGTTAAGAGCTTGTGTGTCAGTTGATAAGAAATAGTGTGAGAACGCTAAAAGCCGGATGACTTTTGCATTAATTTACGATATTTCTTCTTTATATGGTAAATAATAGCTTATTTTGCACCGCTTTTGCGAACAACTAAGTTTTATATAACCAATAAAAATGGAAATAGTACATACTATCAAGGACTTGCAGGCCGGACTTTCGGCTTTGAGAGCCCAGGGCAAGAAAGTGGGCTTGGTGCCTACGATGGGTGCCTTACATGCCGGTCATGCCTCATTGGTGAAGCGTTGTGTGGCAGAGAATGATGCTGCAGTAGTAAGCGTTTTTGTAAATCCGACTCAGTTCAATGACAAGAATGATTTGGTAAAATATCCTCGTACGCCGGAGGCTGATTGCCGTTTGCTGGAGGATTGTGGCGCCGCGTTTGTTTTTGCGCCTTCGGTAGAGGAGATGTATCCGGAACCGGATACCCGCCAGTTCAGCTATGCGCCTCTTGATACGGTGATGGAGGGAGCATTTCGTCCGGGACACTTCAATGGTGTTTGTCAGATCGTGAGCAAACTGTTTGATGCGGTGAAGCCGGACCGGGCTTATTTTGGCGAGAAAGATTTTCAACAGTTGGCCATCATTCGCGAGATGGTTCGTCAGATGAAGTTTCCATTGGAGATTGTGGGTTGCCCTATTGTCCGTGAAGACGGCGGGCTGGCTTTGAGCAGCCGCAATGCCCGCTTGTCTGTTGAAGAACGTAAAAACGCCTTGAAAATTTCGCAGACTTTATTTGAAAGTCGTACCTTTGCAACTTCGCATACGGTAGCCGAAACACAGAAGTTTGTAGAAGATGCCATTGCGGCTGTTCCCGGCCTGCGGCTGGAGTACTTCGAACTGGTGGACGGAAACACGTTGCAGAAGATTGCCGATTGGGAGGATACTTCCTATGCAGTGGGCTGTATCACAGTGTTCTGCGGAGAGGTTCGTCTGATTGACAACATCAAGTACAAAGAGTAATAAACTAAAAAAAAGACCAATCTTATGATGATTGAAGTGTTGAAGTCGAAAATTCATTGCGCCCGCGTCACGGAAGCCAACTTGAATTATATGGGGAGCATTACGATTGACGAGGATTTGATGGATGCCGCCAACATGATTGCCGGTGAAAAGGTGCATATCGTGGATAATAATAACGGTGAGCGTTTTGAAACCTACATTATTAAAGGTGAGCGTGGCTCGGGAAAGATTTGTCTGAACGGTGCCGCTGCCCGTAAGGTACAACCGGATGATATTGTTATTATCATGTCGTATGCTTTAATGGATTTTGAAGAGGCCAAGTCGTTTAAACCGACAGTGGTTTTCCCGGATCCGGCAACAAACCGGGTGGTGAAATAAAGTTCTTCTTGAGATATATAAGAGAAGCCCCGCTTGCACTTCATGCAGACGGGGCTTTTCTTTGTCGTTGGTCTTTCGGATTGTCTTATTGGTTATTCAGTTGCTCATGCATGGACGCGGCAGCTTTTCGTCCGTCTCCCATGGCAAGGATTACGGTAGCGCCTCCACGCACGATGTCACCTCCGGCAAAGATGGTCGGGATGGACGACTGCATGCTGTCGTTGACCGCAATGGTTCCCTTCCGTCCCAATTCCAGTCCTTTGATGGAACTCGGGACAATCGGGTTGGGAGATACGCCTACGCTGACGATGGCAAGGTCGATGTCGATGGTTTCTGTGGCTCCGGGGATGGGTACGGGACTGCGGCGTCCGCTGGCATCCGGTTCACCCAACTCCATCTTTTGGAGGATGACCTGTTTCACGGCACCCTTCTCGTCGGCGATATATTCAATCGGGTTGTGGAGAGTCAGGAACTCCACACCTTCCTCTTTGGCATGTTTCACCTCCTCGATACGTGCCGGCATTTCTTCTTCCGAACGGCGGTAGATGATCATGGCACGCTCTGCACCGAGGCGACGTGCGGTACGTACGGAGTCCATGGCTGTATTGCCGCCGCCAATTACTGCTACGCATTTGCCGAAAGGTACCGGGGTATCAGAATCCTCACTGGCGGCATCCATCAGATTGACACGGGTCAGGTATTCATTGGATGAGAGGATATTGATGGAATTTTCGCCCGGAATGTTCATGAAGTTGGGCAGTCCGGCTCCGGAAGCTACGAATATGCCTTTGAAGCCTTCCTCTTCCAGTTGCTCTACGCTGATAGTCTTGCCGATGATGCAGTCCTTGACGAACTCAACTCCCATTTTGGCAAGGTTGTCAATCTCCACATCCACCACTTTGTTGGGCAGGCGGAATTCCGGGATACCGTATTTTAACACACCGCCGATTTCGTGCAGTGCCTCGAATACGGTGACATCATAGCCGTACTTGGCCATGTCTCCGGCAAACGAAAGACCGGCAGGGCCCGAGCCGATGACAGCTATCTTGATCCCGTTTTTCTCTTTGATTTCCGGTACGGAGATTTGTCCGCTTTCTCTTTCGTAATCGGCGGCAAAGCGTTCCAGATAACCGATGGCTACCGGCTTTTCATTCATCTTCAAGTGAATGCATTTGGATTCACATTGCTTTTCTTGCGGGCAGACACGGCCACAGACTGCCGGCAACGCGCTGGTTTCCTTCAGTGTCTTGGCGGCTTCCAAGAACTCTCCGCGTTCAATATTCTTAATAAAACGGGGGATGTCTATGCCTACGGGGCACCCTTCCATGCAACCGGGATTGGCGCAGTCCAGACAACGTTTGGCCTCTATCAAAGCCTGCTCTTCCGTCAGTCCTTGATTTACTTCCTCTTTACGGCTGTGCGAACGGTATTCTGCATCCAGTTCGTTCATTTCCACGCGGGGGATGGCGGTACGCTCTTTGGCTTTCATGGATTTGCGCAATTCCTGGCGCCAGGCTGCATTCCGGCTTTTTTCGTCCGTTTCCTGCACGTTTTCACCGGTTGCCTGGCAAGTCTGCGTTTCTTCCAGCTTGTGCATTTCTTCGCGTTCGATGCTTTTGAAGGCTCCCATGCGTTTCAGCATTTCGTCGAAATCGACCTGGTGTCCGTCAAACTCGGGACCATCTACACAGACAAACTCGGTTTTTCCGCCGATAGTGATGCGGCAGGCACCGCACATTCCCGTTCCGTCCACCATGATTGTATTCAGTGACACATCGGTGGGAATTTCATATTTTTTGGTCAGTAAGCAAACGAACTTCATCATGATGGCGGGACCGATGCAGAAGCATTTATCTACATTCTCGCGTTTGATGACCTCTTCCACACCTTCCGTTACCAGTCCTTTACGTCCGTAGGAGCCGTCGTCTGTCATGATAATGACCTCGTCAGAGCTTTCACGCATTTCTTTTTCAAGAATGATCAGCTCTTTGGTGCGGCCTGCAAGTACGGTAATCACACGGTTACCGGCAGCTTTCAATGCCTGCACGATGGGGAGCATCGGTGCCACGCCTACGCCGCCTCCGGCACAGACTACGGTTCCGAAGTTCTCGATGTGGGTGGCTTGTCCCAGCGGGCCCACAACATCCGTAATGTAATCGCCTTCATTCAGTTCGCAAAGGCGGGTAGAAGAGAGACCCACTTCTTGTACTACCAGAGTGATAGTGCCTTTGGCGGGGTCGGCAGCGGCGATGGTCAAAGGCATGCGTTCACCTTTTTCGCCTACACGTACAATTACGAAGTGACCTGCCTTGCGTGATTTAGCAATTAACGGTGCTTCAATGACTAATTTGAAGACCTTTTCAGAGAAATGTTCTTTGCTAATGATTTTATTCATTATCTAATAATTTTGTTGGTATAATTACGTAATTACTTTCAGAATGTTATTTTTTGCAAAGATACGGGTTATTTGATAATTTCCTATAACTGTGTCCCGATTCCTTGTAATTTCTTTCAATAAATGTGTGTTTCTGTTCATTGTGCGCATGGTATGGCAGGCGTTTGTCGTATCGAATAGTTTGTGGCATGGCATTGGACTCTTTAGTAGCCGAAGATTTAAACGGGATAATGAGAGAAATTGTTCAAGGGAAGAATAATGACAGTGGAGAGCGGATACGGGGGATGTGTATAGTTGGCGGGTATAGAAAAGAGGGTGAATATGTCAAAACTAAAATACCATTCCCAAAAAGTTACAGTTTATAACTATAATACTTAAAAGGGTCGTATCAAGCTCTGTTTTGAGTAATGATACGACCCTTTCTTTAGTCTTTTAATAGGCTCAAATTTCAAATGATAAGTTTATCGTTTCAAAATTTGAGTTTTGACATACCGCCCCGTAATTATGGTATTCAGCCTTTGGGTCAGTCAATCATGTCAAACCCGGTATAAGGAACCAGTGCTTTGGGGATGCGGATGCCTTCCGGAGTCTGGTTGTTTTCCAGCAGGGCGGCTACGATACGCGGCAAGGCCAATGCGGAGCCGTTTAATGTATGGCAGAGTTCCGTTTTCTTTTCTGCCGTACGGTAGCGGCATTTCAGACGGTTGGCCTGGTAAGTGTCGAAGTTGGAAACGGAACTTACTTCCAGCCAGCGTTTCTGTGCTTCGGAATATACCTCGAAATCGAAGCAGAGGGCAGACGTGAAGCTCATGTCACCGCCGCAAAGGCGCAGGATGCGGTACGGCAACTCCAACTTTTGGAGCAGTCCTTCCACGTGGTCCAACATTTCCTGGTGAGATTGCTTACTGTGTTCCGGCTTGTCGATGCGCACCAGCTCCACTTTGGAGAACTCGTGCAGGCGGTTCAAGCCGCGTACATCCTTGCCGTATGAACCGGCTTCGCGGCGGAAGCATTGGGTATAGGCACAGTTCTTGACAGGCAACTGCTTTTCGTCCAGAATAACGTCACGGTAAATATTGGTTACGGGAACTTCGGCGGTAGGAATCAGATAAAGATCATCTACTTCGCAGTGATACATCTGTCCTTCTTTGTCGGGCAACTGGCCTGTGCCATAACCGGAAGCGGCGTTTACCACTGTCGGCGGCATTATTTCCGTGTAGCCGGACTTGCGTGCCTCGTCCAGGAAGAAGTTGATAAGTGCGCGTTGCAGTTGCGCGCCTTTGCCTTTGTAAACCGGGAATCCCGCGCCTGTAATCTTGACGCCCAGGTCGAAATCAATCAGGTCATATTTCTTTGCCAGCTCCCAATGGGGCAGTGCGTCTTTGGGAAGTTCGGTTTCCATGCCACCCATTTTTTCCACTACATTGTCTTCTGCGCCCACGCCTTCGGGCACGCTGTCGTATGGTATGTTGGGGATGGTGTAAAGCAAATTCTGCAAGTCTGTGGCAGCCCTGTCCATTTCAGCCTGCAGTTCTTTGTTGGCTTCTTTCAGTTCGGCTACGCGGTTCTTGGCGGCTTCGGCTTCCTCTTTCTTGCCTTCTTTCATCAGTTGCCCGATGGATTTGGAAAGGGCGTTGACCTCTGACAGGTTCTTATCTAGAATGGTTTGAGTATTGCGTCGTTTGTTGTTTGTTTCCAGCACTTGTTCGATGGTTTCTTTGGCATTCTTGAAGTGCTTCTTTTCCAACCCGCGGAGCACCGCGTCGGTGTTGTCTGTAATTTGTTTAATGGTAAGCATATCTTATACTTGTTTTTATGATACTCGGTTTTGTGAGTGCAAAGATATAGAAAAAACAATTAAGCTGTTGTTTTTACATAAAAAGAAAGGGATGCAATCCCTATAAGATCGCATCCCTTTACTTTATTTTCTTGTTCGGAAACTTATGCTTCTGCATTTTCGGCAGGAACGATAGATACATAGCGTCTATCTTCTCTACCTACCTTGAACTGTACAGTTCCATCTACTAAAGCGAAAAGAGTGTGGTCCTTACCCATACCGATGTTGTTGCCCGGGTGGAATTCAGTACCTCTTTGACGAACGATGATGTTGCCTGCTTTGCAAGCTTCGCCACCAAATATCTTAACGCCTAATCTCTTGCTCTGTGATTCGCGGCCGTTCTTAGAACTACCGACACCTTTTTTATGTGCCATTTCTTCTTACTTTTTTAATTGATTAAGCTACTACTTCAGTAATTGTTAACTCTGTGAATTGTTGACGGTGACCGTTCAACTTGCGGTAACCTTTTCTTCTTTTCTTGTGGAAAACAAGAACTTTGTCACCCTTTACCATGCTGGATACTACCTGGCAAACAACTTTTGCACCTTCTACAGTAGGAGCACCTACAGTGATAGTACCGTCTTTGTCCACTAAAAGAACTTTCTCGAATTCTACTGTTGCACCGTTTTCTGCTTCCTGCATGTGGTGTACAAACAGCTTCTTGCCAGCTTCTGCCTTAAACTGCTGACCGTTGATTTCTACAATTGCGTACATTCTTATATATAATGTATAAGTTAGCTCCGTCGGGTGGTTTCTAATCACTTAGAATACTCTTGATTGAACCCGGTGCGGAATAATCGGGCACAAAAGTACAGTTTTTATTCTGAATAGACAAATGTTTCCTTGCTTTTTTCCTTATTCTTCTCTCCGGACAGGAAGGACAAGCAGAACCTCAGCCGTAAGAAAAAGAGGATGCCGTGCTACAGGGTAAATTTCAGCAAGTAAACAATGGCTACTGTCAGTGCCACTACGATGGCAGCAGAGGCAATAAGCAGTATCAGGCTGTATATCAGCATGAGTATGGTACGCCAAAAGCTTTTCCACCAGCTACAGTGGTATAGTTGTTTGTAATCCCAACAGAATAGGACGAAAATGAGCCATAAGGGCAGTTCGTACAGATCGTAAACTTGTGCATGACCGTTGAAAGGTAGTACGACAATGCTTAGCAGAAGTATCTGGCAGGCAATATAGGCCTGTATGAAGATATGTTCCGTCGTATTATAGTTCAGCTTGTATTTTCTGCGCCGGAAGGCCAGTTGGGTGGCGATGGCAAACAGCGGCAGGGTAGCTATGATACGGAATGCTTTGTTGCCGTGTCCCCAGCTTTTCAGCAGGTTCCATACTTTCAGCAGGAAAGGAGACTCTTGGAGGAATCTTTCGAGTTTATTCCCCACTTCCGAAGTGTCTTTTTCGAATTTGTCAAAAAGTTTATCCTCGTCATTGCCGTTTGGGCACGTTGGTGTGGCAGAGGCTGAATCGTTTTTCTGTTTTATCTTGTCCAGGCTTTTGTCCAGGCTCTTTATTGTGATGGCAAGGGCTTCCTTTTTTTCTTTGGAGACGGTGTTCCCCATTTTTTTCTTGAGCTCTTCTTGGGCTGCGATGATTTCTTCTTGTTCTGTTTGTTCGGACTGTTCTTTTCTGTTTAGTGCGTCCGGGTCAACCAGTTGCACGGTCATGATGTAGAGAGCCGCAAGAATGAACAATGTTTGGAACGGCCGGAAATATTCCACGCGTTTTCCTCCGATGAAATCTCTGATCATATATCCCGGACGGTAGAGTAGTTCCAGGAGAGTGCGTCCGAAACCGTTGTCTATGTTGAAGAAACCTCCGGCAATGTTTCGCAGGGCGTTGCTCAACCGATAGCGGGGAGTGTTGCGGCTCTGGCCGCAACGGTTGCAATAATTACCGGTATAAGTCGTTCCGCAATTCAGGCAAATGTTTGTTTCATTATTGATGGGGGGAGTTTGCTTTCCCCGTATCAGCTTGATGTGGAATGCGCGCAAACGTACTTTGAAAGGATGATACCATGGGTTGATGAAACTCCTTGCCTTATCGGGTAAGATTCTCCTTTTTTGTAAGATTCCCCATAAGGCCAGCATGAAAAGAGTTGGGAATAAATAGCTGTCGATTACATCCAGTTCTTCAATCGCGAGCCAGAACAAAAAAAGCAGGAGCAGAGTTTGCCAGACGCTTATCATTTTCTTTTCCCGGGAAGGGACAGGGGGCGTGTTCTCGGGGCAGACCGGCTTTTCGATTTCATATGCGGAAGGTTTTTCTTCCTTGTCTTCCAGTAGCTCGTTGAGGGTACTCATGATTTTCCAGTGCGGGTATTTTCCCAGCTCCTTGGCAGTGGTTACTCCGTGGGTTACTCCGGCAAAGGCAACGCCGGCTGCCTGGGCTGTTTCGGCATCTACCGTACTGTCACCGATATAGAGTGTTTCTGCCTTGGTGGCATGCAGCTGTTTGAGGGCGAAAAGCAAACCCTCGGGTGAGGGCTTGGCTGTTTTTACATCTTCACCGCCGACTATGATATTCATGAAATTGGCGGGGAAATGCTGATCCAGCAGTTCCTTGATGCGATAACGGTATTTGGTAGAAATGATTCCGATGCGTGCACCCGAATCTTTCAGGGCTACCAACACTGACTTGGTTTCCAGGAATAGTACGGTGTTTACGGTCATGTGCGTATCTGCTTCTTTGCGATATTCTTCTTTGAAACCGGCCAGTTGTGTGGCATCCGTTATTCCTGTAAGGATGGAGAAGGAATCTTCCAGAGTTTTGCCGATGGTGCGTTTTATGTCATCATCCGTTACTTCCGTATATCCATGCCGGGTGAGCACGATTCGAAAACAAGTGACGATGCCACGTGATGAGTCGGCGAGGGTGTAATCGAAGTCGAAGAGATAAGTTGTGTAATTCATTGCCACTTTTTGGGGCAAAGGTAATGTATTCGAAGTAAAATTATGGATAAATCAATGTAAAATTAACCTGTTGGCGGAGCTACCGTTTGGGACGATATTATATGCTTCCTGGGATAGTACCTTCTGATAACTTCCCTGGAAGCTGCCGGGAAAACTTCCGGAGTTAGGACTAAAAAGTGGCAGAGTTACAATAAAACTCTGTTCGCAGCCTGCGAACGGATATTCACAGGTTGCGAACATGTATTCACAAGCTGCGAACGGATATTCATAAGCTTGGAATAAAGTTTTCTGTTAGAGAAAGTGCCAGAGAGAATTTGATGTTTATTTCATGGCTTCAATGGTATATCCTTGTCCTTTCAGTAGATTCAATACACCGTTGCTGCCGGGCAGGTGTCCGGCGCCGACCACAAAGAGGGTGGGGGCTTCTGTCATGATGGAAGGCATCTTTTCTACCCATGCCTTGTTGCGGTTGTCGAGCAGTGCTTCCATTTCTCCGGGCAAGGGGTCGCAGGAGTTGCCGTCGCGTTCTTCCATCAATTGCAGCATGGCGTCAAGGTCTTGCTTCTCGTAAGCTAAAATCAGCCGTTTGGACTGATCCACGCTTTTTTCAATGTCACTTGCCATACAGTAGAGCAGAGTGGCCTGACGACGCAGGGGCTGGTTGTTGAAAAGGATATCGATTTGCGATTGGGCGGTTTCCAGCCCGCCTACTTTCTTGCCTTGCTGCCCGGCCTGTTGCTGGAAATATGCGTCCAAGGATGTTTGGGGATTAAACCCCGGAGTGTGTTTCATGAAAATCAGTACGGTCAGTTGCTGGCTGATGGCAGCAGGCTTTAGCCGGGCCAGCATGGCAATGTCCACCATCATGTTTTCTTTTACCGCTTTGCCTATTTCTTCATATTGTTCCGAGGTGAACAGGCTCTGCAGGGTGGTGTCTTTAGGCAACATCATTTGCTGTTGCATGCTTTGCATGGCAGCGGGCTGCATCAAATCTGCCATTACGATTTCGCCATACACTTGTGAGGTTTCATTCATGGCCTGCGGCATGGCGGCAATGCTGTCTTTGATGCTGAGCGGTGACAGATGATAAGTTCCGAAAATGTAAGATGGCTTTTCCAGTCCCTTGCCGGATATTTTCCATAAGAGTTGCGCGTTGGCACTTAGTGCAAAGCTGATGCACAAAAGGATTCCTAAAAGTTTTTTCATTGTCTTCTTCTTTTTTGTTATTGGATTTGTTCTGAATTATCGGTCGGAAGAAGTACAATTAAAATCACAAAAGGAAAGGATTCTTTTTGAAGGAATGCTATTTGATTCTTCCTCCGCAAAGCCAGTGCCGGGTATAGTATTGCTCTTTTAGGTCGCTGACAATGACCCCTTGGCTGGTACTGGCGTGGATAAATTTCCCGTTTTTAAGGTAAATGCCTACGTGGGCTACTTTCTTGCGGGAAGAACGGCTGGTGAAAAACACCAAATCTCCCTCACGTAAATTACGGCGGGACACTTTGTGGCTTTCCTTCAATTGCCCGTCTGTACTTCTTGACAGACGGGTGTGGTAAACTTTCTTATAAAGTTGGGATACTAATCCGGAACAGTCTGTCCCACGCTTGTTGTCACCGCCTGCCCGGTAAGGGGTTCCTATCCACTCGGCGGCATTGATGTACAGTTTGTGGTTGTCTTCCAATTCTATATCCACTCCTAAGCGGACAGAAGCCTGTGCCAATGCCTTGTAGTCAAGACGTGGCGCGGAAGTGCGGCAGGAACTGAATCCGATTAACAGACCGGAAAGAATCGCTATATAAGAAAGGTATCGCTTCATATTATTATATTTCTTCTTCTACCCCGATGTTGAAATACGCTTCCAGTTCTTTTTCGGCAGAGTTGTTTTCGTTTTTGATATCGCGGATGATAGCGCCGTACTCCAACAAGGCGATACGGGGACACACATCTACCGTGTGGTTCAGATTATGGCTGGAGATGATAACGGTGGCCCCGTGCTCTTCATTGTATTTCTTCAGCAGATGCTTGATGATGGACTGGGAACTGGGATCGAGGAAGTTGAAAGGTTCGTCCAGTATCAGCAGTTGCGGGTGGTGCAGCATGGCAGAAATGATACCGATCTTCTGTTTGTTTCCCATGGAAAAGTTGCGGATGAACTTCTTCTGTCCCATCACTTCGCCGTTCATGAATCGTTCGAAGGGAGCGAGGCGTTCATCTACTTCTTCTTTTTTCAGTCCGTACATCTTGCCGATAAAGTAGAAGTATTCTTCGGGGGTCAGATAATCAATCAGGAATCCGTCGTCTATGAAAGCACCGGTCGTATTTTTCCATTCTTCGCTCTTGGATACTTCGATGCCGTTGATGGTGACGTTACCGCCATCGGCTTTCAGTAAATCCAGAATGAGGCGGAAGAGGGTGGTTTTTCCGGCACCGTTGTTACCTACCAGTCCCAGCATGTCACCTTGCGGGATAGTGTAGCTTTCTATATTTACGGCGATTTTTTCGCCGAACTTTTTCTGAAGGTTATTTATTTGTATCATAATCGAGTTCTTTATTCATTCTCCTCCCCAGAAGGGGAGAGTTGTGTTAGCTATATATCTATATGTAAATCACTTTTTGATGCAAGGTTACCGTTGACGGCTGTTTCTGAACCCTTCCATATTCACGTAGCGCCGTTTTATGAAACGTTGATATACATTCTTCAGCCAGAAACGTGAGGTGGTGATAAAGATAAGGCCTATGATGGTGAATATCCATTCCGTTGTGGCTTTTTCGAAAAAAAAGTCCAGTACAAAAAGCATCAGCAGCGGTACACCGAAGGCTGCGAATGAAATGAGGTTCTGCATTCCCGTACCTACATTGCGTTGAGTCATCTTGTTGTTCAGATCGGTAGTCTTGTTGTTATAGACCGCCATCTGGAACATACAGAAATAGACAAATCCGGGGATGAAGAGGAACCATGAGATGAGCCCCATGAAACTGATTTTTCCCATGATTGCGGCGGGGAGCATCAGTAGCAACGGGAACAACTGCCCTGCAGTGTATATGGCATATTTGGCTTGCAACAAGGCGTAGATACTTTCTTTGCGGCTCATCAGGCCGTCAATGTAGTTGCCTTCATACCCCATGATGGTACTCAGGAAGAGGATACCGAAAAGGGTGTAGTTGTACATTACCCAAAAGTTTCTCATGTTTTCCTGATGAATGTCGGTGAAGGCAATCATGGCGCTGAACATTACGACTACACCGCCCGCTGAATAGAGTGCGCGTTTGCAAATCTTGTTGCGTAACAGCAGTTTGAGTTCCAGTCTCATGTATTCGCCCACTTGTCCGTAACGTTCCAGGAAGCGGTATTCGGACACATGCTTTACCTGTACGGTGGTTTCTTCTACTTTATTTATTTCATTGTACACCATGTGGCTGATTACCATGCGGTCTGTCAGGTATAATAGGGCAATGACTGCTACGGTTCCGATGAAAGTCAGAGGATCAGCTTGTATAAAGCCCTCGCCTACAGTGGTGGAGAATTCGAATACCGGACTGTGCTCGGGTATGAACATGGCTGCAGCGATGGCTCCATATACACCTACGGGTAACAGTAGCCAAAGGAAGCGTTCGCTCATCAGGGTACGGCACAGCAAGAACCAGTAGTTGTTGATCAGCATCAGCAGCCAGATGCCTAATATATAGGTTATTACTCCGGTTACTCCGTAAAAGCGGGCAACGGTAAGAATGGCAAAGGGAACGAAGAAGAAAAGCCAAAACAAGTTGTATGTATCCATGCCGGAACGGATCAATAAGATATCGATGAGCCGGCTACGTTTGATGGGCAACAACATGTAGGGTTTCACTTCTTGTGTAGGCGTTTTCTGGAAGGGCAGGCGGGTCAGGAAATCTAGGGCGAGGATAAACAACAACCCGGCATTCAGTATGTGATAGGCTTCTTTTGCTTCTCCTTCGAATGCAAAAGCAAAGGAAGTACCGAAAAAGATGAGGTACCCTGCCCAGAAGGCTATCATCAAGTAAATCCAGAATTTGGCGAACCGGCTTTTCTCGTACATCGGATTACGCTTGTCGGCCAGTTTACCGTGTCGGCGCAGTTCTAAAAATAGGTTCATTGTGTGTAGTTGATTTAATGGATGTATAAAAAGGGCTGCGCTACCTTTTTAAAGAACAACGCAGCCTTTTTTGTTGTTGGTGCTTATTTTTCTTCCGGACTTATCATTGATACCTCAATCTCATTCTTTTGCTTGAACAATTCATCTGCAAATTTCTGGATATCTTTTACGGTTACACTATTGACTATCCGGTCATAGTCTTTTATCGGATTCATGCCGGTAAACAAGTACTCGTCAATACTGTTCAGCCAGTATCTGTTTTCTTTCATGTCTTCAGTATGTTTCTTCAGCATGAATTCTTTCACTTTGTTCAAGTCAGTTTCGGACGGACCGGCTTTTGTGATGTTTTCAAGTTCGGCGAAGATTATCTTCATCAGTTTTTCTCTCTTTTCGGGTGCCGTCTCGAATATGACTTGGAGAATAGCTTTTTCCTCGGGATATTTGATTAACTGGCCACCTACATATACGCCGTAAGTACCGCCTTCATCTTCACGCACTTTAGCCGTATAGACCAAATCAAGAATCTGGCAGGTCATATTCAATAGGATATTGTTTCTTAAATCATACTTACAGTCTCCGTTCAACAATACAAAGTTCGAAGCTTTGGCTGTTTCTTGCTTCCTGATGAACTCGTTCTTGTAAACACCTTGCCGCATGTCGATTTTGTTGTCCTTAAAAGTCTCTTTGCGGTTGATGGCGGGCAGGGCACCCAGGTATTCTTCAATCAAAGGTTTCATCTGCTCTACATCCACGTTGCCTACAAAAATGAAAGTAAAGTCACTGGCGTCTTTGAAACGGTCATTGTACATTGACAGGATTTTGTCATAATCCATTTTGTCAATCATGTCGGCCTTGATTCTCACCTTTCTTGGGTGTTTCATATAAATCCCTGCTTGTACAGAGTCACTGAAAGCCACCTGCGGGTTCATTTCCATGTTTTGCAATGCAGCTTTATTGCGGTTTTTGTAAGATGCGAAAGCGTCGTTGTCACGACGTGGAGCCGTGAATGTCAGATAAGTAAGCTGCATCATCGTTTCAAAATCTTTCGGCGAACAGCTGCCGTTGACAGCCTCGGTCTTGTCACCGATGCCATAGCTTACGGAAGCTTTCTTGCCTGCCAGTACCTTTTCCAGGTCAACGGCGCTGAAGTTACCCAGACCACCGACTCCGACGGCATCCAATCCGTTGATATTGATAATCTCCGAATCGGGGAACAAAGAGCTGCCGCCCAAGCTTACGCCTTTCATACGGATTTCATCGGCTTTGAAGTCTGTCTTCTTGATGATGACCTTAACTCCATTTGAAAGCGTCATCATGGTAGTACCGAATGCGTCGTCCGTTGTTTCGGATACTATCTTACCACCTTTCGGGGCTGCTTTCATTAACGGTTCATCCGATACTTTATCTACGTAGGCAGTCAGCTTTTCAGCTTTTATGTCCTTCAATATCTGTTTGATGGCATTCTCTGACGGCATTTTCAAACCTTCTTTCTGAGGACCGAGTATGGCAACCACCTGATTGCTGTCGGTTACCAGTTCCTGCATCATCTGATTCAAGGCTGTTACCGGGATGGCGGGAGCTATTTGGTTGATGATGGTATATTCGTTTTCGATACCCGGGATAGGTTCATTGTCGAGGAAATGGCGTACATACTCGTTTACGTACTCTTCGTTTTTACGTTTGTCACGTTCGTTGTAAGCTGATTCCAAATGGCGTAGGTATTCGGCGCGTGCACGGTTATATTCAGTTTCGGTAAAGCCGAACTGGCGTGCGCGTTCTGTTTCACGGAGAAGGGTTTCAATACCGTTTTCAATGGCATCTTCTTTACAGACAACAACACCGGTAAAGGCACCTTTCGTCTTGGCTACAAAGAAGTTGGCGTCATAAGCTCCGGCATAGATATACGGAGGATTGGCTGTTTGCGCTAACTCATTCAAACGGGCATTCAGCATATTGGTAATGAGGTTAGCGGCATAGTTTTGTATCAAATATCCCATATTGCCTTTTTGGTCATCCGGTATGGCCTCATGCTTGTTGAAGATGATTGCTTGGATATTGGGCTGTTCCTTGTCCTGATAAACGATGACGATGGGGTCTTTATTGTCGTTTACCGGATAGTATTCACGTTTGGCGCCATTGGGCTGGGCGGGAATATCCGAGAAAATCTTTTTTATTTGAGCTTCGATGGCATCCACATCCACATCACCTACTACAACAATCCCTTGTAAGTCGGGGCGATACCACTTTTCGTAATAATCCCTTAGCGTCTGAGGTTTAAAGTTCATGACTACGTCCATTGTTCCGATAGGAAAACAGTGGGCATATTTTGTACCCTCAAACATTATCGGAAGCATCTTTTCCTGGAAACGCTGTATGGCGCTCATGCGGGTACGCCATTCTTCATTGATGACGCCGCGTTCCTTGTCGATTTCCTTTGGGTCCAATGTAAGGTCGTTACTCCAATCATGTAAGATCAGCAGACAAGAATCAATCGCTCCCGGAGTGGTGACGGGAACGTTGGAGATATTATATACAGTCTCGTCAATGGAGGTATATGCATTCAGGTTTTCTCCGAATTTCACTCCGATCCGTTCCAGATATTGCTTCAGGGCATCACCGGGAAAATGAGTGGTCCCGTTGAAGCACATGTGTTCCAGGAAGTGGGCAAGACCGCGCTGGTTGGCTTCTTCCTGTATAGACCCTACTTTCTGGGCAATATAGAAATCCGCCCGGTTGGCGGGAAGATTATTCTTACGGATGTAGTAGGTCAATCCGTTGTCCAGTTTACCTATGCGGACATTTTTGTCCACCGGGATGGGCGGCATTTGCTGCGCAGATACCTGTTGGAAGTTGCAGCAAACTATCAATGCAACCATCCATAAATTACGTAATAAATGTTTCATAATCTGAAATTAATTTGTTCTTGTCCTATTGGTCGGATGCCAGGATTATAAAATCACAGCATACAGGAAAAAATTATTCTTTAACTGCCTCACGGATACGGACTAACTTTGTCAACAGGCCTTCCAGCAAGTCAAGTTTCAGCATGTTGGCGCCATCGCTTTTGGCGACAGCAGGGTTTTCGTGTGTTTCGATGAACAGCCCGTCGGCACCTACGGCCACGCCGGCTTTTGCCACAGTCTCGATGAGTTGGGGCATTCCCCCTGTGACACCGCTGGTCTGGTTGGGTTGTTGCAGGGAGTGGGTAACGTCCAGGATGACGGGGAATCCGAATGTTTGCATCTCGGGAATGCCCCGGTAGTCAATGACAAGGTCCTGGTAGCCGAAAGTGGTTCCACGTTCGGTAAGCATGACGTTCTTGTTTCCGGCTTCCACTACTTTGTCTGCGGCGAAACGCATGGCAAGAGGGGAAAGGAACTGGCCTTTCTTGATATTGACCGTCTTGCCTGTTTGGGCGGCGGCGACCAATAAGTCGGTCTGGCGGCACAGGAAAGCAGGTATTTGCAGTATATCTACATATTCGGCTGCCATCGTGGCTTCTTCTGCCGCATGAATGTCGGTAACTGTAGGTATTCCGAAAGTATCATGTACTTTTTTCAGTATTTTCAGTGCTTTCTCGTCACCGATACCCGTGAATGAGTCCAGACGTGAACGGTTGGCTTTACGATATGAGCCTTTGAATACGTATGGAATCTGTAGCTTCCCGGTAATGGTTACAATACGTTCGGCAATGCGCATTGCCATTTCTTCTCCTTCAATGACACAGGGACCTGCCAATAGGAAAAAGTTTCCGGCAGGATTGTTTTTCAATTCAATCATACATTATTTGTGATTAATGATTCGTAATTCGTGATCAATGGTTGGTGGACAATAAAACATCGATCGCGAATTACTCAATCAGTTCGGTATTATCAAAGTGACAGCTTCGTGCAATACCCCGATATCTAACGGGAAATGACGGTCCAGAATACGTCCGTCCAAGTCAACACAGGCATTTTGTGCGCGGAGCACTTTTACTTTCTGGGTGCGGTAGGGCATTACTACTTTATGGTTCAGTATCCTTCCTTGGATAAGCATCCATAACCCCGACCAGAGTTGCAGCAGTTCCGGACGGTAGATTACGGAAACGTCCAGCCAGCCGTTATAGGGTACGGCGCTGGGCACCTGTCCGTAGCCCCACGCACTGCCAATGCAGACGGTCATGATGCGCCCGCGTATGTGTTCACCGTTTATTTTAAGGTGCATTCGGTATAATTTACGTTCAAAGATGATGGAGAGCAGCGCCATGAAATAAGATAGGAATTTTACTCCCCAGAAACGTTTGCATTGGTCGGTTATCTTCACGATACGTGCCCCGAGACCTATGTTGATGGCGTTCAGGAAGTAGCGTGTCAGGTGTTTCTCGCCGTCATAATAGTAGCAGGTCCCCACATCTATTTTTCTCCGGCGGTTGTTGATGATACAATCTACGGCTTTCTTATATTCGGAACTCATTTCCCAATAGTCGGCAAAATCATTTCCTATGCCGTTGGGAATGATGCCGATGGCAATCTCTTCTTTATTTTCGGCATTGGAAAGCATGATGCCGTTGACGGCGTCGTTCAGTGCACCGTCACCGCCTACGATAACGATTGTACGGTAACCGTTGTTTGCGAGAATTCCGGCCAAACGTTCTACCGAACCGAACCCTTCGGACTGTACGTAGTCGTATGACACACCTTTGCTGTCCATATATTCTTTGATTTCTTTCCACCGTTTTTGCACTTTCCGTGTTCCGGCCTTGGGGTTGTATATTACTCCCCACTTTTCGGGTTCTACACTCATGGGTCTATTTACGATTTAACTATTTACGATTGAAACTATTCTCTTTATCTATGTTTCGTTTTTGACTTTTGACTGTCGCGCGTCACATTGACAAAGATACTAAATCTCTTTGAGTTTTGACTTTACAAACTCAATCTTTTCTTCCATTGGCCAGCGGGCATCCATCCAATGGATGGTAAATCCACGGCGTTCCATACCACGGAACCAGGTCATCTGCCGTTTGGCAAACTGATGAATGGCTATTTCCAGATCATGGAACATTTCATCGTATGTCAGTTTACCAATGACATAGAGAGTCAGATACTTGTATTCCAACCCATAATAAATCAAGTCATCCGGTCGGATACCCTGTCCTATCAAGTAGCGAACTTCATCTACCATCCCTTCGTCTAGACGTTGGCGCAGGCGGCGGCTTATCTTTTCCCGGCGCAGTTCCCGGTCAATATCGACACCGATAATGAGGCTGTCCAGTTTCGGGAACGAGCGCTCATCTACCGGGGTATGTGCGTAGTACTCCTCTATTTCGATGGCGCGAATGGCACGCTTAGCGGTATCTACATCTGTGGTATTGTGCAGGTTTTTATAGGCTTTCAGCATTTCCGTCAGTTCTTCCAATGACTTGTCTGCCAAGCGTGCGCGCAATTCCGGATTTTCCGGTACGGGCAATAACTTATATCCTTTCAGGACCGATTCCAGATACATGCCGGTTCCTCCACATACAACGGGCAAGCAATCTTTTTGTTTAATAGTCTCGTAGGCGTCCAGGAAATCACGCTGATATTCGAAAACATTGTATTTATACCCTGGTTCGGCAATGTCGATAAGGTGATAGGGGATTTGTTTTCCGTTTACGGTATAGTCGGCAAGATCCTTACCTGTACCAAGGTCCATGTGCCGATAGATTTGCCGGGAATCGGCGCTGATGATTTCCGTATTGAGTTCGGCAGCCAGTGCGGCGGCAAAGGGAGTCTTTCCGGATGCGGTAGGACCTAATATGGCGATTAAATCATAGTCAGGCATATACAAGTATTTGTTAATCCGACTACAAAGATAATGTAAAAATCTGATTTGTTGGATGAAGATAAAACTCATTCTTACCGCTAAATCTGAAAAAGGACGTGAAAAACGAGGGAGGACTTCTTAAATGATGTTATGAAACATGCTTTTTTTCTTGGATAATTTGTAAAAATGTCCGGAGTCCGTATCTTTGCAATGTGTTTTTCATAGTATTAGATTTAAGGTTAACAAAGGTTGGAGTACAGCGGTACTCCTTTTTTTATGTCTTTACTTTTCGATTTTCCTTTTTTATGAGCCGGTAATGCCCTTCAACTTTATAGATTGCAGAAGAATGAAACGAATACCGGCACGCTTAAGTCGATTAATATTCCATGGAATATGGCTATGGGGATTACTTCCTTTCCGGAATACCGGGTGATGGTGGGTAAGAGTACATCCATAGAGTTCACTCCTGCGGCTGAAATGGGGGCTAATTTTCCAAAGTATTTTCTGATTAACGGTGTGCCTAGCAGAGCCATCATTTCACGGAATATATTGGCTAATAATGCTATTGTCCCCAATTCAGTAGCGAGTTGCAAACCGATGGAGGGTTCCTTGAACTGAGTAATCAGGATGGAGGACAATGAATAATAGGCAAATCCGCTACCTACTGCCATGCACTCGAATACGCTCCATTGACTCAATAACAAGCTGGCGAAAGCTGAAAACAACAAAGTTCCTGTGATGGTGGCCATCGGGACCAAAAGCATTTTAGGACGCAGGCTTTTGAGCAGTTCCTTCAATTTCTTATTACTTCCGATGCTGATGCCTACTTGAAACATCAATGCATAGAGTACATACATGGAAAGTTCGTGCAGGTTAAACTGGAAATCACTGAATACCCCCAGCAGGCAACCGGCACAGAAAAATGCAACAACAATCAAACTTCCTTTCATTTTTTTTCTCCTTTCTTGAAAAATAGGTGAAACACTGTAAATGAGGCCAACATACTTCCCGTAATGCTTGACGTAGCCAATACGGCAGCCTGCCATCCGAACTTTCCCAGATTATCCACAATCAAACGGTTGGAACCGATGGAGACTCCCAAGACGAAAAGCAGCAGGAAAATGGTGAGGGAGGTACTTTTCTCTATTTTCTGTAATATTTGTACATTGCGCATCAGATATCCAACGCCGATTCCTATAAACATGGTAGATATAATAGTGAACATAAGAATTAGTTTTTAGTGAGTACATAAGTTTTATCAAGCTTCCCGAAAGGAAACTGACACACAGATATTTCCATCTTCTGCCCTAAGAGGATGGAAGTTGTTGAATGTAATAAAGGAGAATTTAGATGAATCCGCTGAACCAATGTACGTGCACGATAAAATGACTGCATAAGGATTGGTTGCTCCATGCAGCATTGTGCGTATTGTATGTGGTGAAAGACTGGTTCATATCATTTTGATTTCGGGTGCAAAGATAAAGCTTCTTTGCATAATTTCCAAATAAATATTCAATAACCGGTCTTTCTTCTTAGGAAGATATGTTTTAATGTCCTTATATCAAGGTACTTTAATTGCTTTGTCTGTATTCGTTGGGTGAGCAGCCTACCACTTTCTTGAATAGCCGGGTAAAATGCTGCGGATATTTGAAACCTAATTCGTAGGCTATTTCACTGATGGACTTGCTGGAATCAAAGATTCTTTCCTTGGCTGTGTTTATCAGTTTTAATTGAATATGCTCTTGGGGAGAATTGCCGGTCTCTTTCTTTATCAGATCTCCGAAGTAGTTGGGAGACAGATGCAGCTGTTCTGCGCAATATTGTACGGAAGGCAGGCCGATGTCTTGTGGCTTGTCTGACAAGAAGTAGTCATTTAATAGATACTCAAATTTGGTCAATATATCCTTATTGACATTGCTTCGGGTAATGAATTGCCTGTCATAGAAGCGCATGCAGTAATTCAGTAATAATTCTATATTATTGACTATTAAACTTTTGCTGTGTTTGTCGATAGAATGTTGTAACTCTGCCTCAATATTGTGCAGGCATTCTATTATTATTTTGCGTTCCTGCTCTGACAAGTGTAATGCTTCATTTGATTCGTAAGAGAAGAAAGTATAATGGGGCATCATGCGGGCCAGGGAAGTACCCCGAAGCAAATCTGGATGGAAAACTAAGGCGTAACCTTTAGGCTGGAATACTTTTTGGTTATTGGCGATACCCGCTATCTGTCCGGGAGCCAGAAATACGAGAGTGCCTTCCTGATAGTCATAATAATTACGTCCGTAGCGGAGATCACCGCATTTGACGTCTTTCAGGAATATCGTATAAAACCCGAAACGCTGGCGACTGTGCATTCTCGGTTTGCACTTGGAGAAATCAATGACACTAACCAAAGGGTGCAATGTTTCTTGTCCCAACATTTCATTGTATTGGCATACATGATCGAGTTTGATGAGCTCTTCCATATTCATTCATTTTTGTGGTTACGGCAAAGTTAATTCATTTTTGCATATAAAGTTGCGTAATCAGTAATAATGGTAAGTGTTTCTGTATTTTGTATAAACGATGGCTTTCGGGATATGGAGGAAATAGGTATATTTGTACCAAAAATATTCTTATGCTGATTACCCTGGTTATCTTGATTCTTTCTGCGGCATTTTTCGTGTCGGGTAAAGTCCGTTCGGACATTGTTGCGCTGTGTGCGTTGATAGGTTTGCTCATTTTTCAAATTCTGACTCCTGACGAGGCATTGTCCGGCTTTTCCAATTCCGTAGTTATTATGATGGTGGGGCTGTTTGTGGTGGGTGGCGCCATATTCCAGACCGGTTTGGCGAAGATGATAAGCTCGCGCATTCTGAAGCTGGCGGGCAAAAGCGAGTTGAGGCTATTTTTGCTGGTGATGTTGGTTACTTCAGCTATCGGTGCTTTTGTCAGCAATACAGGAACGGTTGCCTTGATGCTTCCTATAGTCGTGAGTCTGGCGGTTAGTGCCGGAATGAATCCGGGACGTCTGTTGATGCCTCTGGCTTTTGCAAGCAGCATGGGTGGTATGATGACGCTTATCGGTACTCCGCCGAACCTTGTCATTCAGAATACACTGACCGGAGCAGGGTATGCGCCGTTGTCTTTCTTCTCTTTCTTGCCTGTGGGCATTGTCTGTGTGGTAGTGGGCACATTGGTGTTGTTGCCTCTGACGAAGTGGTTCCTTTCTAAAAAAGGAGGGAACGATGAAGGTTCTTTGGCGGGAAAGTCACTGAACCAGTTGGCTAAAGAATATGGATTGTCAAGCAATTTGTTCCGTCTGCGTGTCCTCAATGACTCCCGGCTGATAGGTAAGACGGTCATAGAATTGGATATACGCCGCAAATACGGGTTGAATATTCTGGAAGTGCGCCGCGGTGAAGTTTCCCAGCATCGTTTCCTGAAAACGGTTACGCAGAAACTTGCATCGCCCGATACGACGATATGGGTGGGGGATGTACTCTATATCAGAGGTGACGTAGTGGACGTGAATCGTTTTGCTGAAGATTTCCTGTTGGAAATGATGGACGGACATACGACGGAAGAAGCGGCCAACGCCGACAAATCTTTGGACTTTTATGATATAGGTATCGCTGAAATAGTGTTGATGCCTTCCTCCCGGATTATTAACCAGACAGTGAAAGAGGCGGGATTCCGTGACAAATTCAATGTGAATGTGCTAGGAATCCGCCGTAAGAAAGAATATATCCTGCAAGATCTGGGCAATGAACGTATGCATAGCGGTGATGTCTTGCTCGTGCAGGGTACCTGGCAGGATATTGCGCGTCTGAGCAAAGAAGATACGGATTGGGTGGTATTGGGACAGCCTTTGGCCGAAGCGGCTAAGGTCACTTTGGATTATAAGGCTCCGGTGGCTGCGGCTATCATGATACTGATGGTAGCGATGATGGTGTTCGATTTTATCCCTGTAGCTCCGGTGACGGCTGTCATGATAGCCGGATTGTTGATGGTACTGACCGGATGTTTCCGAAATGTGGAGGCTGCTTATAAGACCATAAATTGGGAGACTATCGTGTTGTTTGCCGGTATGCTGCCTATGTCGCTGGCACTTGAGAAGACCGGTGCTTCGGAATATATCTCCAGTAGCCTGGTAAGTGGGTTGGGCAGTTATGGTCCGGTGGTATTGATGGCCGGCATCTATTTTACCACTTCCTTGATGACCATGTTCATCAGTAATACGGTAACGGCGGTATTGATGGCGCCTATTGCCCTTCAGAGTGCCGTGCAGATAGGAGTAAGTCCGGTTCCTTTCCTGTTTGCGGTAACAGTGGCGGCAAGTATGTGTTTTGCTTCCCCGTTCTCTACACCGCCCAACGCATTGGTGATGCCGGCAGGACAATATACGTTCATGGATTATATCAAAGTCGGACTTCCGTTGCAGATTATTATGGGAGTGGTAATGGTATTTGTGCTGCCGTTGTTATTCCCGTTTTAAGACTTTTTCCGATATGCAGGAATTATGATTTTTCTCCTTTTCGGATATTTGTGATTTTCCTGCGTATTGCGAGTATGTTGAGCAGGGATACAACCATGAACAGAACAAGCCCGACCAGGATACAAGGCAATAGCGAGCCGGTTTCCAGTTGTGGAAAAAATTTTTGTATGACTTCTGTATAGTAAGTACGTATCCAACTTACGCAACCGATAGAAAATAATAATACCAGTACGTTCAATCCCGCTGTAAGGATGTTGTAGGGGAGAGCTACTTTTGTGGGACTATACCCTATCAGCAAAAGGTTCTCCAATTTCACGCTGTTTTTTTGGAGTAGCAGGAAGATGCTCAGCATCAAGATATAGAAGGAAAGTATGCTGATGAATAAGCCTACGCCTATGACAATGCCGGTGACAAGACGCAGGAAATAAGTAGTTTTTCCGGCATCCAGGCTGTCGCCTTCGGTTTCGTAATTGTTTTTCTGGAAGTAGCTTGTAATGGCTGTATCCGTGGGATTCTTTACTTCGACGATGAGGCGGGAAGGTTGGGCTTCTTTTTCCGGAGCAAAGGTCCGGTTGGCCCAGCTCATGAAAGATTGCGGAACAAGAATCGTGTTCAGGCGGTTGGAGAATCCCACGATGTTGCCTTTGTATTGTTCGGTACGCCCGTTGCCACGCATCATGATATCCATTTGTATCAGGCTCATCAATCCTTCCGACAGTTTCGGGAGACTACGGCTTTGTGCGAAGCCAAAGTTGTAAAGGTTCAGATAGTTGCGTGGAATGATGATGGGAATGGTATGGCTGTCTTCATCAAAGTGCCACTTGTCAAGATTTACATCTACATATTCGTTGGGAACAGATTCAAAAAACATTTCCGTGGAAAGATGAATGCTTGCCTCCTGCATTCCCAGTCCGGCGGAAACCTTGAAAAGGGAAGGAGTAAAGGCACCCACGCTTTTTGTAAAAGACTGTGCTTCCAGTTCTTTGATTTCCTTTTTGGAGAAGGTATTGCTTTTCCCGGTAAAGTTGCCGAGGGTACTTATTTTTTTGGTGGCGATGATATAATCCTTCTTCATGAAGCTGTCCCCCTGAGTAAATACAGGGAGGACGTCACGGTAGAATTGCACGCTTAGTAATACAATCATCATGCCGAAAAGATTGGCAAGAAAGAAGCCCGTCAGTTGTCCGATGCTGATGTGCCGGCGAAGAAGTTTCCAAATAAGTCTGTTCATCTGTTTATGTACGATTTACGATTGAAAGTGGCTCGTTGATTGTGTTTTGTCAGAGTTTCAGGATGCTGTCATAGTGCAGTTGCAAATGCTTTCCGATGGAGGTTACGATGACTCCCGCACCCTGGCGCCCTGCTTCCTCTGTGAGCAGGTTGCCCATGACGGTTCCGTTTCCATCATCCAGATGGCTGACGGGTTCGTCCAGGAATATGAAGTCAAAGGGTTGGCAAAGGCTGCGGATAAAAGCGACACGTTGCTGCTGGCCGAAAGACAGTCTGGCAGTTTGTTCATTCATTTTGTCTGCCATTCCCAAGGCTTCGAAGAGGGCAAGGATTTCCTTTTTCTTCTTATAATTGGTGAGCTGGTTCTTCAACTGTACGTTTTCGAAGGCAGTAAGTTCGGGAAAGACACGCAGCTCTTGAAAGAGAATACTGAGAGAATGTTTTCGGATATCCACCCATTCATCAGTGGAGAGTGAACGGATGTTCCGGTCATCGAAATTGATCAGTCCTTGATAGTCGTATCGATACCCGTATATGTAGCTGCAAAGTGATGATTTCCCGGTACCGGAAGCGGCCTCTATCAAATAATGCTTCTCCTTGTGGAATGCTATGTCTTGATGCCATACGTCTGAGAGGATGGCATCACGGTCAGCAAACACTTGGGGTAGTGTTTGCTGTAAGTGAATGCTGTACATTGTCTGGATTCTTGTTTACAATCCTGCAAACTCCTTGACGAAGTTTACAATCTGCTTCAATGCGTTTACGTCCTTGTCTTTCAGTTGCAGGGTGATGTTGCCCTTGTCACCGTCACTGGTTGCTTCCAGATAAGAGATGCTGTTTCCCAGTGAATAATACATATTGTATTCCGCTCCACCATATTCTACCAGCATTTTGACGACAGGCAAGTCAAGCACTGCTTCTGCGTTGATGACAAATGCAGAACGCTTTCCTTTCAGAGTGGAGGCGTAGTCTGTATCTTTGACGGAAGGGTCAACGGTCTTGCAGATGTTTTTATACAATAACTCGTCGTTGGTGGCATACATTTGTTTGTCACGTACACCGAAGAAGATGTTTATGTTGCGTGACTTATACACATATTCATCTTCATTGAGTTTCACGATGTCTTCCCCGCGTTTCAGTCCCAGTTCGGCTTTCTTCTCATAAAGGGCTTTCAGCGGGGCATTGTTCTTTACGCTGGCATAAGCCAGGAAAGAAGGGGCATTGCTCATGGTTACATTGATAAGGCCTACGGTAAGGTCGTTCTGGAATGTGCTGAACAGGTCTTTTACTTCAGCGGCTTTGGTGATGGAGAATTCGTTGCGGAACTGTTCGTTTTCCTGCAGCACATTATAAAATTCCTCACCGTTTATGCCGATGCCGAGCAGGGCCACAGTGGACTTCGGGAAGTATTTTACAAATGTGTTTTCGATGGGGCAAGTGCTTTTCATCTGTTTTTCGAACATGGCTTTCAGCTCCGGACTTTCTGTATAGTTCTCTATCTGCATGTCTATCTTGCCTTTTTCAAAAGAGAGACTGCCTAAAATCATCAGGTCTTTCAAGTCTATATTCTGAGGCATGCCGAAGTTGATTTGTTTGGCATACGCACCGAGTATGCTGGAGGGAGAGATGAACATATTGACGTCCCCGCTCTGTTTCTGCATCTTTTTGAAAGCTCCGCTTTTGTTGATGCTGTTTTCTTCGGTTTGCTTCAGCAGGGCAGTGATGCCTTCCTTGACTTTGTCTAGCTGCGCAGCTTTTTGGTAGTTCACGGCCAGTAGGGTGGTGGCATTAAAAGCCAGTAAGGTCTGTTTGTTGACCTCGACAAAACTGTAGCCGTCTCCTTCGGTAATAGGGGCGTCCAGAATTTCCTTCCGGGTTGCTTCAAGGAAACTTTTCAATTCGTTTTCGTCATTTACTTTGGCTACTACGGTTGTATAGTCAAAGGTGGGTGCGCTGAAGATATAGACCGGTGCGGTTACGTCAACACCAGATTTTGACGGGTCTTTCATGACAGCTTCCAACTGTTGGAAAGTTGCCGCATTCATACCACTTTTCATGGCGTCTGTCAGCTTCGCCAACGCCTCTTTGTTGTCTTTGTCATTGATTCCCGCTTTTTCAGCTATAGACTTTAGACTGACAGACATGACTTTGGTGGCGTCAGCGGGAATGGCATTGGTATATTCTGCTGCCTTTTGGGAACAAGAGCTTGCAAACACGATCAGCACTGCCAGTACCGGAAGGTGGAGAAATAGACTTTTTTTCATATCATTATAGTTTTGATAAATATTCATTGATTTTGTAGATTCAAGATATGGCAGGCAACGAGTGCAGCGGTCTCAGTACGCAGTCGTGACCTGCCCAGACTGATTGGGATATATCCGTTTGCCAACGCAGTCTTTACCTCCTCTTCACTGAAATCCCCCTCGGGACCGATAAGGACAAGGGCATCTTCCCCCTTGTGGAGGATGTCCTTCAACAAGGGCTTTTCTCCCTCATAGCAGTGGGCTATGAATTTCTGTCCTTCAAAAGGCTGGGTGATGAACTTGTTGAAGTCCGTCATTTCATTCAGCTTGGGCAAACGCGCCTTGAGAGATTGCTTGATGGCGGAAACCAATATTTTGGAGATGCGCTCCGTCTTGATTACTTTTCGTTCGGAGAAGCGGCAGTTCAGGAAAGTCAGTTCATCGAAACCTATTTCAGTAGCTTTTTCGGCAAACCATTCTGTGCGGTCCATATTCTTGGTGGGTGCCATGGCTATGTGTAGATGGGCATCCCACAGAGCAGGTTGCGGAAGTGTTTCCACGATGTTGACAAAGCACCTTTTGTTCGTGGCGGTACTGATCTCTGCACGGTAGAAGTTGCCGTTCCCGTCTGTCAGGGTCACTTCGTCCCCTGCTTGCAGGCGCAGTACGCGTACGGCATGTGCGGCTTCCTCTTCGGGCAGTTCATTGCATTTCTGTATGTCGGGTGTATAAAATACGTGCATGGAGTTATAGATTATTTTTGCGTTGATTGATTTGATCTCTCAGAAGGGCGGCACGTTCATAGTCTTCTTCTTCAACAGCTTTCTGCAAGGCGGCTTTCAGAATTTCCAGTGCATCTTCTTCGGGCAGTTCTTTCTGCCCGGGTTCTTGGTTGTTATCGGCACTTTCGCCGGTTTTTAACCGTTCCGCTTCTAAGATTTCCTCGTAGATGAAGATGGGGGCATTCATCCGTAGTGCCAGTGCCACGGCATCACTTGTGCGTGCATCGACACGGAGAATGGTTTCATCTTCTTTTAAATAAAGATAAGAGTAGAAGACACCGTTATCTACTTTATAAATAAGGACACGCATCAACTGCACTCCCAATACTTCAAGTACGGAAGCAAACAGATTGTGTGTCAGCGGGCGAGGGGGCACGATTCCTTTCAGTTCGATGACCATTGCCTGTGCTTCAGAAGCGCCTATGATAACCGGAAGCTGGCGCTTGCCGTTTACTTCGCCCAAAACCAGCGCATAAGCGCCTACTTGCGCTTGGCTGTTAGAAATGTTCAGCACTTGCAGTTCTACTTTTTTCTTGTTCATTCAAATCTATACTTAACCTGTTTCTCAACCCGTTTACTTTTCGGGGGTATGCTTGTAGCGGAACACTGCTCCGAACAATAGACCGATAACTAAGGCGTATCCCGCAAAAATCAACCAGACCGGAGTCCACTCTCGGCTGATAAGCCCTCCACCATCGGCATATACGGAAAAAGCATCTACTACGGCTCCGCTTGCATATCCTCCAATAATGGCTCCTATTCCGTTTGTCATCATAAAGAACAATCCTTGTGCGCTGGCTCGGATGCTGGGATGCGCTTCCATTTCTGTGAATAAGGAACCGGATACATTGAAAAAGTCAAACGCCATGCCATAGACTATCATGGAGAGTATGAGCATCCAAAGTCCGCTTCCCGGGTCTCCAAGCCCGAACAGTCCGAAGCGGAATACCCAGGCAAACATACTGATAAGCATAACACGTTTGATACCGAAATGTTTCAGGAAGAACGGTATGGCAAGGATGAAAAGTGTTTCGCTCATCTGCGAGATGGAAAGTAAAATGACGGAATGCTTCACACCGAATGAGTCGGCATATTCCGGTATGGAGGCAAAAGAGCTCAAGAAGAGGTCTCCATAAGTGTTGGTAATTTGCAGTGCGGCTCCCAACAGCATGGAAAACAGAAAGAAGATGGCCATTTTCTTTTGTTTGAACAGGATCAGTGCATCCAGTCCGAATGCGGAAAGCATCGTTTTGCCTTCGCTGCGCATCGGCGGGCAGGCCGGGAGAGTGAAAGCATAGCATCCCAGCAGTGTTGCCGAAGCGGCGGCTACGTAAAGCTGTGCCACACCGGTTTTAAATCCGGTTAAATCAACGGCCCACATGGCACAGATGAACCCCACGGTTCCCCACACGCGGATGGGAGGAAAATCTTTGATCAGGTCCATCTTGTATTTCTCCAAGGCATTGTAGGATACGGTGTTTGCCAGAGCCAAGGTGGGCATATAGGCAAGCATATTGAGCAGCATGGCCCAATACATGTGGCTGTATGTTGTAGCAGTGGATGCGTATATCAGAGCACCGGCACCGATGAGGTGCAGGATGCCGTAAAGTCGTTCGGCGTTGACCCATTTGTCGGCAATGATACCGGTCAGTCCGGGCATGATGATTGAAGCGATACCCATGGTCGCAAAGATTGCGCCGATTTGCCCTCCTTCGAAATGAAGAGTGCCGCCCATGTACCCGCCTAATGAGATGAGCCATGCTCCCCAGACAAAAAATTGCAGGAATTGCATGGCAGTGAGTCGGAATTTGATGCTCATAATATTAGCTTTTTGTATTTTTTGTTATGTATATAAATGCAAATGTACGATGAGGCGGGGAAAAATGCAAGTCTCGTGCAGAGTTTTATTTGGATAACACTGGTATATAAAAAAGAAGGCTATCTATCCCAGACAGCCAATCTTTGTTAACCTTAAATCTAATACCATGAAAAACACAGTGCAAATATATAAGGTTTATGTTATACAACATAGAAAAATGACGAGAAATAGCGATTTGTTAACATGATTTAGCAATAAACCGCTATTTCCTTGTCTTTATTCCACGTAAAGTACCAAACCTTTCAAGTATTCTCCTTCGGGGTGATAGATGTTCACAGGGTGGTCGGCAGGCTGTGTCAGTTGGTGCAGGATGCGGACGCTGCGTCCGGACATGGCAGCTGCGGTGAACACGGCAGTACGGAAATTCTCTTTGCTGACAGCTTGTGAGCAGGAGAAAGTGAAAAGGATACCACCCGGTTTGATTTTTTCGAATGCCTTGACGTTGAGTTTGCGGTAACCTTGCAAGGCATTACGCAGGGCGTCACGGTGCTTGGCAAAGGCGGGAGGGTCAAGCACGATGAGGTCGTACTGGTCACCCATGCGGTCCAAGTATTTGAAGGCGTCTTCAGCGTATGCGGCATGACGGCTGTCACCGGGAAAGTTCAGTTCGATATTTTTGTTGGTCAGGTCGATGGCCTTGGCAGAACTATCTACGGAATGTACCAGTTTGGCGTCGCCTCGCATGGCATATACTGAGAAACCTCCGGTATAGCAGAACATGTTCAGTACGCTGCGGCCTTTGGCATAGCGTTCCAGCAATGAACGGTTTTCCCGTTGATCGACAAAGAAACCTGTCTTCTGGCCTTTCAACCAGTCTATATGGAATTTCAGGCCATATTCCATGGCGACATTATCTGTGCTTCCACCTTTCAGAAAACCGTTTTCCGGATACAGGTCGGCTTTGAAGGGAAGGGTGGTTTCCGATTTGTAGTAGATATTGTCTATCTTGTCTCCCAATACTTCCGTAAGGGCATCGGCAATAACCATACGGTCAAGGTGCATACCGGCAGAGTGGGCTTGCATGACAGCGGTGCGGGCATAGATGTCGATGACGAGTCCGGGCAGGTTGTCACCTTCTCCGTGCACCAGACGGTACGTGTTGTTGACAGGGTTTTCGGCAACGCCGATGCCGCGGCGCATTTCGTAAGCGATACTTAACTTGCGCTTCCAGAAGTCTGCATCAATCTCCTCGTCCTGGCTGAAGGTCAGAACACGTACTGCGATGCTGCCAATCTGGAAATGTCCTTTGGCGATAAAATCCTTTTTTGAAGTATAAATTTCAACCACTTCCCCTTCTTCCGGTTCTCCGTCAATGTGTGCGATAGCACCGGAAAACACCCAAGGATGGAAACGTTTTAATGACTCTTCTTTGCCCGATTTGAGATATACTTTATACATAATATATAATTAAAGCCTCACCCCGGCTCCTCTATGGGAGGAAAGAAAGGGGGAAGTGGCTGTTGTTACTGTTTTTTCGTTTATCATGAATGATGTCAATCATTCTCTTTTTTCCCTTCTTGATTCTTTTCTTCTCCTTCCGCTCCTCTTTCTTCTCCCTTCTTTTTCGGAGAGGGGTCGGAGGGGAGGCTCTCGATTTCAAAATCACCTGTTCTCTTCAATTCCTGCAGCTTGTTGTAGATGTTGAGACATGCCCAGGCATCGGTGGCCGCATACAGTTTTTGGGATTCACTCAGTACGTCGGCTTCCCAGTTGGAGAGGCGTTGGCTTTTTGATATTTTCTCTCCGAAGAGGATGCCGTATATTTTTTGCAGGCTTTTGTCTTGAATGCCGAAGGTCCGTACGTATTCTTGCAGTTCGATGCAGGCACGCTGTTCAAAGGGCGCTCGTTTGTGCAACATCATGAAATCATCCCGCAAGGAGAGACCTACTTTGGTCACACCGGGGGTTTCCAGCAGTGTAATGATGGGCAGTGTCAGCCCGGTAAGGTTCAGGCGAAACAAGAAACAATGTTCTTCTGAGGAGACTTGCAACAGGGCTACTTTGTGAGAGTGTCCTTTAGTAAAGGACGGACGCGTTTCACTGTCGATACCCAGCAGGGGGCATCCTTTCAGGTAGGTTACCGCCTTTTCCGCTTCCCACGGCGTCTGCACAACGTGTATCTGTCCGGGGAAAGAAGCTTTGGGCAAGTCTTTCAGTGTATCTTTATCTATTGTTCTTTTTATGACCATAATTTCATGTTTTTAGTCCATATAGGACTCATCTTCTGTGGCATTACCATTCATGTCTTCCTCATCTTCTCCCTGTGCATACTTCACATCGTGCAGGGCACGCAAAGTATTGACAAGCTTCTGTCCCCAATAAAGTCGAAAATTTTCCTGACAGATGGCAAGGGAGTCATTCATGGTCTCGTTCAGCCCCAGCTGGAAAACGAAGATGAAGTCTTTGATGTCTTGGTAGATATCCGCCAGGTCTTCCGAAATGTATTTGGTTATGGGCTGGTCGCTGTATTTCATGTCCGACACGAATACATCCAGATAATCGTCCTTTTCGGCCAGGATTCCTGCAATGTTCATACGGAGTACTTCGTATGTCTCTTCTGTCACGTAGGTTTCGGGAGCTTCGTCGCCTATCGTTTCACACTCCGGCAACAGGGAGGTCTTGAGATAGAGCAACGGAAGAATCTTCAGGGACGTATCGACAAAAACGGAGCGCTTTGTCCCTTCCGCCTGTTCCAGGAATTTGCAGAATTCGGCGGCTACGGTAACGAATTCCACTACATTACGGTCGAATATCACTTGACTTTCTTTTTTCATATCTTCTTGCCATTTTGGAATGCAAAGATAATGCAAACCAAATACAAAACTTTCATACTCGTATGAAAAAGTTGTGTAGAGGTTACGGGCAGTCTCCGTTTTTATTCTTTTTTCACGACATGCTATTCTGTTTCTCTCGGTTTTCCGCGGTTCTCAATGACCGGTTTGTGAAGGGTTCGTATATCATTTCAAAGTAAAGATAGGCTTTTCTTTTCACATGTTGCGTGTTTTTCATAAATAAGAAAATCTCTATATCAACCTTCGGAATGGGTGATATAGAGATTTTTTATCATCGTTTTTTAGATAGATTCTGATCAGCAGGTAGAGATTGTGGGTTAATTCAGTATCACTCCGCTATTGTCTGTCGGGTTTTGGGTCAGAGTACCCGGGTAAGCATTAATGGCATTCTGTGGAATGTAATAAGTTACACGGTAATCTGCGGCTAGGATTTCTTCGTCCTGTCTATGCGGTCCCGGATACTGGCGTTTTAAGGACTTGCCGTTGCGGAATACATCATAACTGCGTTCTGCCTGGTAGGCCAATTCCAATTGGCGCTCCTTGTCTATCCTGTCACCGGCGTTGTTTGCATCCAGTGATGCATATCCGGCTCCCGGAATGGATCGCTCCCGAATCAGGTTCAAGTCTGACAGCGCTTTATCGTATTGCCCTAATTTGGCATAAGCCTCCGCACGGTTCAGATAGATTTCACCTAAGCGGCTGATGATGGGTGAATGGAGATGTGAATCTTCACCCTCACGAGAACATTTGGTGATATAGAACTGCGGATATACGCGGTTTAAGGATATGAAGTAGTCCAGCATTCCTTGATATGTTTTTCCGTTATAGTTGATCGAATACACTTCCTCTTCTTCATTTACAGGGGACAGTGTATAGGTGGCGCCTTCCGCATCTTTGCAAGTTACCGTAGAGCCACTGCGCGTCGCTTCAAACTGTGCGTAGTTTGATACCGTTTCAGATTCTTCTTTGATAAATCTGAAAACCAGCTGATTACCCTCTTTATAGGTAGGCTCGATAAAGGCAGCGCGGGCATCTACAATTTTGTAATGGTCCGGACGCCAGTCATTGCGGCCTGTTTCGTTCAGCAGGTCAATGTATTTGGCGCTGGCAAACATTTCGCCCCATCCCATGCCACCGATGTTGGCGTACATGCCGCCTATACCGTAATAGTGGTCATAACCCGAAAACTCAGAAGCCACACGCTTGACTACGAAAATGGATTCGTCGTTGTTTTCCGGTTTCAGCGTGTTGTATTTCATGAAGTCTTCACGTCCCAGTAAATCGTAGTCACCAGACTTGATAACTTCGTCGGCATATTCTACAGCCAGCCTTGCATATTCCTGGTTCGGTTTTTCATAAGTACCGCTCATGTATAGATAAACACGGGACAGCATGGCTTGTGCGGCACCCTTGGAGGCGTATGCAGGACCTTTGTTGATTGTCATTAGGCTTTCGGCTTTCTTCAAGTCGTTGATGACCTGTTCATAGGTTTCTTGTACGGTGGCACGGTCTTCCAGAAAGAGATCTGTCATGATGTTGTCCGGAGTACCGTTTACGATGGGCACACCCAGATTCTTGTCCGGAGCCTGATAGTATGGCCGTCCATAAGCACGGACAAAATAGAAATAGAGCATGCCGCGCACATAGTAGCATTCACCCAACTGGTTGTCGATTTCTGCACTTTGTCCTTCTTTAATCATGTTGATGATGTTTGAGGCCTGTGCGATTCCTTTATAACCATAATCCCAGAAACTCTGGAGGCGGTAGTTGTTGGGGGTACGCGAGAACGAGATAAATTCATAGAACGCGTCGGTAGAGCTACCGCGGATCATCATGTTGTCACCTGCGTACTCACCACAGCGGTGCATGGGGTCCGACCAGGTTTTTAATTGTGCATATACTCCATTCATCAGGGCATCCAGGGATGCGGAAGGGTCGTTGGTTATTTGCTCAGCAGCCATAGAACCGTATGGCAGTCTTTCAATGTCGCAGGCAGTCAGCGCTGCTGCCGCGAATACGATGGTTAATATCTTTTTCATTACTTGTCTTTCTTTTTTAGGGTTAGAATGTAACATTTAGACCGAACATGACTCTGCGGACGGACGGATATATCCCCGGGCCGGCAGTTCCCATAACAGCACCGTCAGAGGCCGGAACTTCAGGATCTACTCCGGAGTAGTCTGTTATGGTAAACAGGTTTTCGCCTGATACGGAGAAGCGCAGGCTTTGGATGCCATAGCGTTTCAGATCGAGGTTGTAACCTAAAGTCAGCGAACGCAGTTTCAGATAGTCGCTGTCTTCCAGATAGCGTGAAGAGGCGGAGTTGCCCTTGTCTTGGTTATTGTATTTGGCTACCGGATGTGTTGCGATGTCACCCGGTTTCTCCCAACGGCTCCAGCCTTTTTGCAACTTCATTTGGTTACGGTCGGTGTATGTACCGTCGGAATCGTATTCCTGGCGTGAATAGTTATAGATTTGTCCGCCCATGGAATAACCGAATACTGCGCTCAGGTCAAAATTCTTCCAAGTCAAAGAGGTAGAGAATCCACCGAAGATTTTAGGATTGGAGGTTCCAAGCTTGTAATAATCGGCTTTCGAGTAATCCGAAGTGGTTACTTTCTGTCCGTTTTCATCATCCATATACCACATGGGAGCACCATTTTCGGGGTTTACGCCCGCCCATTCCTTGCCATAATAAGTGTCGATGGGCTCACCTACTTCCAGGCGTCGGTTGATAGTGCCGGCAATGGTACTTCCGTCGCTGATGATTACAGGAACCACGGCATAGCTGCCGTCAGCTTGTTTCTGCGAATAGAGGTCTCTTAACTCATTTTTGTTATGGGCTATGTTGAATTCTACATTCCAGTTTAAATCTTTGTTGCGGATGATGTCACCGCCCAAAGAGAACTCAAAACCTGTATTACGCATTTTACCGATATTCTTGTAGATGGAGGTTACACCGGTCAAGCCTGTAACAGGTACATTGTAAATGATATTGTCGGTATTCTTGATGTAATAATCAAAAGTCATGTGCAGGCGGTTGTCGAAGAAGGCTGCATCCGCACCGATACCGGTGGTAAATGTCTTTTCCCAGGTAAGATCCTCGTTACCGATTACGGAAATCAAGGCTCCGGCCTGTGTGTTGTAACTTGAAGATACGGAATACAGGTCATATTGCGGATAAAGAGCCCCCGGACGGTTACCTACAGAACCGTAGGACGCGCGTAGTTTCAGGTTGTCTACCCAGTCGGCGTTGAACCACTCTTCGCGGTTGATGATCCAGCCGGCACTGACCGAGAATAGATTGCCGTATTTGGCGTTGGTCCCTAAGTTGGAAGCTCCGTCACGACGGAACATTACTTCTCCTAGATATTTATTGTCATACGTGTATTTCCAGTTGGTGAAGTAAGATTGCACAGCCCATTCGGTACGTGCACCTCCTATGGATTCGGGGACGGAAGTGACGTCCATTACCTGGAAGCCCGGAATGAAGCCGGTACCGTTTCCGGCAAAAGTCTTGGCGGTATAGTCTTTGAACTCGTAAGATACGTGACCGTTGATGGAGTGCTTTCCGATCAATTTGCTGACCATCAAGTTCTGGTTGGTATAGCGTCGTACCACTTCGCTGCGATATTCATATAAACGTCCGTTCACACCGGAACCGGCGTTTGAACGTGGGTCTGTGTAGCTATGGCTGGAATAGGTGATGAGTCGGTAGTTGTTTACGGAAGTAAATTTAAGCCAGTCTGTTATCTGGACATCGAAGTCGAGATTACCCATGAATTCATAGTTGGTGGACTCACCATAGTTACCATAACTATAATCCAGCAAATAGTTGGTGTTTTGCGCATTGACCCATCCGCTGTAGCGATGAGGCACCAATTCGCCGTTTTCATCGTATGGACTGTCCCACGGCAGCATGGAGTACATGGCTGTAACGGAATATTGCTGGTCGTAAATGTCACGGCGTGAACCGCTTAATGAAGGTTTGATGGTCAACCACTTATACGGCTTGTAGCTGGTACGCATACGGAAGCTGTATCGGTCATAGTCGTATCCTTTCACGGCGCCTTTTTCATCATAGTAGCCTATGGAGAAATAGGACTGGAGCTTGTCTGTACCTCCGGAGATCGCTATGTGGTAATCTTGCGTGAATCCGGTCTGAGTGGCTAAGTCCCACCAGCTGAAATTACTGTTCCGCAATTCCGGATTCCAGCGGGTAAATGCTATCTCATTGGCGTTTTGGAAAGAAGCATAGTAATCGTACAACTCAGCGCCGTCCATGACTTCAAGGTTACCGTTGTTTACGGTGCTGATACCCATTTTGACTGACGCGTTTATATTCAATTTCCCTTCACGTCCTTTTTTGGTAGTTACCACGATTACACCGTTGGCTCCTTCGGAACCGTAGATGGCGGTGGAGGCTGCGTCTTTCAGAACAGTCATGCTTTCGATGTCTGCCGGGTTCAAGTCGCCGGCGCTGCTACCTACAATAACACCGTCGATGACCCATAACGGTCGTGTGCCGCCACTCAACGAGGCTTGTCCGCGGATAACGACGGCACCGCTGGATCCCGGTTGTCCGGATCCCGGAGCGACATACACTCCCGGTACTTTACCGTTCAGCATGTTTTCTACAGAGGGAGTAGTGATGTCCTTTAGCTTGTCGCTTTTTACGGTACTCATAGCTCCTGTCAAACTTTCTTTGCGCTGTGTGGTATAACCTACTACTACGACTTCGTCTAATGTTTCAGAGTCTTCTACCAGTTTGATGACCTGTGTCCCCTCTGTTGCTTTCGTTTCCATGCTCTTATATCCTATATAAGATATAACGAGAGTAGAACCTATCGGTGCGTTCAGTTCATATTCACCGTCTAAATTTGTAATGGTACCATTGGTGGTACCTTTTACCAATACATTGGCTCCGATAATAGGTTCTCCATTATTGGCATCAAGAATTTTTCCTTTGATTTTTGTGGTCTGTTGTGTGATGGCAGGTAGTAAATCTACCGGGTCTGTGGGAATGGCGAACGATGGAATAGACATCATCCCAAAGACACCTGCTAGCAAGGTGTACTTGCCGGTCTGGGTTAATCTTTTAATTTTCATAAGTCTTTCTTAAGGTTAATAAATGCGTAATCTTTTGATTATTAATAAGGAATGAATGGAATGGAAAAGTTCCAAAAGGACTTGGCTTATTCATTCCTTTTAATTATCGGGGCAAATATAATGATATTCTTTAAACATTAATCTTTCTTTCACAAAAAAATATAAATCAATCGCAAATTCACCTTTCTCCTTTAAAAAAAACATAAACATTTTGATGAGTCATATTATTAAATTCCTATCCGTCCGGTATATATAAGGTAGAAAATGCGATAGAAAAATAGAAAAGGAACAAAACCTCTCCCTCGCCACAGCCTTTGTGATAAATAAGCCAAGTCCTTTTGGGACTATCTCTATAATTTGATTCATTTCGATAAGTTGCCACTTTAATTTTGTCCTCCTTTGAAAGATTGTTCATGAAGTTTTGTTTCAGAAATGAATATCCTTGAATGGTTCGTTGTTTTAGGTTTATTCGGCTAACTGTGCGCTGAGGTCATTTCGGATGAACGTAATGGTATGTAAAATCGTCTTTTTACCTAAACTTGTAAAGACGAAAAAATGTGTTGGCAATGGACAACATAATAAGAAAGATAAAAACATACTATCCTGTGTCGGATGATTCTTTGAACGCCTTGGCGGGGTGTTTTGAGTAAATGGAAACTGTCGCCAGCATAGCCGGCGACAGTAGAATATTATGAAGAATTTGTTGTATGGCGTTTTACAGTTTACCTGTCTCCAAGTTAGTCAATATCGGAATCTTCACTGTACCGACCCTCTTCTGTATCTTTTCGTTCAATTGGTCGAAGATAACGATTTCGTTTATACCTTTCTTTAACCATACACCGGGAACGAACAAAGTCTGCTGAGGCCCTACCTGCCAATAACGTCCAATATTGATACCATTGACAAAGACGATGCCTTTGCCCCAATCTTTCATATCAAGAAAAGTATCTCCGGTTTCTTGCAAGGTAAATGTACCTTTATAGAGGGATGGCTTGCCGACCAAGGCATTTGCACTGCTCCCCATAATCGATGTTACGGTGTTCGCAGGCATTTTTTCAAATGCCGGAACTTCGCTCATGGGCAGCTTCGTCATTTCCCATTCGCCTTCTATAAAGTTGTCGTCAATCTTTACGGGACTGATGATTCCTTTGTTGTTGTGTACTATTTCCGAACCGTAGTTAATGCGTCCCATATTTTCTACTAAAATTTCTAAATTGCCGTTGAACGGAATTTCAATATCCATTGAATATTTTTTGTTGTAACGGTTCAGACGACCGACAAACTCCCCGTCCACATATACCGTAGCGTAATCGCGCAATCCTTCTATGGTTAGCTTGCCGCTGATGGGCTGATTGAAGTGACGTCTGTAGAGCACATAGCCATAGCCCTGATTCAATTCTTCGAATGTCAACGGTTTATCGCCTTGTACGGCTTCCTGTGTTTCAGTTATGGCGAGCAAGTCGGCCACTTGCTGTAGTTCGATGGAAGGTATCTCTATGAGCGGGAATGCTTTCGGCGCTTCGGGCAAGGGATAATCTACATATCTTTTTATTACGTTACGGATTGAATCGAATTTCGGGGTCACCCATCCCGCTTCACTGATAGGAGCATCGTAGTCATAGCTGGTAAGGTCAGGCTGAATGTCATGCTTCTTGTCATAGTTGGCACCGCTGGTAAAGCCGAAATTGGTTCCGCCATGCACCATGTAGTAATTGAAAGATACACCATTTGCTAGGTATTTCTCGGTCTGACGGGCTATGGTTGATGCTTTAACCTGTGGGTGAGGTTCGCACCAATGAGCTAGCCATCCGGGATAAAATTCGGCTACCATATAAGGCCCTTGCCCGCCATTGTACTGGTTCACGACCTTCTTCAGATTTTCAATGTTGTTTTCACCATTGGCTGTAGGCAAAGCGCCCGGTACATAACCGCCTTCAAATAACCAGCTGCCATCGGAAGTAAACATAGGTACATCAAATCCAACTTCCTTCAGTTGCTTGATGATTTTAGCGTTATAAGCGCGATGCTCTTCCAAAGTAATGTCTTTTCGTTGGGATACGTAAGAACCGAACTCGTTCTCTCCTTGTACCATGATAATAGGACCACCTTGAGTGATTTGTAGTTTGCCTACCTCCTTATACAACCGTTCCAGATATAATTTGGTATATTTCAAGAATTGTTCATTGTCACGTCGCAGTTCCATGCCTTCCACATTTTGCAACCACCAGGGATAGCCGCCGAATTCCCATTCGGCACAAACATAAGGGCCGGGACGAAGGATTACCATCAGTCCCTCTTCTCCGGCAATACGGATATATTCCGCCAAGTTACGGTCACCGCTGAAGTCCCATTTCCCAGGCTCCGGTTCATGTAGATTCCAAAATACGTAAGTCGCCACGGCATTTAATCCCATAGCTTTCAACATCTTCATACGATGCCGCCAATATTGATGCGGAATACGTGCGTAGTGCATTTCTCCGGAAATAATCCGGATAGCCTTTCCGTCATAAACAAATTGTCCTTCTTTGACTTCAAAACGGTGCTTGTTGCTGGATTGCGCAGTAAAGGTGAAAAACATGCTAAGCAGCAAGAATAAAAACGTGTATTTCTTCATAACTTTTTTGAATTGGATTTATGTATTTCTTTGATTCTGATTTTTGTACTCTGAAATTATTGAGCTAATCTTTTGTAACGGCACAAAGCCTCCAGAAAATAGTAGTCGGCATATACCAACGGCTTGTCTATCTCAGAACGATGCGGAAGACTTCCTACACTATGTTCCAGCAAGAAACAAGCATTGCCGCCTATTGGGGCCATATAAGCAGGAGAAGCCAGACTGTGGAGCATCTTTACGGCTGTTTTCACGTACTTTTTCTTACCCGTAAGTTCGCCTAGTTCAAACAGTGCGGAACATGTAATGGCCGCCGCCGACACATCTCTCAGTTCTTCGCCTGCATATTGTGCTGCATACGATTCACCTTCGGGCATATACCCTTTCTTTCCGGCATTGAAATCCCAGGCTGGTATCAGGTCCTCAGGCAGTTGTTTTAAGAAAACCTTTACCGCCTTTTCCGCAGCCGACAGGAATTTCTTGTTTCCCGTCTCACGATAGACCATAGTATAGCCGTATATCGCCCACGCTTGTCCGCGCGACCAAGTAGAATTGTCGCTGTAGCCTTGACAAGTAGCTTGATTCAAAACCTTTCCGCTCAAAGTGTCGTAGTTCACCACATGATAAGTGGTGAAATCTTTGCGGAAGTGGTTTTTCAGCGTACTCTCCGCATGTGTCACGGCTACGTTGCGATAACGGTTGTCACCCGATACACGGGAAGCGTAAAACAGCATTTCCAGATTCATCATATTATCTATGATGACGGGATAAAACCATTCGGTGGTTCCATTCCAAGCCTTCCGGTAGTTCCACGATTTAATGGTGCGTGTCCGTTCGCTGAAACGGGATGCCAGCGAACCGGCACTTTCGACAAGAATATCCTTGTATGAAGGCTCGGAAGCCAGACGCTCGGCGTTGCCATAGCTGCAATACATCATGAATCCCAGGTCATGATGTCCGGTAAATGTTTTCAGCCGTTCCAGCGAAACAGTCCATTTTCGTGCTTCCGTTTTCCACTTTGGATCTCCGGTCAGTTCATACAGATACCAAAGACTGCCGGGGAAGAAGCCCGGAGTCCAGTCGTACATGCCGGTAGTAACTAGCTTGCCTTGTTCGTTCATGGTGCGCGGATAATTACGTCCATTCGGTTCGCCAATCAATTGCAGCATCTTTTCGGTTTGCGCAACCGCAAATTCCGTACACTCTTTCAAGAAATCATTCTTCGGCTTGTTTTGTGCCTTTAAGGACATGGATTGGAAAGAGAGCAAGCCAAGCAATAGTAAGGATGAAAATAATGTTTTCATTTCGATAGTAATTTATTGTTTGGATAAAAATTCACTTTGTTTTCTTTTTACTTGTTAAGAAAAGTGTTCAGCCTTTTAATGTCCTCGCCCAAAGTGGAGGCGTTAATCTTTTTGTAAGCAAAAGGCTTTAACAACTTTTCAATGCTCTTGGCATAACGGGGATTTTGCTTCAGCACTTGTATCTTCTCAAATATCTGTATCCCCTCCACCAGTTTTTCAAAGCGGACAGACGATTGGTTGTCAGGATACATGATATAAGTATCTCCTGCCGCCCATGTGTGAAAGCGGGTATCGACTTCCGGCGATTCCACCCAGCTGTTGTATGCCCAGCGTAGGTAGCCGTCCACTCCACGTTCTGCAGCTATCGGACCGAAAGCGGATGCCTCTACCGGTTGTGAGAAAGTAAAAGTGTTGGGCCATGACTCCGTGCAGCAAGTATAGAAAGTCGTTATCTTTCCTTGTTGGCGACGTGCATCCACCACTCCGTCGGGATATTGGGCATCGTAGGCGATGCAGAGATCGAACAGTTCGTCTTCAAGTTCGGCATGATAGTTTCCGGCAAGTGATATTTTATAGTCAGGATCAGCCTTGCGGATAACTCTTAAAGCTGCCTTCATACTCTCTGTAGGACGTTCGTCCATGGCGATGATGGTATGTTCGAACCAGCCTTTTGCTTTCAGATGAGCAGCAAAAGCAGATAACTTGTTTACCCAATAGTCATCGAACTCGGGTTTGTTTACATTCATCTTCTTGTCCACCATGGAGTTGGTCGCTTGGTCGTAATAGCGGAAGGAGAGTTCCCAGGGAATGACGGAATAACAGTAGATGTAAGGACCTACGCCACACTGTTGCATAAATTCCACCCAACGATCGAATACCGTGAAGTCGTACATCCACGTGCCGTCTGCTTTCTTTATTTCGGTAATCATGTTTTCAAAATAGTCGTAAGTCTGTCCGTTCCAAGGTTTGTGGGTAATGGAAGCGGTGATGCCGCGTTGTCCGGCACGTGCTAGCCGCTGCATAAGCGGGCGCATGGCTTCGAAGTGTTCCCGGCTCCACAAAGGTACGTTTGTTACGCGTGCCACCGCAAAGGGATTCTGCCACAAGTCCAGATGGAATTTGCGCTCTTCGGGCAGTGCCATTGTACGATTAATCACCCGGATTGTAAACGGAAGTATGCTGCATTCCCTGCCTTCGCATTCCACTCTTATCCTGCCTTTGTAAATGCCGGAAGCCGCATCGCGCGGCACGTCAAAAGTTATCCACGCCGGACGTACGGTACGCGCCTCATAGTACAGTGTGCGTATAGGCTCTATGCGATCGGCAACGAGGGCGGAATCAAATAAAGTCTTGTCCGGACGATAACCGCAACCGCCGCCATCCTTGTTCAGTTCATCGGTCATCACATAGCGCATGAATCCGGTAGTTTGTTCATCCGTCCAGCGGCATCCTTCCTGCTCTTCCACTTCAAAACGCAGGTTGCCTTCTTCTTCTCCCGACCATACCAGGAACTTGGCATGCAGGCGTTCGCCACGCCAGGCGGTCAGGGTCAAGCCCTTTGAGAGTTTACTGCTTATGGGGCAGATGAACTTGTCTGTTTGCAGATTGGCGTCTCCCCAGGCGGCCTGTAGGTTCTTGGAGGTTTTGTTCCATGCCGGGTCGTCGGCATGAGGAACACCCGATTCTGTCACATCTTGTGCCATTGTACTCCCTGCCAAAAGTGAAATAAAGAGACAGGCACAAAAAGAAAGGAAATGTTTTTTCATTGGATATAGTTATTTTTAAAGTAGGTATTGCATGTTGGGTAAAAACTCCATTCCGTCAAGGGAGGAATCACTTCCTCGTCTGTCGGCTTTGCGAGAGAGAAAGCGGGGAAATATTCCGATAAAAGAAAGAGTAACGCAAATTTCATGATATTATTTATTTTCTACACTCACTTCCGTCAGCACATTGATGCCGTAGCGACCTCCTTCAGCCACAGTCCATGTCGTATTCCCGTTGGCGCAACGGATGGCATAACGGGAATCGTACATCAGCCGTTCCGAAGCATCGGCTATCCACAATCCCAGTCTATACTTGCCGGAAGCCATATTTTCGGGCAGATTGCATGTCAAGGAAATGGTATGAAGCAAAGGCTTGCATTCGGGGTCGGAAGGGTCGAACGGTTGCCAATCTATCGGATTCACCAATGCGGCATCCAGTTCCGTCACCCGTCCGGTATTATCTATCAGTACGGGGTGTATCGTATGTTCACCGAATACGGTAGCGAAGCCCCTATTTATCAAGGTCAGTTTCATCGGATTTTCCTTTCCGGTTTTCAGTGCAGCAGGCATTTGCAAAGATTGCAGTTCAAGGCGATAGCCCAAATGGTCGCGTACGTAGTCAAACACATTGCGTTCTGTCCGGCTGCCGTCTTTCAGACGGAAATATCCGGCAGAGACGGGCATGTTGTATTTCTTCAGAGAATCTTCGTTAATCATCGTTTCCTTCCACACCATCATGGAGTAACGCGGAGGATTGTTCTCGTCAGACTGATTGTTGGCATGTTGTTCTTTGTAGTTATGTATCACGCTGAGTGATGTGAAATGCTGCAAGAAAAGCCGGCGTGCAGCCTGCATACCGTCGATAATCCATCCTGCCGAAGGGCTGTCGGGGTCGGCACCCACGCTCCAGAATCCCCAAGGCAGCTCACCATCTACCACTAAGTAGGGTGATTCTTTTACTATCTGGTTAAAGTGGGACGTGCCCTCGTGCATGTCGCCATCCCAGCGGTCGGGGCGGATTACGATGAAATCGTCATGGAAAGAGATGCGCTTATAAAGTTCCGGTTTGTCCTTCAGTATATTCTTATATTCAGGCACACGCACTTGTACATTCTTTTCCTGCGGAACCACGTCAAGCAGTTTCTCAAGAATGGCACGTTTGGCTTCAAGTGAGTTTTCCAACCCATGAATAGAACTGTGCCACTCTCCCCAAGCACCTATCAAGCCGGCCTGTACCACCAGAATCAAGTCTTTGTTGTCTTGAAGTATCGGTTTCAATTGGTCGAGATGCCGTAATATCTGTTCGGCGGTAGGTCCTATGGGAGAACGTCCCATAAAGTCTTTTTCGTAAGCAAAACGGAGTACGCTCTTCTTGCCTTGACGACGCAGTTCGTCAAAATAGGCTTGCATGGTAGCAAAATCGTTTTCCGTTAATATTTTGTCGGCAAGAAAGGTTAGGTAGAAATAGCTTTGTGAAAGCGATACGCTGTCTGAAGCATATTTTTCCGAGAGTTGTGCCAACTGTTTCGCAGGCTTATCCTTATCCAAAGCCACGTCCAGGGCAGTTTCAAGTCGAAACCCTCTTCCGGGGTTATAGAGTCCGCATGTGCCTTGGGGAGCATCGGCACAGATGCCTTCGAACTTTATCGTCCGTTGTCCGTTACCACAACTGATTGCCAACAGGCAGAACACAGCGACACATACGCTGCCATATATCCTTTTTATTGTCATAATCGTTTTTCAGGTTATTAGATGCCATATCCTGCAATGAATTTCCAAAGATAAGAGAAAAAATGTTGCAAGGAAAATTGGATACGGTTTATTTGTGAATTAATGAATACAAATAAAGTCCGGTATGTATTACACACGCCGGACTTCTATTAAGCGAAATACAGATATGATTATTCTTTGTTTTTAGAATCTACATTATCAGAATCCCGGGTTTTGCACAATCTTTCCTTGACCGTCGCGGATGGTAGCCACCGGAATGGGCAGAAGTTCATATACATACTTTCCGTCTTCCATACGCTGCACGTTAGTGGTGGAATAACCGGCATATTCGTTCTTCTTGATGGCCATTTCGACATAGCGACCATGGCGGATGAGGTCTTGACGGCGTACACCTTCCATGTAGAACTCGTGTCCGCGCTCTTCAAGCAGCTTGTCGAGGTACTTATCTACCGTGCCGATTTCATCATCGGTGAAAGCAGGCAATTTGCCGTGTGCCAGCGGTCGTTGTAGTGTGCCAAAGTCAGCGTGGTGTTCCAGTCGAAGTCACGCGTCTGGATGTTGGCTGTGTTCAGTGTAAGTTCAAAACCGCTACTTTGTGTAGAACCGGCGTTATCGGCAATATTGCTGATTTCATTATAGAACGGAAGTGGTGCAGGAAGTGTTTGCCACTTTTTGGGAGAAGCGTGAGTCGTTGCTCGTCAACTCGTCGCTCAGTGCATATCTTTTCCGCATGGTTTACCACCGAGTATTGAATAAGTTTGCCAAGGAGGATGCCATGCACCGCGCCGACGAACGTTTCTGCCAGGATATGAACGGTCTTTTTTATGATGAAGAGCCCTTCAGCCTTGAAGAATTGCAGCAACGCATTGAGGCTGCTTTGGCATCCTTGCCGGAAACTTATCGCGAAGCGTTTATGCTCTATCGCATACAGGGCTTGGAGTGCAAGGAAGTAGCGGCACGGTTGGGAGTGTCCGACAAGCTGGTGTACTACCGTGTGCAGCAAGCCGTAAAACTGTTGGAGCATAGTCTGAAAGATTATTTGCCGCTGGCATTGTTGTTGCTCTCAACACACGTAAACTATAGTCATTCCCTTTAGCCGATTCTGTGTTATCCCAAGAAACTTTGAATTAGATGATCTTTTAAAGAACTCATTCGCACATTTATATACTTTCATCCGCAAAAGATAGGCTTTTCATTGCCAGAACATCTGTTTTTCATTATCTTTGCATCTGCAGTTTGCGATTGTGCACAGATGTGAGACTCCTTTTTCATATCAGTGAAGAAGAAGTATCTCAACCATGAAGAGGCTGTTCCACACCTGTGCACAGTTCTTGTTGTTAAGGACTTGGCAGAAGAAAGAGCATTTCCTTGCGTAAAGGAAACCTGTTCTTTGCATAAGAAAGATGGTTACCTTGTGCGAGAAAAGCCTGCAAACGGAAAAGGAAATGAACCGAAAAAGGAGGAAAGAACATGGCGATTTTATTTGATTGGTACGAAAACCCGAAGACAAAAGACAGGCAGGGAGAGGAGTTGACCTTACATCCCCGAATCAGACTGAACGGCTCTATTACGACAGACGAGCTGCGCAGGCATATACAGGAGTATTGTTCGCTGACGGAGACGGATGTACTGGCTGTGCTCGATGCACTGTCGCATTTCGTGGGGGATGCGCTGAGTGAGGGCAGGCGGGTACATTTGGACGGCATTGGCTACTTTACTCCTACGCTGACCTGTACGGAGCCGGTGACATTGGAAACAAAACGGAAGAGTACCAAAGTGAAGTTGAAAAGCATCAGTTTCCGTCCGGACAAGGCATTGCGCAGTGAAATAGGAATCCTGAAGGTGAAGCCTCTGAAATTGCGGAATCTGACTAAAAAGAAGTTGACCGATGAGGAGGTGCGCCAAAAAGTAGTGGGGTATCTGCATACACACGATTTCATTACCCGCAGTGATGTGCAGGGGCTGTGCGGCATGACGCGTACGACCGCGGCCCGGCAGGTCAAGCGGCTTTGTGAAGAAAATGTATTGGTAAATAAAGGATTGCAGAAACAGCCCGTTTATTTTCTGAAGAAAACGGAATAGAGACGGATCCTGTTTTTGTGGGACGCGTAACCGGTGCAGGTAAAATGTGTCTGTATACCTGCATTGTGTTTGCTTGTATGCGGTAAAGTGCAGCAGGTCAAAATGTTGTATAGTATCGTGTAGGCATGCAAGCAGCATGTGTGATGAAACTCGGGTAATCCTTGGGTTTGAATTCAAGTTATGGCAGGTTTGAAACTGCCCGTAACCTGTGGGGCGGAAAATTAAAGGATGAAACAACATGGTAAAAGGATAGTTTTTTATTACTTTTGCAATCGATTCTCATAGATATCTAAGAAATATGGCAAAGAAAAATTCTACAACCAAAGATACGGAACTGTCACTCTCGTTTTTCGGGAAATTGGCGGCTATATTCAAGAGTGAAACGGTGCATTTTGTTATCGGGTTGATTCTTGTAATCTTTTCTGTCTATTTATTGCTTGCTTTTTCATCGTTCTTCTTTACGGGGGCGGCTGACCAGAGCATTATTGACGGAGGGAATGCACAGGAGTTGGCTTCCACGAATAATGGAGTGAAAAACTATGCCGGCTCACGCGGAGCACAATTGGCCAGTTATCTGATAAATGACTGTTTCGGTATCTCGTCTTTTTTTATCCTTGTCTTTTTGGCTGTAGCCGGATTGAAGTTGATGAAGGTGCGTGTGGTGCGCCTATGGAAGTGGTTTATCGGCTGCTCATTGTTGCTGGTGTGGTTTTCGGTCTTTTTCGGTTTTGTATTTGTGGACCATTACAAGGACTCGTTCCTTTATTTGGGCGGTATGCACGGATATAATGTCGGAAATTGGCTGGTGTCGCAGGTAGGAGTGCCGGGAGTATGGCTGATTTTATTGGTGACGGCCATCTGTTTCCTGATCTACCTGAGTGCGCGGACTATCATCTGGTTGCGGAAATTGTTCACCCTCAGCTTTCTGAAGCGTAAGGAGAAGGCGGAGAGTACACTGGGAGAGACACCGGAGGAGTTTAAGACCTCTTGGGGAGCGAAAGAAAAGCCATTCGTACCGCAGTCTGAGAACCGGGAAAAGGAGGAAGTTATTGTGCCGGAAGAGAAACCGGGAGAAGAGGAGGAAGAAAAGGGTTCTTCAAATGAGATAACTCTCGACTTGGGAGGAGATGACGGCAGGGTAAGGCCGGCTAGGGCGGATGACGGGGATGTGACTATGACTTTTGAGACTTCGGCGGTGGAAGCGGAACCTCCTTTGCGGGAACAGCCGGTGGAGAGGGAACCTGCATTCCAGATTGAAAAGACGGAGGAAGAAGAGTATGTAGGCACTGAGAAAGAACCGTATAACCCTCGCCTGGATCTGGAAAGTTATCATTATCCTACAATAGACCTGATGAAGCATTATGATGATAACGGTCCGACGATTGATATGGCTGAGCAGAATGCCAACAAGGACAAGATCATCAATACATTGCGTAGTTTCGGTATAGAGATAAGTACCATCAAGGCTACTGTAGGTCCTACTGTGACGCTTTATGAAATTACTCCCGAACAGGGTGTCCGTATTTCTAAAATCCGTGGTTTGGAAGATGATATCGCCCTCAGCCTTTCGGCGTTGGGTATCCGTATCATTGCGCCTATTCCCGGCAAGGGGACTATCGGTATCGAGGTGCCGAACTCAAATCCGAAAATCGTGTCCGGTCAGAGTATCATCGGTAGCAAGAAGTTCCAGGAATCTACCTATGACTTGCCCATCGCATTGGGTAAGACCATTACGAATGAAGTGTTTATGGTGGATTTGTGCAAGATGCCGCATGTGCTTGTTGCCGGTGCCACCGGTCAAGGTAAGTCTGTGGGACTGAATGCCATTATCACTTCCTTATTATATAAGAAGCATCCGGCGGAATTGAAATTTGTGCTGGTTGACCCCAAAAAGGTGGAATTCAGCATCTACTCTGTGATTGAACATCATTTTCTTGCAAAACTGCCCGATGGAGGGGATGCGATCATTACGGATGTAACCAAGGTGGTGCAGACCTTGAATTCTATCTGTGTGGAAATGGATACACGTTATGACTTGTTGAAAGCCGCTCATGTGCGCAATATCAAAGAGTATAACGAGAAGTTTATCAACCGTCGTCTGAACCCAGAAAAGGGACATAAGTTCATGCCGTACATCGTGGTAGTGATTGATGAGTTCGGTGATTTGATTATGACTGCCGGTAAGGATGTGGAATTGCCTATCGCCCGTATCGCCCAGTTGGCGCGTGCCGTAGGTATTCACATGATTATTGCGACGCAGCGCCCTACTACCAATATCATTACCGGTACGATCAAGGCGAACTTCCCTGCGCGTATCGCTTTCCGTGTATCGGCGATGGTCGATTCACGTACTATTCTTGACCGTCCGGGAGCTAATCAGTTGATCGGGCGTGGTGATATGCTGTTCTTGCAGGGAGCCGATCCGGTGCGTGTTCAGTGTGCTTTTATCGATACGCCGGAAGTGGCGGAAATCACCAAGTATATAGCCCGCCAGCAAGGATATCCCACCGCTTTCTATCTGCCTGAATATGTGGATGAAAATGCGGGAGGCGATTTGGGAGACGTGGATATGGGGCGTCTGGATCCTTTGTTTGAAGATGCTGCCCGGCTGGTGGTGATTCATCAGCAAGGTTCTACGTCGCTTATACAGCGTAAGTTTGCTATCGGCTATAACCGTGCGGGACGTATCATGGATCAGTTGGAGAAAGCAGGTATTGTGGGTCCTGCACAAGGAAGTAAGGCGCGTGAGGTGTTCTGTGTGGACGAGAATGATTTGGAAATGCGTCTGAACAATTTGAATTAGTAATGGGTTAGATTTTTAGGGTGAAGGGTGAATCATCGTGTATAGCTTTCATTCATAATTCATGGCTTGAACTTTATAATTCAAAACAATATGTTGAGAATCAATCCGATTTTGTTAAGTATTGCTCTGTTGCTTTTGTCTGTGCCGGTATTGGCGCAGCAACCGGATGCGAAAGAGGTTTTGGAACAGGCTGCCCGGAATTTCAGGGAAGCGGGGGGCATAAAGGCTGCTTTTACGGTTCGTACGTCCGAAGGTGCTTCTACGGGTACGATATGCTTGAAAGGAGATAAATTCCTGCTGGAGGCGGAGGGGACAACCACTTGGTTTGACGGACATACGCAATGGAGCTATCTGGCTTCCAGTGAAGAAGTGAATGTGTCCGAACCTACTCCCGAAGAGTTGCAGAGCATTAACCCTTATGTTTTCTTGTCTCTTGATGAGCGCGGATATAAACTGAAATTAGGGAAGATGGACAATGCGCAGGATCAGTCTCTCTATAAGCTTGTATTCACCGCTACCGACCGGAAGCAGGACTTGCAGTGCGTCATCTTGTACGTGGCGAAAGATTCTTTTCGCCCTGTACGTGTCAGTATGGCGCAGCGGGGAGGAGAGACCGTTGTGATTATCATTAATTCTTACCGGACGGGACAGGTGTATCCGGACAGCTTTTTTGTGTTTGACAAGAAAGCCTATCCTACAGCGGAGATTATTGACTTGAGATAGACGAAAAGGGCGGATTCTTCGATGAATCTGAATGATAAACAACTTTAATTGCGAATTTTAGAATAGTAAATAACATTATGATGGAAACAGAAAAAGTAAAATGTCTGATTATTGGTTCCGGTCCTGCCGGATATACAGCTGCTATTTATGCAGGCCGTGCTAATCTTTCACCGGTGCTCTATGCAGGATTGCAACCGGGTGGACAGTTGACTACGACTACGGATGTGGAAAACTTCCCGGGTTATCCGGCTGGTATCGGTGGTCCGGAATTGATGGAGGACTTGCGTAAGCAGGCAGAACGTTTCGGTGCCGACTTGCGTTATGGCATTGCTACTGCTGCCGATTTGAGCAAAGCGCCTTATAAGATTACCATCGATGAGGAAAAGGTGATTGAGACGGAGACGCTTATCATTGCTACGGGTGCTGCCGCCAAATATCTGGGACTCGATGATGAAAAGAAATATGCCGGTATGGGGGTCAGTGCTTGTGCCACTTGCGACGGTTTCTTCTATCGTAAGAAAACGGTAGCCGTTGTTGGTGGTGGAGACACTGCCTGTGAGGAAGCGGTCTATCTTGCCGGATTGGCATCAAAGGTTTATCTGATTGTCCGCAAACCTTTCTTACGCGCCTCCAAGATTATGCAGGAGCGTGTGATGAATCATGACAAGATTGAAGTATTGTTTGAACACAATGCCGTAGGCTTGTTTGGAGAGAATGGTGTGGAAGGTGTACACTTGGTGAAACGTATGGGCGAACCGGATGAAGAACGTTACGATCTGGCTATCGACGGTTTCTTCCTGGCTATCGGTCACAAACCGAACTCGGATATTTTCAAGCCTTATGTAGATACGGACGAAGTGGGTTACATCATTACCGAACCCGATACTCCGCGTACCAAAGTTCCCGGTGTGTTTGCTGCCGGTGATGTGGCCGATCCTCATTACCGTCAGGCGATTACCGCTGCGGGCAGTGGTTGTAAGGCAGCTATTGAAGCGGAAAGGTACTTGTCGGCAAAAGGCATCATTTAAAGACCGGAAGTTGGCGAAATAGGATTAGTGATTGATAGTTTGCGGTGTGATGGCGCATCCTGTTAATCACTAATCTTGTTTTATAATCAATGGATTTCCATCTCATCTACACATATCCGAAAGGATGATGCGGTAGCTGATTCGGATGTCTGGCAGCATCCGGAAAAGAAAAAGAATAAGTTGGCCAATAAGAGTAGGTCTGATGTGCTTTTATGATTTCAGCTAGTGTTAAGTTAATAAATTGTGCATATAGGAAGAGGTCATTAACGGAGTGGGGGACCGGTTAATTGTTATCCTATCTTGCTTATCTTTTTAAGTTTTTCTTCGTCGATGATCTTGATTTTGCGTCCGTCAATGGTAATTAGGCGCTCTGTGGCAAATTGTGATAGTGTACGGATGGCATTGGAAGTGGTCATGTTAGACAAGTTGGCAAGATCCTCACGCGAAAGATATATACTCAATGTGGAACCGTCTTCTTCAAGTCCATAACTTTCTTTCAAGAAAATCAGAGATTCGGCCAAACGTCCGCGAATGTGTTTTTGAGTCAGGTTTACGGTACGTTCATCAGCGATACCCAAGTCTATGGATAATTGTTTGATGAAGAACAGGGCAAGATCATTGTTCTGCGCAAGCAGTGTCATGAGGGCGGTCATAGGTATCTGGCAGACAAGTGAAGGCTCGAATGCAGATGCTGCGGTAACATAATCTGTCTTTGCAAAATAAGGACGGTAACCGAAGTATTCAACAGGTTTTATCATGCGGATAATCTGGCTTCTGCCACCTACACCGTCTTTATAGATTTTTACTTTCCCGCTCAATAGGCACATCAAGTGGGTAGGTGTCTCACCCTCACAATGGATAACTTCGTTTTTCTTATAATTTTGGAGCGTGAAGTGGTTAGCAAGAAATTCCCGCTGCTCTCCGTTTAGAGGAGACCATATATCCGCAATCAACTCCGGAACATTAATATCAGACAAGTTTATTTTTACCATAAATGCTGCAAAACTGTGTTATACAGCACAAATGTAAAAAGAAAAAATTAAATATTACGCAAAGGGGAGGAAAAAGATGTAGGAGAGGAAAAAATGGGAGGTATCTATTTGCTATTTTACGATATACGATGTACGATTGAAATTTGTTTTTCAAAAGCGCTGTCTGTAAGCGGCTGTCCTTTGATTTTGAGGGTACTATCAATCGTACATCGTAAAATCGTAAATATAGCAGGTTATCATTTGGTGAACAGCAGTTCCCTATATTTAGGCAACGGCCATATTTCATCGTCTATTTCCATTTCAAGATGGTCTATATGGTCGCGGATGCTGTCCAGATATGGGCGTACGTTTTCTTCGTATGCGAAAGCCCTGTCCTTATAGTTGTCCATGTGGTTGGCGACTTTACGGGCTTCGGTCATGTCACGCACCAGCATTTTGATGGCGGTGACCCGTTGTGAAATCTCACGGATAAGTTCCTTTCGGTCGGCGGCAAGAACTTCATATTCTTCCGGGGAGAAGGTTTCACGCAGCCCTCGCAAGTTTTCCAACAAGCGGTTCTGGTAAATGACGGCGGTCGGCACGATATGGTTGATGGCAAGATCACCCAATACGCGGCTTTCTATTTGTACTTTCATGGTGTATTTTTCCAACTCCACTTCCAGGCGGCAGGCAAGTTCTATCTCATTGAAGATATGTTCGCCGATGAGTACGGAACGGGATTGGTTGTCCATGTAGTGCATCAAAGCTTCGGGAACATGACAGATGTTGGTCAGTCCGCGGCGGGCGGCTTCTTCTTTCCATTGTTCAGAGTAACCATCTCCTTCAAAACGGATCGGTTCGGAAGAGATAATCGTTTCTTTGAGGATGCGGAAGATAGCTTCATCCTTGCCTACGCCTTCCTCCATCAGTTTGTCGATAGACACTTTGAATTCATTCAGCTGGTTGGCCATGGCTGCGTTGATGGCGATCATTGCGGCGGCGCAGTTGGCGGTGGAGCCGGCGGCACGGAACTCGAAACGGTTACCTGTAAAGGCGAATGGAGATGTACGGTTACGGTCTGTGGTGTCTAGCAGAATCTCAGGGATGCGGCCGATACCCAGCTTCAGCGTGGTTTTTTCTTCAGCCGTCATCTTGCTGTTGCTGACTTGGCGGGCTATCTCGTCAAGAATATTAGATAATTGTGTTCCCAAAAAAATGGACAGAATGGCCGGAGGAGCTTCGTTGGCACCCAAACGGTGGCTGTTGCCTGCACTCATGATGGAGGCGCGCAATAAGTCCTGGTTTTTGTAAACCATCATCAAGACATTCACCAGGAAAGTGAGGAAAAGCATATTGCCTTTCGGGTTCTTGCCGGGTGCGAAAAGGTTGACGCCCGTATCGGTACAGAGTGACCAGTTGTTATGTTTACCCGAACCGTTTACTCCGCTATAAGGTTTCTCATGCAGCAATACGACAAAGTTATGTTTGCGGGCGATACGTTTCATTAAGTCCATTACCAGTTGGTTGTGGTCGTTGGCAAGGTTGGCGTTTTCAAAAATAGGGGCCAATTCGAACTGATTAGGCGCTACCTCGTTGTGACGTGTCTTGACCGGGATTCCCAGTTTGTGGCATTCTATCTCCAACTCTTTCATGAATGCGGTGACACGTGGGGGAATAGAACCGAAGTAGTGGTCTTCCAGCTGTTGGTCTTTGGCGGAGGAATGCCCCATCAATGTACGTCCTGTCAGACAGAGGTCCGGGCGGGCGTTGTATAGCGCCAAGTCAACAAGAAAGTATTCCTGTTCCCAACCCAAGTTGGTATAAACACGTGTTATGTTTTTGTCGAACAGCTGGCATACGTCTGTTGCTGCTCTATCTACGGCAGCCAGTGCTTTGAGCAGCGGGGTCTTGTAGTCCAGTGCCTCGCCGGTATAAGAAATGAATATGGTAGGAATGCAAAGAGTCGTATCTACCACGAATGCGGGGGAGGAAACGTCCCAGGCGGTGTATCCACGAGCTTCGAAGGTGTTTCTGATACCTCCGTTGGGGAAGGAAGATGCATCCGGCTCTTGTTGGATGAGCAGTTTGCCGGAAAAACGTTCGATGACTTCCGTACCTTCTCCGAATTCAATGAAGCCGTCATGTTTTTCGGCTGTTCCGTCTGTCAGAGGTTGAAACCAGTGGGTGTAGTGGGTGACATTAAGGGATTTTGCCCAACTTTTCATGCCGTTGGCTATCAAGTCCGCCATTTCACGATTGATGGGAGTACCTTTTTCAATAGCATCTGTCACAGCCTTGTAGGCTTCCCTGGGCAGGTACTCCTGCATTTTCTTACGATCAAAAACATGACTGCCATAATAGTCGGACAGTTTGTTTGAAGGGGGAGTGACTTCAAGAGGTTGACGATTGGCAAGCTCTTGCAAAGCAAAAAAACGCATTTTTGACATATGAGTCTCTTCTTTTATTGGTTGTTGGGCGCAAAAATACATGTTTTTTCTAAACTACCCCCTAAATAATAGGGGTATTATTGAAAAAATAGTGTTTTTTTTGATGATATACCCCCTAAAAACATAGGGTGCTGTCTGAAAAATGATTTCAGATGATATCGGTGGCATCGGGATTATGTCTTTTGTTTATGGTTGCATAAAGGTGTACTATAGCATTTTTTTTTTATATTTGCCCCTGTCTATAAAGAGATGTTGCGGTTGAAACGTTTATTGTTTATATGGATTGGGATTTGTTTCCTGTTGTCAGGTTGGCAGAAGGTAAGAGCAGTACCTGCGTCTTATCCCAATGACATATTGGTACGTTCAGCCGATTCCATCATGGATAAAGTCATCTTTTTTGCCCCTTTCTATGAGCGTATCGTAGATAGTTACAAAGCAGAATTGTATATAAAAGGGCGGGTGAATATCCGGAAGAAGAATCATATTCTTCGTTTCATACCTTCAATGTTCCGTATCAGAAAAGGTGTGAAGGAATATATGATGGAAACCTATAGTGACTTGCATTTCACTTCCCCAAACATCTACGACCAGAAGATAAAGGCGACGGTTGGCACAGCTTCCGAATTTTGGGATTTGGATGGGCGTCTGCCGGAATATTTTCATATAAATATTTATTCTTCTACCTTATTATATGATAAGCTGCTTTCTCCCTTGGCTCCCAATGCGAAGAAATATTATACTTACCGTATTGACACGGTGATGGGAGAAAGGCATAATCTCCGCTATAAAATTCGTTTTATGCCGAAAAGCAAAAGCTTTCAACTTGTAGGCGGATATATGGTAGTTAGCGATAATGTGTGGAGCGTCCGTGAGATCAGGTTTGCGGGACGTAATGAAATGTTGCGTTTTAACAATCTGGTGCAGATGGGAGGTGTGGGGGAGTCGGACGAGTTTCTTCCTGTACATTATGATATAGATGCTACTTTTCGTTTTTTGGGCAATGTGGTGGACGGTAATTATACAGCGGTACTTGATTATAAGGACATTGTTCAGCGCGACCCTTCCGTAAGGCGGAAAAAAAAGGAGAAAAGCAAGTATGATTTGTCTGAATCTTACACCTTGCGTAGCGATACGAATGCTTCTCAGCGTGATACGGTTTATTTCAATGAGATACGTCCTGTTCCCTTGTCCGCCCATGAAAAAAAACTGTATCAGGACTACTTCTTGAGGCGTGATACTCTTCTCTGGAAAAAGAAACCGAAGAACAAGAATCTGGAATTCTGGGGACAGATCGGTGATGCGTTGATTAGTCGTTATACAGTGGATCTTGCAAAGATAGGAAGTGTGCGCTGTTCGCCGTTGATAAATCCGTTCTTGATGAGTTATAGTGGTAAGAACGGTTTTTCTTACAGGCAGGAGTTCAAGTATAATCGGCTGTTTAAGGGAGATCGTTTGTTGCATGTTGTTCCCAGAATCGGTTATAATTTTAAGGAACGGATATTCTATTGGCAGGTAAGGTCTGACTTTGATTATTGGCCGCGTAAACGGGCGGCTTTGCATATTGACTTCGGTAATGGAAACCGCATTTACAGCAGTGAGGTACTGGATGACTTGAAGGCTATTCCGGACAGCTTGTTCGATTTTAATCAGATACATCTGGATTATTTCAAGGACTTATACCTGAATATACGCCATAGTTGGGAAATAGTCAATGGACTGACGTTGGAACTAGGGCTTTCCATGCACAGGCGTACGGAAGTGGAGCGCTCCAAATTTGTTCCGAATTACCCAAGCATGCCACCTACCAAATCGGCGCAAGTGGCGGATGGAGGCTCATCGTTTTTTCCCAATTTTGACCCGAATATCTTGAATAAGTTTCGCCATACCTATAATAGTTTTGCACCGCGGGTCAAGGTCTCATGGACTCCGGGACAATATTATTATATGAATGGGGATCGTAAGATTAATCTCCATTCTAAATATCCTACCATTTTAGTGGACTGGGAACGGGGTATCAATGGGGTGCTCAATAGCAGCGGTTCGTATGAGCGGATAGAGGTGGATTTGCAGCATCAGATTCCTTTGGGACTGATGCGTGACCTTTATTGGCGTTTGGGGTGGGGAGCATTTACCAATCAGGAAGAACTTTATTTTGTGGATTTTGCCAATTTGCGGCGTTCCAATCTTCCTATGGGATGGAGTGATGATATAGGTGGAGTCTTTCAGTTGCTGGACGGACGTTGGTATAACTCATCAAGGAAATATTTGCGGGCACACGTCACGTATGAGGCCCCTTTTCTTCTGCTTCGCCATCTGATGAAATATACCCAATATGTATTGAATGAGCGCTTGTATCTGAATACTTTGGTTGTACCTCACTTGAAGCCTTACGTTGAGGTGGGATATGGTATAGGTACACATATTTTTGACTTCGGATTGTTTGCCAGCTTTGCTAACTGGAAATATCAGGAAATAGGCTGCAAGTTTACGTTTGAGCTGTTTAATAGATAAGGTCTTTATGGGCATGCATCCCGCAAATTCACTATCTTTGTCCCCAAATACTGAAACTATGGGAATCGTAATAGGAATAGATGTTGGTGGAAGTACCACTAAAATAGTGGGCATTAATGGAGAAAGAATACAGTCTCCCATGTTTATTACGGCCGCTGATCCGGTGACTTCTTTGTTCGGGGCATTTGGAAAGTATATTTATGATAATGGCATTCAGTTGTCTGATGTGGAGCAGGTGATGTTGACGGGTGTGGGAAGCGCTTTTGTGGATAGCCCGCTATATGGACTGCCCACCCGTAAAACGGATGAATTTTTGGCCAATGGTCTTGGAGCCCGGCATGCAACGGATATAGACCGTTTGATTGTGGTCAGTATGGGTACGGGGACTTCTTTTGTAAGAATTGATGGGGACCGGATAAGACATATTGGAGGTATGGGCATTGGTGGTGGAACTTTGCAGGGACTTTCACGCTTGCTGTTGAAAACCCATGATATTCACAAAGTGGCAGACTTGGCGTTAAAAGGGGATGTGACCCGCATCAATCTACAGATTGGTGATATATGTAATACGGCTTTGCCGGATTTACCGGTAAATGCCACAGCTTCTTTGTTCGGGAAAGCAGATAGCAATGCATCCCAGGAAGATATTGCCGGTGGTATCATTTATACTGTGCTTCAAACCATTGGCGGCGCTGCTGTACTTTCGGCTTTGAACAGTCCGGTTAAAGATTTTGTCCTGATAGGAAATCTTACGCAACTTCCCCAGTGTCGTGAAGTTTTTTCCAGGATGGAAAGTATCTATCACGTACATTTCCATATACCGCCTTATGCTGAATATAGAACGGCGATAGGAGCTGCATTGGCATATATAAAGGAAAGAAAAGAACGGGAATAGTATGATGGAGCCGGGTGATTTTGTGGCTTAATTGGCTACTTAGCAGGCGTTTTTGAGCACGTTTTGTTTGCAGTTCAAGAAAATACTCCTATCTTTGCGCCCGATTTACTAATGAGTCAACATAAAGTCTCACTTAATTAACGAGTTAAACAATTTATTTATTAATGGAAAATTTAAAGAATGTAGCTCCTATTGAGGATTTCAACTGGGATGCTTATGAGAACGGTGAAACCGTAACAAGCGCAAGTCACGAAGACTTGGAAAAAGCGTATGACAACACGCTGAACAAAGTTAACGACCGCGAGGTAGTTGACGGAACCGTAATCGCAATGAACAAGCGTGAAGTAGTTGTGAACATCGGTTACAAATCAGACGGTATCATTCCGATGAGTGAATTCCGTTATAATCCTGAACTGCAAATCGGTGATACTGTAGAAGTATATATCGAAAATCAGGAAGACAAAAAAGGACAGTTGGTTCTGTCTCACCGCAAAGCTCGTGCTACCCGTTCTTGGGATCGTGTTAACGCTGCTTTGGAAAACGAAGAAATTATCAAGGGTTACATCAAGTGCCGCACAAAGGGTGGTATGATTGTAGATGTATTCGGCATCGAGGCTTTCTTGCCGGGTTCTCAGATCGACGTGAAGCCTATCCGCGACTACGATGTATTCGTTGGCAAAACTATGGAATTCAAGGTTGTTAAGATCAATCAGGAATTCAAAAATGTGGTTGTTTCTCACAAGGCTCTTATCGAGGCTGAACTGGAACAGCAGAAGAAGGAAATTATCGGTAAACTTGAAAAAGGACAAGTTCTTGAAGGTACCGTTAAAAATATCACATCATACGGTGTATTTATTGACTTGGGTGGCGTAGATGGCCTGATCCATATCACTGACCTTTCTTGGGGCCGTGTCAGCGATCCGAAAGAAGTGGTTGAACTCGACCAGAAACTCAATGTCGTTATTCTTGATTTCGATGATGAGAAGAAGCGTATCGCTCTTGGCTTGAAGCAACTGACTCCGCATCCTTGGGATGCTCTTGATCCTGACTTGAAGGTTGGCGATCACGTTAAGGGTAAAGTTGTTGTTATGGCTGACTACGGTGCATTCATTGAAATCGCTGCCGGTGTTGAAGGTTTGATTCACGTATCTGAAATGTCTTGGTCACAGCACTTACGTTCTGCACAAGACTTCATGAAGGTGGGTGACGAAGTTGAGGCTGTAGTTTTGACTTTAGACCGTGAAGAACGTAAGATGTCTTTGGGTATCAAGCAACTGAAAGCTGATCCTTGGGAAACTATCGAAGAAAAATATCCTATCGGTTCTAAGCATACAGCTAAGGTTCGTAACTTCACTAACTTCGGTGTATTCGTTGAAATCGAAGAAGGTGTTGACGGTTTGATCCATATCTCTGACCTGTCTTGGACTAAGAAAGTAAAACATCCGTCTGAATTTACTCAGATTGGTGCCGACATCGAAGTTCAGGTTCTGGAAATCGATAAGGAAAACCGCCGCTTGAGCCTTGGTCATAAGCAACTCGAAGAAAATCCTTGGGATGTATTCGAAACTGTATTTACAGTAGGTTCTGTACACGAAGGTACTATCATCGAAATGCTGGATAAGGGTGCTGTTGTTGCTTTGCCTTATGGTGTAGAAGGTTTCGCTACTCCGAAACACCTCGTTAAAGAAGACGGCTCACAAGCCCAATTGGATGAGAAACTGGAATTCAAAGTGATTGAGTTCAACAAGGATGCTAAGCGTATTATCTTGTCTCACAGCCGTATCTTCGAAGATGCTGCCAAGGCAGAAGAAAGAGCAGAAAAGAAAGCTGCTAAGAAAGCTGCACCGAAGAGAGAAGATGCTCCTTCTATCCAAAACCAGGCTGCATCTACCACTTTAGGTGATATCGATGCTTTGGCTGCTTTGAAAGAGCAAATGGAAGCTGGAAAGAAGTAATCACTTCTATATATAAATAAGGTAAGGGCACTTGTGTAAACAGGTGCCCTTTCTTGTTTTATATTTTGGTAGAATTTTGAGGAATAGAGACTGTTTCTTTATTTTATGACTATCTTTGCAAAGTTTGAATTGGCAATAGAATTGGCCGGCAAGCAATTTTTTACTATTGCCGGATTAAAGGCGCTTCTGTAAAAAGAGATAAGGATTGTTTTAACGTAGCATCATGGAAAAGTTTGACTTGCATATACTCGGTTGTGGTTCCGCATTGCCCACAACACGTCATTTCCCTACTTCGCAAATTGTGAATATGCGCGATAAGTTGTTTATGATTGATTGTGGGGAAGGAGCGCAGCTGCAGTTCCGTAAATCACATCTGAAGTTTTCACGTTTGAATCATATCTTTATCTCCCATTTGCATGGGGATCATTGTTTTGGCTTGTTGGGGCTGATCTCCACCCTCAATCTTTTGGGACGTACAGCCGAATTACACATTCATTCTCCAAAAGGTTTGGAAGGCCTGATGATACCCATGCTTGATTTTTTCAACCGCCAGATGACTTATAAAGTGATTTTCCATGAGTTTGGCACAAAAGCGGCTGCAGTTATTTATGAAGACCGCTCATTGACGGTGACTACCATTCCGTTGCGTCATCGCATGCCCTGTTGTGGCTTTTTGTTTGTTGAGAAGCAGCGTCCTAACCATATTATCCGCGAAATGATAGACTTCTATCAAGTGCCTGTATATGAGTTGAACCGCATTAAGAATGGAGCCGATTATGTAACTCCGGAGGGAGAGGTCATAGCGAATGCACGTTTGACACGTCCTTCTGAAACTCCCCGCAGTTATGCATATTGTTCAGATACCATTTATTTGCCTTCTGTTGTAGAACAGATAAAAGGAGTCGATTTGTTATTTCATGAAGCTACTTTCGCCGATGAAGATGCGCCGCGTGCCAAGGAGACATTTCATACAACAGCCACGCAGGCTGCACAGATAGCCAGGGATGCAGGGGTGAAAAAATTGATGATAGGGCATTTTTCTGCCCGTTATGAGGATGAAAATGTCTTGTTGAAAGAAGCGGTTGCCATCTTTCCGGATACACAGCTTGCTAAAGAAACGCTTTGTGTATCGGTATGAATCAAACTTTTCGTAACTTTGCGCTAGTCGAAGATAAGCTGCGAATCAGCATAAAAAATGAACGGGTTCATTTTGTTTTGCTTTCGGTTTAGATAAATTCCTCACGTTCGTAAGAAGAAAAGAGTTTCTTCTTATCTCGCTTAATCGGAATTTTGCGTTATCTTTGGCAGTCTAAAATAACAAATGCGATTAGAATATTTATGGACCCTTCCTATAATGAACGCGAAGTGTTGGCCCTCTTGCAGGATGAAAGTACACAGAAGCGGGGATTTGAGATGATTGTCGCCCAATATAGCGAACAGCTGTATTGGCAAATCCGTCGTATGGTACTCTCTCATGACGATGCCAACGATTTACTTCAGAATACTTTCATTAAAGCATGGATGAGCATTGATTATTTCCGGGCAGAGGCGAAGTTGTCGACTTGGCTCTATCGCATTGCTTTGAATGAATGTCTTACTTTTCTGAATAGACAGCGTGCTACAGCTACAGTATCGTTGGATGATCCGGAGGCTGATGCCCTTCAGAAATTGGAAAGCGACCCTTATTTCTCGGGAGACAAGGCGCAAATGGTTTTACAGAAAGCCCTGCTTTCTTTACCGGAAAAACAGCGTATGGTGTTTAACTTGAAATACTACCAAGAAATGAAGTATGAAGAAATGTCGGAAATCTTTGGTACTTCCGTAGGTGCCTTGAAAGCTTCCTACCACCATGCCGTGAAGAAAATAGAAAAGTTTTTGGGTGAGGAGTATTAAACCTTTGCCCGGCAATGATGTCTAAACTAACAGAGAGGAGAAAGCTTATGAAAGAAGAAGATAAAATACTGAAAAAGGTGGGAACGGAAAATCCTTTCCGCGTTCCTGACGATTACTTTGAGAATCTTACTTCGGAGGTGATGAGCCGGCTTCCAGAAAAAGAGAAACCTGCCATTCTGCAAAAGGAACCGACAAGATGGGAGAAAGTAAGACCATGGTTGTACATGACCGCCATGTTTATCGGTGCGGCATTGATCATCCGGGTGGCCTCTTCAGACCGTACTCCTGCTATGGATCGTGTAGCCAATGATGACACAGAGATGGAGATAGAATATATCAATACGGTTTTGGAAAACTCGATGATGGATGATTATTCCTTATATGTATATCTTGCAGATGCTGAAACAGAGTGAGAAAAGAACTTAACTGAATGAAAAGAACAATGAAAAAGCTAATCATTTTATTTGTAATGATGTGTGGCATGATGCCCTTGCTTTGGGCGGCGGACGGATGTAACCAGCGCTTGACCCAAGATGAATTCCGTGCCAAGCAGAAAGCCTATATTACGGAGAAGGCCGGTTTAACCAAGGAGGAGGCCGCTAAATTCTTTCCTCTTTATTTTGAGTTACAGGACAGGAAGAAGCAGCTGAATGACGAGGCGTGGAGTCTGATTCGGAAAGGGAAGAATGAGAATACTACCGAAGCGCAGTATGGAGAAATTATGGAAGGCGTCTATGATGCCCGTATCGCTTCTGACCGCTTGGATAAAACATATTTCGATAAATTCAAGAAGATATTATCCTGTAAAAAGATTTATCTGGTACAGAGAGCAGAGATGCGTTTTCATCGCGAACTGCTGAAAGGGATGAATAAGAAAGGAAATGTTCCTCCAAAGAAACCGCAAAGGAATAAATAATACCGTAAGGGGAAATTTAAGCAGCCCCTAAACAGAAAAGGCGGTCAAAACTCAAATTTTGAAAATATGAGCTTATAATTCGAGCATATTAAAAGACTAAAGAAAGGGTCGTATCCTTACTCAATACAGAGTTTGATACGGCCCTTTTTATAATCTGTAACTTTGAGTGGAGTGGTCATTTCTTAGTTTCCAGCGCTTTTGCTTCCTCCCACAATTTATCCATTTCTTCCAGTGTCATGTCATGCAAGTCTTTTCCTTCCTTTATGGTATGGGCTTCCAGATAATTGAAGCGGTTGATAAATTTCTGGTTCGTTCGCTCCAATGCGTTGTCCGGGTTGATTTTATAGAGGCGGGCAGCATTGATGAGACTGAACATGACATCCCCGAATTCAGCTTCTGCCTTCTCCTGGTCCATGTGGGCAACTTCTACCTGGAACTCCTGGATCTCTTCTTTCACTTTGTCCCATACCTGTTCACGCTCTTCCCAGTCGAATCCTACGTTACGGGCTTTATCCTGAATACGATAAGCCTTTATGAGTGAAGGAAGGGCGGAGGGCACACCACTCAGTACGGTTTTATTGCCGTCCTTCTCTTTCAGTTTCAGTTGTTCCCAGTTCTCCGAGACTTGTCCGGCTGTTTCTGCCTTCACATCACCGAATACATGGGGATGACGGAAAATGAGCTTCTCACAAAGGCGGTCACAGACGTCTTTCATGTCGAAATCACCGGTTTCACTGCCTATTTTAGCATAGAAAGCTACATGGAGCAGCACATCGCCCAGCTCTTTACAGATGTCATTCTTGTCATCGCGCATCAGGGCGTCACAAAGTTCGTAGGTTTCTTCTATGGTATTGGGGCGCAGACTTTCGTTCGTTTGTTTACGGTCCCAGGGACATTTCTCGCGGAGTTCGTCGAGTATGTCAAGGAAACGGCCAAAGGCTTCCATTTGTTCTTTTCTTGAATGTGGCATCTCATTTATTGTTTTTATATTCTTCGTATGAAATAAGCAGTCCTATTACTTCGGAGTAATTCTTGCGACCGCTTTGTATTTTGTTTCCTTTCAAGTATAAGTCATAGATCCAGTCTTGAATGTCACCGATCAGTGGGCTGTATTTTGCCATCCAATATTCCTGGTTGGTTTGTGCCAGTTCGATGATCTCCGGACGTATGCGTCTGAAGAGCCGGGTATACTCTTCTTCATTCATTAGCCGACGGGCATTTCCCAATACATGGGACAGCACGGAGAGATAACCGCTGAAGCGGATTCCTCTGGCTTCCGAACGGGTACATACTTGATAAGCATAGAAATTTGCTTCTGCTTCACTCGTGATTCCCAGCAAGTGCGCCAGCTCATGGGCGTATGTGGCAGGATACTGAGGCGGAAGCAAATCGCCGTTCAGGGTAAATTCGCAGAAGAAAGGTCCCATGCTGCCCGTCACTCCAACCATGGAGATTAACGGGGTGAACAGCATGGTCTTTACCCGCGGAGACTGATGGGGAGGGCGGTGTACGCCTAATGAATGACTGATCCGGTCATATCCGCGGACGCTCTCCCGGCAAACCAATGGTTCGTTGATGGAAGTGACCTGTACATAGGAGGCATTCAGACTATCTACATAACTGTTTACAAATCTCTGGAAATTCTCCGGAGTATAGGCTGTATAGGGAATGCCTGTCCTTCCGTAGAAATCTTTTTGCGAGTAGTTCAGCCCCCATGCCAGGTAGAACCATGCATATACCCATAGCAGATATTCAACGTCATTCCACAGAATACGTTTCCAGCTCTTTTTCCGGTAGCAACGGGCATAGACAGGATAGACGATGATTCCAATGATACTGAGAAAGATGAACAGGTCTCCTGTCGCAAAGGGGACAAGACGTGAAAAAGAGGACAGACAGTAAGAAATAACGGGATATACAGATTGTGCATAAACGTTTCCCCACAAAGGGATGAGTTGCGTAGCCCACGTAATAAACAATAGTATGCCCAATATCGCATATCTTATTTTTAGCCTATATCTCATAGTGAACTCTCTTTTGTAGAGGCAAAAATATGCAATTAAATTTTAATTCATTAATTTTGCGCCCATTATTCGCAATAAATTAATTATAGAGATAAAAAACATGGAATTAGCAAGTAAGTACAACCCCGCTGACGTGGAGGGAAAGTGGTACCAATATTGGTTGGACCACAAATTATTCAGTTCGAAACCCGATGGTCGTGAGCCTTACACTGTCGTCATTCCGCCCCCAAACGTCACCGGTGTGTTGCACATGGGACACATGCTTAATAATACCATACAAGATATTCTGGTACGCCGTGCCCGTATGGAAGGCAAGAATGCCTGCTGGGTGCCGGGAACCGACCATGCATCCATTGCTACCGAGGCCAAGGTGGTGAACAGACTTGCCGCACAAGGTATCAAGAAGACAGACCTTACCCGCGACGAGTTCTTGAAGCACGCTTGGGAGTGGACGGACGAACATGGCGGTATCATCTTGAAGCAGCTCCGCAAATTGGGCGCTTCCTGCGATTGGGACCGTACAGCTTTCACTATGGATGAAAAACGCAGTGAAAGCGTGCTCAAAGTTTTTGTTGACTTGTATAACAAAGGTTTGATTTACCGCGGTGTCCGTATGGTGAACTGGGATCCCAAGGCGCTGACCGCACTTAGTGATGAGGAAGTAATCTACAAGGAAGAGCACAGCAAATTGTATTACTTGAGGTATAGGGTAGAAGGTGACCCCGAAGGACGTTATGCAGTGGTTGCTACCACCCGCCCTGAAACCATCATGGGAGATACAGCCATGTGTATCAATCCGAATGACCCCAAGAATACTTGGTTGAAGGGTAAGAAGGTGATCGTTCCGTTGGTAGGTCGTGTCATTCCGGTTATTGAGGACGATTATGTGGATATCGAGTTCGGTACCGGTTGCTTGAAAGTGACTCCTGCCCATGATGTCAACGACTACATGCTGGGTGAGAAATACAATTTACCGAGCATTGATATTTTCAATGATAACGGAACGCTTAGTGAAGCTGCAGGCTTGTATGTCGGTATGGATCGTTTCGATGTGCGCGAACAGATTGAAAAGGATCTTGCTGCTGCCGGACTGTTGGAGAAAGTGGAAGCCTATACGAACAAGGTAGGCTGCAGCGAACGTACCAACGTGCCCATCGAGCCGAAGCTTTCCATGCAATGGTTCCTGAAAATGCAGCATTTTGCTGATATGGCGTTGCCTCCGGTGATGAACGATGAATTGAAATTCTATCCTGCCAAGTATAAGAATACTTATAAGAACTGGCTGGAAAATATCAAGGACTGGTGTATCAGCCGTCAGTTGTGGTGGGGACACCGTATTCCCGCCTATTTCCTGCCGGAAGGTGGTTATGTGGTGGCTGCCACTCCCGAAGAGGCTTTGAAGTTGGCTAAAGAAAAAACGGCGAATGAAGCTTTGACTTTGGATGACTTGCGTCAAGACGAAGACTGCCTGGATACTTGGTTCTCTTCCTGGTTGTGGCCCATCTCTTTGTTTGACGGCATCAACAATCCGGGCAACGAGGAGATAAACTACTATTATCCTACCAGCGACTTGGTGACCGGTCCGGACATTATCTTCTTCTGGGTAGCCCGTATGATTATGGCAGGCTATGAATATGAAGGTAAGATGCCGTTCAAGAACGTTTATTTTACGGGTATTGTCCGTGACAAGCTGGGACGTAAGATGTCCAAGTCGTTGGGTAATTCTCCCGATCCGTTGGATTTGATCGAGAAATACGGTGCTGACGGCGTACGTATGGGAATGATGCTTTCGGCTCCTGCCGGTAACGATATCCTCTTTGATGATGCGCTTTGCGAGCAGGGACGTAACTTCTGCAACAAGATATGGAACGCTTTCCGGCTGATTAAAGGTTGGACGAATGGCGAGGGTACGGTAAGCGTCCCCGCAGATGCACAGATAGCAGTACAATGGTTCAACCTGCGTCTGGAAGTTGCTTCTGCCGAAATAGCCGATTTGTTCAGCAAATACCGTTTAAGCGAGGCGCTGATGGTGGTTTATAAACTTTTCTGGGACGAGTTCTCTTCCTGGCTGCTGGAGATTGTCAAGCCGGCATACGGCCAGCCTGTCAATGGGTTTATCTATACTGCCGTGCTCAGCTCTTTTGAGCGTCTGCTTGAATTGCTGCATCCTTTCATGCCTTTCATTACGGAAGAACTCTGGCAGCAGTTGCGCGAACGCAAGCCGGGTGAAAGCCTGATGGTTCATGAAATGTGCAAGATAGACAAGAATGCTTGCTCTGAGCCGCTTCTTCAGGAGTTCGAGATAGCTAAGGAAATCATCGGTAATGTCCGTACGATCCGTGCGCAGAAGAACATCCCGATGAAAGAGGCGCTTGAACTTCAGATTGTCGGTATCAATCCGGTAGAAAGCTTGAATCCTGTTATAGTGAAGGTGTGTAACCTTTCTGCTGTCAATGTGGTGGAGGCCAAGGCAGATGGTGCCGCTGCCTTTATGGTGGGTACTACCGAATATGCAGTGCCTTTGGGTAATCTGATTGACGCTGAGGCTGAGATTGCCCGTATGGAAGCGGAACTGAAGCATAAGGAAGGCTTCTTGCAGGGGGTATTAAAGAAGTTGAACAATGAGAAGTTTGTGAACAATGCTCCCGCTGCTGTCCTTGAAATGGAACGTAAGAAGCAGGCTGATGCGGAAAGTATCATTAAGTCGCTGAAAGAAAGCATTGCCGCGCTGAAGAAGAGTTAAAGGTTGAGCCTTTTACCTGAATATATGACCAGCCTCTGAATCATTATGTTTCAGAGGCTGTTTTTTTATTTAAACAACTCTGCTATGCACCACATTAATCTTGCTGTGGTATGTGTCCAGATTTCCTTGTAGGTACAGTTGTTCTGCATGGGGAAGTAGGGCTCGTCATCATTCTCAAAGGTCTCGATTCCGACAGGCACGGCGCCCACGACGTTGCCTGCATAAGCACCATAAAGTGGAGGATAATCGTATCCGTCTCCATATACGGTACTCATGGCAAAAGGATTATATCCTAAGATGTATTCCAGCTGGCGGGTGGCGATATCTTTCAGTTGCCGGTCGTCCAATAGGCGGGCGAGGATAAAGGCTGCCTTGGCTTTTCCCATGACTACCGCATGGAATCCTCTGAATTGGTAAGCGACTGGAAAACGGCGCAGATAGAAGCCTTTGGACAGGGGAATGCCATTGCGCACCTGTGCATTATACTCTTCCAGGCTGGGCAGTCCTACTTGGTCTCCTTCATGATACAGGTTGCTGTAATCCGTGTTGTTTACTTCATATATGGCACTTGGCAACACTTCGTAGGGAGCAATCGTACGGGCGATATCACGCAAGTAGTCGGCATAAGCCTCACAGGCATTTTGCCATAAGGGGGCATCTGCATGGGTAGGGGAGTCGGTCAGCAACATGGAAAGTCCTTCGACCATGAGATGTTCCTGGCTTTGATGGTAATAGGCCAGGATACGCTTCTTACGGGTTGATTCGTAGAAAAATCCTCTCAATGGAATTTTCCAGTCGGTGCGTCTGTCCAATTGTTGGCAATCCATGACGGTACGTGCCAGTCTGGCAGCCCAGTCCAAGTAATATGAGTCTTGGGTGAGGCGGTACAGGCGCATGGCGGTTACTGTTGCCAGCGCATATAATTCTGCCTCGTTGTTTCCGGTTCTTTGCGTATCGAGCAGGTCAATGGCAAACTGAAAATCTTCTATGGCACTGTTACGGCACCAACGGGCAAAGACCGGGTCTTTCTTCTCGAAGTGAGGTACGGCAAGGGCACAGTAGGAAGCGGACTTAAGGTTGTCGGTGGGAGTATTCCGGGCTTCTGCCTGCATATCATCTTTGTCTCCGCGGATATTTTGGGTCCAGATGCCGATAATCAGTCCGCCAAGGCGGTAACCGTCACCGAAACGGGTACGCAGAATCCAGTTCAGGCCCCAACGTGCCTCTTCCAGCAAACGTTCATAGAAAATGCTGTCTTTCCCTTGTACGGTACCGGCCATTTCCAAAAGGGCAATGCCCGATTCGGCGGTATTTCCGGTTCCTTGTGTCAGGTCGGCTGCATCGTGCCAACCTCCTGAAACACTTATGCTTCGTCCGTCCGGATGATACATGAAGACATCTTGGTGGCATTCCTGGTGAATGCCCGGCTGGTCGAAACCGCATCGTTCGGAGAAGAAGAAGTTCAGTGTATGCCAGGCGGTAGATAGGTAAGCGCTGTTTCCGATGGGAAATGGCTTGGAATGAATGTCACCTATGGAAATCGTATATTGTCCGGGAGTGTTGAAGTCACTGAAGTCCAGCAGCAGGAAGCCTTTGTCCTGTTTCTTGTCTTTGTGTTGAGGAATTCCGGTGCCTTGATAAACGGTCTGCCCCGTGGCGGCGTCACATAGGTAAAATGTATCTTGTTTCACATTTTGTACCAGTGCCTGCTTGCGTGCGTCCAGTTTGTACCCGCTGTGGCTGTAGGCAATGGCGTTTTTACGCAAGTCGAATCCCCGGCTGTTCTCCGCTTCGACTTTCTCGATGCGCATGTCATCTATATAGAAGCTCATCTTTTCATCGGCTCCGGCAGGAGCACCCGCCAGCATGATGTTTACGGAGAATCCGGTGACACAGTCACGGTATAGGTCGGGCATCTCCCAGACAATGTGTTGCCATTGGTTAGGATAGACTGTCTCAAAATGCTGGCCTTCAAATCGTCCCGGGGTAGGCATAACCTTTTCCCCTTCATTGTATAAGGTAAAGCCGGCAAAGGTAAGATAGACGCCCGGTGCATCTACGTATACCCAAACGGAAAAGCGGTTGTATTCCTGTAAGTTCTCACGGTTGAGGGGACGTATGATTTCAGGGGTGGCATAGTTGCGGTTGGTCGGGTTCTTCTTTCCCAATGAAGCGGGGGTATCCAGCCGGATACTGCCTTTGCCGGAAATTGTGACCTGCCGGTCTATATGTATGCTTCCCGGTCCTGTATGGCGTAAGGCGGTAAAATCCTCTGCAAGGGGAAGCTCGCGGCTTTTCAGGACTTTCTTTTTGTACCATCGCGTCAAGCCTGCATGTTCGGGATTGGCTTTCATGATGCGGTGCACATAGTTGCTTTCTTTGAGCTGCTTTTCCAATTCAGCGTCGGGTTTCCATGGAGATTGTGCTTCGGCCTGTATGCACAATACCAACAATAATAGGTGTACGAGGTGTTTCATGGCATTCAATGTTTGGTGTCAGGATAAGCGTGGAAAGGAGCCTTGAACTCGGGGCGGAGTGTGCAGGTGTCTTCCAGTGGGAAGTCGGCGGGCGCCTCCTGTGTTACAGTTCCGGTCGCTGCCCATTCACAGCCTCTTAATAATGTAACTTGAAAACCGGTACATAACATGGAATAAATCATATTGGGATCGTTTCCGCAATGTCCCAAAAGGTCAACAAATACACGCCCTTTTCCGTATTTTACTGTCCACATCAATGGTTCATGGCGTCCGCGTTCGTAAGCGGTGGCCAGAATCTCCATGTCCTTGACCGGTCCGCGCAGACGGGTGTAGATTTCGTCTTTAAAATGTTTCCACCGGGGACGCAGGCCCTTGAGTATAGGATGGCTTGGGGCATGATGTTCAATGAGGGTCTCGTGCTGCAATCCATGGTAACCTGCATATCCCGGAGAATAATCATAGACGTATTGTCCGTCTTTCAAGTAGAGGTAAGGGCCGTCCTTTTCATTGCGTCCGTCCCAGGCGCCCATGCCGATAATTTCGTTGTACTCTTTCCAGTCTGCCATAGGGACGACGGAAGAGTGTATCACGACTACGCCACCGCCATTGGTAACGTATTTTTCAAAGTCCTTGCGTACGGATTCTGTCCATGTGGCTCCGCCGTAGTTGATGACGACCAGGTCATACTTGCTGAAGTCCGGTTTGAATGTGCTGATGTCCCCTCCAAAATTGGGAGTGAATGCAAAATCCACTTTGAACATACCGCTGTTTTCAAGTATCTGCTTCATGGCTTCGCAGGCGCCTTCCCAATAATGGCTGCCATCTTGTCCGGCTATCATCATGGTCTTGATTACTTTTGGGGGTTGTGCTTGCACAGGGGAAAGTATCCCTTTGAAAATGAGGAAAGTTATGATGAGAATGATTTTTGTTTTCATTTGTTGGAGGATTTGAAGTTTTTATTTGTCGGGTTCCATTCGATTCGATCATGACAACGTACTGTCTGCAGGTTGTATCCCCGCTCATCTACGCTGAATTTTCCGTCTTTGAAGTAAGAGATATAGAGTTCGGAAATACCGTCGTTGTTCCGGTCCTCTACCAACAGATTGTATTTATCGGTAACATAGACCTCATCCGACATATATTGCACCTCTTTGGTGTAATAGTCAACGATTACATAATAAGCTTTGAAGAGGTCGAAAGTAGGATAATGTCCGTTGTCCCGTCCGAAGAGCATGACTTCTTCCAGAGAATCATCCCCGTCCATGTTGGCAAGGACGGATTGTTGGAAAAAGAATCCCTTTTTCTGCGCCTGTGGAGGAATTCTGTCCCATCCTTCCTGATGAGCCGTTACTTTGAACTGTGCTTGTGCACTGAAGCTGTACCCCAGCACCAGCAAAAGGTAAAATAGTTTTTTCATTTGACGTGTTTTTAAGTTATATAAATGTTTGGTTCATCAAATATAATGTTTTCTCTTTACAATAAAGACAAACGGGAATGTTATTTTCCTAAGCTGTCCGGCGGATTTAATATAAGGGATGGCCGGGATATCAATGGAAAAGTGCCGGGATGTTAGGAGAAAAAGTCTGTGGTATAAGGAGAAAACTTCTCTGCAGTAAGATGAAATCTCTATTCAAAGGCTGCGAACGGATATTCACAATGCTTGAATATATATTCGCAGTGTGTGAATACATGTTCGCAAGTGCTGAATAGACTTTGGACTTTTAATTGAAGGGGGCAGGCTTGGCAGTAAGCAAGAGCAGTAATACAGGCAGGTAGTCCTGTAACTTGACTCTTAATATTTTCAGTGATTGCTGTATGCGATAATCCACTGTTTTAGGAGATACGTCAAGTATTTCCGCTATCTCTTTGTAGCTGAGATTGCGGAAGCGGTGCATGATGAAAGCTTCCCGGTAAGACGGTGGAAGTTCTTCAATAGCCTGCTGGATATGCTTGCTCATTTCATTGACCAGATATACGTCTATATCTTCAAGTGTATTGATCATCCTTTCGTGATAAGCGGTATCCGCCCGTTGCTTTACCTCGTTCTGTACGACCCGGGTCATGGAACGGTGATAGACGGCTTTGAACAGATATTGTTTGAGGGAATATTCTATGATGGGTCTTTCACGATTTTCCCAAAGCCATAACATCACATCCTGGACAATCTCCTCGGCATCTTCCAACCGGACGAAGCGGTAACAGTAAGTACATAGGATGGGATAGTATTTTTGAAATAACTTATCAAAAGCTTTTCTGTCTCCTTTCTGCATTGAAAACAATAGAGAGGTATCTTCTGATGTCGTATTTTTCATGGCAAAAGCTTCATTATTATTTTGCAAAAATAGCTTATTTTCAAATAAAACACTAATTAGTATAAAATAATTTGCTATTTTGTTTAGGAATCCCTTTCTCCCGTTGGTCTTATGAGTAAAGAAAGAAAAAATATGGTAAAAAGAGAGGAGATAGAAGATTTATTGCTTCAATATTATGAAGGGGTGACAACAGAAGAAGAAAGCCGGTGGATTGAGGAATGGCTGTCGGCTTCTGATGAGAACCGGAAGATGGGACGGCATATTCAGACGATCACCTTGGCTGCCAATGTAGCGCAGGTGTCTTCAAAGATAGATGTAAAGAAGGCTTTGGCAAGTACTCATCGGAAGATGCGGCATAAGAAAACAGGTAGGTATCAAAGATTCTTTAGAGGGATGCAACGGGCGGCCGCCATTTTATTTGTTCCCTTGCTCGTGTCATGGTGTGTACTTTATCGGGATAGTGACAGTAGGATGGCAGAAATGATTGAAGTAAGGACGAATCCGGGGATGACAACTTCCATTGACTTGCCGGATGGATCGGTTGTTGTTTTGAACTCGTCATCTTCTCTGCAATATCCTTCTCGTTTTTCGGCCCAAGAAAGGAAAGTGAAGTTAGTGGGCGAGGCATTCTTCTCTGTGGTAAAAGATGATGAAAAGCCATTTGTGGTTGATGCGTTGAACCGTTCGGAGATTATAGTTCATGGGACGGAATTTAATGTTGATGCTTATAGAGAGAATAAGATTGTACAGACAACTTTGGTATCGGGTAAGGTCAGTTTTGCTTATTTGGACGGGGAGCGAAAGAAAAGCTTGTTGATGCAGCCCGGACAGAAAGCCATTTATGATATTGAACAGAACAAAGTCGTCGTAAAGAAGGCTAATGTAGATGTAGAAACGTGCTGGAAAGACGGATGCTTGATTTTTAAGAATACTCCGTTTGAAGATGTACTGAAAGAGTTGAGCAAACGGTACAATGTAACATTTGTATTGAAGAATCCTGCACTGAAGTATAATTCTTTTACGGCAACCTTTGTCAGACAACGTCTGGAGCGCATCTTGGAAATTTTCCGGATATCTTCCAACATACAGTTTAAGTTTGTTGAAGACGACAACATAAATACAGAGAAACAAATAATAGAAGTTTATTAACCTTTAAAAGAAATGATACAATGAGAAACGGATATCTTTAAAAAACATGCAAGAAAATGTTGGCGCATTTTCCTGCATGAAAACAGTAACTTTTAAATATCTGTTTGGCGACAGATAAAGTAACTTTATTTTTTCACTAGAAATCAGTACAAAATTATGAAAAACCACATTTGTATCCAATCATTTAGGGCAAAAAATGTCCTGGTGAGATGCATAGAAAAAATTCCTCTTGCTATGAGATGTACATTATTTATGCTATTTTGTTTGGTTGGCATGACCTTTGCTAATGATGGCTATGCTCAAAAAACAATGGTAAACATTACTCTGAACAATAAAACGGTTGATGAGGTATTGACCGAGCTGGAACAGGGTACTGAATTTGTTTTCTTTTATAATAATAAACAGGTGGATGTCAAACGTCGGGTGTCGGTCAAGGCAACCAACAAGACTATATTCAAAGTTCTGGACGATGTTTTTAAGGGGACGAATATCGCTTATAAAGTATTGGACCGCAATATAATCCTGTTCGATAAGGCTGTAGGTGCAGATGGAGTGCAGACAACGTTGCAGAACATAACCGTTAAAGGCTCCATCGTTGATGCCTCCGGTGAACCTGTCATTGGCGCCAGTATTTTGATGAAAGGAACCAGTAACGGTGTCATTACTGATATTGACGGTAATTTCACTTTAAGCAATGTGGCTCCTGCTGCAACGCTTGTTATAAGCTATGTCGGTTATAAGACTCAGGAAATCAGTGTAAACGGTAAGACTTCTTTTAAAATAACTCTGGTAGAAGATGCCGAGGTCTTGGAAGAAGTTGTGGTGGTGGGCTATGGCGTTCAGAAGAAGCAATCTTTGACGGGTGCCGTGACGGCTATCAAGTCGGATGATATCCAGACGACCAAGACGGAGAACCTGGTGAACAATATTCAGGGTAAGATGCCGGGATTGTTGATCAGACAGAAGACGGGTGAACCGGGAACCTTTGACAACATGATCAGTATCCGTGGTTATGGTGACCCGCTGGTGGTTATTGACGGTGTTACCCGTGAAAAGGATGAATTGGCGCAACTTAGTTCTGAAGACATCGAAAGCATCTCCATTCTGAAAGATGCTTCGGCAGCTATCTACGGTATGAATTCTGCCAATGGCGTGATCATCGTTACCACTAAGAAAGGTACGGCCGAAAAAACACGTATCTCTTATTCCGGTTTGTTTGGCATGAAGCATGCTACAGGTATGGAAGAGACTGTAGATGCCTATACATTCCGTTTGATGGAGAATGAAATGTCCCGTAACGGCAAGAAAGCTGAAGTTTATTCGCAAGACATATTGGATAAATACAAGAACGGTGTAGAGGGCTATCAGGACTGGGATTGGCTTGACATGTATATGAACAAGACGGCTTTCCAGACATCCCATACGCTGTCTTTGCGTGGAGGTACAGAAAAGGTGAAATATTTTGTAAGCCTCGGATACAATCGTGACAACGGTTTGCTGAAGAGTGGCATACAATATTACGAACGCTATAGTTTCCGTACCAATGTTACAGCCGAATTAGCCAAAGGATTGAGCATGAACGTCAAGGTGTCAGGGCGCTGGGATCAGACACAACGTCCGCGTGAGGATTTTATGTGGACTTTTAAGACGCTGTTGGTAAATGACCGTGGTGTCGGTCCGTATGCTATGGGTTCTACCGATCATTTCTCGGATATCGCTCCTGAAAGCAAGAATGCCGCTGCATTGGTTGATCCGAATATTGATGGATATCGCCGGAATCGTGGACTGACTTACAATGCTGATGTTGATTTGACTTGGAAAGTGCCTTTCGTGGAAGGTTTGAGCTTGGGATTGCTTGGCTCTTTCAATGGAAACAACCGTAACAACTCCGAATTGCAGAAGTCCTATAAGTTGTATGACTATTTCACCAACACGCCTACCAAGACTTTCGGTGAAGACCATTACAGGAATACCATGGGTATCTTCCAGAAATTGTATGGACGTGTACAGGCCAATTATGCGCGTGCATTCGGCGACCATAATATTAATGTGACCGGTGTGGCAGAACTTTCCGGAAGCCGTTACGATGAACTTCAAGGTTTCCGCAAATATGCCGGTTATTACAGTAACGACATACTTAACCAAGCGGATGCAAGTACAGCTACCAATAGTGGTTATCGCAATGAAACACGTCTGGCCGCTTATTTGATGCGTGCCAATTATGATTATGCAGGCAAGTATTTGTTGGAAGTTGTTGCCCGCTATGACGGATCCTATCGTTACGCTCCGGGACACCGTTGGGCTTTCTTCCCTTCAGTCAGTGCCGGATGGCGCATTTCAGAAGAAAAGTTCATGAAAGAAAAACTCCCCTTCATCACTAATTTGAAGTTGCGCGGTTCTTATGGAAAGAGTGGTTACGATGCAGGTAATCCGTTCCAATATATAGCAGGTTATACACAAGCCTCAAAAAGCAATAATCCTTTTGGTTATGTATTTGAAGGTTCTAACCAGACAATTGGTATGATGGCTCCGGGCGTAGTGCTTGATAATCTTTCCTGGGTGGTGTCAAAGACCGCAAACATTGGTCTGGATGCAGAGTTGTGGAACGGCAAACTGTATGGTACGGTTGAATTCTTCCGTCGGAAAAATGAAGGGCTTTTGGCAAGCCGCATACAGGATATTCCCAATACATTCGGTGCAAGTTTCCCGCAGGAGAATATTAACTCCAATGAAAATATGGGTTTTGAACTGGAAATCGGTACCCGGGGAAAAATAGGTAAGGATTTTGGATATACAGTCAGTGCCAATTATACATTTGTGCGTGAAAAGAATCTGGAAGTGGAACATACCCCTTACCGCAGTTCCATGGACCGTTGGCTTTACGGAAAAGATCATCGTACTATCGGCGGATTCTGGGATCACAGTGGCGGTGGTATGTGGATTCAGAAGTATGACGGACAGTTCTCTTCTTTAAAAGAACTTGAAACAGCTCCTCTTTATGGTGGCGGTAATGGTAATTCTATGATGCTTCCGGGTGCATTCCGCATTATTGACCAAAATGGTGATGGTGTCATCGATATGTATGACATGAAACCGGAATCACGCCGTGCGGGAGCCAATCCTCCTTATCAGTTTGGCTTGAATATCGGCCTTACTTACAAAGGATTTGACTTAAACTTGTTGCTGCAGGGAGCTGCCGGGTATGTTATCGGCTATGCCAACGACGACGTGTTTGGGTATGGATCAAAGACCAATCCTACATTGATGAAGAAGTACATGGACCGTTGGCATACAGCTAATGTTACTGACGATCCTTACAATCCTTCTACCCAATGGATTTCCGGAAAGTATCCTGCTTTGCGCCGTGACTTTACCGGTACGTTGGACAATGGTAACAGCTGGGGTAACGGTGCTATCAGTTTCTGGAATCCGAATGCTACTTATCTGCGTTTGAAGAGTTTGGAAATTGGTTATACACTGCCGAAGAGTCTCACCAAAAAAGTCGGTATCAGTGATTGCCGTTTCTTCTTGAATGGTTTCAATTTGTTGACTTGGTGTAACTCCTTATTGAAGGATGCCGATCCCGAACGTGAAGAACGTGACTGGGGGGCCAGCCTTGCCTATCCGTTGATGAAATCCTATAATATAGGTTTGAATATTAATTTTTAATACTTAAATTCTTATGAAAAAAAATATATTGTCCTTGGCGCTGTGTGCCCTCGTAGGATTTTCCGGTTGCGATAGCTTTCTGGATTTAGAACCGCTTGACAAGGTTTCGGGCGACAGACTGACCGAAACTGACGGCGGCATAAAAGCTTTGTTGGCTAATGTTTATGCGACTGTTCCTATGGAAGATTTTGTGTTCCGTCCCTATACTGGTTTCAATGCCCGTGATTATGACGGTGTTAACGGTTCAAGTAACATTGCTTTCCTTTCTGATGAGGCTGCCCGTAGTGAAGGTGGAGGCGGTATTACAGAATCGTTCGAGTACTGGCCTTACGGTGATATCCGCCAGGTGAACATTTTTATCGAAACAGTGAAGTCTTCGCAGGAAAAGGGCATTCTGAATGCCGAAGATGCTACGCGCATGGTAGCTGAAGCCCGTTTTGCCCGTGCCTATATCTATTTCGGGCTGGCTAAACGTTATGGTGGCGTGCCTATCATTGACCGTGTACAAGACGGTGATTATGTTCCTGGTAATGGAGATGTACTGAGAGTGCCTCGTAGTACCGAGTCTGACACCTGGAAGTTTATTATTAAGGAGTTCGGCGAAGTGGCCGGCGACCTTCCGACAAGTACAGACGGCTATCGTTTCACTAAATGGGGAGCATTGGGAATGAAGTCGCGTGCTGCCTTGTTTGCAGCTTCCTTGGCTAAGTATTGGGACAAAGCCGCTTTGGCAGGTGAGGCTGTTACTCAGAAGCTGGTAGGCATTGACAAGTCCGAAGCAGATTTCTTCTATGGTGAGTGTATTTTGGCTTCCGAGGAGATTATAAACAATTCCGGGAAATCGTTGTATGCAGCCAATCCTTCTTCTGTGGCAGATGCGGTGAATAATTATCAGCAACTGTTTTTAAATACTCCCGACAATGAAGTCCTGTTGGCCCGCGGTTATGCGGATGGTACGACCAATCCTAATCAGGGACATAGCTGGAGCCTGTATTATACTTTGGCCCAAGTCAATCCGGGTGCCTTGCGTTACGGGCGTTTCAGTCCTACACTTGATCTGGTGGACCTTTATGAAGATTATACCGATGACGGTACAGGTAAGAGTGCCCCTATCAAGACCCGTGCGGACGGTATGGAACAAAATGTAACGAGAGTTCAGTTGGAGGGTAGTATCAAATTGACCGATCCCTATATCCAATATGAGGATCTTTCCGCACCGTTCAAAGGTAAAGATGCCCGTTTGCAGGCCAGCATCATTGTGCCGGGAGCTACATACGCCGGAACCAGAATCCTGATGCAGGGAGGCTTGATTGACCCAAACGGTAAAATCTTCATTTACAACAATAACTCGGCTCTGGGTAAGGACGGTAAGACTTATTTCGCTTTTGGTGCTGAAGGTACCGCTTCTTATTCCGGCTTTGGTAACTTGGGCAACAGTGAGAACGGCAATTACACCACTACCGGCTTCTCGGTACGTAAATACATGGAAGAGTTCAAGACACTGTCCAGCAATTATAATTCCGTGACTACTCCGTTCATTGATATCCGTTTGGCTGAAATCTATTTGAACTATGCCGAAGCGGTAGTGGAAAGCGGTAAGGGTGACAAGGGGAAAGCCGCTGAATATCTGAATGCCCTGCGTCATCGTGCGGCTCATACGGACAATATTCCGTTGACATTGGAAAATGTACTGAAAGAACGTCGGGTGGAACTGGCTTTCGAAGGCAAGCGTTTCTGGGATATGGTACGTCGTCGTGAAAACCATCAGTATTTTGATGCAGGCATGCGTTCGGCCTTGGTCCCGATGATCGATTTACGTCAGGATACTCCGAAGTATATCTTTGTCCGTGCCAATTTCCATGGAGATGAATTGCAAAATGGACGCACATTCACTCCGCAGAGCTATTACAGAAGTATTCCGGGTATATCAAACAATGGATTGGTACAGAATCCAGGTTATTAACATGCTTAAATTCTTTGATGATTATGAAAAAGTTAACATTATTGGTTGCAAGCTGTCTGCTGGCATTGACTTCTTGCGAAATAGATAATTATGAAGCTCCGAATGCCTCTATTCACGGTTCTATTTTAGATGAAAAGACGAACGAATTGATAGGTACGGATATTCAGGAGTGCGGACTTACGGTAGTGGAACTTGGATTTGACAATCCGGAAAACCAGAGCTGGAAAATCATGAATACCGGTGAATACCGCAATAACATGGTATTTGCTGCCGAGTACAACATCCGTTTTGAAAACGGCAATTGTTATCCTTTTGAGGAAAAGAACGTACTTGTTAAAAAAGGTGATAATACGAAGGATTTCAAGGCAACTCCGTATATTCGTATCATTAATCCTAAGATTGAGAAGAACGGCAATAAGATGATCGCGACTTTTTCTTTGGAAGGCGGCAAGGGAAATGAGAAGCTTGCTTCGGTCCAGTTATTTGCTTTCTCGGATCAATGGGTAGCCCACAGTATCCGTTTTGGATTGAGCAGTGGTACAGATGTGCAGAACTTCAGCCCTGCTATCGATATAGATCCGGCACAGACCTATACGCTGACCATTGATTTGGATAAAGATGCAGGCTCTTTCAAATATACCGGAAAGAATTACTATTTCCGTATTGGTGCCTTGGCAAGTGTTGATGGGGTCGGTACCGTGCGCCATAACTATAGTCCTTTGGTAGTAGTTCCTTTCTAAAATCCAAATTATTACTAACCATGATGAAACTGAAAACTACTTTGTTAATGCTGTTAGGGGTGATATGTACCCAGCTTTATGCGGTACAACTGCAATCTATTTATCCCCAGAAACCCGATGATCCGGAAGCTTTTTATTTTACTCCGGAAAACTATCAAATAAAAGCAGACGGGAAGATGGATGTGTCGGATGCTTTGCAGGCTGCCATCAATCAAGTGAAGAAGGAGAAGAATTTTGGAATTCTTTTCATTCCCGAAGGCAAGTATAAGATAAGCAAGACCATTTATATTCCTGGAGCTATCCGTCTGATTGGATATGGGAAAAAACGTCCGGAGTTTATTCTGGCCAAAAATTCTCCGGGATTTCAGAATGAGGTCCCTACGGATAAGGGAAAGGCAAAATATATGTTTTGGTTTACCGGTGGACTGGTAGAAGAGGGGGCTGCTCCCCGTGACGCCAATGCCGGTACGTTTTATAGTGCGATGTCCAATATCAACCTCCGTATAGAAGACGGCAATCCGCATGCAGTCGCATTGCGTACGCATTATGCGCAGCATAGTTTTATCAGTTATGTTGCGGTGCATATAGGTAAAGGAAAAGCCGGGCTCTTTGATGTCGGCAATGAGATGGAGAATGTGGCTTTCTATGGAGGTGATTATGGTATCTATACAACAAAAGCTTCTCCGGGATGGCCTGTGATGATGGTTGATTCTTATTTTGAAGGACAACGCATCGCGGCGCTTCGCTGCCAGGAATCTGGTTTGGCAATGGTGAATTTATATGCCAGGAATGTACCGGCGGTGTTTGATATTGATTCTAATTATTGTGACAAGCTTTTTCTTGAAAACAGTTATTTTGAAAATGTAAGTGGCCCTGCTGTAGTCATTACCAATGAGAACAACAGCAACAACCAGATTACTTTCCGCAATGTATATTGCAAAAATGTACCTGTCTTGGCAAAATATACACGCAGCAACACAGATACAAAAGTCTCCTATAAAATCTATAGACTGAAATCATACGACCACGGTCTCCAGATGGACAGTATGGTTGACATGCCGGAATACAGGACTTTGCTGGATGTTGAACCTATACAGAAGTTTCCTGCCGCCTTATTGACGGATATCCCTGCATTACCTTCGATGACGACTTGGGTGAATCTCCGTGAGCTGGGCGCAAAAGGAGATGGAGAGACCGATGACACGAAAGCCATTCAAGCGGCCATTGACCAGTATGACAATATCTATGTTCCCCAAGGATGGTATCGTATTACTGAAACCTTGAAAATGAAACCGAATACCAAACTGATAGGGTTGCATCCTTTTGGTACTCAGTTCCGTCTGGATGAAAGTACTCCTGCTTTCAGTGGCTTCGGCGGACCGAAGGCAATGGTGGAGTCTTCTGTAGGCGGTGCTAATATGTTGGTGGGCATTGGCATCAATACCGGTGGTATAAACTATCGTGCGGTAGGTGTGAAATGGATGGCAAATGCGGATTCGTACATCAATGATGTGAAGTTTGTAGGTGGCCATGGTGGTATGTGGAAACCGAAACCGGGTGTCGCCGCTCCCAAAGGGTGGTGGGACAGACCGGCGCGCGTCAGCACTCCGGATAATCCTGTTTCCGCCTCCGGCATGGACCTTGCCTGGGACAACCAGTATTGGAGCTTGTGGGTCACTAATAACGGTGGCGGCACTTTCAAGGACATCTGGACTGCGAGCACTTATGCTACCAGCGGTTTCTATGCAAACAATACCAGTACTCCGGGACGTATCTACGCCATGTCTATCGAACATCATGTAAGGAATGAGGTGCGTTTCAATAAGGTTTCCAATTGGAAGGTGTATTGCATGCAGACTGAGGAAGAAAGTCGTGAGAGTACCGAGTGCCAGCCTATTGAGATGGATGACTGCAAGGATATGACCTTTGCCAATCTGTATATGTTCCGTGTAATCCGTGTGAACGAGCCCTATCACAGCTCCGTGCGTATTCGTAACTGCGAGAACATTGCTTTCCTCAACCTGCATAATTATTCACAGATTAAATACACCAATAATATTGCAGTCTTTGATGTAAATAAAGATATCGACATCCGTCCATGGGAACTTTCCCGTCTGATAGTGACCGGTAAGGAACCGCACCGGCAGCCTATTGGCAATGAGGTGAATAAAGTTAACCAGTTGGCTTCCGATTTTGATTTTACTGAAGGCATTGCGCGCGACAGTAAAGGCAATGTCTATTTCTGCGACCATCGGATGCGCCGTATTTTCAAATGGTCTGTGGATACGAACAGTCTTTCGTTGATTGCCGATTTTCCCTGGAAGCCCTCTAACCTGGCATTTGACTCTGAAGACAATCTTTTGGTATTGTTCCGCTACGATGTCCAGCCCGGCTATCTGATTGACGGCAAACCTGAGCAGATGCCGGTAATGCCCGATACGAAGGGAACTTCATTCAGTGGATACGGCAACTCCGGTTTTACGATGAGGGTCTATGCCATGGATCCGGAAAATCCGGAAGAAACAATCAGGTTGTTGCCCCGTGTGCCTATGGGGCAGGTGAAAAATGTACATAAAGCATTGTATCCTTCCAATCGCTGGAGAGATTTCCATGATTTCAACGAAGTATCGGTATATGTGCCCGAAATGTGCTTCCTGGCGCCGGATGGCAAGACTATTATTCCCCATTACTTTGATTTGTCCCGCAGTTCCTCTTTATTGGAGGCTTATCCGGGTAAACCTTTCTACACTTCTGATGAGTATGACCGTAGAATGGTGAAGATGGATGTAGCTGACGATGGTACACTTTCTAATCTGAACTATTTTGTAGAACAGGGAGAGTTCGGTTCGGCCGTAGATCAGGATGGTAACCTGTATGTGGCTGACGGAGAAATCTATGTCTTTGACAAGGATGGCAAGAAAAAGGGGATAATCCGTGTTCCGGAACGTCCTTCCACATTGCAATTCGGTGGTAGGGACGGTAATACCTTGTTTATAACGGGGCGTTCCAAATTCTTTGGTGTACGCATTAAATAGTATAGGCAATGAGACGTTATCATGCAATCAGGTTTTTGCTGATAGCCTGTTGGATTATCAGTAGCGTATCAGTCGGCCGGGCTGCCGGAAGCAGTTCCGTATATACTCAGAAGCCTGATGATCCGGAGGCTTTCTATTTTACTCCGGAGAATTATGCTTTCAAGGCTGACGGAAAATCAGATGTGACCGAAGCGATTCAGGAGGCGATCAATCAAGTGAAGCGCGAGAAAAACTTCGGTATCTTGTTTTTGCCGGAAGGCAACTACCGCATCAGCAGGGACATCTTATTCGTAACTACGGCCCGTTCCGTTTATGGTATAAAGATCAGGTAAGACTGTGGTGTACGATGCGAAAGAGCCCTTGCAATATATTGCAAGGGCTCTTTTCAATATAGGATTTGGAATATTATTCACAAAATTTATTTTTCCAACAGATTTTTCAAGAAGGCATCCAGCTCTTCGTCCAGTCCTTTCAGGAGTTCGTCATTCACCAATAGGGTATCGTCGTCCATCAACAACAGTTCGGCAAGCGTTTCCTTCTCATCATCTACCAAGACAAACGAGAATGGTTTCAAGATGGTCAGTTTGTCGAACGTGCCTGCATTCTTCATGTTGCAGAGTAGGGTCGGGAGAATACGTTCCATACTCTCGTAGAAGTCATCCCCTTCGTAAGCCGTCCATTCTTCAATGGTGACGTTGGCCAGTTCCTCGTCTTCATCATCAAAGATAGCCAACTCTCCGGAGTTCTGATTGGGTTGTAGATGAATATCCGTAACAATAGTTTGCTCGCAGCCGCAGGTATATCTGCTGATTGCTTTTTTAATGGTTTCCTCAAGGAGTGATAATGACGATTGACTGAGCTTCATATAATTTCTTTCTTAATGGTTGTTCAAAGGTAGGGAAAATAATGAATAATAAATAATGAATAATGAAAAAAGTTATATTTCTTCCTCTCTCATTCATTAAATCGGTTCATTTGGGCCTTCAAGCGTGTCAGTCCCTCTTTCCTTTCTTGCAATTCATCTACATAAAGACTGATGAGGATGTAGTATGAGATTGTACTGTCACTTATTTCATCCTTTTCTTTTTTATCGACTTTGCTTATTTCACGGGCAATTTGTTGTGCTTTCAGCGCCCATTCCGTAGCGGTATCTATGCTGTCCTGCATTTCATATCCCATGGCTATGTTATAGGCGGAGTACATCTTTTGCTTTCCTTTTTTTGCCTCGAAATTCTTTTTCCATAATTGGACGGCTTCCGCCCAATTCCCTTCTTTGGCATATACGGCTGCATCACGCATGTTTACTGACCCGCCTTGAAACAGGTAGCGGTTGGCAGTCTTCCAATGGGGGAGGAGGCGTTTTACCGGAACTGTTCCGGCAAATTCCGATGCTTGCTTTATTAAATCATTTTCACCGATGAGGCGGGCACGGACAGAGGCCTCCCCGTTGCCCATCTCTTCCCAGAATATACTGTCATTGTTGTTTATGGTCACCATGGGCCCCTTGCGGTTGGGCAGATATATTTTTACTGTGGGATATACTTTTACGTCCACCGTACCGTAAAAGGCTCCCCAATCGCGTAGATAACTTATCTTACGGGTAGAACGCATCTGTATATTTTCCAGGGCAATCAGAAAATCTACGTCCAGGTCCTGGATGAGCTTGCTTGCTTCTTCCCGGCTCAGTGTACTTTCTCGTGGAGTGATGTCTTTGCTGCGCAGGGCAGAGTCACAGATGACGACCTCTTCAAAATAGTTTTCATTGGCTAAGGCTTCAGCCAGGGCTTCAGTCGTTAGTCGGGCATCCCCGTTGTAATAGTTGGTGAGCCGTGCTATCTCGTTTTCTTCTTTTTTTTCAGCCTCTTCGCTGACAATCAGCTTGTTGTCGGGAACTTCCGGCATATTATTCACGATGGCTACCCGTTTCAGGGTAGGAGGAAAGCTGACTTCTGCCGGAAGCATATAGTCTATGGACAGTTGTTCCACGCTTTGGCAGCTACTCAGAAACAGCATGCCGGACAATAACAGATAATAGTAATGTTTGGCCATAGTTTATTACTTTTGTTCCAAGTAACAAAAGTACTCTTTTAGATGAATATACAAAAGCAGGAACAAATAAAAAATGTGATAAAGTGGTAACGGGCAGGATGATAATGTAATAGGGTGATAGAAGCATAAACATGGCGTTTACCGTTCTATCACCCTATTGTTATAGTTCACTTACTATGTCAGGCGTTTTTTCCGTGGCAATTCTTGTATTTTTTGCCACTGCCGCAAGGACAGGGATCGTTGCGTCCCACGGTCTTTTCGGCACGGATAGGTTCGCGTTTGGGCTGTTCACGCGTATCTTGTGCTGCGGCCGCTTGTTGGTTGGGGTCATTCAGGTCCACTTTCTGCTCGCGATACTTGCTCATGTCCTGGCGTTGCTCGGGAGCGGCCTGGCGTACTTCTACCTGGCGGGGGGCTTGGGGTGCTTCGGCCGGGGCTTCCTGTACCGGTATTTGTCCGCGCATCAGGATAGATATCGTCTGGTTATTGATCTTATCTACCATTGTATCGAACAAGTTGACGGATTCCAGCTTGTAAATCAACAGCGGGTCTTTCTGTTCGTAACTTGCATTCTGTACGGAATGTTTCAAATCGTCCAGTTCACGTAGATTCTCTTTCCATGCTTCATCGATGACATGCAGCAAGATCGATTTCTCAAAGGCTTTCACGACTTCCTTGCACTCACTTTCGTAAGCGGATTTCAGATTGCAGGAAATGTTGTACATACGTTTGCCATCCGTGATAGGAATCAAGATGTTTTCGTACATATGCCCTTGAGTTTCATAGACTTGTTTGATGACGGGATAAGCAATCTGTGCCATACGTTCGGTCTTGCGTTTGAAGAGCTCCATGGCTGCGTCGAAAGCCCTGTCTGCCAGTCGTTCTTTCTTTTCGTCCTTGAACTCCTCTTCGGTGAAAGGTGCCTCCATGGCAAGAGTCTGCAATAAATCCATCTTGCAGTTTTCGTAGTCGGGTGCTTCGATGGCGGCGGCGCAACGGTCCCAGATCATATTTACGATATCCATACCGATACGTTCACCCATCAATGCATGGCGGCGTTTGGTATAGACAACGGTACGTTGCTTGTTCATGACGTCGTCATATTCCAGCAGGCGCTTACGGATACCGAAGTTGTTTTCTTCCACTTTCTTCTGTGCACGTTCGATGGATTTGGAAATCATTCCGTGTTCAATCATCTCGCCTTCCTTGAAACCGAGCTTGTCCATGACACTGGCGATGCGGTCGGAAGAGAAGAGGCGCATCAGGTCATCTTCCAAGGATACGAAGAATACGGATGAACCCGGGTCGCCTTGACGGCCGGCACGACCACGCAACTGGCGGTCCACGCGACGTGATTCATGGCGTTCTGTACCGATGATGGCAAGACCTCCCGCTGCTTTTACTTCCGGACTCAACTTGATATCGGTACCACGGCCCGCCATGTTGGTGGCGATAGTTACGGCACAACTCAAACCGGCTTTGGCCACAATGTCTGCCTCCTTCTGGTGCAACTTGGCATTCAATACGTTGTGCTCAATTTTACGCATGGTCAGCATCTTGCTCAGCATTTCGGAAATTTCTACAGAAGTGGTACCTACCAGTACAGGGCGTCCGGCTGCTACCATCTTTTCGATTTCTTCGATGACGGCTTTATATTTTTCGCGTTTGGTTTTGTAAACGCGGTCGTTCATGTCGTTGCGGGCAATGGGGCGGTTGGTCGGGATTACCACTACATCCAGTTTGTAGATGTCCCATAACTCACCTGCTTCCGTTTCGGCGGTACCGGTCATACCGGACAACTTATGATACATGCGGAAGTAATTCTGCAAAGTGATGGTCGCAAAGGTCTGGGTGGCAGCTTCCACTTTCACGCCTTCCTTGGCTTCGATGGCCTGGTGCAGACCGTCAGAGTAGCGGCGGCCTTCCATGATACGTCCGGTCTGCTCATCCACGATCTTTACCTGTCCGTCGATTACCACGTATTCATCATCTTTCTCGAACATGGTGTAAGCCTTCAGCAACTGGTTGATGGTGTGTACACGTTCGCTCTTGATGGCATAGTTGGTCATCAGTGCGTCTTTCTTTTCAAGGCGCTGCTCGTCTGTCAGGTCTTTTTCGTTCTCCAGGGCAGAAAGCTGGGCGGTGATGTCGGGTAACACGAAGAAAGTCGGATCTTCGGAGTTGCCGCTGATCAAATCTACGCCTTTGTCGGTCAGATCCACACTGTTCAGCTTCTCTTCAATCACGAAATACAGCGGGTCTGTCACCTCGTGCATGCGCTTGTTGTTCTGCTCCATGTAGATTTCCTCGGTCTTGAGCATACCGGCTTTGATACCTTGTTCGCTGAGGAACTTGATCAGCGCTTTATTCTTGGGCAAGCACTTGTGGCTGCGATATAAAGCGAGGAATCCCTCTTCTACATCTTTTTTGTTGTCCGAAGCAATCAGTCGTTTGGCATCGGCAAGGTATTGTGTAGCCAGCTTTTTCTGGGCCTCTACCAACCGCTCGACTTGCGGGCGGAGTTGTTCGAAAAGCTGGTCGTCGCCTTTAGGTACCGGACCGGAGATAATCAGCGGAGTACGGGCATCGTCAATCAATACGGAGTCCACCTCATCGACGATGGCGTAGTTGTGCTGGCGCTGCACGAGGTCTTTCGGGCTGATGGCCATGTTGTCACGCAGGTAGTCGAAACCGAATTCATTGTTCGTACCGAAAGTGATATCTGCCAGATAAGCCTTGCGACGGGCGTCGGAGTTAGGCTGATGCCTGTCGATGCAATCCACGCTCAGTCCGTGGAACATATAAAGAGGACCCATCCACTCGGAGTCACGTTTGGCCAGATAGTCATTGACTGTCACCACATGCACGCCGTTTCCGGTCAGGGCATTGAGGAATACCGGCAAGGTGGCTACCAGCGTCTTACCTTCACCTGTCGCCATTTCGGCGATTTTACCTTTATGCAATACCACACCGCCGAACAACTGTACGTCATAATGTATCATATTCCATACGGTATCGTTTCCTCCTGCCATCCAATGGTTCTGGTAGATGGCTTTGTCACCTTCAATGCGTACGAAATCTTTGGTTGCGGCAAGATGGCGGTCAAATTCGGTAGCTGTAACCACCACTTCCTCATTTTCGGAAAAACGTTTGGCGGTTTCCTTCACAATGGAGAAAGCGACGGGCAACACTTCATCAAGGGCCTTTTCATAAATCTCCAATATTTCTTTTTCGATCTTGTCAATCTGGTTGAAGAGCTCTTCACGCTGTTCCAACTCTGTATTTTCAACGCTGGCTTTCAGTTCTTCCACTTTGGCGCGCTGTTCGTTGGCCGAGTCATGGATATAAGCTTTCAGTTCTTCAGTCTTGGCGCGCAGGGCGTCATTGTCGAGTTTGGCAACTTCGGGGTAAGCAGCTTTGATTTTCTCCACCCACGGTTGTATTTCTTTCATGTCGCGTGTGGATTTGTTGCCGAAAATCGAGCTTAAAAATTCATTAAATCCCATTATATATCTGTTTTTATTATTATTACGATTGGGTTGGGAGATACAGCTTTCCTGCATTCCGTTTGCAAAGTTACATTAAAATGCTGATTTCCCAGTGATTTACAGAAGGTTTTTTAGAAATCAAGAGGGGTAGCGGTGCTTGCGTTAGGGGCACGGATGCGCATCACGCTGGCCAGTGTGGGGGCGATACGGCTGACGCTGACAGGTATGCGGACAGTCTCTGCCTTTATACCGGTGCCCAGTAGAATCAATGGGGCAGGAATGGCGGCTGTACGTACCACGCGGTTGTCTGTACTGTTTTCCTGCATGATGGTCCATCCCGGCAATACGTCAATCAGCAAGTCGCCGGAGCGTTTGCGGTGAAATCCGTTGCGCATGCGCTCTATCTGTGGTGACCAGGGACCCAAAAGCAGGCGTTGGGAGGAATATACTTCATTTACTCCACTGAACTGTACAAGAAATTCGGCGGCTTTTTCCTGTATTTCGGTCAAGCTCAGCTGTTTGTTTTCGATGAGCTTGTGGTTCAGGTAAATTTGCTGGTTGTAATAGGCCTCTACATATTGTCCCTCACCGTAGGTTGCCATGAGGTACATATTCAGCAGAGTAGCGCACCGGTTCAGGTAAAACTCACCGCCGGGTACACGGTAAATACCTGCGTCGGCTGTCTCCGCATCGGCATATCCGGTGGAAGTGATACAGAAAAGTACGTTATGTAATCCTATCTTGCGCTCTATGAGGTCCAGCAGGGAGGCGATGCTGCGGTCGAGGCGGACATACGTATCCTGCATCTCCATGGCGCACTCTTGTACACTGCGGTGGTTGTAGTTCCCTGCATAATAGGTCAGCGACAGCAGGTCGGGAGTTTCGTCTTGCCCCATGGTGCTCTTGTTCAGCAATTCTTCGGTCAGCAGGTTGACCTCTTCGTTGATGAAAGGGCTGGTAATCAGCCGGCGGAACTTATTGATACGCTCGCTGTCCAATTTATATTTAAATGGCTCTGTACGCCATTCGGGTAGAAATGTATAGCTGGTGATGGGGTGTGACGGTGTCCACACTTTGTCCTTCATGCGGAAGTCGGGTGACTTCCGTTCATTGTATTGGCTGAGCCACCATGGGAATTCGCTGTAATAGGTAGTGCTACACCACTTTCCGGTATTCTCGTTGAGCCAGAACGCGCCGTTTCCTGCATGGCCTGCACCGAAGATGGCGGCGTCGCGGAAAGGGGCGATGGCATAGACCAACCCTTTGTTGCGTGTCGCTATTTTCAGTTCATCGGCAAGGGTGGAGGTTAAAAGCCGGGAAGGGGAAGTGCTTTCATCGGTGTAGTTCCCCATGAAGTCGGAATCATCCACGCAATTGACGGGACGGAGCGTGCCGGCATCCAGCCAGTTTTCGGCAATGACACCGTTCACGGAAGGGGTGCTTCCTGTATAAATGGCTGCAATGGCCGAGGCTCGGTCTGTTCCGCAGAAAGGGAATTCTGCCTGGCGGAACACCTTGCCCTCACGCATTAACCGCTTGAAGCCTTTTTCTCCATATAAGGACGAGAACGCTTCCATGTAATCCGTGCGCAACTGGTCGATGGTCAACGCTACTACCAGTTTGGGGGTAGTAGGCAGCGGTTGGGCTTGTAGGCCACCGAACGTCAGTGCAAGTATGGAAGTTATCAGTCCTTTTTTCATGATGGTCGTTTGTATGTGAGAATAAGGTTGCTCGCAGAACGTATCAGCAAACACAGTGCCAAAGGTAATACAGCCAAGTCAATTCTTTGCGGAATTATCGCCCAAAAGCATATAAAAAGTGTTAAAACGACAAGATCCGCTATCATATACCGGCTTGTTTTCTTTTTTCGTACCCTGTTGAGCATGCAGGGGAGGCACAATAAATGGAACGGATGGAACACGAACAGCAGGTAGTTGGGGCTTACCGCAGGGTGTTGTGAAAAGAGTGCCAGGAATGCCAGGATGCATCCGGCTACTCCGGCGGCAAAGAACAGGATGAGGTCGATGCCCCAGAGTGTCTTTCCCTTACGGATGCCGTAGATGGTGGCGGCTGTGACTATGACGAACAGCAGCAATGCCGATTGCATGGGACTGATTCCGCCGGTCTGGAAGTCGGCGGCTGTTTTTCCGGTTATCACAACTTTCTCTTCGGAGGTAACCAACGGGCGTGCCTGTCCTTTCTTGTCAAGGATGCGGGCGGTATTGAAATATTCCTGCACGTTGAAGGGGATGAACATCATCTCTCTCCGGCTGATGGGCTTGTCGGCTTTGCTGCCCATGCACAAGTCCATGCCGAAGCGTGACCACAAGTGGCCTTCACTATATTTATGCAGCAAGTCCCGGTAGGTGACTCCCGTATTGCTGTCGGTCATATTGTCAGCATATTGCAATGTGCCGTCAATGGATTTCTCTATCTGGTCCCGTGGGCGGGTGGCGCAGTTGTCATAAAAGAAATTGTAACGGTACACCCGGTTTTCGGGCCGGTAGTTCTCTTCCAGCCGGTTGATGAGCCGTTCTTTCTCGTCTTGCGTGAGGTTCAGCGTCTGCTGCCAGACGTCGCGTCCCAAAGAATGGTATTCAGAGACAAAGTGTCTGTAGTTTGTGGCTCCCAATTGATAGTCGGTGTCTCCCAAGGCAAAGCGAAGGGTGAAATTGGGGGTGTTGAAATCGAATATGCCGTAATTGAAAACGGCGTCAATGCCACGTGTGAGGTTCTCGTAGCGAATGGCAGTGTGTCCGAAAAGATAATAGATTTCACCGCCCGGGGCGCATGTCAGCAGGCTGATGCGTATGGAGTCGGGGGTGCTTTCTCTTTGCGCCTGCATTTGGGCAATGGCCGGATAGGGGCATAAAAGAAAGAATATGAGATATAGGGAAATGTACAAATTCTGTTTCATGCTGCAAACTTACAATATTTCTCTGAAATAGACGAATAAAAATCGGCCGTTGTTTTATCATGGACAGTTCATGACGGAAAAATAAATCCGGTATGAGCTGTCTGCCGGTAATGCATCATCTGTTTGCCGGGAGTGCATCATCCGTTTGGCGCTAACGCATCATCTGTTTGGCGCTAACGCATCATCCGTTTCGTTGCTTCTCCATTCTTTCTGGGCTTTCGCCTGTTCTTTTCAAAATCTTTCCCCTTAGATATACGGATAGTATATCTTATCTTCTTATTAGTTATGTTGTGTCCGTTTGGTGGCGCAAGGGGTGGCGCAAAACTTTTGTAAAGTGCTGTGCTGCAATGCGAAACTATGGCGCAAAGCGTGTCCAAAAAGTGGCGCAAGAAAGATGATGTTTTTTGTGCGATCCTAAGTGCTTGATAGGTAGTATGTTATTCTGTATTTGGAACGAATGGCTAAAAGGCGGTAAGAATGTCTTTGCATCATGTTCTGTTATCTGAAATAAAATTGTAACTTTGCGCCGCTAAAAAAGTATGCAAAGCAGTGAACCTTATAGTGGATATAGGAAATACCGTTGCCAAGATTGCAGTGTTTGCAGATACGGGCATTGTGGAAGTCGTTTATGATTCCAATGCCGGTTTGGAACACCTGCTTGAAGTTTGCCGCAGGTATTCCTGCGACAAGGCTATTGTGGCTACTGTCATTGATTTGAGTGAACAGGCTCTGGCGCAGCTGGCCTCGCTGCCTGTCCCTCTGCTTTGGCTGGACGAGAAGACCCCGTTGCCGGTAGAGAATCTTTATGAAACTCCCCGGACGTTGGGGTATGACCGTATGGCGGCTGTGGTGGGGGCTAATGAACAATTTCCCGGTAGGGATTTGCTGGTGATTGACGCGGGCACTTGTATTACCTACGAGTTCATTGATGCCATGGGACGTTATCATGGCGGAAACATCTCTCCCGGTTTGCAGATGCGCTTTAAGGCGCTTCATCAGTTTACCGGAAGGCTTCCGTCCGTTTCTGCCGAAGGGCGTCTGCTTCCGATGGGAAAAGATAGCGAAACAGCCATCCGGTCTGGAGTGTTGAAAGGCATCGAATATGAAATTTCAGGTTACATTATGGCTCTTAAGCATAAATATCCTGAACTTTTGGTTTTTTTAACGGGCGGCGATGATTTTTCTTTTGATACAAACTTAAAAAGTATCATCTTTGCAGACAGATTTTTAGTGTTGAAAGGATTAAATCGAATTTTAAACTATAATAATGATAGGATATAGACAAACACTTTTGGTGCTCTTGCTCACGATATTATCAGGAGTGGCAGTCGCTCAAAATAATACAAATTCTCCCTATACACGATATGGATATGGACAGTTGGCTGACCAAGGTTCGGGTAATAGCAAGGCTATGGGTGGTATAGCCTATGGGTTGCGGGACAAGTATCAAACCAATTTCGTCAATCCGGCGTCCTATACAGCGGTGGATTCATTGACTTTCATCTTTGATGGCGGCATTTCTTTGCAGAATACGAATTTCAGTAACGGTACGGTAAAACTGAATGCCAAAAATTCGAGTTTCGATTATATAACTATGCAGTTCCGTGCGAGTAAATGGGCGGCTATCAGTTTAGGATTGTTACCCTATTCGAATGTGGGATATAACTTGGGAAAGACAACGGAAAACCCCGATGTCCCCTCCAGCTCGAGTGTCGTATCCTATTCCGGTGATGGCGGTCTGCATCAACTTTATTTAGGGGCAGGATTTAAAATAATTAAAAATCTTTCCATTGGCGCAAACTTTTCTTATCTTTGGGGAGATATAACGCAGACTACGTATGAAAGTTTTCCGTCTGACGCGTCGATTATGCCTTTTACGAGAGCCTTTAATGTGGCAATCAAGAGTTATAAACTTGATATCGGGGCGCAATATACACATCAGTTCGGGAAGAAACATGCAGCTACTTTAGGGGTTGTCTTCTCTCCGGGACATAACCTGAGCAATGATGCTTATGTGCAGGACCAGACGGGAAATACAACAACGGGAGCTACTGTCAGTACCCGGGATTCTGTGATTACTACGGGACTGCCTACCACGCTGGGTATAGGAGTGACGTATGTATATGATGACCGTTTGACGGTGGGGGCTGATGTCATGTTTCAGAATTGGGACAAGACTACTTTCATGAATCAGAAAGATGCGCTGTGTAAACGTGGAAAAATAGCGGTTGGTGCGGAGTTCCTTCCCAACCCGATGGGCAGAAGCTATCTTTCACATGTAAAATATCGTTTGGGAGCCTATTATTCTAAGCCTTACTATAAGATACACGGTGAGCGTGCCGCCGATGAGTATGGCCTGACAGCCGGATTCGGCTTGCCGATACCGAGAACCCGTTCGGTCTTGAGCCTTTCGGCGCAATACGTAAGGACACAGGGGAAACAGGCGGCGTTCTTGAACGAGAATACACTGCGTATCTGTGTTGGAGTAACCTTCAATGAACGTTGGTTCTTCAAACGTAAAGTCGATTGATGATAACGAATAGACAGAAAAATATAACAACTAAAATTTAAATACAATGAAAATTAAGACGCTTGTGGCTGTTTTACTCCTTTCGGGTGGAGTAACCACTACTTTCGCACAGAGTGATTGTAATGCTAATAGTAGTATCTCGCACGAAGCCGTAAGAGCAGGCAATTTTAAAGATGCTTATGCTCCGTGTATGGCCGTACTGAAGGATTGTCCTACGTTGAGGTATTATACTTTTACGGATGCCCAGAAGATTCTGATCGGTTTGATGAAACAAAACAAGGATCGTAACTCAGCGGAGTATAAGAAGCTTTTTGACGAATTGATGAGCGTACATGACCAGAAGATTCAATATCTTCCTGAGTTTTCCAAGAAATACAAGACAGGAATACCCAGCCCGGCATCTGCATTGGGTACAAAGGCGGTGGATTATTTGCAATATGCCCCGGCTCCGGATCTTAACCAAGCTTATGCCTGGTTGAAAGAGTCTGTAGATGGCGCAAAGGGTGAATCCGACGGTGCCGTACTTCACTTTTTCTTAGATGTATCTATGCAGAAGGTTAAAGCTGACACGAACCATACGGATCAGTTCTTCCAAGATTATATTGATGCTTCCAAGTATGCGGATGATGCGATTGCCGCTGAAACAAAGGAAGCGAAGAAGAAAAACCTGCAGGCTATTAAAGACAACCTGGTAGCTATGTTCATCAACAGTGGTGTTGCCGATTGTGAATCATTGCAGAATATCTATGGCCCGAAAGTAGAAGAGAATAAGACAGACTCTGTATTCTTGAAAAAGGCTGTTGCCATCTTGAAAATGATGAAGTGTAATGAGAACGAAGCCTATTTCAAGGCATCTGAATATTTGTATAACATCAACCCGACCGCCGATGCTGCGGTAGGTGTGGCAGCCATGTATTATAAGAAAGGCGATTTTGACAATGCGGTGAAATTCTTCGACGAGTCTTTGGCTAAGGAAACAGACAATGTCAAGAAAGCTGAGATTGCTTACGCTGCTGCTGCCGCCTTGATGCAGGCTAAGAAATTGTCGCAGGCAAGAAGCTACTGCCAGAAGGCTATCAGCTTCAACGAAAGTTATGGTGACCCTTATATCCTGTTGGCCCAGATGTACGGATCGAACCCTAACTGGAGTGACGAGCCTGCTTTGAATAAGTGTACTTACTTTGTTGTCATCGACAAGTTGCAACGTGCGAAATCTGTAGATCCGAGTGTAACGGACAGAGCGAATGAACTGATTTCTACTTACGCGCGCCATACTCCCCAAGCCAAGGACCTCTTCATGTTAGGTTACAAGGCAGGAGACCGTATCACTATCGGCGGTTGGATCGGTGAATCTACAACCATTAGATAAAACTATGTCGCTACAACCCATTAACGTTGTTTATCATAGAAATACGAGCATAACCATTGTCCTTGGGGCAATGGTTATGCTTCTTTTATTTTCTTCTTGTTCGGGACGGAAAAAAGACCTGGGCGCTGCTATCACCGAACGTGACTCCTTGCCTGTGATGGACACCCGTGGAGTGACCACATTGATTTCCGATTCGGGAATAACCCGCTATCGCATCAATACGGAGGAATGGCTGGTCTTTGACCGTAAGAATCCTCCTTATTGGGCGTTTGAGAAGGGGGTCTATCTGGAGAAGTTTGATTCGTTGTTCCAAGTGGAAGCAAGTATCAAGGCAGATACGGCCTATTTTTACAACAAGGAAGAATTGTGGAAGCTGATGGGCAATGTTGATGTAAAGAATCTGAAAGGCGAACGCTTCAATACGGATTTGCTGTATTGGGATCAAAGAAAGCAGAAGGTCTATTCGGACCAGTTTATACGCATAGAACAGCCGGACCGTATCATAACGGGGCGCGGCTTTGAGTCCAACCAGCAAATGACCGTTTATACTATCCGCCAGCCGGAAGGCATCTTCTATGTCGATGAAGAAGCCACTGCTGCTGACACCCTGAGAACTGATACCGTCAATTGATATTATGGATACCATCATCTATTTGTTGATAACCATGGCTTTCTCCGCCTTCTTTTCCGGTATGGAGATTGCTTTTGTTTCTGTGGATAAGTTACGCTTTGAAATGGAACGGAAGCCCGGTGTGACATCGGGCATTTTGACCTATTTCTTCCGTAATCCCAACAACTTTATTTCCACTATGCTGGTGGGAAACAATATTGCACTGGTCATTTACGGTATTCTCATGGCCCAAATCATTGAGGCCAACTTGTTGGCGGGGGTGATTTCCAATCATTTTGTGATGGTATTGGTACAAACTGTCATTTCTACTCTGATTATCTTGGTAACCGGTGAATTCTTGCCGAAGACGTTGTTCAAGATTAACCCTAACCTGATGCTGAGGGTATGCGCGGTCTTTTTGTTCATCTGTTACGTCATTCTATTCCCCATATCGAAGTTCGCTTCCGGTTTGTCTTATCTCTTTTTGCGGATATTCGGCATGAAGATAAATAAGGAGGATTCTGCCAAAGCCTTCGGTAAGGTTGATTTGGATTATTTCATCCAGTCGAGCATCGAGAATGCCGACAGCGAGGAGGAATTGGATGCTGAAGTGAAGATTTTTCAGAATGCCCTTGACTTTTCGAATATTAAGATACGTGATTGCATCGTACCCCGTACGGAGGTGGTTGCGGTCGATTTGACCACCTCCTTGGAGGACTTGCGGAATCTGTTTGTGGAGTCCGGAATCTCCAAGATAATTGTATTTGACGGAAACATAGATAATGTAGTGGGGTATATCCACTCTTCCGAGATGTTCCGTAATCCGGATGATTGGCGGAATAATGTAAAGGAAGTCCCCATTGTCCCCGAGACAATGGCTGCGCATAAGTTGATGAAACTGTTTATGCAGCAGAAGAAAACGATTGCTGTCGTGGTGGATGAGTTTGGCGGTACGTCGGGCATTGTCTCGCTGGAAGATCTGGTGGAGGAAATCTTCGGAGACATTGAGGACGAGCACGACAATACATCCTATATCTGCAAGCAGATCGGGGAGCATGAATATGTGCTTTCGGCCCGTTTGGAGATAGAAAAGGTGAATGAAACGTTCGGTCTGGACTTGCCGGAATCGGACGACTATCTGACAGTGGGCGGGTTGATCTTAAACCGCTATCAGAGTTTTCCGAAATTACACGAGGTGATTGCGGTAGGCGGCTATCAGTTCAAAATAATTAAGGTGACGGCTACCAAAATAGAGCTGGTACGCTTGAAAGTCGTTGAATAATTCTGTTTGGACGTAATTTTTTAGAGAATAAATAGATGCGTATTAGCATTTTTTGTATCTTCGTGCGCTAAAATGAACATGAAAAGAAAATAATAATAAACAAATAAATCGTATTAACTAAAATGGCAACATTACAAAACATTCGGTCGAAAGGACCTTTATTGGTGATTGTTATTGGTTTGGCGCTGTTTGCTTTCATCGCAGGTGACGCGTGGAAAGTGCTTCAGCCACACCAGTCACAAGACGTAGGTGAAGTGAACGGGGAGACTGTTTCCGCTCAAGATTATCAGGCAATGGTAGAAGAATATACAGAAGTTATAAAATTCTCCAGCGGCATGAACGCATTAAGCGACGAGCAGACCAACCAGATCAAAGACGAAGTATGGAGAAGATATGTAGAAAACAAGCTGGTTGAAAAGGAAGCGAAGAAACTGGGATTGACAGTGTCTAAAGCTGAACTCCAGGCCATCATTGATGCCGGTGTGCATCCGATGTTGCAGCAGACTCCGTTCCGTAACCCGCAGACCGGTGCTTTTGACAAAGATATGTTGAAGAAGTTCCTTGTAGATTATTCTAAGATGAATAAGGCTCAGATGCCTTCTCAATATGCGGAATACTACGAATCCATGTATAAATTCTGGTCGTTTATTGAAAAGTCACTTGTACAGGCACGTCTGCAAGAGAAATACCAGGCTTTGATTACCAAGTCTTTGTTCTCCAATCCGGTAGAGGCACAGGATGCTTTTGACGGAAGAGTGGATCAGTCAGACCTGCTGTTGGCTGCCATTCCTTATACTTCTATTGTCGATTCTACGATTACTGTTACGGATAGTGACTTGAAGGCTGCATACGACAAGAAGAAAGAACAGTTCAGACAATACGTGGAGACCCGTAACATCAAGTTTATCGATGTACAGGTAACTGCAAGCCCGGAAGACAAGGCTGCTATCCAGAAGGAAATGGAAGAATATACGGCTCAGCTGGCCGGTACTCCTGCCGACTATACGACTTTCGTCCGTTCTACAGGCTCTACTGTTCCTTATGTGGATCTGTATTATACTGCAAAGTCTCTGCCCGCTGATGTCGCAGCCCGTCTGGATTCCGTATCGGTAGGTGGCGTATATGGCCCTTATTACAATGTAACCGACAATACGATCAATTCTTTCAAGAAACTGGCTTCCGCTACATTGCCCGACTCTATCGAGTTCCGCCAGATTCAAGTGGTGGCTGAAGACGCTGCCAAGACTAAATCTTTGGCGGACAGTATCTACAACGCAATCAAGGATGGCGCTGATTTTGCGGAAGTGGCCAAAAAATATGGCCAGACAGGTGAACCTACCTGGATTTCTTCTGCCAATTACGAAGGTGCACAGATTGACGGTGATAACTTGAAGTATATTACTACCATTACCACGCTGGCACAGAATGAATTGACTAATCTGGCTCTGGGACAGGCCAATGTGATCCTGCAGGTTACTGGCAAGAAGGCAACCAAGGATAAATACAAAGTGGCTGTTGTAAAACGTCCTGTTGAATTCAGCAAGGAAACTTACAGCAAGGCATACAATGACTTCAGCCAGTTCATCGCTGCCAACAACACGTTGGAAAAAATGGCTGCCAATGCGGAAGATGCAGGTTATAGACTTTTGGATAAGACAGACCTGTATAGCTCTGAACACGGAATAGGGGGTGTAAGAGGTACGAAAGATGCGTTGAAATGGGCGTTTGAGGCAAAAGCCGGTGAAGTTTCTGGATTGTATGAATGTGGCGAAAGCGACCGTATGTTGGTTGTCGGCGTGGCAAGCATCGTTCCGGAAGGTTATCGTCCGTTGGCTTTGGTTAAAGACCAGCTGAGATTTGAGATTCTCCGCGACAAGAAAGCCGAGAAGATTATGGCTGACATGAAAGCTGCCAATGCAACTTCATTCGAGCAGTATAAGAATATGGCAAATGCAGTGAGTGACTCTGTGAAGCACGTCACTTTTGCCGCTCCTGCATATGTTCCGGCTTTGCGCACCAGCGAGCCGTTGGTAAGCGCTTACGCTTCTGTTGCCGAACTGAATAAGCTGAGCGCTCCGATCAAGGGTAACGGTGGTGTATTTGTCCTTCAACCTTATGCAAAGGAAAAGCTGAACGAAACATTCAACCAGGAGACAGAGGAAACCACATTGGCTGCTATGCATGCTCGTATGGCAAATCAGTTCATGAGTGACCTCTATCTGAAAGCCGATGTAAAAGACAAACGTTACTTGTTCTTCTAAGAATAGGAATATGTAAAAGAAAGAAAAGCCGTCCGGCAACACCGGACGGCTTTTTCATTGTCCGGACATTTCATTTTCCGGCCGTGGCATTGCCTTTGTGCTACTTTATTTTTACCTTTGCATAAATAAATGATGATGACTGTTTTCATTCTTTCATTCTCTCATTCTTTTATTGCTAATTTCGTGCTTTGCGCGGTTAAAAAACTTTTAGAATATGCAGAAACAACCTCTTTTAGGCTTGACGCTTTCCGAATTGCAGTCTGTGGTAAAGAATCTGGGGATGCCCGGTTTTGCTGCCAGGCAGATTGCCTCATGGCTCTATGACAAGAAAGTGACTTCCATCGACGAGATGACCAATTTGTCATTGAAACACCGTGAATATTTGAAAGATGCCTATGAAGTAGGGGCTGCGGCTCCTGTAGATGCCATGCGCTCTATAGACGGTACGGTGAAATATCTCTATCAGGCGGGTGAGGGGCATTTCGTGGAGGCAGTCTATATTCCGGATGAAGACCGTGCCACGCTCTGTGTCTCTTCCCAGGTAGGTTGTAAAATGAACTGCAAGTTTTGTATGACCGGCAAACAAGGCTTTACAGCCAATCTGACCGCCAACCAGATTATCAACCAGATCAGCTCGTTGCCGGAACGCGACAAGCTGACCAATGTAGTGATGATGGGAATGGGAGAGCCTTTAGATAATCTGGATGAGGTTTTGAAAGCGTTGGAAATAATGACCGCTTCTTATGGCTATTCATGGAGTCCCAAGCGTATTACCCTTTCTTCCGTAGGCTTGCGGAAAGGGCTACAGCGCTTCATTGAAGAGTCCGATTGCCATCTTGCTGTCAGCCTCCATACTCCGGTCCCCCTTCAACGCCGGGAACTGATGCCTGCCGAGAAGGCTTTCTCCATAACGGAAATTGTAGAATTGCTGAGAAACTATGATTTTAGCAAACAGCGCAGACTGTCTTTTGAATATATTGTCTTTAAAGGCGTGAACGATTCCCTGCTCTATGCCAAAGAATTGTTGAAACTGCTGCGCGGCTTGGACTGCCGGATCAACTTGATCCGTTTTCATGCCATACCGGGCGTAGGTTTGGAAGGAGCGGATATGGAAACGATGACCACTTTGCGCGATTATCTTACTTCGCACGGTTTGTTCACGACCATACGTGCCTCTCGCGGTGAGGACATATTTGCCGCATGCGGTATGCTTTCCACGGCTAAACAGGAGGAGAATAAACAAGAATTAATATAAATTATTAACTTTAGCATGGAGGATATACGCATTCTTCGTAGCTTTGTGAAAACTAAAAATATAGAGATATGAAAAAGCACCTGTTTTATTTAAGTATGGCTCTCGTGCTGGCACTTTTTACCTCGTGCGGCAATGGCAAAAAGGGAGTGTTTACTCCGACTTCAAGTGGTCGTGCGTACGAACTTCTGGTGGTGGTTGCCCCCGATGTGTGGGAACGTCCTGCCGGCAGGGCCTTGTTTGATGTGCTCGATTCTGATGTGCCGGGGCTTCCTCAGTCTGAACGTTCATTCCGTATAATGTACACGTCTCCCGCTAATTATGATGCAACGTTGAAGCTGATCCGCAATATCATTATTGTCGATATAAACAAAGATCTCTATACACAGCCTAAATTCAAGTATGCGAAAGATGTATATGCCGCTCCGCAGTCCATCCTGAATATTCAGGCACCGGACGAAGCTTCTTTTGAAAAGTTTGTAGAGGAGAACAAACAGGTGATCATAGACTTCTTTACCCATGCGGAGATGAATCGGCAGATTGCCGTGCTGAAAGACAAGCACAGCGATTATATAGCTACTAAAGTGAAGAGCATGTTCGATTGTGATGTTTGGGTACCGGGTGAACTGACTTCCACAAAGGAGGGCAAAGATTTCTTCTGGGCAGGAACGAACGCCGCTACCGGAGACCAGAACTTTGTTATCTATTCTTATCCCTATACAGACAAGGATACATTTACCAAGGAATATTTTGTCCATAAGCGTGATTCTGTGATGAAAGCCAATATTCCGGGTGCAAGGGAAGGCATGTATATGATGACCGATTCCTTGATGACCGATGTGCACCCCATCAGCGTGCAAGGGGAGTATGCTCTGGAGGCTCGCGGCCTGTGGCGTATAAAGGGGGACTTCATGGGCGGCCCGTATGTGTCTCATACACGTCTGGACAAGGCAAACCAACGCATTATCGTATCCGAAATATTTATTTATTCACCTGATAAAATGAAACGTAATCTGGTTCGTCAGATGGAGGCTTCGCTTTATACCTTGAAGTTGCCTGACGGCAAGCAAGAAGGGGCGGAGATTCCGGTGAACGTAGCCGCTAAAGATTCTACTAATAATAAAAAATAAGATGGAAGACAATAAAATAAGAGTCGGCATTACACAAGGCGACATCAACGGGGTGGGCTATGAAGTGATTCTGAAAACATTTGCAGATCCTGTGATGCTCGAATTATGTACACCTATTATATACGGTTCGCCTAAAGTGGCTGCATATCATCGTAAATCCCTTGACCTGCCTACTAATTTCAGCATTGTAAATTCTGCTTCGGAGGCGGTGAACAACCGTCTGAGCGTAGTTAACTGTACGGATGATGAAGTAAAGGTGGAGTTCTCCAAGCCAGACCCGGAAGCGGGAAAGGCCGCGTTCGGGGCATTGGAAAAAGCCATTGAGGAGTATCGGGAAGGATTGATAGATGTCATTGTCACGGCTCCTATCAACAAGCACACCATCCAGTCGGAGGAGTTTTCCTTTCCCGGCCATACGGAATATATCGAACAGAAATTGGGAGACGGCAGAAAAGCCTTGATGATTCTGATGAAAGATGACTTCCGGGTGGCGTTGGTAACCGGACACATTCCTGTCAGCCAGATTGCATCGGCTCTTACCAAGGAGTTGATACAGGAAAAACTGACTATCTTCAACCGTTCTTTGAAGCAGGACTTTGGCATTGGCGCTCCGCGTATTGCCGTCCTTTCTCTGAACCCGCATGCCGGAGACGAAGGATTGCTTGGAACGGAGGAACAGGAAATCATCATTCCCGCCTTGACGGAAATGGCGGCTAAAGGAATGCTTTGCTATGGACCTTATGCGGCGGACGGCTTTATGGGTTCGGGAAACTTTACCCATTTTGACGGTGTATTGGCTATGTACCATGACCAGGGGCTGGCTCCGTTCAAGGCTTTGGCTATGGATGAAGGGGTGAATTATACGGCAGGACTTCCTGTGGTGCGTACTTCACCTGCCCATGGCACGGCGTATGACATCGCAGGAAAGGGGATGGCTGCGGAAGATTCTTTCCGTCAGGCAGTTTATGTTGCCATCGACGTGTTCCGTAACCGTCAGCGTGATAAGGCGGCCCATGCCAACCCTTTGCGCAAACAATATTACGAAAGGCGTGACGACAGCGATAAATTGAAGCTTGATAGCGTAGAAGAGGATTTATAGTATGACGAAAGCGGAAATACAACAAGTAAAATTACGTTTTGGCATTATTGGTAACAATGAGGCATTGACGCGTGCAATCGATATCGCCATTCAGGTGGCGCCTACCGACTTGTCCGTGCTGATTACCGGTGAGAGTGGTGTGGGAAAAGAGAGTTTCCCGCAGATTATCCATCAGTACAGCCGGCGCAAGCATGGACAATACATTGCTGTAAACTGTGGTGCCATTCCGGAAGGAACCATTGATTCCGAATTGTTCGGTCATGAGAAGGGTGCCTTTACGGGAGCCATTGGTGAACGGAAAGGTTACTTCGGTGAGGCAAACGGCGGAACTATCTTTTTGGATGAAGTCGGCGAACTGCCTTTGCCTACCCAGGCTCGTCTGCTCCGTGTGCTTGAGAGCGGAGAGTTTATCAAAGTGGGGTCTTCCAAAGTAGAGAAAACCGATGTGCGTATTGTTGCCGCTACCAATGTGAACTTGACGCAAGCCATTGCCGACGGTCGTTTCCGTGAAGATTTGTATTACCGTCTGAATACGGTTCCCATTCAAATTCCCCCTTTGCGCGAGCGTGGGGAAGATGTAGTATTGCTCTTTCGTAAATTTGCATCGGACTTTGCCGAAAAATACCGTATGCCTGCCATTCAATTGACGGAAGATGCCAAGCAAATGCTGCTGTCTTACTCGTGGCCGGGCAATGTGCGCCAGTTGAAGAATATCACGGAGCAGATTTCCATCATTGAGACGAACCGTGAAATCAATTCCGGTATTTTGAAAGGGTATTTGCCGGAACAGAATAATGCGCAACGCCTTCCGGCATTGTTTGGCGTCAAGGGTTCCAAAGGATTTGAAAGCGAAAGGGAAATACTCTATCAGGTACTTTTCGATATGCGCCAGGATGTGACGGAACTGAAGAAGCTGGTGCATGAGATTATGACGGAACGGGCCAGAGGAGTAGTAAGTACTCCGGCGGTTGCTGCTTCCGCCTATTATACTCCGAATGCTCCGGCGGTGGCTCCTCCGGTAACATCCGGTGTGCCCACGATTATACATCCTTCGGTAAAACCCTCTCCGGCCATAGATGATGATATCCAGGATACGGAAGAATATGTGGAGGAGTCTCTTTCGTTGGACGAGGTGGAGAAAGAAATGATACGGAAGGCGCTTGAGAGACATCACGGCAAGCGTAAAAGTGCGGCGCAGGATTTGAACATCTCCGAGCGCACCTTATACAGAAAGATAAAAGAATATGGATTGGATTAAAAAAATAGCACCGTTTGCCGCTTTGGCAGTTCTGGTGTGTGTGGTATATTCTTGTAGGATATCTATGGGGCTGGCTCCGATCAGCTCTATCGACTATAGCAAGGTAAAGACTATCTCCATTGCCGATTTCCAGAATCGTGCGGAATATGTGTATGCGCCTTTGGCTACGGAATTTAACCAGAAGCTGAAAGATATGTTTATACAGCAGACTCGTCTGCGGCTTGTGAACAGTGGCGGTGACCTTGAAATAGACGGTGAGATAACCGGTTACAACCAGTATAATGAGTCGGTGGATGCCAGCGGTTATTCTTCGAAGGTGAAACTGACATTGACCGTCAATGTGCGCTATGTAAACAATACCAATCATGAGGAAGACTTTGAGCAGCAGTTCTCTGCTTTCCAGACTTATGATTCCTCACAGCTGCTGACGGCCGTGCAGGATAATCTGATAACCTTGATGGTGAAAGATATTACAGAACAAATATTTAACGCAACTGTAGCTAACTGGTAATTTAGGAATGACATCTGCACATTTGCAACAATGGATTCAGCATCCCGAGATGTTGGATAGGGAAACCTTATATGAACTGCGTACTTTGGTGACACGTTATCCTTATTTCCAGTCGGTTCGTTTGCTGTATCTTAAAAATCTCTATTTGATGCACGATATCAGCTTCGGCACTGAATTGCGCAAAGCGGTATTGTACGTCGCAGACCGTCGCGTGCTGTTCTATCTCATCGAGGGTGACAGGTATGCCCTGAAGTCTCAGAAACCTTCTTTGTCTTCTTCCAAAGTGATGGAGGACGAGCCTAGCGTGGACCGTACGCTTTCATTGATAGATGCCTTTCTGGCTACCGTTCCGGAGGAACATTCACAGAATATGGAGTTGGACTATGCGATGGATTATACCGCTTATCTGATGCAGGAGGAAGCGGCCGGGCAGCCGGATGTCCATGCGGATGATAGGGCGGAAGCCCCCAAGCTTCGGGGCCATGAGTTGATAGACGGCTTTCTTCAGAAGAGAGACTCGGCGGATATGCGTCTGCCCGAAGTGGCGGAAGGGGAACCTGCCAGAGAGTCGGAAGACATGCTTGAAGAAGAAACCGGAGAAAAGGGTGAGGAGGAAGAAAAAACTTCCGGAACAGCTTCCAATGAGGAACTGGATGACAGCTGTTTCACGGAAACGTTGGCTAAAATCTATATCAAACAGCACCGATATGACAAAGCACTTGAAATTATTAAAAAATTAAGTTTGAATTATCCAAAAAAAAATGCTTACTTTGCAGACCAAATCAGATTTTTGGAGAAATTGATTATTAACGCTAAATCAAAATAACAAAATGTACTTATTATTAGTTATCTTAATGGTGATTGCATCTGTGCTGATGTGCTTCATTGTGCTGATTCAGAATTCCAAAGGAGGCGGTCTGGCATCAGGCTTTTCATCATCCAATCAAATTATGGGTGTACGCAAGACTACAGACTTTTTGGAAAAGGCGACATGGACTCTGGCTGCAGTCATGGTAGTCTTCAGCATTGCTTCTGCTTATACGGTTCCTGCTTCTTCCTCTAAGGGTGGAGATGTGATTTTGGAACAGGCACAGCAGGAAGAAAAGACTAATCCTTATAATATGCCCGTAGGTACGGCTGCTCCGCAGGCTGAAACTCCTGCTGCTGAAACGGCTCCTGCCGCTCCTGCCGAACAACCTGCAGGTGAATAAGGCGGAGTGTGGTGCAGTGCAGATGATTTCTGCTTAATGAAATAAGAAAAAGGTTGATGCCCGGAAAGGCATCAGCCTTTTTCCTTTTAAGCAAGGATTTGTTTATCTTTGTTGCCAACAATGTAATTTGATTATTAAATCTAAATAATATAATGACAGAACAACTTAAACTTAAATTGAACGACTCCAAGGCAACTCGTTGGGGAGCGTTGGTGATTGTTGCCTTCACGATGATGGCGGCCTATTATGTAAATGATGTGGTGGCTCCATTGAAGACAATGTTGGAGACTGACCTGGCTTGGACAAGCACGGACTTTGGCTTCTTTACAGGAGGCTATAGTTTCTTGAATGTGTTTTTTTTGATGCTGATTTGGGGAGGATTAATTCTGGATCGTTTTGGCATCCGTTTTACCGGAAAGTTGGCAACTATCCTGATGGTAGGAGGAACAGCCTTGGAATATTACGCAATGACCGGGCTTGCCGGTGCAGATGCGACGCTCTTTGGGGTGAACGAGATTCTGGGCTATAAAACTGGGGTATTCATTGCTTTTACCGGATATTCTATCTTCGGTGTGGGGGCTGAAGTTGCGGGAATCACTGTTTCTAAAATTATAGCCAAGTGGTTTAAAGGCAAGGAACTGGCTACCGCTATGGGGGTGCAGGTGGCTTTGGCGCGTATCGGTTCGCAGGCCGGTTATGCTGTAGCCATTCCTATGGCACGCGCTTTGGGAATATCGACTCCGGTATTATTAGGCTTGATATTGCTTTTAGGCGGTATGATTGCTTTTTTTGTTTTCTCAGTGATGGACAAGAAACTGGACAGGCAGATGGAAGCTGCTGCTATAGCGGCCGGTACAGAAGGTGAGGAAGAAAAGTTTTCATTCAAGGATGTGAGGAATATTCTTGGTAACCCGGGTTTTTGGCTGATTGCCTTGCTGTGTGTATTGTTTTACTCATGTGTATTTCCTTTCCAGAAGTTTGCTTCTGAATTGATGATTCTTAAATATGGTATTGATGAGAACGTAGCGGGGGCTTTTGCGGGACTGCCGGCGTTGGGTGCGCTGATCCTGACTCCTGTTTTTGGCGGTTTTATTGATAAACGTGGAAAGTCGGCTTCTATCATGTTGTTGGGATCGGCCATGCTGATAGGTGTACATTTCATCTATGCCATTCCTTTCATCCAATATTGGCTGGTAGCTATCGTGCTGATGATTGTCTTGGGCATTGCTTTTTCATTGGTGCCGTCTGCCATGTGGCCGGCAGTAGCCAAGATATTTCCGGTCAGCCAGTTGGGGACAGCCTATGCTCTGATTTTCTTTATTCAAAATATCGGTCTGTGGGGTATTCCTACCTTGATAGGTAAAGTGCTTGATGTATATTGCATAACGGGTAAGAATCCTGACGGGACGAGTATATACGATTATACAATACCGATGTGTATCTTTACCGGGATTGCCTGTTTGTCTCTTGTCATTGCCTTGTTATTGAAAAGAGCGGATAAGAAATACGGTTATAAGCTGGAAGAACCTAATATTCAGAAATAAGTATGGGCGGATATAATATGGAAACACCCGAAGGAAAAGTCAGTCTGTTGGATGCTGTTCCGGTGCGCTGCGGACATATTACGGCCGAATGGAAAGGAGAGTGCATTGTACTCGCCTATCCCCGTTTCAAATATGAATGGATGAGACGTTTTCTGTTGCCTAAAGGGATGTCCCCGGACATCCATGTGACGCTGGAAGAACATGGTACTGCCGTATGGAACCTGATAGACGGCAAGCGTACGGTACGGGAGATTATCTCGTTGCTTGCAGATCATTTTGGGAAGGAAGAGCATTACGAATCACGTGTCACTGCTTATGTGATGCAATTGAGGAAAGACGGGTTTATCCAATTGACCATTCAAAGAAACTGAAAAACCGGAATTAAGGAACAATGAAGGCTGTGCAAAATCAGAGGATGTATTGACTCTTGACTTTTGCACAGCCTTTCATTTGTGTATAGGGCTTATTTTATTCTCTATCTACTTTTACCAACCCTCCTGTTGCTGTGTCGAATACTACTTTTACGGTAGAGTTTTTATTAAATAAAACCGGTGCCAGATATTCTATAGTTCCAAATTGAGTGACAGGAAGTTCCTCTTCAAACAATTTCTTGTTATTCCGGGTCAAAGTAACTTTGGCTCTGCCCGGCACATTATAGGCAACCCCTTCCAGTTTCTTTTTACTTTCCTCCACACCGGATATGTCGGGAGTTTTAAGGTCGGTTACGCTGATGTAATAGGGTTCGCCGGCAAGGTCGTTATCGGCCACTACTCCCAGTTTCTTGGAGAAGCGGAAAGCAACTTCGTTGTTCATTTCTTTCGGTGTGAGGCGGACCGTGAATGTTTTGGATTCAGCTTTTGTGGTACCGGAGAACATTTCCATCATGGCACGTTCCTGCATATTCAGATTATCGAGCATAAGTTTGAGCTGTGCACCGTCTTTGGGCATATTGTCTGCTTCACCGCGCAGCAAGGCATTCTTGCTCTCGCGGATGTTATAAATTTCTTTGGCAACCAGTTCAGCCATCTTGGCGCTGGAGCTGGACATCAAAATCTCTTCTGTCAGGAAACGGCGCGGATCCAGATCAGCTTCGGGAGTTTCGGCCTTTGAGGGATTCGGCCCTGTCTGCTGGCCGCTGAAGGGCATATTGATGGAGCGTACGATACCGTCTTCAGTAAGCTCCATGAGCGGAGCTACGGTTTTGTCTTTCAGCTTGACGAAATATACATTCTCCTTATCCGGCACACCGGCTACACGGGTTTGTATCTTGTCCAGTGTCCAGTACTCGTCCGGTTCGGCAGATACATTGTTGAGACGCAGGTAGCGGTCGGCATATTTGCAGAATTCACCGGGGGTATATGTATGCTTGGTGGTCTGAAGGACAATTTCGATTTCAGTTTTGGGCAACAGATAAGTCACTCCATAATCTTTGCCACGCATTACACCGGCGGTAACTTCTGTCTGTGCATAAGTGCTGCAGGCAATCAGCAAGGCAGATAGTCCTATTAATTTCTTTTTCATATCGTTGGATCTGTTTATATCACATGAATTAAAAAACAAAGTTAGCGAAGTTCTTCTATTCTCAACTTCCTGTTTACGAAAGATTAACTAATGGAACTTTTATGGCCGGTTTTCCACGGGATATTTATTGTATGAATTGTACGCAGACCGGTTTGTCAACCTCAATGTCCTGGTGTGTATCTTTCAGCAGTCCGGTCGTTGCATCACGTTCGTACACCTGGATAATGTTGCTGTCACGGCATGCGGCAAGCAGGTATTTGCCGTTCGGCGTAATATTGAAATGGCGCGGGTGGATGCCGGTTTTCTGATAGCCTGCTTTGGCCAGGGTGCCGTTTTCCGGGTTGACGGCAAAGATGGCGATACCGTCTTCCTGGAGGCGGTTGCTGGCATAGAGGTACTTTCCGTCCGGGCTGAGGTGAATGTCTGCACTGCCGCGGGCGGCTACGGTATCGGCCGTGATGGTCTGCATCTGTTCCAATTTGCCGTCGTCATAACGGAAAGCGATGACCTTGCCGGATAATTCGGTAATGAGGTAGGCGTATTTCCCGTCCGGGCTGAACGTCAGGTGGCGCGGTCCGGAATCTGCTTTGATGTCGATCGTTTCGGCAGAAAGATGGGGGACGATATCCTTGGGATGCAGGACGAAACGCAGAAGGCGGTCGGCACTGAAGTCGGTGGCAAAAATATATTTCCCGTCCGGTGAGAAAAGGGCACAATGGATGTGAGGTACAATCTGGCGCACGGTGTCGGGACCGGTGGCGCTACCCATGAACAGTGTATCTACAGGTGCTAAGGTGCCGTCCTTGCGGAGGCCAAAGACGGACATGGTTCCGCCGCTGTAGTTGGCTGTCAGTACTTCTTTTCCGTTGGTGGCCACATAGCAGGGATCGGCACCCAGGGTCGGTTGGGTATTCAGCAGGCGAAGGCTTCCTGTTTCCTTGTCGAAAGCAAGGGCGCTGAGGGCGGCCGTGCTGTCGTTCATTTCACTGACGGCATAAACAAATTTTCCGTCTTCGGACGGAGTGAGGTAGGAGGGATTGGGCAATTCCACGACGCTGAGAGGGGTGGCGGCTCCCGTTTCCTGATTGAAGCGGAAGGTATAGATGCCTTTACTTGTTCCGTTGGTATAAGTACCCACCAACATGGAAAGTTCATCCGAAGCTTTATTTTCTGTTTTTGAAGGCGTACAAGCGGTTACACTTAATCCAAGCATGCAGTAAAGAAGGGTTTTCATGGTCAATGTGATTATGGTTTCTGCAAATTTAGTGGAAATATGCGGATAAAAGAAAGCTTTGCAAGGAATTCAATGTGGAAGACGAGGCGGATCTATAAAGAAGCGGTGTGATATGAAAGGATAAATTCCACCATGTTAATAGAAAAGTGCTTCAAGATAAGGAGAAAAGTTGTTCTTCATTAAGAGAAATCTCTGTTCACAGTGTGCGAATACATGTTCGCAAGGCTTGAATATATATTCGCGCCGCTTGAACAGGCATTCGCACGCTGCGGACAGAGTTTATTCCAGTTTCACTTCTGCCACTCCTACGCGGTCGTCATTCAAGACGATACGCAGGTCGCTGGCAGTGGTACCTTTGAATGAATAAGAGACCAGCTTGCCATATTCGCTGACGGTGCCCGAATATACGGTCAGGAATTGTCCGCCTCCTCCCGAAAGCTGTATCTCGAAATGGGCAGGCAGATTGTTGTCACGTGTGAAGGCGATGGACACTTTATCCGTCTTGCTTCCGTTTTTCAACGCAAAGGTAATGTAATCTCCTTTATTGCCTTGCCATGCTGTATTGATTTTTCCGTCGAGTACGTTCCCTGTACTTTCCGGATTAGTACTGGCACTGACACGGCTGGCCGATTTCCGGGACTCAATGGCCTGGGTGCGGGTCTGATAGTCTTCTACGGTCAGCAACCCGTTCAGACGGATGTCTTCGGAAGATGCCCCTGCCATGATGGCGAAGTCACCCGGCTCTACTACCCGCTTCATGTCAGCATCAAGAAGTTCCAGGTGCTTGCGGTCAAGAATGAAGGTCACCTCTTTGGTTTCTCCCGGTTCAAGGTGGATGCGTTCAAATCCGGCCAGATTCTTTTCGTAAGTGGTGACGCTGCTCAGCACATCCCTGGTGTAAAGTTGCACTACTTCGTCTCCGGCGTATTTTCCGGTATTGGTGACTTTCAGACGGACGGTCGCTTTTTCGTTGGGCGTGATGACTTTGGGAGTGATTTCAAGATTGGAATATTCAAATGTAGTGTAGCTCAATCCATAGCCGAAGGGGTAGAGTGCACCGTTGATACGCGACATGTTACCGTCCGGTCCCGCATTCTTTCCGCCATCTATTTGCGAGGCAGGCTTGCAGGGGAAGTTGAAAGGAATTTGTCCGACGGTCTTCGGGAAAGTTACAGTCAGTTTACCTCCGGGGTTATAGTCTCCGAACAGAATGTCGGCGAGGGCTACTCCTCCTTTGGAACCCGGATACCATGCCTCAAGGATAGCGGGAACGTATTTGTCCGCCCAGTTGACAGACAGCGGCCGGCCGTTGATAAGTATCAGTACCACGGGCTTTCCTGTGGCTTGTACGGCTTGTAGCAATTGCAATTGGCGTCCGGGCAAATCCAGGCTGCTGCGTGATTTGTTCTCACCGCAGGTACGCTGTCCGCCGCCCAGTACAACCACAGCTACATCCGCCCGACGGGCATTTTCTACGGCTTTGTTTATTTCCGCCTGTTCGTCGGGTGTCAGAGGATAGTCTATGATCTCACTTTCGGGCCAGTTGGCATCTACCAAGTCACAACCTTTGGTATAAAGTACTTCGGCTTTGCCGTTCACTTTGTCCTGGATGCCTTTCAGTACGGTAGTGACTTCCACTGCCAGAGGACCGTAGTGGGTAAGTGCATAACCGTCTTCATCGGCATTGGGACCGCACACGGCAATCTTCTTTACCGTATTGATATTCAATGGCAATGTACTGTTCTCGTTCTTTAGCAGGACAACGGACTCGCGGGATGCCTGTAAGGCTACCGCTTCATTTTCTTCCTTTTCCACTTCCTTGTCGGCACCGGCAAGGTCGGTCTGGTAGGGAGCATCGAACAGCCCTATCAGGAATTTCACCCGGAGAATGTCACGCACGCGGTCATTGACGGTTTCTTCGTCCAGTCCGCCCTCTTTCACCAACTCGCGGAGAGGGAGTACAAATGAATCGGGGGAACGGAAAGTGCAGCGTACGTTCAATCCGGCTTCCACACTTTGGCGTACAGCTTCTTTCATGTCTTTGGCAGTACCATGTTTGGTGTAAAGATATTCCACGGCATCACTGTCCGATACTACATAGCCACGGAACCCCATTTCATCACGCAGGCGGGTGGTCAGCCAGTAGTAGCTTCCTTGGATGGGAATGCCGTCATAATCGTTGTATGAACTCATGACTCCAAGTAGTCCGGCCTCCTTGATGACCCTTCTGAAGGGATAGATGTGGATATTCTCCACTTCGTGCGGAGACGTCTGCGGATCAACGCGTGCCATGCCTTCACGGGCGCCTTTGTTGTTGCTGTATGCGGCGAAGTGTTTTCCGGTAGCCGCTACATGTTGTTGCAGTCCGCGTACCATTTCGATGCCCAGTTCGGCTACGAGGTAGGGCGATTCTCCGTAAACCTCTTCGTAACGTCCCCAACGTTGGTCACGCCCTACGTCGAGAATGGGAGCATAGACATTGGTATAGCCCAACATACGCGCTTCACGTCCGGTGATGAGCCCTACCTTATGGATGAGTGCGCGGTTCCATGTATGTCCCAGTCCCAGTTGGGTGGGGAAGTTGGTGGCCTTGTAACTTTCCACTCCCCGGATACCTTCATTGGTGAAATCTACAGGGATTCCGAGACGGGTCTCTTCAACGAAGAAACGCTGCACTTCATTCAAGGCCCATGCGTGGCGGGAAGCGGGCCAGACGTTTTCGTTGTCCGAGGGAGGCAGTCCCCATTGCTGGAAACCGTTCAAATGTTCGTCAATGGCCCCGATGCCGTCTTTCCATAGCATTTGTTTCCATTCGGGAGTGGGCAGGGCATCTTTTAATACTCGTTTGTAGCCATAAAGGGTGACCATCTGGCAGGTCTTCTCGTCCAGTGTCATCTGCTTCAGCAGATCCTCGACACGGGCATCGACAGTAGCGGCGGGGTCTTCATATACATCCATTACCCCGTTCTTGTTGAAGTCAATCCAACCTTTATGATACATTTCACTTTTCGTCGGCTTATAGGTTGCCGGTACTTTCATCGTTTTTTGTGCCGTAAGCAAAGCGCTGTTGCTTAGCAATAGGACGGCTGCAATCAGTTTTCTCATGGTGATCTATTTTTCCTTTGGCACAAAGATAGGTGATTCTTATCGTAAAACAGGTGCAAAATAATCCGTATTTGCTTCTTATATTTTCCATATATGCGAAAGATTTCGTATCTTTGCAGCGGTGAAGCAGGATATATCCTGTGCATCATGGATAAGAACATGGGCTTGACTGGATTTGACAGCGGGCAGAAATGGTAAGTAAGCATGCAGTGCGTCGTCGATTGGCACTTAAATCTCAGTCTTCAAAATTTTATCTGGCGAAAACAATTACGCTCTCGCTGCTTAATCGAAGTATAGTAGATTGAAGCTTAATCCCGGCACCAGGTGCTGGGACGTGACATCACTCGGAAGCTGTTGCTCCGAAGCATTCCGGTAAAGTGGTGCAGTCAAATCGGGGATAGTCAGTGCCAGCCTCGTGGCGCGGATGAAAATTTAGAGGATAAGGTTACGGTTGATGGCTTTGGTTCTGCCGTAACACGAAAATTCAGGCAAAGATAAGCATGTAGAAAGCTTATGATTTCCTCGTTTGGACGAGGGTTCGATTCCCTCCAGGTCCACAATATCGTCAAAGAGGCTACTGATTCACAGTAGCTTCTTTGATTTTAATTTCTTGATTTCCTGTTCCTGCTACATTTATACCATAATGGCCTGTCGGGCATTGTTGAAAATCTCATCATGTGGTTTCCTTCTGTTTATCTGTAGAAATTGCAGTATTGGGCTGCTTTAGTTCAGAGAGTTGTCTTTTTGTTTATTTGTTTCTCTATATTCTTTCGGAGTTTGATTAAAGTGTTTCGTAAACTCCTTATAAAAATGTGAACGGCTGGTGAATGCCGTCCGATACATGATTTCTTGTATGGTCAATGTGGTCGTCAATAATAGTTTTGCAGCATGGCCGATTCGCTGTTCTTTAATAAAATCATTCGGAGGTAGTTGGTTCAGATGCTTAAACTTACGGTATAAATTTCTGCTACTGGTTTGCATGGATTCGGCAAGCTCATCAGGACCGAATTCTGTATTGTCAATATTGTTGTTGATTATTTCTATGACAGTTTGCAGGAACATTTTGTCTTCATTCTGTAGAAGTTGCCCGCCACTGAATTCAAAAGCACTTGCCGCAGAATTATAGTACTGTTTTAGCTCAGCTTGTTTTTTTATCAGTTGTTTAATGATGCTTTTTAGATAGTGGGTATTGAAAGGCTTGGGTATATAAGCATCGGCACCGGATTCGATTCCCTCTATTTTCTCATCTGTAGTGTTTTTGGCGGAAAGAATAACTAATGGGATTTGTACTGTATGTTTATTGCTTTTAAGCTGCTTGGTGAGCGTTATGCCGTCAATTTTGGGCATCATGATATCTGTAATGATAAGATCTGGAGTCTTTTGTTTTAATATGGCCAACCCTTTTTCCCCATCTTCTGCTGTCAGAATGGAATATTCATCAGAAAGTATATCTTTTAGCATCCACAATAATTCTTTGTTGTCATCAATAATCAGAATGGTAGATTCCGGCTGATTGGGCTCTTTCGCCGCAATGGTTTCTTCGGCTGTTCTTATCTCTGCATCCATTCTTGACGATTCGGATATAGAAGAGTTGTTTGGTGTGTTTTCTAATGGTTCTGTGATTTCAAGCAGAGGCAGCTTGACTATAAACTCAGCATACTTATTGACTTCACTCTTTACTTCAATGGTACCTTGGAGCAGTTCCACCATGCTTTGACATATGGCAAGCCCCAAACCGTTTCTGGATGACAAACCTTTGATGCTGTTCTCTTTGATATTATCGAGTACACTATAGCGGTTGAAAATAAGCGGGATAATTTCTTTACTGATACCTTTTCCCGTATTATAAACTCTGATATTTAGTTCATTGCCGCAAGTGTTTATATAAATGCGAATCTTACCATTTTCAGGGGTATATTTAAAGGCATTGGAGATAAGGTTATTCAGAATTTTTGTAAAGCCACTGTTGTCACTCTTCCATGTGATATCCGGAACGATGTCCGTTTCCAGATGGATATGGTTTTGCTCTGCCAGTTCATCAAATGATTCTATGATCTTGTTTGCCAGTTCACTGATGTTCAATTCTTGTATATGACATATCTGGTTGCCGGTTTCCATGCGGCGGAAATCGATGACTTCCTGTATCAGACTGTTAAGGCGTTCTGTATTTGATTTAATAATCTGGGCATATTTTTTTATGAATACATCACTGTGTTCGTAATGGAGTATCCTTTCGCAGGGACCATAGATTAGAGTTAGCGGTGTGCAAAATTCATGTGTAATATTGGTGAAGAAGCGTAGTTTGCCTTCATACATTTCTTCTTTATATTTTTCATTCAATCTTCTGGTTATGGAAGATTTTCTTCGTTCGTATTTCCACCGGATATATCTAAATATACCTAATCCCATGCCGATGGTCAATAATACATATATTATTTGAGCAAGGGCGGACTGATACCATGGAGGAAGAATTATCAGATGGATACTTTGAGTTAGATTTTCATTATTGTTGCTTCCATCATTGTATTTTACCTTTAAATAATAATCTCCAGGGGGGATATTAGTGAATTGGGCTTCGTTGGAATGTGTGTCTATCCACACATCGCTGAAGTTTTCTAATTTATACGAATACCTGCTGTTTTCTCCATTGATGAAATCCATAGCTACAAAAGAGACGGAAAAAAAATTCTGGTCATGATTTAAGATAATTGCGTCCTTATCTCCTTTAGTTCTCTTAAAATTGGCTATATTGTAGTCTTTATTGAAAATTTTAAGTTTGGTGAAATATATTTCCGGAGTAAATTCTTTCTTGTTTCTTTCTTCATTTTTTATCCATACGATTCCATCTACTCCTCCAAAAAAATATCTGTTTTGAATGTTATCTTGGAAAAAAGCATTATCGCTGAATTCTATTACTTTTAATCCCGTTTTATGATTGAAAATCCGGAAAGAATTCTTTATCGGGTTATACAGGATAAGCCCTGTGTTACTGCTGAGCCATAAATTACCCTGAGGGTCTTCTGCTATTCCATGAATAGTATTGTTGGGCAGCCCTGCATTCTCATTGAAGTTTATATAGTCATATTCCCCATTGGGAAGTATCTTGAGTTTGGTCAATCCATAACTGCTGCCTATCCACATGTTTTTGTTCTTGTCTTGATGAATACAAAGAATATCATTCATCGGAGCGATGCCATTCTTGTCAAAAGTAATGAGCCGGTAGGATTCCGTCTGGGTATTTAAACGTATAACACCATTACCTCGCATGCCAATCCAGAGGATGGAGTCGTTTTCAGGATAAATGGAGTATATCTGGTTATATTGTTGCCTATTGGGGACTCTAAAATAGACCGCTCGTATATTTTCAGCTTTAATGGTATTTTCGTGAACAGTGAAACTAATTCTAAGTAAGGTGCTTCCTGAACCGACCCACAATAAGGAATCACATGTTTCACTCATAGAATGTACTCTGGCAATTCTTGTGGGCGTATTATTGATAAGTGTATGTATTCTCTTGTCTTTATAGGAATAGTAATTTAGCTCTGGCCCATCAGAACCGATCCATAAGATGGAATGCGTCTTGCTTGGGGCAAAAGCGAAAACGGCATTGTTTGTTAATCCGTCATGAATGGTGAAGTGGGATATATTTGTCGTTGAATATTCTTTTATCGTATCATAATTTCTTATTTTAATGATACCATTGTCTTTGGTCCCCAACCACAGTGTGTGCTGATGGTCGGTATGAATAGCCCGGATAGGTCGCTTTTTCGTTATGGGCAATTGGCTCAATGATATGTTATTAAGTGTGTATTCATCTTTGGTCCACGCATATATGCCTTGGCCATCTGTGCCAATCCAAATGATGTTTTGTTGTTCGTCTTTCCATAATGAAAACACACCGCAATTGATTTCTATTTTTTCTATCTCATAGTTTTTTGAAGCATCAAGTCGAATAAGGCCATTTGTCTTGAATCCAATAAGCAGATCTTCATTGTCAAAAATGATAGCCCCTATTTCTCCACTTTCATTGATTAATTGATGTAGGTCTTTTATGAATCTGACCCCATGCTGAGTAATACAATAAATCTTACCTGCAGAATCGACAAATATAATTCTATTGTTATGATTAAATGCATATTCAATAGGATGTGTATGCTTGAAGTCTGAGTGTCTTTTGATTTGAGGCTGTGTGGATGATGCATAAGAAACGGTATATCTCTCCAGGACACCTTGATGATTGATCCATATAGTGTCTTGTGCATCTATTAACATACCCGAAACCGTATTGTGTTCTATCCCTTTTTGAACAGGAAGATCTATGAATTTATTTTCAATCTTTGAGTATAAAGATATGACATCTGGCTTGCTGAGTATATATAGATTATCATGGCTGTCTTTTGCCATATAAGAGTTTTCGCCAAATTCGTTATATGATTCTTCAATGACATTACTTTGTTGTGACAATTTGTTCAATCCCCATTTGGTGCTGATCCATAAATAAATACTATCTGTTTCAATAATATTTTTAATCACATTACTTGATAAGCTGTTTTGGTTGTTGATGTCAGGCTTATATATGTAGATATTCCGGCTGTCATACATGTTAAGCCCATCGTATGTGCCAATCCATAAAAAACGTTCATCATCTTGAAACAAGCAAGTAACCGAACTATTGGATAGTCCGTCACGGTTACTGATTTGCCTAAGATTATATGGGTAAATATTGTTTGTTATACTATATAGTAATAACAATAGTAAAGTGAAATGTTTTTTCATAAGTATTATCTCGATTTTGATATGCTTACCGAACACAAATATATCTATTTTTTATTTTATGAATAAAAAAAATACTTTTTCTTTTGGGCAAGATTGCGCAAGCAATGTATAGTTGCGAAAGAGAATACAAAAGTGGCAAGGATGACTACATCCGGAGAGGTGCTAACTATATTATTGGCAGACGTGAGAATAATAATATGTGTAATATAACCTATTTTTGTGGTTATGATCAAAGCATGGTTCTATTATGAAGCGTATATTGTTTTTCTTCTTTTTAGCAGCGTTAAAGTTATCCTTATATGCAATGGAAGTAGATTATCTTAGGTGTGAGTATCTGGCGGTTCCGTTGGGAGTGGATGTCTCTTCTCCGCGATTGACTTGGAGACTGCCTGATGGGGTTGACAGCCAGAAAATATACCGGATAGTTGTAGGGACAGATTCTGTAGCTGTTTCCCATGGATCCGGGAATTGTTGGGACTCAGGCAAGATATTCTCTTCTGATGTCCTGGCAGTTTATTCGGGGGAGCCTTTGGAACCCTATACGCGATATTATTGGAAAGTGGACGTGTGGGATACCTCTGGAAACCGTTATCACAGTGGCATCACTTATTTTGAAACAGGAGTTATGGATGAATGCAACTGGAAAGGTAACTGGATATCAGATACTCATAATATTCATCTAAAACCGGCTGCTTATTTTAGAAAGAATTTTGCAATAAAGCATAAGATTAAAAGTGCACGTGCCTATATTGCCGTTGCAGGTCTATATGAACTCTATATCAACGGGGCAAGGATTGGTGACCATCGTTTAGATCCTGCTTATACCCGTTTTGATAGACGCACTTTGTATTTGACACATGATGTAACGGGTATGTTGAAGCACGGCGATAATGCCATTGGAGTGTTACTGGGAAACGGGTGGTATAATCATCAATCTACCGCAGTATGGAATTTTGATCAGGCTCCATGGCGTGGCCGGCCTAAATTTTGTATGGATATACGTGTCGTGTATGATGACGGTAATGTGGAATTCCTTTCTACCGGTTCTGACTGGAAGACCTCTTTAAGTCCGGTTATTTTTAACAGCATTTATACGGCTGAACATTATGATGCACGTTTGGAACAGGTGGGATGGAATACTCCGGACTTTAATGATGAGGCATGGAAAAATGTAAGTTGTACTTCTGCCCCTTCACGTGTAATCAGATCACAACAGATGGAGCCTGTCCGAGACGTGGAAACCCTTTATCCTGTATCAATGATAAAATCCTCTCCTTATAGCTATTTGTTTGATTTTGGGAGAAATATAGCAGGTGTTAGCGAGCTGACAATAAAAGGAAAGCCAGGAACGGAAATTCGTTTAAGCCATTCGGAAAGAATAGGGGATGATAACAAGGCTGATATGTCGAATATTGATTATCATTATCGTCCCAAAGATGATTCAGACCCATTTCAGACAGATATTTTCATATTGGGCGAAACGGGTGAAGGTACCTTTCGTGCACGGTTTAATTATAAAGGATTCCAATATGTCGAGATATCAACAAATGAACCGGTTGAACTTTCAGAAAACAGTTTGAAAGCTTATTTTATGCATAGCGATGTGGCATCCGTAGGAAAAATATCTTCTTCCTGTGAACTTTTGAATAAAATTTGGAAGGCTACGAATTCATCTTATTTATCAAATCTGTTTGGGTATCCTACAGATTGTCCTCAAAGGGAAAAAAATGGGTGGACAGGAGATGCGCATATAGCAATTGAAACGGCACTCTATAATTATGACGGAATCACGATTTATGAGAAATGGCTGGCTGATCATCAGGATGAACAGGCTCCCAATGGAGTGCTTCCTGCTATTATTCCTACCGGAGGATGGGGGTATCATTGGGGGAATGGAGTTGACTGGACCAGCACGATAGCTATTATTCCTTGGAATATTTATTTATTTTATGGTGATATACATCTGCTCGCATCTGTATATGATAATATAAAAAGATATGTAGATCATTTGCGGTATATGTATCCCGACGGTATAACGGATTGGGGGCTGGGAGATTGGATTCCTATTAAGTCCCGTTCGGAAAAGGCATTGACATCATCTATATATTATTATGTAGATACGGATATATTGGCCAAAGCTGCGAAATTATTAAATAAGGAAGCCGATTACAAAAAATATTCAGATTTGGCTCAGGAAATAAAAGATGCTATCAATACTCGTTTTTTAAATAGAAAAACCGGTATTTATTGTAGCGGAAGTCAGACGGAATTAAGTGCCCCTCTATATTGGAATATTGTTCCTGAGGATATGAGGGAATTAGTTGCCGGAAAACTGGCAGAGAAGGTCAGGAAAGATGGAACTATGGATGTTGGCCTATTGGGAAGCAAGACTATTTTAAATGCTTTAAGCATGAATGGGTATGTGGATATTGCCTATCAATTGGCATCTAAAGAAACTTATCCGTCTTGGGGATGGTGGATAAAAAATGGGGCAACCACTCTTTATGAGAATTGGCGTATTGACGGTAAAAAAGATATCTCATTGAATCATATTATGTTTGGTGAAATTAGCGCTTGGTATTATAAGGCTTTAGGTGGAATATTGCCAGACCCTTTATCGCCTGGTTTTAAACATATAATATTGAAACCTAATTTCGTGTCCGGACTGGATACTTTTGAAGCAAGGCATACTTCTTTGTATGGGGAGATTGTCTCTTCTTGGAGACAAAATAAGAATAAGATAAGTTATACGGTAACAGTTCCTTCAAATTGTACTGCATCATTATATATAACTGCATTTCATAAGGTGAAATGTAAAGAGCTCAATTTGAATGATGTGGTACCAAAGGAAGCTATAACCTTAACCACTGGAACCTATCATTTTGAGATACGCAAGTAAATGTTTTAGCTCTATTTTTTCAGTATATATCTGTCTTTTATTATCAGTTCAAAGCCTGCGAGTGGATGTGGATATTCACTCGTAGGCTTTGATAGGCTGTTTCTGCAACTTTTCCCTGCGATGTGCTTTTGAATAATGTGCTTATTATTCATGGATTAGTCTTTCCCTGTATTGGATGTTGTCAAAAATGTACGTTTTAAAGCCATGTCTATATTCACTATATTAATGACAGGATTGGGCATATAAAGGCTTTGTTGATAGGCTAATTTTGTGATGAGAACAATATAGGATAACAAGTTCCTAATCGTACATTCATTGGTATTTAAGGTAAAGATTGTAAAAGAGAGAGGGGGTAAGGATTGTAAAAACATGATTTACCCACTCCTTTCTCGAAAAATGGAAAGTATTTGTTTAACCTTTAAAAAACAATATAAATATGGAAAAACATCCTCCTTGATTTTAGTATGATAAGAAGATAATCTGATCAAATTTATTTTTCTTCAATTTGGTTTTATAACTATTTCTAATATTAAAATACACAATTATGCAAGAAAAACTTAATGTTCAAAAGAAAATGATTCTTAGATATTACTGGCTGGAAGATTTCATGCCATTTACTAAGAAATCAATTTTAACGGCGGCATTTTTGTCGTTTGGCTTTATTGCAGCTACCAGGGCGTATGCTGTTGAAGACAGTCAAACTCACAGCACTGTATTAAATACACAAGGGATTACACAAACAACAAAAAAATTGACGGGAAAAGTTCTTGATGCCAGAGGTGAAGCTATTATCGGTGCAACCATTAAAGTGAAAGGTACTGCTCAAGGTGCTATCTCTGATATAGACGGTAATTTTAGCTTGTCTGTTGATGATTCTAATCCGACAATTGAAGTTTCATATGTAGGTTTTCAGACTCAGACTTTGAAAGCAATGGTTGGAACTCCTTTAACTATTACATTGCAGGAAGATTCTAAACTGTTGGATGAAGTCGTTATTGTTGGTTACGGTACTCAGAAACGTATGACAATGAGTTCTGCGGTAGCCACTGTCCAGGGAGATAAAATCAAAGCTCCGGTGGCAAATGTTTCCAACCAGTTAGGAGGGCAGATTCCGGGCATTATTACCCGGCAGACTTCTGGTGAACCAGGTAAAGATGCAGCAACTGTATTATTGCGTGGTAATAAGCCTTTGGTATTGGTAGATGGCATTGAACGTCCGTGGGAGAAAGTAAATCAGGCAGATATTGAGTCTATTTCAGTTTTGAAGGATGCTGCTGCTGTCGCACCTTATGGTTTGAAAGGAGCTAATGGTGTGATTTTGATTAATACAAAGAGAGGAAAAGAAGGAAAAGTTTCTTTGACATATGATGGTTCGGTAGGTTTTCAGACGCCAATGAATATACCTGATTTCTTGAATGCTTATGATGCTTTGACTTTGTACAATGAAGCGTTGAAGATGGACGGACGTGAAAAAGAAATGTATAGTGCTGAAATACTGCAAAAATACAAGGATGGGACTGATGATCGGTATAAAAATACAGATTGGATGGACGAATACATGAAGACTACTACAACCACTCGTCATAATCTGTCATTAAGTGGTGGAAATAAATACATTAATGCATTCGCTTCTTTTGGCTACATGTATCAAGGTAGTATGATGGGGAAAGATACTGGATATGACAGGTTCAATCTACGCTCAAATGTTGATTTCCACCCAATAGATATTACAAAGGTTAGTGTAGATATCAATTTAGCCTATGATACAAAGAAAAGCCATTATTATGATGGCAAGAAGATGATGGAAGATTTATATCGCTTATGCGCTCCGACTGTACCTAATATGGTAGGTGGTAAACCTGCTATGCAAGGGGGCGGTTCAAGTATGTATATGGGTGTTCATGATGGCGCAGATAAGACATATAATAATAACTTTCAGAATATAACAGTTTCTTTGGACCAACAATTACCTTTCTTGAAAGGATTGTCTGCAAAGGCGTTATTTAGTTACGACCGTCAGATATATGATGCAAAAGAATGGCAATATCCTTTTACTGCTTATGCGTATAATGATGCAGGAGAAATAGAAGAACAACAAGGCGGTGAAGCAAAACCATCTTTAAATGTAACAAATAAGCAATGGACTTACTATACAATCCAAGCTCATTTGAATTATGAAAGGACATTTGGGAAACACGAGGTAGGCCTGTTGGGGGTATTTGAAAGAAGATGGGGAAATATTTTTGAAACTAAAGCTGGAAGAAAGAACTATGATTTTTGGATTCCAGAGTTAAATATGGGAAGTCCTATTGCAGAGTTTATCAGTAACTCCGGTACTACAAGCCGTTTTGGTCAGCAAGGTTATGTTATGCGTTTGAATTATAATTATGCCCAGAAATATATGCTTGAATTAGCAGGACGTTATGACCAAACTTACCAGTATGCTCCTGATCGTAGAAGTGCATTTTTCCCTTCTGCGTCTGTTGGTTGGAGACTCTCGGAAGAGCCGTTTATTAAAGATAATTTTTCATTTATCAATAATTTGAAGTTACGTGCGTCTTATGGTAAATCTGGTAATCCTGTAGGAGATGCTTTTGCTTACTTGGCTCAATATAAGATAGAAGGTGGAGCTGTGTTTGGTAAAGACCCTGTTCAATTACAGGCATTGTCTGAGGGAGCGGAACCGAACCTCTTTTTGACTTGGGAAAGTGTATGGAAAGCTAATATCGGCTTGGATATTAATTTGTGGAATGACTTGTTGTTTGCAGAATTTGATGTATATCGTGATAAACGTTCTGATAAAATATTGAGTCCTAATGCAATTGTTTCTACAGAATACGGGGTAGGATTAGCGAAAGAGAATGCAGGTAAAGATGAAAGATATGGTTTTGATGCCTCACTAGGTAGTCATTATACATTTAATTGTGGTCTGAAAATGACTAATACGTTCTCTTTTGGGTTTACTCGTGATAAACAAATTGAAATCCGTGAAGCTGCAGGTACAAAGAATAACCCAAGAAAGCGTAAAACAGGTCAACCTAGTGGACGTACATGGGGATATAAAGCTGCCGGATTATTCAAAGACCAGGAAGATATAGATAATTGGGCTTATCAAAAAGGTGTATTGCCGGGTGATATTAAATATGTAGATATTAATGGCGATGGAAAGATTGACAGTGAAGATCAAGTGATTATCGGTTTTAATGAGACACCAGAAGTGATGTGGGGATATAATCTCCGTTTAGAGTATAAGAATTTTGACTTGTCTATGTTTGTCCAGGGAGCAGGTGGGTCTGATTATTATTTGGGTAGCAATGGAGACCGAAACGTGCGTTATCCTTTCAGAGATGCTATTCATCCACGTCGTGAACATTTGGATTCATGGACCGAATCTAATCCGAATCCAAATGCCAAATATCCTCGTCTGTCAGCTTCTATGCGTAATCAAAACTATGAAACGTCCTCTTACTGGATGGTAAACACTACCTACGTAAAGTTAAAATCATTACAAATCGGTTATACTTTTAAGCCTGAATTATTGAAAAAAGCAAAAATGCAAAGCTTGCGTCTATATGCGGATTTTTATAATTTGTGGACTATTTATAGTAAAATGCCGGATGATTTTGATGTTGAAAATCAAGCGTTTAATTCGTATCCTCAGCAGTTTATCAGTTCATTTGGTGTAAATGTAACCTTTTAATTAATTGTAGTTATGAAAAAAGTAATATATAGTATCTTTTGTTCCCTACTTTTGCTGAATTCTTCATGCACAGATTTTATGGACAATATTAAACCTACTTCCTCTGTAACGGATGAAGGAATATGGTTGACAGAGTCAAGTGCAATGTTATTCATGAGTAAAGTATATAGAGAACTGGATGGAACCTATTATAAAGTAAATGGATTGAATGATCATGCACTGGACATCTTGTTTACAGATGACTGTATCCAGATTGGTGAAAAAGATTCAAATAAATGGAATTTGTTTGATTTTAATTCCTCTTCTGCGCCACTTGATAGATGGGGAAATAGATATACCGCTATTCGTCGGGCTAATATTGCATTAAAGAATCTGTCAGATTCTCCACTTTCTGAAAAAGTAAAGGAACGTTTAATAGGAGATGCCTATTTTTTACGTGCGATGTTTTATCTGGAACTTTTCCGTTATTATGGCAGCGCTATATTGATTGATAAACCGCTTGATCGTAATACAGATGATATATTTTTAGCACGTGCCACTCCTGAAGCAACTTTACAATTTATTATTTCTGATTTTCAAAAAGCTGCAGAGCGTTTGCCGATAACTGTTTCTGATGAAGAATTGGGACGCGCAACAAAAGGAGCGGCTTTAGGAATGATGGCTGCTACCTATTTGTATGCCGGTGGTGTCATTGATGCTAAATATTATGCAGATGCGGCTAAAACAGCTCGCATATTAGTAAATGGTGATTTAAAAGGAACCTATTCTTTGTATCAAGAAGGATTTGCGGAAATGTTCTATGAGGAAAATGAACATAACAGTGAGGTTATATTTGATATCCAATACGCATATCCGTATCGTTGGTCAAGTGCCCAGACTGTGTTGGCGCCTCCCCAGCCGGGAACACCGGCTGAATATGGTTGGAGTAAAGATCACCCGACTGCAAGTTTGGCGGATGAATTTGAGATGATAACCGGCGAACCCTTTGACTGGAGTAATCCTGAACATGCGGCAGCACCATATGAAAATCGGGATAAACGTTTCTATGCAACTCTTCACTATAATGGTAAGCCTTGGAAAAATAAAATTTTATATACTGCTCAAAATACTCCAACCAATCTGAATTTGAAGGAGAATCCTAATGGCATGTATAGTGCTGATAAACCTTCATGTACAAAGACTGGATATTACATTGGCAAATATATGAATGAGAAAGTGCTTTGTGGATATGATAATCGCGGACGTGGTGTTGGTGGTGGCCACAATTTTATTGTGTTGCGATATGCTGAAGTTTTGTTAACATTGGCAGAAGCTGAGAATGAAGTAAATGGACCTACAAATGAGGTATATAGCGCTATCAATGAAATTCGTGCCCGTGCAGGATTACCAGGTCTTCCGAGTGGCTTGAATAAAGATGAGATGAGAACACGCATTCGTCATGAACGTCGTGTAGAATTGGCGCTTGAAGGTAAAAGATGGTTTGATATCCAGCGTTGGAAAATAGGAGAAGAGGTGTTGAATAAAGATGCGGAAGGTTGTCTTGTTACTTATGTGAAGCAATTGGATGGATCGGTAGTTCCTACTTATGAAAAGGTTTTTGTTGCTAAAAAAACGTTTATGGCACCTCGTGATTATTTACTGCCGATACCTCAATCAGCACGCGATAAGAATCCTAATTTAGACCAGAATCCGATGTGGTAATTGTATAATTTAAGAGAGTGGACAATATGAAGAAAATATTATTTTTTATGTTTATTGCTTTGACATTTACTTTAATGTCATGTGGAGATGATGACTATACAGTGGATGCGGCATACGAGAAGGCCGAGATTACTAATGTAACATTATATGGTAGGAATGAAGCTGTAATGAGTGATAAAACTCAGATTGATTCTGAAGCAGGTGCCATTACTGTGTCTTTGAAAGCGGACGCAGATATTACAGACCTCAAAATGGTAGCAACCATATCTGCCGGTGCCACTTTAACTCCGGGTATGGCTGTAGGTTTTCAAGACTATTCAAGTCCGAGGACATATACTGTAACATCACCGGGAGGAACAGTTGTAAAACAATGGACGATAACAGTAGCTCCTGCTACTAATTAAAATGAATGAATGTGATGAGGCTGTGCCAAAAAACAATTTTGTCACAGTCTCATCCTTTTAAAGGATTGGTATGATGAAAAATATGATTATATATAGTCTGTTATGTTTTATCTCATTATTTTTTTCATGTACAGGCAAAGAACATGGTAATTCAAATGTAGCGATTGATGAATATGAAATTTATGCAGATGGCAAAACTATAACGACCCGTGGTCTTCAAAAGGCCATTGATGATTGTTCTAAAAATGGAGGTGGGATAGTTTCTTTGCCCGCGGGTGAATATTTAACGGGAACTATTGTACTGAAAAAGAATGTAACTTTAAAATTGGAAGAAGGTTCAAAAATCATAGGAAGTAGGAATATTTCAGATTATCCGGATAAAGGGAGGCGTAAGGCTTTAATATTTGCGGAAAAATCAGATAATATATCTATTATAGGTAGAGGTGAGATAGACGGTAATGGTGCTGCTTTTAATCAAGGTAATGATGCGCCCAATCGGCCTACTTTGGTACTTTTACTTGATTGTAATAAGGTGAAGGTAAATGGGGTGAAATTATCGAATTCGGGATTTTGGACATTCCGTTTTGTTCGTTGTGATGGAGTCGATATAAGCAAGGTTTATGTAGAAGGACATGCAAATTGGAATAATGACGGATTCGACATTGAAAGCAAGAATGTAACCATTAGAGATTGTGTGCTTGATACGGATGATGATGCAATTTGTTTTAAAAGTGAAGATCCGAATTATGTAGTTGAAAATATAACAGTGACAAATTGTAATCTTTCTTCTAACTGTAACTATATTAAATTCGGTACTGCCAGTGCAGGAGGTTTTCGTAATATCAGGGTTTCTGATTGCATTCTTCATAAGTGTAGCAAGTCTTTGTTGCGTTTTTGGGAAAAGCGTGTGCCTGGTGTTACTAATCCCATAACAGGTATTGCAGGGATGGCACTTGAGGTTGTAGATGGTGGTTTCATGGAGGATGTTATGATTTCTGATTTGACAATGGAAGATGTTCAGACTCCTGTCTTTATTCGTTTGGGTAGACGTAAGCATTCAGACAACTCATACTTGAAGAATATACAAATAAAGAATATTACGGCAACTTCTGTAAGTTATGTTGCGAGTTCCATTACAGGTGTTCCAGGACTCCGTGTTGAAAATGTTGAAATTAGCGATATCGATTTCAGGCTGAAAGGAGGAGGCAAAATCATAGATACTCAAGCTGAAGTTCCCGAAGCTGAAGAGGAGTATCCGGAGAATAGGATGTTTGGGGTTATGTTACCTGCTTATGGTTTTTATGTCCGGCATGCAGACAATATTCGTTTTATAAATACGAAACTTTCAATAATTGGTAATGAAGAAGAAAGATATGCTTTCGTTGCGGACGATGTGAATGGACTGGAGATTATTAATTCGACATTGCAGTCTCCATTCAGTGAACTTTCTGCGGTTCATTTAAAAGACTGTAAGAATGTAAAGGTACCGGAGGAGCTACAATAGTTTGGCGATTCTACTTTTTTGTATGTGTTTTCGTCAAAAATGTATGCATCCGGTCTATTTGTCGTTAGTATCCATATCTGGCAAGAATCGTCATGTCCGTCATCCGTTCATTTCCTATCTTTGTTTTCAGATATGAATAAATTTAAATTATGTCATGAATAAGTTATTGTTTTTTTTCGTTCTCTTTCTTTCCTTTTCCTCTTCCGGTTGGAGTATTGTTCCCAATTACTCCAGGTCCGGGGATAGAATATGGCTTGACTCAAAAGAAGTCCACCAAGGTTCCTTTACTTGGAAAATGATGCGTGCCGATGATGTTGCTTCACCTTCGGAGACGATCTCGTCTCCGGGCTATGATGCGAGTAACTGGCTTCCCGCTATCGTTCCCGGTACTGTATTGAATTCTTTGGTTCATAACGGTACGTATCCCGAGCCCTATTTTGGTCTGAATAATAAGTTGGAATCCGGTAAGATTCCTGATATTTCCCGGGTCGGTCGTAGCTTTTATACTTACTGGTTCCGTACAGAATTCGAGGTACCCTCTTCTTTTTCCGGCAAGCAGGTGTGGTTGCATCCGGCCGGCATCAATTACCGTGCGGAAGTGTGGGTTAACGGTAATCTTCTGGCTACCATCAACGGCATGTTCACGGACGCCCACATCAATGTGACGGATTTTGTCCATGTCGGTGACGGTAATGTTCTTGCCGTTCTTGTCTATCCTGTTGACATGCCGGGTACCACGATGCCTAAGCCCTGGGGAGCCGCCGGTGAATTTCATAACGGTGGTAACGGCAATATCGGTTTGAACACGACCATGCTGATGTCCGTGGGTTGGGATTTTACTTTTATGGACGGTATCCGTGACCGCAACACCGGCATCTGGAAAAGCATCTCTCTGTACTCTACGGGGGGCGTTTCGCTCCGTCATCCTTTTGTAAAGTCCGAACTTTCGAAGCCCGGCTATGATATTTCCCGTGAGACCCTTTCTGTTGAGGTGGTCAACCCGCTGAATACTACGGATACTGTCAGCGGGGTAGTGCGCGGTGAGATTGTGGGTGAGGGTATCGTTGTTGAGAAGCCGTTCCGTATTCTTCGCGGCGAAGAGCTTACCTTGACTTTCACTCCCGATGAGTTTCCCCAACTGACCATTCGTTCTCCCCGCCTGTGGTGGCCTATCAACAAGGGTCCCCAGAATCTTTATGAGCTTAAGATGAGTGTCTCCGTGAAAGGGGTTGTCTGCGATTCGGTCCGTACACGTTTTGGTATTCGTGAGGTTACCTCCGACACAGCCACTCCTGACGGTTCACGTGTCTTTTATGTCAACGGGCGTCGCCTTTTTATCCGTGGAACCAACTGGATTCCTGAAGGCATGCTTCGCAGTTCGGACGAACGTACCTATGCCGAGTTGCGGTATACTCGTCAGTCGGGTATCAACCTTATTCGTCTCTGGGGCGGTGGCATTGCCGAATCCGACTACTTCTACCAACTTTGTGACGAGATGGGTTTCCTTGTCTGGCAGGAGTTCTGGTTGACGGGCGATACTCGCCATCCTCAGGACCGTGCCCTTTATCTCAGCAATGTGTCCTCTACCGTGAAACGTATCCGCAACCATCCTAGTCTGGCGTATTACGTGGCTTCCAACGAGAGTTCCGAGGTTAGCGGTACCCGCCGTTTGCTTGATGAACTTGACGGTACTCGCGGTTACCAGATGCAATCAGAGTGTGCGGGTGTCCATGACGGGAGCCCTTACAAGCAGGTGAATCCAATGCAGCATTATGAGAACACCGCTTCTTCCCGTGGCAGTCGCGTTGACGGTTTCAACCCGGAATACGGTGCTCCCACCCTTCCTACCGTGGAGATCCTGCGTGAGATGATGCCTGAGTCTGATCTGTGGCCTGTGAATAAGTCTGTCTGGGACTATCTTGACGGCAACGGTTTTCATCTGATGTCTAGCCTGTACACCGATCTGGTCAACAATTATGGTGCTTCTTCTTCCATAGAGGAGTTTGCCCAGAAGGGACAGTTTGTCGGTGCAATGAACTCCAAAAGTATCTGGGAAGTCTGGAACTATAACAAGCTTGACTACGGCGACCGTTTCTGCTCGGGGCTTTTGTTCTGGTACCATAACTGTCCGGTCCGTCAGGTCAGTGCTCGGATGTGGGATTGGTCTCTGGAGCCTACCGCTTCCCTTTATCATACAGCCAATTCCCTAGAGCCCTTGCACGCCCAGTTTGACTATCTGAAGAATACCGTTTCTGTCGTAAATGACTATTACCTCTCCTTTAAGGGGTATCGTGTCGTGGCTGAGGTGTACGACATCAACAGCAAGAAGGTCCTTGCGGACTCGGCTGTCATAGACCTCCCTTGCGACGGTGTTGTCAATGATGCCCTTTGCCTTCATTTTCCGGAAGATATTTCTCCGGTCCACTTCATCAAACTTCGTCTGAAAGACGAAACGGGCAATGAGGTTTCTTCCAACTTCTATTGGCGTTCTACGGACAGCTACGAGGGACGTGAGAGTCTGACAGGTCCTGCCACCTCTGGCTTTGAATCCTTGTCATTGCTGAAGCGTGCGTCTTTGCACACTTCCTGTCATCTCCGTCGTACGTCAGATAAGTGTTTTGTGGATATTACGCTCCGCAACGTTTCTGGTTCCATCGCTTTTTTCAACCAGTTGCAGCTTCTTGACCGTGATTTAAGTCCCGTCCGTCCGTCCTTCTATACTGATAATTTCTTTTCTTTGTTACCGGGTGAGAGCAAGTGCGTAACGATTGAGACTGCGATTAAGAACTTATCCTGTAATCCGGTGCTGGTAGTAAAGGGATGGAATATAGAACGTAAACAGATGCATTTAAACGTTTTTTAAAAGATAAGTGAGAATGAAAAATAAGATTTTGCTTACTGTGTTATTTATAGCTTTTACTTCGGTTTTTTATGCACAGCCAGTTTGCCGGTACTTGCATGAAGGATGGAGCTTTCGTCAGGCGAGGGGCATGAATTGGTATGAGGCAAGTGTTCCGGGAACAGTACACACTGACTTGATCAATCATAAACTGATAGATGATCCTTTTTATAGGCTTAATGAACGTGGTGTTCAATGGGTAGATAAGGAAGATTGGATTTATCGGACTGAGTTTGACGTGACTCCGGAACTAATATCTAAAAAAAACATTGTATTATGTTTTGAAGGATTGGATACTTATGCCGATGTAACGTTGAATGGTGAGAAAATTCTTTCTGCTGACAATATGTTTCGTGAGTGGAAAGTAGATATTAAACCTTTTTTGAAATTACGTGGTAACATATTGCAGGTCTATTTTCATTCTCCTATTAAAAAGGCTATGCCACAATGGGAGTCTGTACCGTTTCAATATCGTAGTTCAAATGACCAGTCAGAAAATGGAGGGATATTTGACCGTAAAGTTGGTGTATTTGTCCGTAAGGCAGGGTATCATTTTGGATGGGATTGGGGACCTCGTTTGGTGACTTCAGGTATATGGCGTTCCGTTTGTATAGAAGCCTGGAATGATGTACGATTGATAGATAGCTTTTATAATCAGAAATCTGTTACAGCGGAGCAGGCTGTCATCGATGTTACAGTAGAGGTGCTTGCGGATATGGAGACGGAAGCGGATATTTCCATACTAAACCATACGGACAGTTGTATGGAAATCCAAAAGACGGTTCATCTCAGTGCAGGGCTTAATAAAATCCCGGTATCGTTCATAATGAAGAAACCTCATCTTTGGTGGACTAACGGGTTAGGAGAGCCTTTCTTATATGATTTTTCTACCATTTTAGAGTTAGATGGAAAGAAGATAGACCGGAAAAAAGAAAAATTGGGTATCCGTTCTTTAAAAGTAGTGACTGCTCCCGATAAATATGGTGAAAGTTTCTATTTTGAACTGAATGGCAAACCTTTATTTGCCAAAGGCGCAAATTATATTCCCTGTGATAATTTTTTAACGCGAGTTACAGATTCCATATATGAAAAAACGATTCAAGATGCTGTCAGTGCCAATATGAATATGCTTCGTGTATGGGGAGGTGGTGTCTATGAAAAAGATGTTTTTTATGATTTATGTGACAAGTATGGTATTTTAGTTTGGCAGGATTTTATGTTTGCGTGCAGTGTATTCCCTGCCGAGGGTGAATTCTTGGAAAATATCCGTAAAGAGGCTATTGACAATGTACGCAGATTACGCAACCATAGTTGCATAGCACTTTGGTGTGGAAATAATGAATGTTTGGACGCATGGTTTAACTGGAATTGGAAAACAACTTATGATAAACAAAATCCTGTTTATTCGGAAATTATTTGGAAGCAGTTCAAAGACCAATATTTTGTAACATTACCTGCGGTTGTGGAAGAGTATCACCCGGGAGCTTGCTATCGTAAATCTTCTCCTTATGCGGATGACAACGGTACGCGTAATCATGCAGTAGGAGATATGCATTATTGGGAGGTGTGGCAAGGTTTGAAGCCTCTCTCTGAATTTAGTCATGAACGTAGCCGTTTTTTTAGTGAATATGGTTTTCAGTCTTTTCCGGAGTTTGAATCTATCAAACGATATGCTCCTTTGGCGGAGGACTGGAATTTGACTTCGGAAGTAATGATGTCCCATCAGCGTGGCGGAATAAAGGCAAATCAACGTATTAATGACTTTCTATTGTCGGACTACCGTCAGCCTAAGGACTTTCGTTCTTTTACATACATGAGTCAACTATTACAGGCTGATGCCATGAAGATGGCAATGGAAGCACATCGTCGGGATATGCCTTATTGCATGGGGTCATTGGTGTGGCAGCATAACGATTGTTGGCCGGTAGCTTCATGGTCTAGTCGTGATTTTTATGGCCGATGGAAAGCACAGCATTATTTTACGGTAAAGTCCTTTGACGACTTATTGGTATCTCCGATAGTAGAAGGGGACATATTGAAGGTATATGTTGTATCTGATAGATTGAAAAAAACTTCGGGGACTTTGATGGTTCGTATTATCAGATTGGACGGGACAGGTGTTGTAAGAGAAATAACCGGAAAAGTACCAGTTCCTGCTAATACGAGTACGGTAGTCTGGAATGAAAAAGTAGAGGCATTGCTGAAGGGAACGTCGAGAGAAGATGTCGTTGTGCATGTGGCTTATCAGGATAAAGGCGGCAGAGAATATACGAATAATTATTTTCTTGCTAAACAGAAAGATATGCATTACAAAGACGCATTGATCCATAGAGATATAGCTGTAGTTGAAGGAGGCTATGAAGTGACTCTTGCGTGTGATGTTTTTGCCAGGGGGGTCTTTCTTTCAATTGAAGATGACATTGATAATTTTGTATCAGATAATTATGTGGATTTATTGCCGGATAAGCCTGTGAAGGTAAAGGTTGTCACAGGTTTGCCATTGTCGCAATTTGCCGAAAGGTTACGTATCGTTTCGTTTTCGGATGCAGTGGCGAAATCCGGGGTGGAGACTTGGAATAGATAAGTGGAAATATGAGTTGATTTTTAGGGATATAATTCATGAATGTTCTGCGCAGTCCGGACAGACGCCTTTCAATACATAATTGATACTGCTCAGTGTAAACCCTTGCGGCAGATTCACAACCGGAGTGGGAATATTTTTAAAACAGAAAGTCTTGTTGCATTTTTCACAATGGAAGTGTGTATGCAGGTCGTTCATTTCACAGGCACAACTATCACTGCATACGGCGTACTTGAAGGATTTTGTTCCGTCGTCAATGCAGTGTATGAGATGATGGGACAGAAATAGGGTAATAGTACGGAATATGGTTGATTTGTCAACCGTATCCAGTATATATTCAAGGTCTAGCAATGAAACAGAACGGTTGGCCTGCATCATGGCTTTCAGTACTAAAATGCGTATGGCAGTTGGCTGTATCTCTCTCTTCTTCAACAAGTCCAAATATACATTTTCTTCCATTATTAATTCTCCTATTTAATAAGTTTCTGTATCCGTACGGCATTTACTATCGCAATAAGGGCAACACCTACATCCGCAAACACAGCTTCCCATAGTGTGGCCAGACCGCCGGCGCCCAATATCAGAACGAGCAGTTTTATCCCGAAGGCCAGAGAGATGTTTTGCCACATAATCTTTCGGGTCTGTTTGCCTGCACGAATGGCAGTCGCTACCTTGGAGGGTTGATCGGTCTGTATTACCACATCTGCTGTTTCAATGGCAGCGTCGCTGCCCAATCCTCCCATGGCGATGCCTACATTGCTAAGCGCAAGAGCCGGAGCGTCATTGATGCCGTCACCTATAAAGGCGATTTGGTTTCTTGAATCTTGGCGCAATTCCTCCACGTACTTTATCTTGCCGTCGGGTAGCAAGTCACCGTATGCTTTTGTAATGCCTAACTTCTGCGCGAAGTTAGTTACAATGCTCTGTCTATCTCCTGAAAGAATCTGAATATTATTGATATTTAAAGCTTTCAATTCTTCAACGGCTTGGAAAGCATCTTCTTTCAGACTATCTGATAATAACAAATAACCGGCATATTCTGTTCCGATGGCACAGACCACAATCGTATCTGGAATGGCTGACAGCTCTTTCGGATAACTAACCTGATACTTGGATAGCAGGCGGATATTCCCTACTAATATGCGTGTTCCCTCGATGTTTGTTTCCAACCCGTAGCCGGCAATTTCTGTTACTTCCGTTGTGGAGACCGGCGTTATATTCTTTTCTTCGGCGTGGTTTACAATGGCTTTTGCAATCGGATGTGTACTGTTCCGTTCTACTGAAGCAGCCAGTCGTATCAGTTCCTCTTTGGATATGCCGGGTTGCGTTTTGCAGAGTTGCACATTAAAGGTGCCTTTGGTCAATGTTCCTGTCTTATCGAAAACTACGGTATTGATTTTGGTGATGGCATCCAGGTAATTTCCTCCCTTAAACAAAACTCCGAGACGGGACGCGGCACCTATACCCCCGAAATATCCCAATGGAATGCTGACTACCAATGCGCATGGGCAAGAGATAACCAGAAAGACCAATGCTCTGTAAAGCCAGTCGTTGAAAGTAAAAACAAATGAGGCGTCTGTCAATGAATAGATGAATGGAACCAGTACGATCAGCACTGCCAGTCCTGTGACTATCGGTGTATAGATGCGGGCAAATTTCCGGATGAACAGTTCTGCCGGGGCCTTGCGTTCAGAAGCATTCTGTACAAGTTCCAATATGCGTGACAGAGCACTTTTTTCGAAAGTCTTTGTTACTTGTATTCTGACAACCTTATCCGTTGCAATCATCCCGGCAAGCACATACTCACCTTTCCGTATGTTGCGTGGACGGCTTTCTCCCGTTAGCGCCGATGTATTGAATGCGGCAACTTCATTCAGCATTCTGCCATCCAGCGGTACCCTTTCTCCGGCTTTTACTTCGATGATTTCACCGATTTGTACATTTTGGGGGACTTCGACAATAGATTCATTATCCCTGATTATTGTCGCTACTTCCGGACGAACGTCCAACAGGGCACTGATGTTTCGTTGAGCTTTGTTTACTGCCTTGCCTTGAAACATTTCTCCCAAAGAGTAGAAGAGCATCACGGCTACTCCCTCCGGATATTCCCCTATATAGAAAGCGCCGAGAGTAGCAATAGACATAAGGGTGAACTCACTGAATATATCCTTTTGTAAAATGCTTTCCCAGGCTTCTTTCATAACCGGCAGTCCCACCGGCAGATAGGCCAGCAGATACCAGCCGAAAGCGATATACTCTTCCTGGAAGAAGCCGATATCCATTGCCTGGATGGCTATACCTCCCAAAAGTAACAAACCTGCTACTGTAATTCTCCAGTAGTCTTTGAGCAATGTATTTTTCTTTTCTTTTTTTACAGGATGTCCTTGTGTGCAGCAGCAATTGCAACTCATTATATTTTTCCTCCTTTTTTATTTTCTGATGCAAAGGTAGTGGAAAAGAGATGCAACTAAGTTGCAAAGCGTGCTGGTTACATTATATTTCAAGCATTTTCTTTTCTCTTTCCAGATCCTTCTCGTTCAGTAACGGGGAAGGTACAGAACAGGTTTTGATAAAGTCTCCCGGTTGGCATGTATAGTTATAATAGGACATTTGTTCGTCTGTCAGTTTATCTTGTGGTATCAGTTCCCCTTTCAGTTCCAGGAAATCGTCCATGCTGGTGCTGTCTGAATATTTGATGAAAAGTATTCTTCTTGCTATCGGGTTTCGGTTGTAGTCCAAACATAGATACAAGCCTTTCAGCATATGCGGGAAGTCGTACATCGGCAATTGCAGGTAGATGGTGAACAATGCTAGCTGAGGTGTTTCCCGTTCATTGAACATGATGTATGCATTCTGATGGTTGTTGAAGATGGCGGTACCAAAATGGGTGGTATTGTAGGCACTCATGTGCATTACTTTTACATAATCATTGTTTTCGGAAGGAGTAACCAGATAAGGCTCCACTTTCAATGCATTGGATGAGGAAGAAAGACTGTAGCTGACATATATACCGCTGTAGTTATATACTTCCTGAGCGGAATGGAGCATCTCTTCGGCCATCATATCCAGAAAAGGATTCTCCTTTTGCCCTGTGGCCGGTGTAGGTTCCAGACTGAATAACTGTTCTTTTAATTCTTTCAGAGAACCTAACAGGCGTTTTTTCGAGACATTGTTTACTTGGGAAAGAGCGTAATCCAAGGCTTCTTCTTCCGTATTGCCTTTCCTTATGGTACCGATGTAGGTCGGGAGGACGCTGGAATAAAGAGAAGACAGGACACTTGCCGCCATATTGGTATGGTCGGCTATTTCTTTCATCTTGACTCCTTTGTTACGCAGATATTCAATGCGTTTGTATATGTCTAAAAGTTCGTTCATAATGGTTGTATCAATGATAATTGATTGAAAATGTGTACAAAGAAAAGCTCTTGTTGTTATGCTTCCGTTACATTAATATTTCATTAATGTTACATAATAAAGTGTTGTTTTTATGAAGTTTATTAATAATGAAAATTCATTTTTAGTGTGGTTGAGCTCTTCTACCTTTGCTGCCGGAATCAAAAAACAAATCAAAAATCAAGTGTATGTTTATTGGAGAAAAAAAAGACATAAGTTCAAATAAAAAACTGTCCGATGCTTTGTTTATCCTCTGGGCCGGAGGTGCGGCTTTACTTTCTTATTCATTGGTATATGCTCTGCGTAAACCGTTTACTGCCGCTACCTTCGACGGGCTCGATTTCTTTGGGATGGATTATAAGACGGCTACCAGTATTATACAGATTTCGGGCTATTTTATTTCTAAGCTGATAGGTATCAAGGTGATATCCGAATTGAAAAAAGAGAACCGGCTGAAGTTCATTATATTTTCTGTAGCGATAGCAGAACTTTCATTGGTGTTATTTGGCCTGCTTCCACAGCCTTTCAATGTTTTCGCTTTATTCTTTAACGGGCTTTCGCTGGGGTGTATGTGGGGGGTGATATTCAGTTTCTTGGAGGGACGTCGTGTTACGGACCTGTTGGCAAGCCTTATGGGACTGAGCATAGCTATCAGTTCCGGTACGGCAAAGTCTGTGGGGCTCTTTGTGATGGATAACCTTCATGTCAGTGAGTTCTGGATGCCTGCTTTTATCGGAGCCATTGCCTTTCCGCTGCTTTCGTTGCTGGGTTGGTTGATGACCCGCATGCCGCAACCTACCGCTGCCGATAAAGCCCTACGTGCAGAGCGTGTGACGTTGGACAGCCGGGCACGTCTTGGTATTTTTAAGAGTTTTATGCCGGTTCTTCTGATGCTGTTCTTTGCCAATCTGTTCATTACTGTCTTGCAGGATATAAAGGAAGATTTCTTGGTGAAGATTTTGGATGTGGAGACTGCGGGACTCTCTTCATGGGCATTTGCCAAAGTGGATGCAACGGTCACCTTGATTATTCTATTCGTCTTCGGGTTGATGTCTGCTGTAAGAAGCAATATAAAAGTATTGTGTCTGCTGTTGATGCTTGTCACCTGCGGTACACTGACATTGAGTTATATAGCTTTCAATTATGATGAGTTGCGAATTCCACCGATGACTTGGCTCTTTCTTCAAAGCTTGTCGCTTTATACGATTTATCTGAGTTTCCAGACCCTTTTCTTCGAGCGTTTCATTGCTTGCTTCAGGATTAGGGGAAATGTGGGATTCTTTATCATCACATTGGATTTTATCGGCTATACCGGTACGGTTGTTGTCCTGATATTCAAAGAGTTTTTCAATCCGGACATCAACTGGTTGGATTTCTATAACTTGATGTCGGGTTATGTAGGCATAATATGCAGTGTCGCTTTCCTCTGTTCTGCTGTTTATTTGATACAGCGTTACCGCAGGGAGAATATGTCGGGACCGGAGAACTTTTCACTTTTTCGTTCGAGCAGGCTGGCCCGCCAAGGGAATCCTTTACTTTTTGAGACAAAATAACAAACAGATAATATGAAAATGAAAAAAATTGAATGTATCATTATGGATTGGGCAGGTACAGCTGTCGATTACGGCTGTTTTGCTCCGGTAGCCGCTTTTGTTGAAAGCTTCAAGGCTATTGGGACTCCTGTTACCGCTGCTGAAACGCGTGCACACATGGGATTGACCAAAATAGAGGAAATTCGTGCTTTGTTTCAGATAGAACGTGTAAAGACGGAGTTTGAAGAGAAATTCGGCCGTCCTTGTAATGAAGAGGATGTGTTGGCGCGTTATGCGGAATTCCAGCGGGTGCTGTTTGCCTCTTTGGAAAGCTATACGGAACCTATTCCCGGGGTGGTAGAGACTATTGCCGCATTGCGCGTACAGGGCATCAAAGTCGGTTCGACAACAGGCTATACCCGTTCTATGATGGATGTCGTATTGCCCGCTGCTGCTGCCAGAGGATATGTGGTGGATAATTGTGTAACTCCCGATGGGTTGCCTGCCGGCCGCCCTGCCCCATATATGATTTATAAAAACATGATGGAACTTGCCGTTTCTTCTACAGACTGTGTGTTGAAATATGGCGATACTATTGCCGATATAAAAGAAGGTGTCAATGCCAAGGTATGGACAGTAGGTGTGGTGCTGGGCAGCAACGAATTGGGGCTGACAGAAGAGGAAGTGGGCTCCATGCCTGCCACCGAACTTGAAGCCCGTAAAACGGAAGTACGCCGTCGGATGTCGGATGCCGGTGCCCATTATGTGGTAGATACCATCAGGGAGCTTCCGGCCGTCATTGAAGAAATAAACAGAAAACTCAGCCATTAAAATAATTGATAAACTTAAAACTTAGAAACAGATGAAACCATACATTTTATTGACCCCCGGTCCCCTCACTACCTCCGAAACAGTCAAAGAAGCTATGTTGACCGACTGGTGTACATGGGATGAAGACTATAACGTGCATATTGTGGAAGAAATCCGCAAATCGCTTGTTGCCCTGGCTACCGGCCATACCGATGAATATACTTCCATCCTTTTACAAGGCAGTGGAACATATTGCGTGGAAGCGGTTATCGGAAGTGTCATAAAGCCGGGTGACAAGCTTCTTATCTTGAGTAACGGTGCCTATGGTGACCGTATGGGGAATATCGCCGAATATCATGGCATCAGTTACGATATGCTGGCTTTTGATGAAACGGAACAGGTTTCTGTCAGCTATGTAGATGATTATCTGTCACATAATGCAGAGATTACTCATGTGGCTGTGGTACATTGTGAAACGACCACCGGTGTGCTGAATCCGTTGGAAGAGATTGCACACCTCGTGAAAATACATGGAAAGAAACTGATAGTAGATGCTATGAGTAGCTTTGGCGGAGTTCCTTTGGACGTGCAGAGGCTAGGTATAGATTTTCTCATCAGCAGTGCCAACAAATGTATCCAGGGAGTTCCGGGATTTGGTTTCATTATAGCTCGCAAGTCGGAACTGATGCATTGCAAGGGGGTGTCTAAATCCTTGTCACTTGATATTTACGACCAATGGGAGGCTATGGAAAAGGGACATGGGAAATGGCGTTTCACTTCTCCTACGCACGTGGTTCGTGCTTTCAAGCAGGCTATGGATGAATTGGCGGATGAAGGTGGAGTTGAAGCACGTCATAATAGATATTGCGAGAATCATGAGGTACTGGTCAGTGGGATGCGTTCCTTGGGTTTCAAGACATTGCTTCCGGATGCAATTCAGTCACCGGTCATCACTTCTTTTCTTTATCCGAATGAGGATTTTGATTTTAAGTCTTTCTATGTACAGTTGAAAGAGAGGGGTTTTGTGATTTATCCGGGCAAAATTTCACAGGCTGATACTTTCCGCGTCGGTAATATCGGAGATGTTTATCCGGAGGATTTCAAACGGCTGATAGAGGTTATCCGGGAATGTAAATATTAAGCAGGCGGGCAGAGTCTGATTTCTGCCGGCAGTTTTATAATTGTTTCATGCGGGCGTCAACAATTATCAGGGGATAGTCGTTATTCATTAAAAAAAAATATATCTTTGTTCTGTAGGGATAAATATATCATGTTACTTATGGACAATCCCCTAAAATAAATTTCGTCAAGATGAAACATAACTCCCTTTTAGCCTTTATGGCTGTCTTGTATTTTGTCCTTGCCGCCTGTAATGGGAGGCAGGGACAATCTGCATTCATTGTTGTGCCGGAGGCAATCCTGCCGGACTCCACTTCAGCCGATACGGTAGTGGTGGAACTCCCTTTTCAAGAAAAGTTATTGACAGCTGACGAGATAACCCTTGCTAAAGAACTGTTGTACGATAAATATACGCTGGAAGATTCTTATCCGTATAAGGATACGGTACGTTCCTTCAAGTGGGAAGTGATTCGTAATTGTCTGGCCTATATTGAGAATATGCAGCGGGACACGGCAAGATGGGTGGTATTGCAGAATTATAAGAATTTGAACCGGGAGGCTCCGTTGGTGCGTAAGTTTGTCAGAGATGCTTATCGCCGTGTGTCTGATACGTTAGGCGTGGAACGTTATCAGTCCGTTCCGTTGTACCTGCCTGCTGATACGGTGGTGCCCGAACGTTATGGAAGAGACGGGACCTTGGCGCATCTGACGGGAGAGGAAGGGAGTTTCTGCCGGATACGTCCCGTTACTCTTGAAGATGAATGGCTGGCACCCCGCCGTTACTTGAAGTTGCTGGGTGATACTACCGTTTTTAACCATGTGATTTTTGTAGATCGTTTGGACCAGAATATCACTACGCTGGAACGTACCGGGGATGGTGAGTGGAAAATACGCAGCATGAATCCGGCCACTACCGGACGATATGCTCCACCCTATGCACAGGAAACGCCGTTGGGGATGTACCTGCTTCAGCAGAAGAAGTCGCGTATGGTCTTTTTGAAAGATGGTTCTGCGGCAACGGGAGGGTATGCACCTTATGCCAGCCGTTTCACGAATGGAGCCTATATTCATGGAGTGCCGGTCAACGTACCCCGTACTTCTATGATAGAGTATAGTTGGTCATTGGGGACGACGCCCCGCTCGCATATGTGCGTGCGCAATGCTACCTCGCATGCCAAGTTTGTTTTTGACTGGGCGCCTGTAGAGCATTCTCTGGTGGTAGTTATTGAATAGACTTGTCTTTTTTAACTATCTGTGTAATAGATGTATGAGGAAAATACCTAACTTTGCCGCCGTTATTGTCCGCTTAGAAAAAGTATGCAACGATTTATCTTGTTCATTGTACTTCTGTTTGTTCCTTGTTCCCTGTTTTTGGGAGGCAAGCCGCCGGTTGGTATGGCAGAGGCACCGGGTCCGGGAGCTATGACTGAAGCCAGGGCCTGTGCCGATCTTTATCGTTCCATGAATTTGGAGGGGATAGTAAACTGGAAAGCTTTCCGGCAGGCGGTGGCGGGATATAATAAAATAGAGGGCCGGAAGCGGGAGGTACTTACTTTGATTGATTTTTCCCGCCCTTCTACAGAAAAGCGTCTGTATGTCTTTGATATGAAACAGCGTAAGTTACTTTTCTCGTCAGTCGTTTCCCATGGGAAAAATAGTGGAGACACCTATGCCACTTCCTTTTCCAATGAATACGGCTCTTATAAAAGTTCGTTGGGCTTCTACCTTACGGAGGCCACCTATCAAGGGAAAAACGGATATTCACTGATTTTGAATGGATTGGAGAAAGGCATCAATGATCGGGCTCGTGAACGTGCCATTGTCATGCACGGAGCAGCCTACGCCAACCCTTCGGTAGTGAGCAAGGGAGGACGCCTGGGCAGAAGTTTCGGATGTCCTGCCGTCCCGCAAAAACTTTCCCGTCCCATCATTGATGCCATCAAGGGAGGAAGCGTGATGTATATTTACGCTGAAGTACCTGATTATCTGGCTCACAGTGCCGTGCTGAAAGATTACGGACAATTATGAAAAGGGTAATCTTTTGATATGCATCAATTCTCCTGAACACATCTTTTGTTACTTTTGTGCCCGATTTTAGGGACATCAGATTTATGGCTACATCTAGAGAAATGACGGAGGGCAAGGCGCTTCCGCTGATTTTCAATTTTACGTTACCTCTGTTGTTGGGTAACCTGCTACAACAGACTTATTCGCTGGTAGATGCAGCGATTGTAGGTAAGTTTTTAGGAATAGACGCTCTGGCTTCGGTCGGGGCAAGTACTTCGGTCGTTTTCCTCATTCTGGGTTTTTGTAATGGATGTTGCGGAGGTTTCGGCATTCCGGTGGCACAGAAGTTTGGTGCAAGGGATTATGGCACGATGCGCCGTTATGTGGCTGTCAGCTTGCAGTTGGCTACAGTCATGTCAGTCGTGATTGCCATAGTCACAAGCCTTTTTTGCGCTGATATTCTGCGTATGATGAGTACGCCGGAGAATATATTTACGGGAGCCTACTATTACCTGCTGATTACCTTTATTGGGGTTCCCTGCACTTTTTTTTATAATTTGCTGTCCAGTATTATCCGTGCTTTGGGAGACAGCAAGACGCCGTTCTGGTTTCTGCTTTTCTCGACGGTATTGAATGTCCTGCTCGATTTGTTCTGTATCCTTATATTGGATTGGGGGGTGGCGGGGGCGGCCATCGCCACGGTCTTTTCGCAAGGCGTGTCGGCTGTATTGTGTTACTTCTATATGGTACGGCACTTTGACATGTTGAGAATCACTCCTGCCGAAAGGAAGTTCGACGGAGCCTTGGCAAAGACTCTGATGTACATCGGTGTGCCGATGGGATTGCAGTTCTCCATTACGGCCATCGGCAGCATCATGCTGCAAAGCGCCAATAATGCTTTGGGAACGGCTTGCGTTGCCGCATTCACTGCCGCCATGCGTATCAAGATGTTCTTTATGTGTCCTTTCGAGAGTCTGGGAATGGCGATGGCAACTTATAGCGGGCAGAATTATGGTGCGGGCAAACCGGAGCGTATTTGGTCGGGAGTGAAGGCAAGTGCCTTGATGATGATCATTTACTGGGCATTTACTTTCTGTGTATTGATGTCGGGAGCCGGAACATTTGCCTTGCTTTTCGTTGAAGCTTCTGAATTTGAGATTCTGAAAGATACGGAGTTGTTCCTGCATATATCCGTTTCCTTCTTTCCGGTTTTGGGCTTGCTGTGCATATTGCGCTATACGATCCAGGGGGTTGGCTTTACAAATCTTGCCATGCTTTCCGGTGTTTCGGAGATGATTGCGCGTATATTGGTCAGCTTGCTGGCTGTACCTGCATTCGGCTATGTAGCTGTCTGCTTCGGTGATCCCACTGCATGGGTCTTTGCGGACGCTTTCCTGATACCGGCCTTTATTTATGTTTATCGCCGGATATTGTCCATGAAGAAAAATTAGTGTATCTTTACTCGAAAGTGAAGATAGGCAACTGAAGTTACGATGACCGGACGAAAGATTATTCACATAGACATGGATGCGTTTTACGCTTCGGTGGAGCAGCGGGATAATCCCGGGTTGCGAGGCAAACCGATTGCCGTGGGGCATGCGGAAGAGCGGGGAGTAGTGGCTGCGGCCAGTTATGAGGCGCGTCGTTTCGGAGTGCGTTCAGCCATGTCGTCGCAGAAAGCAAAGCGCCTCTGTCCCCAGCTCATCTTCATTCCGGGGAGGATGGAAGCGTATAAATCCGTTTCCCGCCAGATACATGAAATATTCCATGAATATACCGATATCGTCGAGCCTCTTTCTCTGGATGAGGCTTTTCTGGATGTGACGGAAAACAAACCCGGCATTTCGCTGGCTGTGGATATTGCCAAGGAACTTAAACAGAAGATAAAAGAACGGTTGAATTTGGTTGCTTCGGCCGGCGTGTCCTATAATAAGTTTCTGGCCAAGATAGCTTCGGATTACCGCAAGCCCGACGGACTCTGTACGATTCATCCCGACCAGGCCCTGGAGTTTATAGCCCGGTTGCCTATCGAGAGTTTTTGGGGAGTGGGACCGGTGACGGCAAAGAAGATGCATCTTCTCGGCATCCATAACGGAGAACAGTTACGTGCCCGTTCCTTGGATATGCTGATCCGCGAATTTGGCAAGGTAGGGGCTGCTTATCATGACTTTGCACGGGGAATTGACCTGCGTCCCGTAGAGGCGGTGCGTATCCGTAAATCCATCGGGTGCGAGCATACTTTGGAGAGGGACATAAATAGACGCTCTTCGGTCATCATCGAATTATATCATGTTGCGGTTGAGCTGGTGGGACGTCTGGAGCATAAAAACTTCCGGGGGAATACGTTGACATTGAAAATCAAGTTTCATGACTTTAATCAGATAACCCGTAGCATTACCCAATCCAGAGAACTGATATCCCTGGATGTCATTCTGCCTTTGGCAAAACAATTATTGAATGAAGTGGATTATGAGCAACATCCCATTCGCTTGATCGGGCTGTCTGTCTCCAATCCGCGTGAGGAGGGGGAAGAGAAGGGAGGGGTATGGGAACAGCTGAGTTTTGAGTTCAGTGATTGGTGAGCAAGGTTTGTCATATCGAGAATTTATTATATATTTGTGTTTATAACTAAAAGAGATGGGCGTATGGGATGTTTGATGAATGTATTATGGTTGGTATTCGGCGGTATTTTCACTGCCGTTGAGTATGTGTTGGCCAGTCTTTTGCTGATGATTACTATTGTCGGTATTCCTTTCGGCATGCAGACCATGAAGATGGCAGGACTTGCCTTGTGGCCTTTCGGCAAGGAGGTGCGTAGCGGAGAACGTTCAAGCGGCTGCCTCTATCTATTGATGAATGTGTTGTGGATATTCCTGGGCGGCATTTGGATTAGTCTTTCTCATTTGGGATTCGGAGTGCTGTTGTGCATTACCATTATCGGCATTCCCTTTGGAATGCAGCATTTTAAATTGGCTGCTTTGGCACTCACTCCTTTTGGAAAAGACATAGTGACGGTTTGAGTGGTGCCTATTAAAAAGACAAGGGCGGAAAACTGCATCGTTTTCCGCCCTCATTCATTTTATTTAAAGGTGTTGTTTACATGGTAATGGACTGCTTTGCAAGCAGTTTTTGAAGTTTGCCATTCAAAGCTTGGCACATAGTTCCGTTTCCCATTGCTTGATAGCGTTTGATACGGTACTGTAACATAAAAATTTCATTTGCATTCTTTTTCATAATCGTCTTTTTTTTTGCTTCCCGCGTTTCGGAAAGCGGATTCTACATCTTTTATTGTTTTCTCTTATTAACACTGCAAAGATACGAATTGTTCTTGAAAACATGTTCTATAACATAAAAAATATTCGTATAATATCCATTATAGGGGTGAATTCCCCTGTTTTTGCTATTCAGATATTACAGAACGGTTACAGAAACTCCACTTTTTCTTTATTCGAAATAAGAATTCAAATATAATCCCTATTTTTGCAGTCCAACCTTAATAATAAATATGTATTATGAGACGAACTACACGACTTCTTGGACTTCTGGGGCTGATATGCCTTTTGACCGCTTGCGGTGAATCCCACTTTATGACGGATGCCTCTTACCGTCAACGCGTGGAACAAGATTTTCAACAGAGAAAGGCTTTGTTGCCCCAGGGCGAATTGTTTTCCATTTTTGATACGGACTTGTCAACTTATGAACAGGAGGCCTTGGAGTTTCTTTATGCTTATATGCCTCTGGTCGATATAGCCGATTATCCGGGCGAGTTTCATCTGATGAATGTACGTGCCGCGCAGAAAGCGGAAAAAGAGATGCCTTGGGGAAAGATTGTCCCGGAAGAGATTTTCCGGCATTTTGTACTCCCTGCACGGGTGAATAACGAAAATCTGGATAGCGCACGGGTTGTGTTCTATGAAGAACTGAAGGACCGGGTGAAATCTCTTTCCCTGTACGAGGCTATCCTGGAAGTCAATCATTGGTGCCATGAAAAAGCAATCTATACGCCTTCCGATGCCCGTACCAGTTCTCCGCTGGCCACGGTACGCACTGCGTACGGACGCTGTGGAGAAGAATCCACCTTGCTGGTTGCTGCCTTGCGGTCGGTAGGTATTCCTGCACGGCAGGTATATACTCCGCGTTGGGCGCATACGGACGATAACCATGCATGGGTGGAAGCCTGGGCCGATGGCAAATGGCATTTTCTCGGAGCTTGCGAACCCGAACCGGTTCTTGATCTGGGATGGTTCAATGCCCCTGCCAGCAGGGGGATGCTGATGCATACCAAAGTGTTCGGGCGTTATGAGGGTGCAGAGGAAATCATGTCCGTAACCCCCAACTATACGGAAATCAATGTGATTGATAACTATGCGCCGACTGCCAAGGCTTCTGTTACAGTGAAGGATGGGCAGGGAAATCCGGTAGATGGTGCACGCGTGGAGTTCAAATTATATAATTATGCGGAATTCTATACGGTGGCCACCAAGCAGACTGATGCTTCCGGCATGTGTACTCTGACTGCAGGGAGAGGAGACATGTTGGTGTGGGCGTCGAAGGATGGACGTTTTGGCTTTGCCAAGCTCTCTTTCGGCAAACAGCCGGAGTTGACGGTGACACTGGACAGGAAAGAAGGGGATAACTTTGCCATGGATATTGATGTGGTGCCTCCCGCAGAGAGCGCCAACCTTCCCGAAGTGACACCGGAGCAGCGTGAGGAGAACGACAGGAGACTGGCTTACGAAGATTCCATCCGCAACGGGTATGTTGCCACTTTCATGTCGGAAGAGGCGGCACGTACTTTTGCAAGACAGTACAAGCTGGATGTAGACGCAGCGGTAAGAATCCTGGTCGCTTCCCGTGGCAATCATCGGACCATCCGTGATTTCATGACCCGCCTGCGCTCTGAAAAGTCCAAGAAAGGGGGCATTGACCTCCTGCAACGGATTTCCGCGAAAGATCTTCGTGACGTCAGTCTGGAAGTGCTGGTTGACCATATGCAGTCTAATGTACGTACCGGTGCGGACTATTTCCGCAGATATGTCCGCAATCCGCGTGTAAGCAATGAAATGTTGACGCCGTATAAATCTTTCTTCAAGAAGGTCGTTTCAAAGGAAGATATGGAAACCTATGTGGCACAGCCCATGAAGTTGGTCACTTGGGTAGCGGAGAATATCAGGGTGGATAAGGACTGTAATCTGGGAGGCTCGCCTGTTTCACCGGAGGGAGTATGGAAATCCCGTGTGGCGGATCCGCACAGCCGCGATATATTCTTTGTTTCCATGGCACGCAGCATGGGCATCCCTGCACGTATTGACGAAGTGACCGGCAAAGTCCAGCTGATAACCGATGAGGGTGCGGTAGATGTGGACTTGGACTCTGATCCGGAAGAACTTGTCCTTCTGGAGGAAAGAGTTTCTTTGAAAGGTAAGCTTGTTGCCAACTATTCACCTGTCAAATTGCTGGATAATCCGAAGTATTATTCCCATTTCACTATTTCCAAGGTCACTCCGCAAGGTAACTTGCAATTGTTGTCATATGACGAAGGTGATATCGACATGGGTGGCGGAGCCACATGGAGCAACTTGTTGAAAGAGGGCACGGCATTGGACGCCGGGGAATATGTTCTGGTAACCGGGACCCGTCTGGCAAGTGGTGCGGTACTTTCTAAGGTGACCGCTTTCAACGTGCTTCCGGGAAAAACGACCGATATCGAGTTGGTGATGCGCGAAAGCAAGGATGAAGTACAAGTGATCGGCAATTTCAATTCCGAGTCTCTTTTCACACCGCTGCGCGAGGATACTGCATCGGATGTCCCGTCGAAGGAAAGCTTGTTGCAGGCTTGTGGCCGCGGGTATTTTGTAGTGGGGATTTTGGGAGTCAACCAGGAACCCACCAACCATGCATTGCGCGACATCGCCGCTTTCAAGGCTGATTTGGAGAAATGGGGACGGAAGATGGTATTGCTCTTCCCGAATGAGGCGCAGTCCAGGAAATTTGTCAAGGAATCTTTCCCGGATTTGCCTTCCACTATTATTTACGGTATAGATACAGACGGTATTTCCGGACAAATAGCCGAGGCTATGAAGTTACGGCATAAAGACAGCTTACCGATATTTATCATTGCCGATACATTTAACCGGGTAGTGTTTGTATCACAGGGTTATACCATCGGTCTGGGTGAGCAGCTGATGAAGACGGTACACGGGCTTTAATACGAAGAGGAAGTTGAAAACAGAATGACTACTCCGAAAAGCTGCAGAGAGAGGCTATTGTTCGCCTCACACGCTCTGCGGTGGTTACAGGCCGTGAGTATTCGTCGATATGTACGGTGCCGCCCATGGAGACTGCCTCGTTATGGTAGGCCATGTCACTCTTCAGAGTCTCCCTGGCCGAGAAATGGAATTCACGGATACCGGTTTCTGCGGCGATATGTGCGATATTCGTTTCATTCACTCCACATCCGGCCAATAGGATGATACGTCCGGCGGCCTGTTTCTGCAAACCCTTCAGCAGAGGTATGCCTTGCTCTGCCGTAGGTTGTTGGCCGGAAGTGAGGATACGGTCACATCCCAGGCTGATAATATCCTCAAGCGCCTTTTGTGGATTGCGGCAGACATCGAAAGCCCGGTGGAAAGTGACGGACATGCCTTGGGCGGCTTCCATCAGCTGTTTCATCAGAGGAATGTCTATATCCCCTTTTGCCGTGAGGCATCCGAATACAACTCCGTCTGCCCCCAACCGGCGGGCGTTGTCTATGTCTTTCAACATGATTCGTTGCTCTATCGGCGAGTAGAGGAAGTCACCGCCGCGCGGACGGATGATGACATGTAGCCTGGTTGCGGTCAGTGTTTCGCGCGCTACGATGATATCTCCGTAAGAAGGGGTTGTGCCGCCTTCGGGAATGCCTGCGCATAGTTCCACCCGGCCGGCGCCTCCGGCCTGTGCGGCGAGGCAGCTTTCTACGGAATTTGCGCAAACTTCAAATTGATACTTTTCCATTTTATATCGCTTTTGAATGATAAAGGGTGAATCTTTCCATTCACCCTTTATTTTCTATTTCATTTGGTATGTTTTGCTTTTACTTGGCATAGCTCACTGCACGTGTTTCGCGGATTACGGTAATCTTGACCTGTCCCGGATACGTCATTTCATCCTGTATCTTCTTGGCTATTTCACCGGAAAGGTTCTCGGTTGCCTTGTCGTCAATCTTGTCTGCACCGACAATGACACGCAATTCACGTCCGGCCTGGATAGCGTATGTCTTTGTTACGCCCGGATAGGACATGGCGAGTTGTTCAAGGTCGTTCAAACGCTTGATGTATGCTTCTACGATTTCGCGGCGGGCTCCAGGGCGTGCGCCGGATATGGCGTCGCATACTTGTACGATGGGAGCCAGCAGGCTGGTCATCTCCACCTCGTCGTGGTGTGCGCCGATGGCATTGCAGATATCCGGTTTTTCCTTGAACTTCTCGGCAAGCTTCATACCGTAGAGTGCATGCGGCAATTCCGGTTCTTCATCGGGTACCTTGCCTATATCGTGCAATAGTCCGGCACGTTTTGCTTTTTTGGGATTGAGCCCCAGTTCCGACGCCATCACAGCACAAAGATTGGCCGTTTCGCGGGCATGCTGCAACAGGTTCTGACCATAGGAGGAACGATATTTCATCTTACCGATGATACGGATGAGTTCCGGATGCAGTCCGTGGATACCCAGGTCGATCGTGGTACGCTTGCCGGTTTCAATGATTTCTTCTTCCACCTGCTTGCGCACCTTGGCAACTACTTCTTCGATACGGGCGGGGTGAATACGGCCGTCTGTTACCAACTGGTGCAATGCCAGACGGGCAATTTCACGGCGAACCGGGTCGAAAGCAGAGAGTACGATAGCTTCAGGAGTATCATCTACAACGATTTCCACACCGGTGGCAGCTTCAAGGGCACGGATGTTACGACCTTCACGGCCGATAATACGTCCTTTGATTTCGTCTGATTCGATATGGAATACGGTAACGGAGTTCTCGATAGCCGTTTCAGTGGCTACACGTTGAATGGACTGTATCACGATGCGCTTGGCTTCCTTGCTTGCCGTCAGTTTGGCGTCATCCATGATGTCGTTGATATAAGATTGCGCCTGGGTCTTGGCCTCTTCCTTCAGCGACTCTACCATGCGTTCTTTGGCCTCTTCGGCGGAAAGCCCGGAGATGGCTTCCAGTTTTTCGATTTCCTGGCGCTGCATGTGCTCCAGTTCTTCTTTCTTCTTGTCGACAATTACCAGTTGGGCTTCCAGGTTTTCTTTTACCGCTTCCGCTTCCAGTTTCTTGCGCTGGATTTCTTCCTGGCGTTGGTTCAGCACCAGTTCACGTTGTTTCAGTTTGTTCTCCGCTTGCTGTATCTTTTGGTTGCGGATGGAAACTTCTTTTTCCAGATCCGCTTTCTTGTTCAGGAATTTTTCCTTTACTTCCAGCAACTTGTTTTTCTTGATTACTTCTGCCTCCGTTTCGGCTTCTTTCAGAATACTGTCGTATTTGGACTTCAAGCCATGCTTGAAAAACATATACGAGGCAAATCCTCCGACAATGAAGCAGGCAATGGATACGAGTATTGTAACTACTGTCATTTTATTAATTTGTTTTAGTATATAAATAAAAAAGCACTGTATAAAAGCCTGTCCGTGTCAGGGACGGAGCTTTCGTACAGTGCGCGAATATTCTCTCTTTCCGACTGAATGGAAGGATTGAGGCTTATGGTTCTTTAAAATAGGCCTCCAATACTTCGGTCAGTTCCTTTATCTTGGTCGTATAAGGTTCAGTATCATTACGGTCTTTCAACTGTAGGTTTTCCAAAGAAAACTGATAGGCCACCATGGCTATGATTCTCTCCGGAGATACATTCTGATAATGCTCCCTATACGCATTGAGCCGGATATCTACCTGCTTGGCGGCTTCTCTTACCTTTTCCTCATCCTCGCGGTTGATTGTGAGAGGGTAGGAGGCTCCTGCCATCTGCAGGTTTATCTTTATCTTATCGTTCATACATCCTTCTTTTCTATTCATTCAATAAAGCGATGCATTTATCGACTTCACGCACTAATTTTGACAATCGCAGTTTCGTCTCTTTCACGTCACTGCCGTTAAGGCTGATTGCCGTAGCTGTTTTTAGGTTCGTGTAGTTAATTTCCAGTTCGTTATAGTCAGCTTGCATCTTTTCGCACTCTTCTTCTTTGGCTTCGAGAAGTTGCTTTAGTTCAGCATTTTCGCGCTTTAATTCATCGTGCAGATAGATTAAATGTCGCAGTCTGGCTTCAAAGGTACTTAATAGCTTCTTTTCTTCGTCTGTCATTACTACACCAAAATTGTACACAAAAATACGATTAACTTGGAGATTACAAAAACTTTTCGGGGAAAATATGCTGTGGAAATGCCGAAATAACCGAAATGATGCATGAAAGACTGGTTTCTGGGGAGGGAAGTAGGGTGCCGGTCTTTCAAGATATGCGGGCAGGTATGGAACTGTTTGCTCTTTAGAAGGATTTTATTTCTTTCTTTTCGAACGTTTAGCGTCTCCGTTACTGCAAACTAATCGTCCGACGACTGTTTAATTATCGTCCGACAGCTGTCGGATGATAATTAAACAATTGTTGGACGATAATTAAACAGTCGTCGGACGATTAGTTTTTAGTAAGGCGGGGATTACTTCTTGGTGTTTCTGATACTACTTTATAGGGATGGTTGGAATAGTCGGTAGTAAAGGAAAGGAGGAAGTTAAGAATTCTATAAAATAATTTATAAAATAATTTGGTTTATAAAATAAACTACTTATCTTTGTGTCGGAGCTCGAGTCCGAAATGTGTTTTTAGTATGTGTAACTTAAAGAGAATGCTTATGAAAACGATTGTTTATAGAAGTATGGCGGCAGTTCTTCTCTGTGTATTTGCGTTGGGCGTAGCTGCGCAAGGAGTTCTGAAAGTGAGGGTGACGAACATCCCTTCTGCTGTGGGGAAGCTCTATGCTTTCCATGATGAAAACGGTAATTATCAGTTGGATAAGGAAGACGGAATTCCGTCTGAGTATTGCGCGATGGCGGATGTGGAGGTGAGTGCCGACACGAAGCAGGTGGAGGTAGCGCTGAAGCGGGTATTAAAAGTACGTAACAAATAAGACGGCAGGAAAATGGAAGAAAGAAAGCTGAATGAGAAAGAGAGCTTGGAGCTCATCGCTCGGATGATACAGAATACGAAGAACAGAATGGCGGAAAATTCAGGGACACCTTTTCTGCTGTGGGGATATATGACGGTGATAATCTCGTTGCTGGTTTGGTTCCTGTTGAAAGAAACGGGCAATAGCGATTGGCAATTCCTGTGGTTCCTGCTTCCGGTCATAGCCTTTCCTGCTACGTTGTGGAGTCAGCGGAAGGCTCGGAAAACGGTAAAAACCTACATAGACCGTGTTGTAGGTTATGTGTGGACGGTATTTGGCTTAGGTGGTTTTTTGGTAACGTGCATAACTGTGTTTGTAGGTAACATTCCTGTTCTGTTTACCGTTTTGCTGTTGATGGGAATGGGGACCGCTCTGACCGGGCTGATTATAAGAATGAAGGTGGTTGCCGTAGGAGGTGCGTTGGGAGCCCTGCTTTCGATAGGCTGTTTTTACGTGCCCGGTATGAACCAGATACTGTTTTTTGCATTGGCTTTTGTCTTTATGATGGTGATTCCCGGACATTATTTAAATAGAATGGCAAAACAGGATAAATAAACACTTTTGATTATGGAAGAAAAAATGTTTAAAGATTGAAGTCAATAGAAAAAAATGAAACAATTGATATGTTTAAAGAACTGAACCCTTTGCTCCATGGCGAACTGCGGCTTGCGGTGATGTCGTTGCTTATCAGTGTCGAGGAGGCTGACTTTGTCTATATTCGTCAGCAGACCGGAGCTACGGCGGGCAATCTCAGCGTGCAGATTGACAAGCTGAGCAAGGCAGGCTATGTGGAGGTGACAAAAACTTTTAAAGGAAAGATGCCTTGTACGCTTTGCAGGATTACTTCGCAGGGGATAGATGCTTTTGAGGAGTATGTGGAAGCGTTGAAGAGTTATATCATGAAATAATTACTGGAAAAGATAAACAAAGTATGAGAATCTTGGTTACTTACGCCGTTCAGGGCGAATTTACGGAATTGAAGTTCCCCGGTCTGATAGGGGAGGAGGAAGTGCAGATAGGCTATCTCCGTACAGGAGTGGGAAAGGTGAAATCGGCCTTTTATCTTACAGAGGCCATTAACCATGCGCAGCCGGACCTGGTGGTGAATGCAGGCACGGCAGGTACTGTCAGCCACCGGGTGGGAGACATTTTTGTATGCCGTCATTTTATAGACCGCGATATGCAGAAACTGACCGATCTGGGAATGGAGTACGAGATTGATTCTGCCGGACTGCTGGTCGAGAAAGGTTATTGTCTGCATTGGCAGGGTGAGGGGATATGTAATACGGGAGACACCTTCCTGACGGAACTCTTGGATGTGCAGGGTGATGTGGTGGATATGGAAGCGTACGCGCAGGCAATGGTGTGCCGTGCCAAGAAAGTTCCGTTCATTTCCGTGAAGTACGTGACGGACATTATCGGGCAGAACTCCGTAAAGCATTGGGAAGACAAACTGGCCGACGCGAGGAGAGGATTGGGGGAATTCTTTGAGAGGCTGGGAGGAGCGGTTTAATTGAGTGTCTTGAATGACAGGATATGCCAGCTTACTCCCGCCGCCACGAGGAACATCACTACTTTCACCCATACCAGTGGTATGAGAAAGAAGATGCAGTAAATCATGGTTCCCCACATCAGCAGCAGGGAGATGATTTTGGCCCGCAGCGGGATGGCCTTGTTCTCACGGAAATTCCGGATATAGGGACCGAAGTGTTTGTGGTTCAGCAACCATTGGTACAGACGGGGCGAACCTCTGAAATAGAGGGCCGCCGTGAGCAGCAGAAAAGGAGTGGTAGGCAGCAGGGGCAGGAATATGCCGATGATGCCGAGTGCGAGCGAGACTGTTCCGAGGATGATGCAGATGGTTTTCATGCGGCAAATGTAGAAAAAATAATGATACAGATAATATGTATGCGAATAAAGTAAAGAAGGTGGTTGCCGTCCATGACCTTTCGGGGGTAGGACGGGTTTCTTTGACAGTGGTCATTCCCATTCTTTCGTCTATGGGGTTTCAAGTGTGTCCGTTGCCCACGGCGGTATTGTCCAGCCACACCCAGTATCCGGAGTTCTCTTTCCTTGACCTGACGGACGAGATGCCGAGGATTATTTCCGAATGGAAGAAGTTGGGAATACGGTTTGATGCTTTTTATACCGGTTATTTAGGCTCTTCCCGCCAAATACACATCGTTTCGGATTTCATCGATGATTTCCGCGGGTCGGACAACCTGGTTGTTGTGGATCCTGTGCTGGGAGATAACGGAAGGCTCTATACCAACTTTGACCGTGCAATGATTGATGAGATGAAGCATCTCATCACCAAGGCGGATGTCATTACTCCCAATTTGACGGAACTGTTCTATCTGCTGGATATACCTCATAAAGAACAGAATACGGACGAGGAATTGAAAGCGTATCTCCGTATGCTTTCCGACTGTGGCCCCGAAGTGGTAATCATTACCAGTGTTCCGGTCCTGGATGACCAACACAAGACCTCCGTGTATGCCTACAACCGGAACGGTGACCGTTATTGGAAAGTAACCTGCCCTTATCTGCCGGCTCATTATCCCGGTACGGGAGATACTTTTACCAGTGTCATCACCGGTGCCTTGCTGCAGGGAGATAGCCTGCCCATCGCGCTGGATCGTGCTACGCAGTTTATCCTGCAGGGGATTCGGGCCACTTTCGGCTATGAATACGATAACCGGGAAGGCATTCAGCTTGAGAAAGTACTGCATAATCTGGATATGCCTATTCAGGTATGCAGTTATGAATTGATTGGTTGATACTCTGTTAAAATCAACGGACTTACCCGTTTGATTTGCATGGTAAGTCCCGAGTTTTTTGTACTTTTGCTGCCGCATCGAGGTGACATTAGATGCGGCAACTCAATAACTATATATTAATTAGCGTATTAACAGTATGTACACAGTCATTAAACGCATGGAAGTGTCGGCAGCCCATAGCCTGCAGCTTTCCTATCGCAGCAAATGTGAGAATCTGCATGGTCACAATTGGATTATCACTGTCTATTGCCGTTCCAAGGAACTGAACGCAGATGGAATGGTCATCGATTTTAGCCGGATCAAACAGGTGGTGAAGGAGCAGCTGGACCATCGCAACCTGAATGAGGTTCTTCCTTTCAATCCTACCGCTGAGAACATTGCCCGCTGGATATGCGACCAGATACCTGCCTGTTTCAAGGTAGAGGTGCAGGAGTCCGAATCAAATATAGCCGTTTATGAGAAAGATTAACGAAATATTCTACAGCCTGCAGGGAGAAGGGTTTCATACGGGGACTCCGGCTGTTTTTATCCGTTTTTCCGGTTGTAATCTGAAATGTTCTTTTTGCGACACTCAGCATGAAGAAGGATGTTTGATGTCGGATGACGAGATTATGGAGGAGGTAGGGAAATATCCTGCCGCCACCGTGATTCTGACAGGCGGGGAACCCTCTCTCTGGATTGACGGTGAATTTGTTGACCGTCTGCACCGGGCAGGCAAGTACGTCTGTATCGAAACCAATGGTACGCGTTTATTGCCCGGCAATATAGACTGGGTGACTTGTTCGCCCAAGCAGGGAACCAGATTGGGGATTGCCCGCATGGATGAAGTGAAAGTGGTGTATGAGGGGCAAGATATTACTGGTTATGAACAATTGCCCGCCGCACATTTCTTTCTTCAACCTTGTTCTTGTAATAATATCGGAGAAACGGTGGATTGTGTGATGCGTCATCCCAAGTGGAGACTGAGTTTGCAGACGCATAAACTGATAGATATCCGATAAGGTACATTTGTCTTGGTTCCATTCATCAATGAAATGAGGCTTTGGGGGATGCGCTGCGTTTGACGGAGCAAAAAAATAAATAGCTGCAAGTGATTACTTACAGCTATTTATCGTTGCACGGGAGGAGAGGCTCGAACTCCCGACACCCGGTTTTGGAGACCGGTGCTCTACCAACTGAGCTACTCCCGTATTTGCGGCTGCAAAGGTAATGGAAACTTTTAAATATACAAGTAACTTGGACTTTAATTTTATACGGAAAGTTGCTTACAACATTTGTAAGTCCTGATACATAATGCGATATGCGGCGGCTTTTTTTTCCAAAGCCAGTGGATAAGCTCTCGATGAAGAGGGCATCCGGTAGAGACGCATGGGCTTGTTTTCGAATAGGAACTCCGTAAAATCACCCACTTTGGGCTTTTCAATGGAAAATTGTGCACAAAGGGTGTCGGTAGCCTTTTCGCCGGTAGTGACAATGGCTTGACACTGTGGCAGCTGGTGTAGCAGGGCTGGAATATCCGTAGGCTGCACCACCTCCAGGAATTTGTCCGAGGCATTGTCTTGCAAACGGCGGACGGCGGAAGCCGTATCGAACAGTGCGATACCTTTTTCTTGCAGGAAGCTTGCCAGCCTGTCTTTGCAGAAAGCTTTTTTTGTCTTTTCAACGAAATACTCCTTGTCATTGAAAAACAGGTATCCCACAATCCGCCACATGTCGTTGTTCCAGTTAGGGTAGTAAAATTCCATGGACCACCGTTTTTTTTGCGGCGGAAAACTCCCCAGCATCAGCAGGCGGGCATTGCCGGGGAGAAAAGGTTCTAAAGGATGCTGCTCTATTTCCATACTTCTCTGGTTCATTGTTGCGCCTGCAAAAGTACGGATTATTTTGGAAATGCTATCCGGCTATTTCCAGATTAGTCATTTTCTCGGTAATCCGGAAAGGAAAATCCGGATACTCGTAGAGACTGAAGCGGGATTCTGTTTGGCCTTCCGTGTAGTTCCAGATGGTGGCATATTCTTCCACATCTTCTCCCATGGCCTGTAACTGGCGCAGATAGGAGGCTATGGATTTGTTTTCCACGATATACACTTGCCCCAGCCGGTCTATGATGGGACTATGCCGGCGCGTGCCGTCATGGTCGAAGCACAGGATGCGCTTTCCATCGGGAGTGATGCCTACCGTACTGAAGGTCATGCTTTTGCCTATGGCGGGAAGGTTGAGCACATTGCGGTCGGTGGCAAGAAACGGCAAATGATGTGTTTTCAGGAAACGGCGTATGCAGGCAGCCGGGTCGGCAGCTTTTTCAAGCAGTACGGCCAGATTGTGTGCATCTTCTTTGGATAGTTTTCCAAAACGTTTCTCCTCCTGTTGCTCCTGTACGGAACGGCTGTTCGGGGCAAATACTGCGTTGTTTTCTTCAAAACCTTTTACGGAGAAAGTGTAGTAGCAGACTACTCCGAGTTGGTTGAGTATTTGGCGGAGCCGGGTGGTATGTCCCCGGCGGGAAGCAGCCACGTTATATACCAGCTGGTTGTCGATCAGCCAGCCTGCAGCCAACAGCTTGCGTATCCCTTCAGCGGCTTCGGGAGTCACTTCGAGCGGGGTCTGGAAGTGGGTCTGGATGATGAACTGCCGGATGCCGATGGTAGAGGCTTTCTCTTTAAACTCCCGCAGTATTTCCACTAGCTCGTCATTGATTCGCATGGGCAGATAGGCGGGGAGGCGTGAGCCGAGGCGGATGCGTTGCAATTCTGCGTATTTTTCTCCTTCGGGACGTTCAAGGTTCGCTTTCCGCTTGCGGGAAGCCATGCGGTAAACAGCATCCAGAATGTTGCGCAGCGTTTTGTTCTGGCTCATCAAGGCATCCCCGCCGGTGATAAGGATGTCGCGCAATTGTGCGTCTTCCTCAAAATAAGCCATCAGGCGGCGCAGTTTCTTTTCCCAGCTTTCTTTGGGTCTTAAAGTATCGAACTCAAAATTGAGCCGCTTGCTTTGAAAATCGTACATGCGCTGGCAGGATGCGCAGAGTCCTCCACAGGCACGTCCCATAGTGTCGGGGATGAGGATGGCGACTTCCGGATAGCGGCGGTGAATGTTGTGCCCGTCGGGCAGCAGCCAGCCGGCGGCATTGGGTTTGCCTTCTTCCACGGTATCTTCCCGTTCCCAGGCATGGATTTGCCCGTAGGTTTCCACCAATTGGGGGGAGTAGAGGATATAGCTGCGCAAGGCTTCATCGTCATATCCACTTCCGGTACAGTCCAACAGAGACAGATAATAGGGAGTGGCAAAGAAGGGCATGCCTTTCTTGCGTGCTTTGGATAGCAGATACATGGTTTCTGCGGAAAGGGAATTGCCAAGGAAGCGGTTCAGTTCTGCGGGACTCTTGACTGCCATGGAGAGATGGAAACGAAAGTCGTTCCACCATTCACCGACAAGACGGAATTTTTCTTCATAGCTGGTTCCTTCTTCAAAGCGGAAACGTGATGACGGATTCTTGCGGTGGTCTATTTTTTGTACCAGTGCGTGCAGAATCCGTTTTTTGTTTCCGGCGCGGATCTGTTGCACGTCTTCGTCCAGTCCGGTAGCCCAGCGTTCGGTCAGTGTTCTGACTTTTTGTGCGGAAGGCAGGACGGGTACGGGTTGCCGGAGGCGCTTGAACTGTTGGAACAAGTCGATGAATAGATCTGTTTCTGTTTCTTCTTCCCATTGTCCGGTCAGGAAGGAATGCAGCATTGATAAAGTGGATATGGGCAGTTGTTCTCCGGTGGAGAGCTCGTGTATTTCCTGCCCGTCAAATTCAATCAAAAGTCGAATTTGCTTACCGGCCTCGCTTTCCCTTTCCGGATGTCCGGCGATGTACTCCGAAAGGCGGGCCTTGAAAGCTTCTGTATGGTCGCTTTGTGCTGCGATGCTTACCAGTTCGGGAAGTTCGTGCCGATAAAGTTGTTCCAGTTGTGAGAGAGTGAGTGCAAGCATTTTCTTTTGTTTCATAAGCGTTTATATTTAAATTGTTTGCTAAATATAATAAAAAAAAGCGAAGAATTTCTTCCTCGCCCGCTTTCTTGCGAAATACTTTATAGTTCTTTTTCTTTTGGTAACAAAAACAACTTTTGACGTTGAAGTTGCAAGTTACGCCTTGCTTTCTTCTGTGTTTTTTTTCTTCGACTCTTTCTTTGCCAACATCACAATGTTATATACATACTCGGACATCCATTGTTCGGAGTATCCTAAACGTTCTTTATACTGGCGTACTGTCATGGCTGTTTTGTGCACGTCGTCTTTCTTCCAGACGGTTTTTGTGCAGACATCATGTACGGTCTTTTCCGTCATGCCGCGCAAGGCGCCTTTGAAGATGGAAGGCATGCGGAACTTCCATTGCATCAAATTGCCCATCAGCATCATCAAGTCGTTGGAGAAACCTTGGTACATGAAAAGATAGCCTTGTACGTCATTTTGTGTACGGCAATGCTTCTTGACCGATGCGTCGATTTCCTTGAAGAAATTTTCACTGATTCCATAGTCCTGCATCAGCATTTTGCGCGAGGCGCTTTTTTCTGCCTGTCCCAGACGTCCTCCCTGTGTAGGGATTTTGAACAGACGCTTGAAGTTGGCAACGTCAGGTACAAAGCGGATATTGGTAATTCCCAGATTAACGGCTATTACGGACTGGAAGTAAACGCGTGTCAGCGATACGAAGTCCTCTACATTCTTGGAAGAGATTTCTTCGCTGTTTTTGTTGAATAATTTGGTAAATAAACCCATATTAAATTGTGACTAATGAATTATAAATTATAAATTGCTTGGCAATTATGGTTGCAAAAGTACGAAATAAGTTGATTTACACCAACAATTGCCCGATTCTTAATTTATAATTTATGCCTCGACCCATGAGCCGCTTGAAAAGTAAACCTTTGCTTGCGTTTCGGTAAAAGGGAAACAGATATTCTTTATCCCGGTATTTTTTTATTGGAAAATAACCTTGCCGGACATATTGGTCTTACGGGAAAACACGGTTAGAGGAGAACTTGAGGTGCTTTGTAACCGGTCAGCCTTTCAGCCTGAAATGGAATTTATGTCCTTCGAACACAGGTTCTACGATGTCGTAACGGATAAACTTAGCCAACAGATGTTCTGCAGAACGGCGGGAAAGATGTGCCAGACGGCAGTAACGGTTTAATGATAACCGGTCGTTCTCTTCCAAAAGGTCAAGCAGTAACTGTTCCCGTTCAGTGTATTCCATCAACTCTCCTTTAGGGCTCACGCTTTGTTGCCACACGCGCAGGTGGACGGGAGTTGCCAGAATGTTTTCATCTTTAATACGGATATAGGCGAGGTATTTGCCTGTCTCGTCTTTGGCGTACACTGGCTTTTGTCTGCTTTCATCAATCTGTACCACGAGTATGCTGCGTCCTTCCGCTTGGTAAGTCTGCATGCTGTAACTCACTTCCGGACGGCAATACAGTTTGGCTGCCGCTTCTATCATATATTGTTCTTCATCCGAACGTACGCCGGCTATTTTCCCGTTATCCTTTACTCCGATGAGCAGCCTGCCCCCGTCGGTATTGGCAAAGGCGGAAAGAGTCTTGGCAATCTTTCTTGCATCAGAAATTTCAAATTTGAAATCCTGCTGCTGATGCTCTCCTTCAGCGATGAGAGCGTGTATATAATCGGTATTGGTAAGCGTTTTCATGTTTGCAAAAGTAGAGAAAAAACACGTATATGTCCTTTTTTATGCCCATTTTACGGAATATTTCAAAAAAAAAATCGTTTTTCTGCATTTATTTCAAGAAAGAATGTATTTTTGCCAGACATTATTAACGAAGTAATTAAAAAAGGATTATGAAAGAATTAGTTGAAAAAGTAGCTGCATTATATGCAGACTTCTCAAAAGATGCAAACGCTCAGTTAGAAAATGGTAACAAAGCAGCAGGAACTCGTGCCCGTAAGGCTTCTTTGGAAATTGAAAAAGTGATGAAAGAATTCCGTAAAGCATCTTTGGAAGCATCTAAGAAGTAAAAAAACAAAAGCATATCTCGTGCTGTGAAAGACTACCATGATTGGTGGTCTTTTTTTGTTGTTAGAAGTATTATTGCTACATTTGGCGCAAGTATATGGATGAAAATGTGCTCAATAAACTGAAGATACTGGCGGAGTCGGCGAAGTATGACGTCTCTTGTGCTTCCAGCGGTACAGTGCGCTCCAACAAGTCGGGCATGCTGGGCAATATCGTAGGCGGATGGGGCATTTGCCATAGCTTTGCCGAGGACGGGCGTTGCATCTCGCTGCTCAAGGTGATGCTTACCAACTATTGCATCTATGATTGTGCCTATTGCATCAACCGTCGCAGCAATGATCTTCCGCGGGCCACTCTTTCTGTCAGTGAGCTTGTGGACTTGACCATGGAATTCTACCGGCGCAATTATATAGAAGGACTGTTTCTCAGTAGCGGTGTGGTACGTAATCCGGATTATACTATGGAACGTCTTGTCCGGGTGGCCAAGGACTTGAGGACAATACACCGCTTCAACGGCTATATCCATCTTAAAAGTATTCCGGGAGCCAGTCGTGAACTGGTGAACGAGGCCGGGCTGTATGCGGACCGTCTCAGCGTGAATGTTGAAATTCCGAAGGAAGAAAATCTGAAGATGCTTGCACCCGAGAAAGACCATAAAAGCGTGTATGCTCCCATGAGGTATATCCAGCAAGGAGTACTGGAAAGTTCGGAAGAACGTAAGAAGCATCGTCATGCACCCCGTTTTGCCCCCGCCGGGCAAAGTACCCAGATGATAGTGGGGGCCACTGCGGAAACGGACAAGGATATTCTGTATCTCTCTTCTGCCCTTTATAAAGGACCGACAATGAGGAGGGTATATTATTCGGGCTATATCTCCGTGAATACATACGATACGCGCCTGCCCGCTTTGAAACAACCCCCGCTGGTGCGTGAGAACCGTCTTTACCAGGCTGATTGGCTGTTGCGGTTTTATGGATTCAAGGTAGAGGAGATAGTGGATGACGCTTATCCGGACCTTGATCTGGAACTGGATCCTAAACTGTCATGGGCTTTGCGCCATCCCGAACTGTTTCCGGTGGATGTGAACCGTGCCGATTATGAAGTGTTGCTTCGTGTGCCCGGTATCGGGGTAAAGTCTGCCCGGTTGATTGTGGCTTCCCGCCGTTTTTCAAAGATAGGATTCTATCAGCTGAAAAAGATTGGGGTTGTGATGAAGAAGGCACAATATTTCATTACTTGCAGTGAACTTCCGATGAAGACTGTAAACGAGATGACCCCTCAGGGGGTACGAAACCTGTTGCTGCCGAAACCTAAAAAGAAAATTGATGAACGACAATTGACGATTGATTTTGGAGAATGACCATCTTTCTATATGATAATACGTTCGAAGGATTGCTGACTTCTGTCTTTGAGGCTTATTCACGTCGCACTTTTCCGGATGCCTTGCTTCCGGTGGGAGAGCCGTTGCCCTTGTTTCATGATGAAGTCTTTACCGTAATGACCGATGAAGAAAAGTCGGGGCGCGTGTGGCGTGGGTTGCAAAAGAAACTTTCGTCATCTGCCTTGACTTGTCTGGCCCAGTGTTGGTTGGCTGAAGAAGAGGAAACCGCTTTGCTTTTGTTTCGTTACATCCGTAAAGCTATAGATGCTCCCCGTTCCATTGAGACAAACTTTTCCGATCCTGATGTACTGGCCTTTTCGCGTATGTGGAAGCGTGTGGATTGGGAACGTTTGCGCCTGCTTCAGTTTGTACGTTTTCAGAAAGCGGCGGACGGAACTTTTTTTGCTGCTGTGGAACCGGAAAAGAATGCTCTTCCTTTGGTTACAGGACATTTTAAGGATCGCTTTGCCGACCAACGATGGCTGATTTATGATATCAAACGTGCCTATGGGTATTATTATGACTTGAAGGAAGTACGTGAAGTGACTTTTGATGAAGATAGCCGTGAAGGGCATCTTGTTACCGGATTGCTGGACGAGAGTGTGATGGACAAGGATGAAAAGCTTTTCCAGTCTCTGTGGAAAACATATTTTAAGGCTATCTGCATTAAGGAACGGCTTAATCCCAGGAAGCACAGGCAGGATATGCCGGTGCGTTACTGGAAGTATATCACAGAGAAGCAGACAAACCGGAGCTAAAATCTCTTTTCTGTTTTAGTTGATTACCCACTTCTTGTTGTAGGGCACTGTCTTTTTGGGATTGTAGTGCATGCCTGCCTGTGTAGGTATCTTCAATATGTATGTACGTCCGCTTTTGTTCATTAGAGTGATGTCACGCAGCCACGGATTGGCGTCTTTGAGTTGGGCATAGGTGATACCTTTGCTTTTGGCGAATCGGGCCAGATTGTCTATGCCCGAGTTAACGCTGACTTCCGTGTAGGGAATTGGTGGATAGAGATGTTCGCGTTTCAGCAGGAACCCATATTGCTGCGGATTACTGATAACGGCTTTGGCTGCCAACAGACGGAACATATAGCGTGATGTCTCTTCCACCAGCCACAAATCGGCGGCCTGATCCACCATCTGTTTCTGCAATTGAGTGGAGATGCGGCCTTGCCCGGCATTATATGCGGCGGCCACGCAAAGCCAGTTGCCATACTTGGCATAGGCCTTTTTCAAATATTCGCAGGCTGCTTTTGTCTCTTTCTCTATGTGGTAACGTTCATCAATGTTGCTGTTCACTTCCAATCCGAATTCTCGCCCTGTGGCAGGCATGAACTGCCATAAGCCGGATGCGCCTGCAGGTGACTTGGCGAGAGGATTGAGATTACTTTCTATTACGGCCAGATATTTGAAGTCATCAGGCAGTCCGTTGGCTTTCAGTATGGGTTCTATGACGGGGAAATACCGATTGGCACGTTTCACGGTGAGCATGGTGGTGGAGTGCATATACGTGAAGGACATCAGTTCACGGTCCATGCGTTCACGGTGGTCGTAGCGCAACAAGTCTATTTCTTGTCCGGCAAAGGAGATTTTCTCCGGTACGGCGGGAGAGGTCACGCAGTAAGGCACTTCGGATTTTACCGAGTCACGTTCCGGGTCCAGGGTGCTGCTTCCGGCAAGGAAGGGTAGGGTGGAACCGGCGCATAAGGCGATGGCGGCTGTAACTGCTATGTGTTTTGAATTTCTTTTCATGTTGGGACTGTTTATGTTTTGTGGCGTGAAGATACGAAATCAATTCTTTATGGGCAACCTTTCCCATAACCATCGTGGAATCATCCGCCAGAAGAATACCAATATCCGGTAGCGTCCGTCAATGACGGCTATTCGCTTTTTCCGGTGTAAGGCATTGACTATGTGCCGTGCCACGCTATCTGCTTGCATCAGCATAGGGTACTTGCCGTTTCTTAATAGGTCGGTGGCAACAAAGCCCGGGCGGATATCCGTAAAGTGAATATTAAGATGCTGCATGCCCGATAATTGTGCCAATGCATCTATATAGGTGTTCTGGAACCGCTTGGTGGCAGAGTATGAGGGAGCAACTCCCAGGCCTTTGGTCCCTGCAATGGAACTGATGACGGCAATGTGTCCGCATCCTCTCTTTTTGAAATAGTTGAATGCGCAGGTTACCATACGGATAAATCCTTCCACATTGGTACGCGCCGTATCCAACTCTGTTTCCGGGTTCAAATCCCGGTTCTGGAAACCTACTCCGGAACTGAGGAGAAAAAGGTCCATATCTCCCAGTCTCTCTATCAACTGCTGTAATCGTGCGGGGGCATCCTCATCCGTTACATCTATTTGCTGTATATCAATTTGGGTGGGGGCACCGGTTTGCAGGGTCTTCAAAGCTTCTGTCCTTCTGCCGGCAATTCCTATGTGCCATCCTTGCTGTACCAGCAATTTGGCTACTTCTTTTCCTATGCCGGAGGTGGCGCCTACAATAATGGCATGTTTCATGGTAGAATTTGTTTTCTGTTTTTTCGTCAGGGTAGTGGAACAAGATTGCTCCATATTGGCATTAGTCATCATATTTGATAACAAGAACAACGCAAATATACGTTATTTTCAGATATATATGTGGTGACAGAAGCCAGAAATAAGAATAAATATGATTTTTTGAATGCGAAAAAGGTATGCCTGCGTTTTGCACTTGCTGGAATTAAAAGTATATTTGTTACCGTTTTTTACGTCTCGGAAAGAAAGGGTATGAAGACGGACGTATTGTCCGTTTCAGTGGAAACTGACGATACTTGTCGGGTATGGGACGGGATTCATTTATTAAATAATATCAAAAAATAATGGAAAAAGTGATTATCAACTCGTATGAGGATTTTGAAAAGCTGGTAGGCCGGCAAATTGGTGTTTCAGACTATGTGGAACTTCCGCAGGAGCGTATCAATCTTTTTGCCGATGCAACTTTGGATCACCAGTGGATTCATGTGGAACCGGAACGTGCTAAAGTGGAGAGCCCCTTTAAAAGTACCATAGCGCATGGATATCTGACTTTGTCTATGTTGCCTTACTTGTGGAACCAGATTATTGAGGTGAATAACCTGAAGATGATGATTAACTATGGCATGGATAAGATGAAATTCGGGCAGGCTGTATTATCCGGACAGAGTATCCGGCTTGTTGCAGAATTGCAGTCTCTGGCGAATTTGCGTGGAGTTGCCAAGGCGGAAATCAAGTTTGCCATCGAAATCCAGGGTGAGAAAAAGAAAGCGCTCGAAGGAGTGGCAATATTCCTTTATTATTTCAACTGATTATGCGTAAAATGTTATGCCCCCAATGTAAGGTGGGGGCATTTTTTGTGATGAACGAGCGTGGGGAACGCCTGCCTGTTTATGTCTCTGACAAAGGGGAGATTGTGCCAAAGGACGCAACAGCCTCGTTGGAGGGATATGATTTGAGTGAGGTTTACTGTTTTTCTTGTTCTTGGCACGGATCTCCCAAACGCTTAGTCAGATTCTGACACAGGCATTCTCTCCATAAGTGGCGGAATGCTGCGGCAGGATGATAAAACAACATTCGGGGCCCAGCATACCGCATTACTTCACGCATCCGTTCTTTCATTTCCGGTTTGTAGCAATGAATGGTGCAAAGTTTGCACGTGGATTTTTTTTCTCCGAAAGGACAGCGGGAAAGTCGTGCATGTGAATAGTCCAATAGTTCGCGACATTGGGGACATAGTTTCTTGTTGCCTTCTTTTTTCCGGCAATATAGCCGTATCATTTGCTCTACGGTTTGTTTTTCTTGTTCTATACGGGACATAAATTGCTATTCATTCACATGGAATGCAAATATAGAATTTTATTTTGATTGGAGCATCTTTTGTCGCCAATTGTGCAACATAAATGCTCGGTAGATATGTTTTCTGGTGTGAGTGTAAGGAATTTCATGATATTTGTTTTGGTTGAGTTCTCCGATTGATAACTTTCTGTTCTCTTTTTGTACTGTATCTCTGTTTGCTGTTTCGCCTTCAAGAAGCAAAGATAGTAAGAATACTTGTATAATTCCACCAACAGGTATGGATTCTTGTTTCCCCGGGAAACATTCTTTGGATTACTCTTGTTTAGCTACGGATAACAATAATCCGATACGATATGAGTAAATTGAAGTTTTCTTTTTTGATACTGATGCTGGCGGCGTCGGTTTCGGCCTTTGCCGATTGGGCTCCTGTCAACGTACAGGAAGCGCTTAAAAAAATGTATCCTGCGGCGAATGATATTGCCTGGTCGCAAGATGGATCCTATTATGTTGCGGATTTTATGAGGAACGGTTTCGATACAAGGGTATGGTTTGGCGCTAATGCCCAATGGGTGATGAAACAGACGGATTGGGCGACCATGGATGAAGTGCCTGCTGCTGTATATAACGCCTTTGCTGCCAGTGAATATTCCGGTGGTATGGTACAGAATGTAACGTGGGTTCAGTTTCCCGAATGGCAATCTATTGTAGCTGTAGAAGTCGGTATGGCGAACAGTCAGACTAAATATCAGATATTGTTTACTCCGGATGGTGGGATAATACGCGTTCGCAATGTGACTTATATGTATAATATCCTCGGTGCAAGTACATTCTTGTAAACAGGCCTGCCTATCTCCGGTCATGTTTTTGTTTGGAAAACGAAAATAAGTCGCACCTCGGCAGAATAAAATGAACTTGTTTATTTTATTCTGCCGAGGTTTGCGTTATCTTTGCCTTGAAAAATAAGATTTCATGGATAAGGATCTCTTTCAGAAGGAAGTTTATAATGTAGTTGCCGCCATCCCCCCGGGACGTGTGCTCACTTACGGGCAAATAGCTTATCTTTTGGGAAAACCTCAATATTCCCGTATGGTAGGGCATGCTTTGCGCAATGCATCTTCAGGCTTGGGGCTGCCTTGCCATAGGGTGGTGAACAGCCAGGGAAGATTGGTTCCTTTTTGGGAGGAACAGCGGGGATTACTGGAAAGTGAAGGTGTAAAGTTCCGCGGAAACGGGTGTGTGGACATGAAGGTGTCCCAATGGGAATTTATGAAAGAATAATCTTCTGTAGAAACAGACATGGTTTACTAAATATAATAGAATTATGAAATTTATAGGTGCACACGTATCAGCCGGCGGCGGAGTTGAACAGGCTCCCGGCAATGCTCACGAAATAGAGGCAAATGCATTCGCCCTCTTTACCAAGAACCAACGTCAGTGGGTGGCAAAGCCTCTGAGTGATATAAGTATCAGCCTTTTTAAGGAAAATTGCGAGAAGTACGGTTTCGACTCCCGCTATATCCTTCCTCATGACAGTTATCTGATAAATTTGGGGCATCCCGAAGAAGAAGGTCTGCAAAAAAGCCGTGCCGCTTTTCTGGATGAAATGCAGCGTTGTGAAGAACTGGGACTGAAACTGCTGAATTTTCATCCGGGCAGCCATCTGAATAAAATTTCTGTGGAAACATGTTTAGACCGGGTGGCAGAATCCATTAATATGACTTTAGCTAAGACCAAGGGTGTTACAGCAGTAATCGAGAATACTGCCGGTCAGGGGAGCAATGTAGGAAATGAGTTTTGGCAACTGAAGCATATCATTGACCGGGTAGAAGATAAATCGCGTGTGGGAGTCTGTCTTGATACTTGCCACACTTTTACTGCCGGTTATGATATCGTGAATGAATATGACAAAGTATTCGGAGAGTTTGATGCGACAGTCGGTTTCGGTTATCTGCGCGGCATACACCTGAATGATTCCAAGAAAACTATGGGCTCCAGGGTAGATCGTCATGACAGTATCGGAAAAGGGTTGATTGGTCTGGATTTCTTTAGACGTTTCATGCAGGATGAACGTTTCAATGACATGCCCGTTATTTTGGAAACACCCGATGAATCTCTTTGGGCAGAAGAAATTAAGTTATTGAGAAGCTTTGAATAGTAATTGGTGATTAGTGATTTGTCTTTTCATGCAGAACAGATAAGACAAATCACTAATCATGGATTATCAGTTATTTACTTTTACTTTGTCCCACTTGAAGTTTGAGATGATTTCCTTGTCGCATTTTCCGTCTTTTGCTCGGATATTCAGATTTTCGAAGGTAAAGTCTTTCAGCTGGTATTGGTCAGATCGGCTGACATTGAAGAATACATCACACTTGAAGTCAATATTGCGCATCGTCACATTGTTGGAATAGGACATTGGCATATCCTTACGGCCTTTCAAGTCAAAAAACTGAGTCCAAGGTTTGATATAGAGAAAGCTTTTGGCACTTCCCGTAATGTCTTCCACCAAAATATATTCGTAATGCTGGGGAGTATCCGGACGCATCTTCAGCCATAACAGGCGGCTGGCATTACTGATTTTGCAACGGCGTAGGATAATATTGCGGTTATAGACGGACTCGCTTCCGAACGTCAGTCCGCTATGGCAAAAACCGTATGTACAGTCTTCAATGATAATGTTGCTGTTTCCACCGTTGTTAGGGTCCTTGTCTGCCCAAGGTCCTTTGCCGCCTTTCAAGGCTACGGCATCATCGTTTACGGACATATAGCAGTTTTTTATCAATACATTCTTGCATACATCGAGGTCAACCGCATCGCTGCTCGGGGCCTTTACCGGAGCTGATGGAGCAAAAATGTGCAGGCCGAGCAGTTTTACATTGTTGCAACGATAAATGTGTGTTGTCCAAAAAGGAGAGTTGATAAAATGTACCCCTGAAAGCTGCACATCGTTACTGTTGGAAATGTAGATTAGCCGGGGACGCAGTTCATCCATATTGGTGCATTTGGGAATGACCTTGCGGCGTAGCCAGAATGATTTCCAGTAACGTTCTCCGTTGCCGTTAATGGTTCCTTTACCGGAAATAGTGAAGCCATCCACCCGGTCGGCATTGACCAACGCTGCAAAATATTTCAGACTTTGACCTTCGATGCGGGTATCTACAATCGCAAAGTTGCTGATGTCGTCACTGCCTTTCAGCATGGCGCCTTCTTCTAAATATAAATGTGTTCTCGGTTTGAAGAAAAGAGAACCGCTGAGGAAGGTACCTTTGGGGATAATAATGACACCACCTCCCTTTTGGGAAGCCAGGTCAATGACCGCTTGTATTTTTTCCGTTTGCAGGAGGGTACTGTCATTGACTGCACCGTAGTCGGTGATCCGGTATTTTCCTCCCAATGTCTCTATATTGACAATGTTGTTTTGTCTGAACCAATCGGGAATAGGAGTTCCGTCGGGAAACTTTTCCTGACCGAAGGTTTGTAAACTAATGAATACGGTGAATAGTAATGCGATGAATTTCATGTTGAAAAATTAAGTTTAAAATCAAGGATTGAATAATAATGCAAACATAGGAAACTTAGAGGAATGCCCTGCGGAAAGTGATGATTTTAATTCTGTATAAAATGACTTTTTCTTGTAGACGGGATTTTACGAACTAAAAAACAGGCTGATTTGTTGTTTTGTAAAAAAGTTGCAGTTATGAGAATAGGTATTAGTGGCGCTTCCGGATTTGTCGGGAAGAACTTGACGGACTACCTGGCAAAGTGCAAGCATCAGATTATTCCTTTGGGCAGGGGACCTTTGCGGGAAGATTCTTTTCAAGAGTTGGTAGAGATAATAGAAGATTGTGGTATCGTCATCAATCTCTCGGATGCTTCTATCAATCCGGGCTGTTTCGCGCCCTTAGGCTTTGAAAACGCACTCGATGCGGTTGCCGTCGGGATCTAAAACTACACTTTCAAAATATCCGTCTCCGGAAGTACGGGGTTCTCCCGCAATGGTATATCCTGCGGAGCGCAGCAATTCTGTCTGTTGAAGCACGGCCTCTTTGCTTTCAAACGAAAAAGCGAAGTGAGTGAGCCCTCGTCTGTTTTCCTCGATAGGAGTATTCCGGATATCGGTTCTACTCATTAATTCTAAATCCGTACCTCCTTCAAAACGGAGAAAATAGGATTCGAAGCCCTTTTTCGGGTTGATGTATTTTTCATTACTGATTCCCTTGAAGTAGCGGGTATAAAACTCTTTCATTTCTTCCAGTCGGAAAGTCCAGATAGCAATATGATGTATTTTCATAAGTAGGGTGTATTGAGTGTATATAAATCAAGTTTCCATTGCAAGTGTAGAATAGGAAAAGGTTTTCCTGTAGAGTCTGTCTCGTCACGGCCGACAATCTTGAAGCCTGAATGTTGGTAGAACAGACATGCCTGCTCATTTTGTTCGTTGACATCTACTTTGTGGATGTGCCTTTCGTGAAGGGCATAAGCCATCAACTGTTTTCCATATCCTTTGCCTTGTTCGTCGGGATGTACAAATAGCATTTCAATGAGTTCACCGCCTAATCCCATAAAGGCTGCTATCCTTTCTTCCTGGTTGCGGATGATATAAAGTTCTACGGTGGGGAAATACTGTTCCCGTATCAACGGTTTATAAAACAGGATGTCTTCTTCGGCCAGAAAATGATGGGTGCTCCGTACTGAGGCTTCCCATAGGGTAAGAAGCTCGTCATAATCTTGAGGGGTAGGTTGGGTTATTTCCATTTGTTGTTTTTGTATAGATGTTGTGTTTACTTTTAGAATCCGGCTTTTTTAGTCAGTTTGATTGTTTCGCCCGATATCGGATGTATGAATTCTATGGTTTCAGCGTGCAGGCAAAGCCTGTCTGCTTTTTTGCCATAGAGTTCATCGCCTATGATGGGGCAATGCAGCCCCAGTGGATGGGCTGTATGTATGCGTAGCTGATGTGTACGTCCGGTGTGCGGGTACAGGGAGATACGAGTGATGTTTCCTTTCCGTTCCAGTACTTCAAAATCCGTAATCGCCACTTTTCCGTGTTCTGTATTCACCATCTGCCGCGGACGGTCAAGGAGATTCGGGCAAAGTGGCAATTCTATGGTTCCTGTATTTTGTGGAACAATGCCGTCCAGCAAAGCGATGTATCGCTTTCTCACGGTCCGCTCCTTGAATTGTGCCTGTAGGTTTCGGTGTACTTGCTTGGTTTTGGCAATGATTAGTAAACCGGAAGTTGCCATGTCAAGGCGGTGTACAATCATAGGTCCCTCTGCATCGGGATATCGCTGGCGCATCAGGCTATAGACAGAAATGGCCTCTTCCTTGCCGGGAACAGAAAGCATGCCTGCAGGCTTATTGATTACTGCAAGCCATCGGTCTTCAAAGATAATCTCCAGTTCCTTGGGGATGAATCGCATGCTGCGTAACATCGGATTTTCTTCTACTTCCAATCCCTGCAGCATGTGCCGTAGTATGGGTTCGCACTTTCCTTTGCATGCAGGATAGTAATGGCCGTGATGGCGTATTTCAGTCTTGGGAGAAGCTCCCCACCAGAATTCTGCCATAGCAATCGGTCTCCAATGATGAAGGTAGGCTTGTTGCAGTAGTTTGGGAGCGGCACATTCACCGGCTCCGGCAGGTGGAGTTTTATGTGCGGTTTCTGCGAAGATTTCGCAAAGAGTTCTGGTCTCTCCCTTGTAATTCAGCATTTTGAATTGCCTGAATAGCTTTTGTTGAAGTGCGGCAGAGCGTTTTTTCCGTTCAGCTTTCAGTTGTTGTATTTCCTCTTCATGGAGAATAATCCGGCTTCTCATGGAGCTGATTTTCTCTTTCCAAGCACGTTCCATGCGTTTATATTCGGCTTTCTGGAACTGGCTTTCGCGTATCAGTGCGGCCTCTTCTTCCAAGGAGAGTGGAGAACTTTGCCTTTGTGCTTCCCGCCGTTGTTTGGCTGCCTTCATTTGCTGCCGTTCTTTGTTCAATGCGTTTTGCGCGTCCTGTTCCAATACTGACAGCTTTGTGACTGATTTTTGGAAATCCTTGTCTTCTTCCAGTTGCTTGATGCGGATATTGATTTGTGAAATCTGTTCTTCTCCGATCTTGAAGAATCCTTGCGGCTGTAACAGGTCATATACAGGCGGAACAAAGAACGGATGCATGTTGTTTCCGGCGAGGATGCCGGAGAAAGCGGCTAAATATCCGATTTCTCCTTGACTTGTCTGCACTATCAGTACGCCGAACATTTTGCCTTGTTCCAATTCATGTTTCCATTGCGTCTGCTGGTTGAGGTAGTCTTGTACTTCTTGGGCCGCCAGCTTGCAGAGCGGATGGGGCGTATAGCAGAAAGGGTAAGTGAACCTTTCCGGTAATGGAATGTCATTGATGGAAGTGGTGAACCGGTGTAACATAATGGCGCAAAGATAAACATTAAGTTTTAGGAATTACGGTTATTCAGTATAAATCATCTTTTTGGTCATGCCTCCGTCAACCGTGATGTTTTCTCCATTGATGAAATCATTTTCTTCTTGGCAAAGAAATACACAGATGCGGGCAATGTCCTCTGGCTTTCCCACTCGTCCGGAGGGGTGCTGTGCATGGTCTTCCAGGCGTAGTTGGCCGTAATCATGATTCTGTATCCAACCCGGTGAAATGGAATTCACCGTGATATGTTGCTTGGCAAGGGACATGGCGAGAGCGTGTGTCAATGAATAGATACCGCCTTTGGAGGCTGCGTATCCTTCGCTGTCGGGTTCACTCATCAGATAACGTGTGGAGCAAAGGTTGATGATTCTTCCGTATGGATTGGCGTTTGTCTGCTTTTTGCGGTGTACGGCCAGTGCATGCGACGTAATGAATACCGGACGCAGGTTGACCGACATTATTCTGTCAAAAGCTTCAACGTCTGTTTCCGTGAGCGGGGAGAATTCGCTGATACCTGCGTTGTTGATGATAACGTCAATATCTCCCCATTCGTTGAAGAGGCTCTGCATGCAATGTTCCAGTGCGTCTTTGTCACTGATATCGACGGGGTAGAATGCCGCTCCGGTTTCTTGGGCGGTTTGCTGCCCGGTGGTTTCGTTCATGTCACAAAAAGCCACCCGGCAACCGGTCCGGCAAAAAGCCTGTACGATAGCTTTGCCTATGCCCCCGGCTCCACCGGTGACGAAAATCCGTTTCGTTTGTGAAATCTGCACTGCGGCATCTTCCGGCTGCTTGGACTTGTTTTGGGGAACGGGTGACGCTTTTTTGTACTTACGTTCTCTTTCCCAAGCGGCCTTTCGTGCCTGGTATTGTTCCATCTGGTTTTCAAGATAGTTGTCTGCCATATCTGCTCTCTGTTTTTATTGTTCAATGTATTTCATGTATTCCTCATAACTGATGTGCCTGCCACCCATTGAGAGGAGATGGGGAGTTTCGAACTGGCAATCTATCATCACTCCGCCAAGTGACCGGAAAGTGGCGGCAAGATGTATCAGTGCCAGTTTTGAGGCATCGGATACCAACGAAAACATGCTTTCGCCGAAAAAACAACGCCCTAATGTCACTCCATAAAGTCCTCCTATGAGACGTTCTTTGTCCCATACCTCTACGCTGGCGGCAAATCCCTGCTCGTGCAGGCGGGTGTAGGCATCCATCATATCTTTGCCTAACCAGGCTCCTTCCATGTCGATGCGCAGATTGCCGCACGTCTGGATCACTTCGCGGAATGCCTGATTGAAAGTAAGCCTGTACTTTCCCTTGTTGATGAGGGTGCGCATGGAGTGAGAGATGTGGATTTCGTCTGGAAAGATCACAAAACGATCCATCGGACACCACCATTGGATCTGGTTCTCGCGAAAAGCATACCATGGGAATATGCCGTTGGAATAGGCGAGGATGAGCCGGTCGATGGAGAGGTCACCGCCTACTGCGAGCAATCCGTCTTCGTCTCCGTAGTGCGGGTCGGGGAATGCGAGCTTTTTTGTCAGTCTGAAAACCATTACCGTAGCTTTAGTTCGTTCTCTTCTATTTCTATACGGACTTTGCCTCCTGTTTTCAATGAACCGAACAGGATTTCGCGCATGAATAGCGGTTTCAGTCGCGAGGCGATGACGCGGTCTATTTCACGGGCACCGTATTCTTGGGTAACCCCTTGCTCCAACAGCCAGCTGTGTGCTTCGGGACTGAATTCCATTTCGACCTGGCGTGCAGCCAGCTTGCTGCGCAGTTCGCCGAGTTTCTTGTCGAGGATGCGTGTTGCCATCTGCCTGTCCATGTCGTGAAAGACTACTGTTGCCGATAGCCGGTTGATAAACTCCGGCTTGAAAGTTTTCTTTACCTGCTTCAACATGGCTTCTCCGGAACTAATCCGGCTATTGAAGCCTACAGATGCCTGGCGGGCGAATTGTGCTCCGGCATTGGAGGTCATGATAAGTATCACATGGCGGCAATCGGCTTTACGGCCTTTGTTGTCGGTCAGTATGGCATAATCCATTACTTGCAGCAGGATGTTGAAGACATCGGGATGCGCTTTCTCTATTTCATCGAGCAGCAATACACAGTTTGGGGTTTTACGGATGGCGTCAGTCAGAAGTCCGCCATCTTCGTAGCCTATATATCCGGCAGGGGAGCCAATGAGTTTTGCTACGGTATGCTTTTCAGTATATTCGCTCATGTCAAAACGCTGCAGGGCAATTCCCAGTTCTGTTGCAAGCACTTTGGCTACTTCTGTTTTACCTACTCCGGTCGGACCTACGAAAAGCAGGCTTGCCAGTGGCTTGTTTTCATCCATCAGTCCGGCTTTGGACATTTGCACGGCTTCCACAACTTGGCGTACAGCCTCGTCTTGTCCGTATATCTTGGCGCTGATGCGTGGATGCAGGGTCTCCAGCGAGGCAGTGTCTTCTTCTTTCAAGGCAAGGGTATCTACTTTGCAGATACGTGCCAGGACATCGGTAATCAAAGCCTTGTCCACAGTCTGTTTCTTTTTCCGTTTAATGGGGTGCATTACCCGGTAGGCTCCGGCTTCGTCTATCAAGTCAATGGCCTTGTCGGGCAGGAAACGGTCGTTGATGAATCGTGCGCTGGCTGAGACGGCGTAGGGAATCACACCGTCTTCGTAAACCACCCCATGAAAGGTTTCGTATTTTTCTTTCAGCCCCTCTATGATATGTACGGTTTCCTCAATGCTTGGTTCCAGGATGTCTATCTGCTGGAAACGGCGCACCATTCCTTTGCTTCCCGCAAAGTAGCGGTTGAACTCTTCGTAGGTCGTAGATCCGATAAAACGGATATCGCCAGTCTCCAGATAGGGTTTCAACAGGTTGGAGGCATCCATTGAACCGTCTCCCGTACGTCCGGCGCCGATCAGGTTGTGTATTTCGTCAATATAAATAATGGCACGGCCTTCGTTGCGTACGCCTTCCATGATGGTTTTCAGTCGTTTCTCAAAGTCTCCCCGGTACTGCGTTCCGGCAAGCAGACTGCCCAAGTCGAGTTCGTATATGCGGCAACCCGCCAGACGTTCGGGAACATTGTCCGCCTCTATCCGGGCGGCAAGTCCGTAGGCAAGGGCGGTCTTGCCCACTCCGGGTTCACCTATGTGCAGAGGGTTGTTCTTTTCTTTGCGGCAGAGTACCTGGACCGTTCTCTCCAGTTCAGCTTCACGGCCTATAAGCGGATTATGATTTTCCAGGATATCGTTGAGGCAGGTTACGTAGTTGCGCCAAGGTTCGCTTTGCTCTTGTATGGAGGAAGTGGCGGCCCCGTCCGGTTCGGCATCTTCATAATCGGAAATCAGTGAACTTATAAAATCGGGTATCTCGTGGCTTACGGCATCTTTCAGTAAATAGCATGCCAGGGAGTCTTCCAGTTGGAGCATACCTTGCACGAGGTGGGGAACATCCAGTTCCTCGGCACCGGAGTAGTCGGTCATCAAGTAGGCATGTTGCAGAAGCTCATTGAGTTGGGCGGATATCTCCAGTTCATATTCCATTTCTTGGGGAACACTTTCCATTTCCGTCCGGAGGTAATTCTCAATGCTGAGGGAAAAACTGTGAATGTCGAAGCAGAATTCTCCCAAGGCATTTACGAAAGGTGTTTGCTCCATAAATGCACTCAGCAGGTGTTCCGGGGTAACGAATTCGTGCCGGTACTGCATTGCCTTATGCTGTGCGGAAGTAAAAGCACGATTCACAGCTTCTGTATTTTTTATATTCATATTCTTCTTTATTTTTTTATTCTTTCTCCGGAGTCACTGTGAGCCGGAGCGGGAAACCTTCATTACGTGCCATGCGTGTGGCTTTCTGAACTTTAGACTGGGCGATGTCATACGGATAGATACCTACCACGGCCGATTGGCTCTCGTGTACTTTCATCATCAAAGCCTCGGCTTCGGCAGTTGACTTGAAGAATACAGCGGTAAGTATTTTCACTACAAATTCCATGGTAGTAAAATCATCGTTGTAGATAGTCACCTTGAAACGCCGTGGCTCGCGGAGGTCTGTACGTTCTCTTTCTTTATAGGAGGATTGTTGCTGTTCCATTGCTTGTTTTTTTGCTGTCCAATTGATAAACTTGCCGTTTATGGAAGTCGCTCAGTCACCGTTGTGTCTGTAACGAGAATTCCTGCCAGTCGTATTCTTGACCGTATTCGTCGGCTACGGCAATATGTATGATTATTTCTCCGGTCTTTATCCGTTCTCCGGCATTGATGTTGGCGGTATATTTCACTCCATTGTGCGGGGTTATCTGTTCTATCATGACGGAAGGTGAAATATAGATACGCTTCATTCCTGTTGTTTCTGCTACTATGGGAACCACGTTATAAGCCGTTTGAGCGCCTTCATTGATAATTTCAAAGATAACTTTACTGCTTTCTCCGGAACTGATTATATGATTGCGGTCGGCATCAATAAAGCGTATGTTCCGTATCTTCAGACAGTCGGTTGCCGAGGGCGCTTTCTGTGCTTCGGAGCAGGTAGGGTAAGGCTGGGTTCTCTCTACCCGATAGCTGTATTCTTCGGGTTGTTTCGGAGCCGTTGCGGCATTGCCGATGGCTGCTCCTGCAACGGTTCCGATGATTGTCCCGATGGCAGAACCCCGGTAGCCGCCTCTCCATCCTCCGTTACTGTCGCCTATCAGTCCACCGATGGCACCGCCTATATTGCCTCCGATGGCAGCTCCGGTGAATATGGCTCCGGAGTCGCCCGATGCCATCCGACCGGTGCCGCAGCTGCTGCAGACGATGGCTAATGCCAGAATTCCTATAAAAGTCTTTTTCATCTTATATTCTCCTTCTCGTTTAATTGGGGTATGGTTATTGGAGCAACAAGCTCCGGGTAGCCGGTCTTTCCGGAAAGATTACTGTCCGTTGGATTTACTTGTATTTGGCCTTAATCTCCGGCAATGCCTTTTGTATGTCATTGATGCGGCGGGAGTCGCTTGGGTGTGTACTCATCAGTTCGGGCACTTTGGCTGTTGTCCCTGCCGACATCTTTTGCCAGAACTTGACGGCTACATCCGGATTATAGCCTGCCATGCGCATAAAGATGAGTCCCATATAATCTGCCTCTGATTCGTGCTTTCGAGAGAAAGGCAGCATTACTCCGTATTGTGCGCCTACACCATATACTTGCTTGGCAATGGTCTGCATGGCGGTGCTTTTTTGCGAGAGCGACTGATTCAGTATCTGTGCTCCATATTGCGCCAGTATCTGTTGGCTCATGCGCTCATTGCTGTGCTTGGCTACGGCATGTGCCACTTCATGTCCGATAACTACCGCCAGTTCATCGTCTGAAGAGACCAGCTTCATCAGTCCTTCATATACCACGATTTTTCCACCGGGCATGCAGAAGGCGTTTATCTGGTTATCCTTCACTAAATTGAATTCCCATGAGAAGTTTTTCACTTCATCGGCCAGTCCGTCCTGTTTCAGATATTGTTCGGTGGCTGCCGCAATTCTTCTCCCCACACGTGTCACCATCGCCGATTGTGTTGCAGAGCCTGACTTGGGAGCGCTCTTTATATAGTCCTTATACTGGGTCAGGCTGGAGGTCAATACTTCCTGGTCCGAAACCAAAAGAATCTGTTTCCGTCCGGTGACGGGCACAGAACCGCATCCTGCCAACATGAGCAGGAAGGCGGTCAATACGGCAATTTGTTTCTTCATATCATTTTGACTTTGCTGTTTTATGATACAAAGGTAGGGAAAGAATTGGAAAGGTTCTTCTTTATATTTTGAATTTATGTTATCGATTGTAGTGAACAAAATGTTTCCCTTAGTCAAATATCTTGTTTCCTTTAGCTAAACATGTTGTTTCCCTTAACCCTTGGGCACGAAGTTGCCAGAAGGCCACGGCAGACGCTGCGGCTACATTGAGCGAGTCAACGCCGTGTGACATGGGGATACGGACTACATAATCAGCTTCGGTAATTGTTTCGTGCGGTAGCCCGTCGCCTTCGGTACCCATTACGATGGCGAGTTTGGGCTCTGCCGTCAGAACCGGATCGTCGATAGAGATGGAATGGTCGCTGAGTGCCATGGCTGCCGTACGGAAGCCATATTTGTTCAGCCCGCTTAAAGAACCGTCCAGCCAAGTCCAGGGCAGGAGGAAGACGGAACCCATGGATACTCTGACCGCACGCCGGTTCAGCGGGTCGCAGGAGTTACGTGTCAGTAATACCGCATCTATTCCAAGGGCGGCAGCCGAACGGAAGATGGCTCCGATATTGGTGGTGTCCACCACACCGTCAATAACTACGATACGCCGGGCTTCCCGGCATACCTCTTCCACGCTTGGCAACATGCGCCGGCGCATGGCGCAAAGTACACCACGGGTCAGTACATATCCGGTCAGGGTGGCCAGCAGTTTCCTGCTGCCTGTATAAACGGGGATGTCACCACAACTTTTGATAATGTCGGCTGCATCTCCGGTGATGTGGTTGTGTTCGCACAAGAGTGCCAATGGTTCGTAGCCGGCGTTCAAGGCTACTTTGATGACTTTGGGACTTTCGGCGATGAATATTCCTCTGGAGGGCTCAAGGCGGTTGCGCAGCTGGGCTTCGGTCAGAGTGCTGAATACTTCTGCTCCGGGATGGGTCAGGGAAGATATTTCTATGATAGGCATATTTTTAATGTTTCAATATTGGTTTGGACATGAATGTTCTATGTAATGGATACAAAGTTAGAGAATTTTGTGGGAATTCAGCTTAAAAGTCCTTGTTCCCGCGCATGCTGCTCTTTTTCGTGCATACATTCCATGAATGGGATTTTTAGGAAATTCATGTTTGCATATTGGTTCGCTTTGTATATATTCCTTAATTCCGCAACACTATTATAAATATAACT
>NZ_GL882624.1 GCF_000195635.1 Bacteroides fluxus YIT 12057 | reverse complement strand
CAGGTCAGTGTATTCAGTGACTTGAACCAGCTGCAGGACATCAGTTTCTGGCCCGAATACTCTTCCCTATGCGGTATAACGAAAGACGAACTGGTGAAGACGTTCACTCCGGAAATACAGGGTTTGGCTGCCTTTTCCGAAACTGATTTCGAAACAATGGTTGACAAGATGACCCGTTTGTACGACGGTTATCATTTTTATCCCTACAGCGAAGGTGTCTTCAATCCTTTCAGCGTATTGAATGCATGCAAGTCGAAGACATTGAGTAATTTCTGGTTCCAGACGGGTACTCCTACCTATTTGGTTGAACTGTTGCAGCAGAGTGATTACGACCTCCGTCTCCTTATTGACGGTATGGAAGTCACTTCTTCCGCTTTCTCAGAATATCGTGCGGACGCACGCAATCCGCTCCCCATGATTTACCAGAGCGGTTACCTCACGATCAAGGGATATGACAAAGAGGTTGGTCTCTATACCTTGGGCTTCCCCAACGATGAAGTCCGTTACGGCTTTTTGAATTTTCTGGTACCCTATTATACTGAAGTGACCGACGATGAAACGGGCTTTCACATTGCCAAGTTCATGCGTGAACTGAAGGCCGGTGACGTGGATGCCTTTATGGAACGCTTGAGGGTGTTCTTTGCGGGTATTCCCTACGAGTTGAGCAACAACAATGAACGTCATTATCAGGCTATATTTCATGTTGTGTTCACACTGTTGGGGCAGTTCATCCGGAGTGAAGTCCGCAGTTCACGCGGCCGTGCCGATGCAGTGGTGATAACTCCCGATGCCGTTTATGCTTTCGAGTTCAAGCTAAACGGAACGGCGGAAGAAGCCCTGAAACAGATAGACGAGAAAGGTTATCTCATCCCTTACCGTCTGGACGGCAAGCGTTTGGTGAAGGTCGGGGTGAACTTCAGTAAAGAGACGAGGAATATTGGTGAGTATAAAATTCAATGACTGCCTATAAATTGAGTACTTGCGTATAAAATAGAGGATTGACAGATATCTATAAACTTTAAAAATCAACTTCGTTTTTCTAAAATTTTAAGAGGAAAGCTCCCCAAGGGGGGCTTTCCATACGGAATATGTCAAAATTGGGCACTTACATTATATGTCTCAATCCATAGGAAATAGCAGGCGCATTGCCAAAAATACAATTTTCTTGTATATGCGTATGCTGCTTGTGATGGGTGTAGGACTATACACATCACGAGTTGTATTGGACAAATTGGGAGTGGTGGACTATGGCCTGTTCAATACCGTTGGAGGTGTGGTGGGTATGCTCACTTTCCTCAGCGCGACACTCAGCACCAGTACATCCCGCTTTCTCACGTATGCTTTGGGAGCCGGTGATTCCGGCAGACTTAGTTACACCTTCTGCACCGCCTTCTACTCGCATCTGTTGCTGGCGTTATTGGTGGCCATATTGATGGAGACGGGTGGGTTATGGTTTGTTTGCCATAAACTGGTCATTCCGCCCGAACGGATGTATGCCGTCTTGTGGGTTTTCCATATCTCTGTGTTCACCACTTTTGTAGCCATTACCCAGGTGCCTTATACCTCTGTGATTATAGCCCATGAGAATATGAACGTCTATGCCTATTTAGGTATATTCGAGGCCGTGGCCAAGCTGGTGATAGTTTATTTGCTGGTCATATCAACTTCTGACAGGCTCATTCTTTATGCCATTCTCATTGGTGTTGTGCAATTATTGGTGGCCATCTTTTATTGGAGTTATTGTATTAGGCATTATCATGAATCTTTCCTGTTCCGCAGGTTCGACCGTAGCATATTTCACCAGATGGTTTCTTTTTCAAGCCAGAGTCTCATAGCCAATGTATCACAGATACTCTCCAATCAAGGAATCATCGTGCTGATAAACCTTTTTTTTCAGCCCGCCATTGTGGCTGCACAAGCTATTGGCAACCAAATTGCAGGAGCCCTCATGCAGTTTGTGAGTAACCTACAGACAGCCATTAACCCGCAAATCATCAAATATTATGCTGCGGGTGATTATGCTGATTTCCGTAAGCTCACGCTCAATAGCAGTATCTACGTGCACGAACTGCTACTGCTGTTGGCACTTCCGGCTATGGTGGTGATGGAACCGCTACTTGGTTTGTGGCTGGTCGATGTCCCCCCTTATGCGGTGGTGTTTACACAGTTCATCTTGCTTAAGCAGATATTCAACGTATATAGTTCCACACTTTATGTTCCCATGATCGCTTCAGGCAAGCTGAAGTCCAATTCCATGGCTGCCGTGTGGATGGGCATCGGGATGTTTGCATTTTTGTATCTGTTGCTCAAGTTGGGATGTGGAGTGATGTGGGTACAGTACATCTGCGTTATTCAGACCATCATTTTTTCTTATATTGTGAAACCTTATATCCTTTGCCGTGAGATTGGTTTTACCTGGGGCGAGATACTCGCCAATTTCCTGCAGTGCTTAAAGGTTTCGCTGCTGCCTGTGGCGGTGAGTGCAGCCTGCTACATGCTGGTTGATATTCATCATATTGTTTTTATGTTGCTGACCTGCGCAGCAATTTGCATTTCGGTATGTGTCAGCGCCTATATCACGCTTGATAAGGCTATGCGTAGTAAACTGAAAGCGTTCATTGTTTCTCGTATAACGACATTTAAATAATTTCATGAAGTTACAAGTATCATAAATAATAGAGGAATATCAAAATCGGACACTAACATTTTTATAGATATGGAATTAGAGCATTTTATTGAAAGATTCGCAGAGCAGTTTGAAGAAACAGATGCCTCTGCATTTACTGCTGACACAGAATTCAAGCAATTGGATGAATGGTCTTCGTTAATGGCGTTGTCTATTATTGCCATGATAGATGAAGAATATGAGGTAGGTATCAAAGGTGATGATATCCGTTCCGCATTGACTGTTAATGACCTTTTTATAATTGTCAAATCGAAAAGAAATGTATAATCCATTTTCTTTGGAAGGGAAAAACATTCTTATTACTGGTGCTTCATCCGGTATAGGTAGAGCTACTGCCATAGAGTGTTCCCGTATGGGAGGAAAGGTGGTGATAACTGGTCGCAACGAAGCCCGTTTGCTCGAAACTTTCAATCAGTTGGAAGGGGAAGGGCATATTTCTCTTGTGGCAGATTTGACAGACGAGCAGCAGATGGAACACTTGGTGGAGCAGCTTCCTTTGCTGCATGGTCTTGTCAATAATGCAGGTATGACAGAAACTGTTCCAACACAGTTTATTAAACGGGATAAGTTAGACAGGATTCTTGAAATCAACACAATATCTCCCATCCTGTTGACTCAAAAAATTCTGAAATCGAAGAAGATAGGAAAAGGCGGGAGTATTGTCTTTACATGTTCCATTAGTGGACCGCATGTATCCGTGGGAGGGAATGTGTTATATTCCACGTCCAAAGGTGCCATCCACGGTTTTGTAAAGAATGCAGCTTTGGACTTATCTATAAAAGGAATACGTGTTAATGAAGTCTGTCCGGGAATGATCCATACTCATATATTGGATGCCGGAGTAATAAGCGGGGAACAGTTGGAAGTGGAAGCTTCCCGGTATCCCATGAAGCGGTTTGGTAAACCGGAAGAGGTTGCTTACGGCATCATTTATCTGCTTTCGGAAGCTTCTTCATTTGTGACAGGTACAGGTATAGTAATTGACGGTGGTTTCACGTTACAATGAATAAGAATAGTTGATGGATGGTATCCGTTAAAATGATTTTTCTATGGCAATAATAAAATATCATGATGTGGGCATACGTGCAATCAGTGCGTGTGTACCTCGTAAGGTGATGTATAATAAGGATTTGACCTATCTTATATCAGAAGATGAAATAGAAAAGGTTATAAAGAATGTAGGAATTAGCGAGCGTAGATACGCAGATAAAGGAGTTTGTTCTTCGGATCTTTGTCAGAAAGCAGCTGAAAAGATGTTTGAAGACAACTCTATTGATAAAGAAGAGATTGATGCTCTTATTTTTGTGAGCCAGACTTCTGATTATCATCAACCTGCGACTGCTCCACTTCTTCAACACAAGTTGGGTTTGAGCACAAATACTCTGTGTTTTGATGTAAACTTGGCATGCTCCGGATATGTATATGGTCTTTCTATTGCTTATGCTTATGCGAGCATGCAAGGTGTCCGAAAAGTTCTTTTGCTTGTCGGAGAAACAATGTCAAAGACTGTGTCGCAACATGACAAGGTTGCCACTCCTCTGTTCGGTGATGCAGGTACTGCAACCCTTGTGTCGAGAGGTGATTTCCCTGAATCAGTCTTTTCACTGCATAGTGATGGAGAGGGAAACGATATAATTAAAATGCCTTATGGGGGATATCGCAATCCAAGCTGCCAGGAAGGTTTTCAGGAAATATCGGATACCGATGGAAATATCCGTACAGGAGAACAATTCTATATGGATGGTATGGATGTATTTAATTTTGGTATGCGTGTTGAGCCTAAAGATATTAAAATGCTTCTAAAGGAATGTGGTATGGGTGTGGACGATATTGATTTGCTGATTTATCATCAAGCCAACAAGTTTATGACTGACTTCTTTTCCAAACGTTTGAAAATGTCAACCGAAAAAACTCCCTATTGCCTGAATAAATTTGGTAATACGAGCTCTGCTTCAATCCCATTGACCATAGTTTCAGAATTGAAAGATAAATATCCGGAACGTAAACGTGTTATTGTTTCCGGGTTTGGAGCCGGTCTTTCGTGGGCAACCGGTCTGGTTGATTTGACACAATGCCGGATATCGCATCTTGTAGAATATTAATAGGTATAAGTCTTATGAGCAAATTCGTATTTCGCAATAATACGATAGAACGTTTTTTCGGCAAGGAATATTCGTTTAGTGGGTATGCTGATATCAGCATAATTCCTCAAGATGCCGAATTTTACGTGTGGTGGTACCAGGTTCCGATTAAATACGACCAGGCGCTTCTTGCCGAAGAAATCCGCGGATATGCCAGGAACTTGAACTTTGTGCTGCAACAGGTTGACAGCGGGAAAACCTTTGTGATATTGACTATGGACATACTCTATGCAGTATCTTTTATGGATGACGATTATAGGGTTCAAGAGTCCGTGTCCGATTATAATCGTGCTTTGTATGAGGCGGAAGCCTCCAATGGCAATGTGAAGGTTATTGATATCACGGAATTTACCCGTAGATATTCAGCGGAGGAACTTTTTGACTGGAAGTTCTATTTCATAAGCCAGATGGGGATGACCCCTAAATTGCATAAGGAATTCAAGGCATGGTTTGGACGTAAACTGGAAGGGATTGCCCTGAAGCGCAAGAAATGCCTTGTGCTCGATCTTGACAATACACTCTGGGGAGGCGTTTTGGGAGAAGAAGGTATAGAAGGCATACAAATCGGGGGTGATTACCCGGGCAAGGCTTTCCTTTATTTTCAGGAAGCTTTGTCGCAATTGTCGCGTTCAGGGGTTATTCTTGCCGTATGTTCCAAAAACAATGAACGGGATGTATTGGAGGCTTGGGAGAAAAATCCTTTCATGGTTCTGCGGAAAGACGCGTTTGTGTCTTACCGGATTAATTGGACCGACAAGGCTACGAACATCAAGGAACTGGCAACAGAACTCAATTTGGGATTGGATAGTTTTGTGTTTGTGGATGATAATCCGACAGAGCGTGAATTGGTGAAGCAAATGTTACCGATGGTGAGCGTTCCCGACTTTCCTGAACAGCCTTATGAGTTGCCGATTTTTTTCAAACATCTTGTTGAAGACTGTTTTAAAGTTTATTCCATAACAGATGAAGACAGGCATAAGACAGAGCAGTATAAGGCTAATGCGGCAAGAGTACAGTCCCAGAAAGTTTTTGCTGACTTTGATAAGTATCTGGAGAGTCTGGATATCCGGATTACGATAGAACCGGCTGACGAGTTTAACGTTCAGCGTATTGCTCAGATGACTCAAAAGACCAATCAGTTCAACCTTACTACAAAGAGATATACGGATGCCGATGTTCGGAACTTCATAGGGCAAGGCTGGAAGATTTGGTGTATTGGTGTAGCCGATAAATTCGGAGACAATGGCATAACCGGCACTGTGATGGTGTCCGGAGATGAAATAGACACATTCCTGTTGAGTTGCCGTATCTTGGGCAAGGGTATCGAGGTGGCGTTCATAAAAAAAGTTTGTGCGATGCTTGCCGAATCCGGGGCCGGTTCATTGAAAGCCAAATATATTCCTACAGCAAAGAACGCTCAGGTGAAAGATTTTTACGAAAAATGTGGATTTACTTGTCTGATGGAAAATCGGGACGGGAGCAAGGAATACGTCATGAATCTTCGTTCGGTAGACCTGAAAATAAAAGACTTCTATAAAATAACAATTAAATAAGAATAAGATGGAAGAGAAAGTATTGGAGATATTGCGGGAAACATTTGAATTGGATACAGTTGATGCAACTTGTTCCCAGGCTTCATGTGAGGCTTGGGATTCGATGGGGCAACTTAACCTTGTAGCGGAACTTGAGGATGTTTTTGATATCAGCCTTGAGCCGGAAGAAATAGGTGCAATGAAATGTTTTGATGATATCATCAATATTCTGAAAACAAAGGGTGTAAAACCTTGATCCTTTTCTCAAAAACAGGACATTCTGCTTGGTAGGAATGTGCCTGTAAAGTCCTTTATAATTTCGCTTCATGAAGATTACAGAATGTTATTGGGAGCTAAAAAACTTAGACTCTCATGTGGTTGAAGTATCAATAGAAAAGAATGATACTTTTGACGCAAGTAAATTTTCGTTTCCTGATAAGGATTATGTTGTAGTCAAAGTACCCGTTGGTGATACAGCGTTCAACTTCGGGTTATCTGCTTTGAACTATGTAATGATTGAATCCCAATTGTCGATGTCCAAGGCCTTGAAGTGCTATCCGTTTGAGGACCGTCTTGTAAAGTATGTCTCTTCAAAAACGGAATTGGTGGATGTAAGTACCCATGATGAATTGCAAGAGATTTTGGACGAAATGACTGTAGATATGTTTTCTACTGACCGTATTTATTTGGATCCCCATTTTGGTCCTAAAATGAGCATGAGAAGATACCGGAATTGGATGCAAGATGAATTTGAACAAGGTACTTCCCAAATATGTAAAGTGGTTGAAGAAGGTGCGGTGATCGGGTTCTTTATGTTCAAAATGGAAGGCAATGTTTGTGATGGATTATTGGGCGGAATCTTTGAAAAATATCAAAACGGTCCTTATGGTATTTTGACTCCTGTATCACCGGCCCTTTATTTGCAACGTAATAATATTGCTTGTAAGATTTTGAAGACCCATATCTCATCCAACAATATGCCTGTATTGACTCTCTATAATTATTTGGGCTATAAGATAGACCAGATAACGAATGTTTTTATTAAACACAATATTAAGAATGATACCATTTAACAAACCTTACCTTACGGGTAAGGAGGCACACTACATGTACCAAGCTGTGTTTTCGGGGAAAATTTCCGGAAACGGTATATTTACAAAGAAATGCCAATACTATTTTGAACAACGCTATGGCTATAAGAAATGTCTTTTGACCACTTCGTGTACGGATGCGCTTGAAATGGCTGCCATACTTTGTGATGTGAAGCCCGGTGATGAAGTAATAGTGCCTTCTTATACATTTGTCTCATCGGCTTTGGCCTTTGTGCGCCAAGGTGCCAAGATTGTGTTCGCCGACAGCATGGGCACCAATCCCAATATTGATGCTGACAAGTTGGAAGCTCTCATTACCCCCAAGACGAAAGTCATTGTGCCTGTACATTATGCAGGTGTGGCCTGTGATATGGACAAGATAATGGAAATTGCTGACCGTCATAATATTCTCGTGGTGGAAGATGCTGCGCAAGCCATTGATTCATACTATAAAGGCCGTCCTTTGGGTAGTATCGGTCATTTGGCGGCTTTCTCTTTTCATGAGACGAAGAACATTATTTCGGGTGAAGGGGGACTCTTGGCTATCAACGACGAACGTTTCATTCGTCGCAGCGAAATTATCTGGGAAAAAGGAACCAACCGTTCGGAGTTTTTCCGTGGTGAGGTTAATAAATATGGTTGGGTAGATACGGGTTCTTCATTCTTGCCTTCAGAGGTAATCGCAGCTTTCCTTTATGCACAACTTGAGAGCATGGAAATGATTCAGAATCGCCGTAAGGCTATTTGGGCAAAATATTATGACGGCTTGAAAGATTTGGCTGATATGGGCTTGTTCTCTACACCGGAGATTCCAACCTATGCCACTAACAATGCCCACATGTTCTATTTAGTTTGTCGTTCGCTTGAAGAACGTTCTGCTTTGATTACATATTTGAAAGAGTACGGAATATTATCAGTATTTCACTATTTAGCCCTTCATAAAAGTGATTACTATACCCGGCATTGTGCTGACCGTCCTGAACTTCCCATGTGCGACCACTATGCTGATTGTTTGGTACGGTTACCTATGTACTATGAATTGAGTGACGAGGAAATAGGGCAGATTGTGGAAGCGATACATGATTTTTACTCCAAGATATAATATGTCGATTTTTTATGAAGAAAAAACTTAATATATTGTTTCTATCCAGTAGGTTGCCTTCACACTCGGCTAACTTGGGACAAGACATCATGACTGCTTTGAAAGAGGAAGGCCATCGTGTTTCTTTTGGTTATCCCGGAATAGAAAAATTGATAGCAGAGTTGACCGATTATCCTAAAGAACATCATAACTTTTTTCAACGTGTTGCCAACAGACTGAAATTATATTATAGGCAAATCTTCAATATAGCCTATATTGATTCAAATGGCTATCTGTATTCTCCTAAAGGTTATGTGATGTTCATGCCCTTTGAAGAGAAGCCTAAAGTAGAACCTTCTATTATACTAGATAAACTGGAAGAAAATTATGACATTGCGATACTTCTTTTCTTTCAAGACATGATGACTATATCCATGGTGAAGGCCATTGATGAAAAATACCATTGTCCTGTAGTATTATTTTCTCCGGACATGTATCCGATGACGGGTGGATGCTATTATTTTAACCAATGTCGTAACTTTCGGAATGAGTGCTACGAATGTCCCATGTTCCATTCAAAAGATAGCCTCGCACATCGTAACTTCATATATAAAAAAAACATATATAGCACTACAAAAACTTGTTTTCTGAGTAATACATGGATGAAACAATTTGCCGAGATGTCGAAAATATTCGAAAATTCTTATATGGAGTTTTCTACAGCTATAATCGATGAGGATGTTTTTAAACCCATGGATAGTGCTCTCTGCCGCTGTGAACTCGGTATTCCTGAGCATGTGAAATTTGTGATATTTAATCGCTATAAAAACATGGAACGCAAGGGAATACAGTATTTTTACGAATCTATGCGCCTATTCCTGCAGAACTTGTCTGACGAAGAACGAGGTCAGGTATTATTGCTGACCATTGACAAGATTAATCCTCGGCTATCCGGTGAATTGGGTATTGAAACATTGCAGTTGGGAAGAGTAGATATGCATACACTTATAAAGGTGTATAATGCTTCAACCCTTTTTCTTTGCCCTTCTATTGATGATGCCGGACCGTCTATGATTAACCAATCTTTGTCGTGTGGTACTCCGGTAGTGGCATTCAATTCGGGGGTAGCCATTGATGTGGTGAAAACCGGATATTCGGGTTATATAGCAGATTATTTGGATTCTGACGACCTCGCTTGCGGACTGAACTATGTGTATCGAATGAATCCGCAAGAGTACGCCCTGCTTTGTGAGGGGGCTCGAAGAATGGCGCTAACGAAAAACAGCAAGAAAGCATTTAGTAGTACGGTAAAAAAAATATATGAACATTTTAATTCTTAAAGCCTGTTCGATTTGGCATTTATTCACATTCATTCCTGCTGAATTTCAATGAAAGTTTTAGTGATTATTATTTCTTATAATGCCATGCGATGGATTGACCGTTGTTTGCAGAGTGTGTTGGATTCTTCTGTTCCGGCTGATATTTATGTTATTGATAACGGTTCTACCGATCATACTCAGGAATATATACAGAAGCATTATCCACAAGTAATGTTTGTACAGAGCAAAGAAAATTTGGGTTTCGGTCGTGCTAATAATATAGGTTTGCAGTATGCCCTACAGAAATTCTATGACTATGTTTATTTGCTCAATCAAGATGCTTGGCTTATGCCAGACACATTGGAGAAGCTTATTGCTGTCAATCGGAAATTTCCCGAATATGGAGTGCTTAGCCCATTCCAGTTGCAGGGTAATGGACAGAATATAGACGTAAATTTCGTTTCAGGGGTATGTGCCTATCAATCAAACAGTAGGTTGATTAACGATCTCTATTTTGGTAAAATAGAGGCAGTCTATGAAGTGCCTGATGTGATGGCGGCTCATTGGCTTGTTAGTCGTGATTGTCTGCGTAAAGTTGGTGGCTTTTCACCTACATTTCCTCACTATGGAGAGGATAACAACTACGCTCAGCGGGTATTGTATCATGGCTTTAAGTTAGGTATAGTGCCTGCTGCTACGGCGGTGCATGATCGCGATAATCGGGCAAAGCTTACCACTAAGCAGAAGATATACCGTAACTATATTGGCTCATTAGTTACACTTAGTAATATTCATGAGCCCATTCATCATTCTCTATTATACATTTTTGCTTTTTTTTGTGTTTCTTCCATTCGATTGGCTTCTTTCGCTCAGCTCTCTTATCTCTTTAAAGTATGGTGTAGCTACCGCTTTATTCGGAGTAATAGAAATGAAAGTAAAAAAGATTGTGCCTTCTTGGTTTATGATTAAGCTTTGTACTTGTATAATGATGCGAATATTTATATTTGTTTTTGTGATATTATCTGTCTCTGCTTGTTCTGATGAACATAGTAATGAAAGAGAGTTTCCTCAAAAGTCTCTTTCCATTCTGAAATCGGATACGATTGATTTTTGTGCGTCTGATTTTAGTGTAGGATTCACTCTTTTCCGGCATAAAGCATGTTCCTATGTGGCTTATTATGATACGAATCATGTGATGACAGTGGCATCAAAAGGCGATGGTGAGAAGAAATGGAAGTATCATAAAATTAATGAGATAGTAGGTTATGATAGCCATAATTATGTAACGCTTGTTTTAGATGAAGAGGGATATATTCATCTCTCCGGCAATATGCATGCGGTACCTTTGAAATATTTTCGAAGTACTTTCCCTTATGACATAGAATCTTTGAAAACTGAAGTGATGGTGGGTGATGTAGCGGAACAGAAAGTCACATATCCTATTTTTTACAGTCGCCTGAAAATCTGATTTTTCATTTTCGTGATGGTGGATCTGGTAATGGTGTTGAGGTTTTTAATATCTATAATCCAAATACTAAGCAATGGCGTAGGATGATGGATGAACCTCTTCTTGATGGGGCAGGGCAAAGCAATGCCTATATAATTGGACCGGAAATTGGACCTAATGGAAAATATCACATGATGTGGCGTGATATCTTCGAAAGAATGTTTAATAGAGATAATATGATTAAGATGTTCAATAAGGAAAGACTGCAAGCAATTGTGAAGGAGTTATGGGATTGTTAATTGAGTGTTGTTCCATTCTATTATCTTTTGTGCTTGTTTCCTACCTTTTCTTTTATCTTTTTGACAGTGATAGATGCTTCAGCTATATATGAGCATAATTTTACTTAAAAAATAATTACATGTAATGGATTCAATTAAGATTTGCGTAATCGGTCTTGGTTACGTTGGGCTTCCTTTGGCTCGTTTGTTTTCTACCAAATTTGAAACAGTAGGTTTTGATATGAATCAGAACCGTGTGGATGCCCTAATGAAAGGTCATGATACTACTCTTGAGGTGTCGGATGAATTGCTTCAAAAAGCTATTGAAAAATATAAATTTGTTTGTACTACGAATATTGAAAAGATAAGAAACTGCAATTTCTATGTGGTTGCAGTTCCTACTCCTGTGGATGACAATAATCGTCCGGATCTTCGTCCCTTGTGGGGAGCCAGTGAAACGGTGGGTAAAGTTATCAAGAAAGGCGATATTGTAGTTTATGAATCTACTGTCTATCCTGGGGTCACTGAGGAGGAATGCTTACCTGTGGTGGAACGTGTATCTGGCTTGAAGTTCAACAAAGATTTCTTTGCAGGTTACTCTCCCGAACGTATCAATCAGGGAGATAAAGAACACACGGTAGAGAAAATAAAGAAAGTAACATCCGGTTCTACTCCGGAGATTGCGGATTTAGTGGATGCTGTTTATAATTCGGTATTGGTGAACGGAACTCATAAGGCACCAAGTATCAAGGTGGCAGAAGCCTCTAAGATTATTGAAAACTCTCAGCGTGATGTGAACATCGCTTTCATGAATGAATTAACGAAGATATTTAACGCCATGGGTATTGATACTAACGATGTGATAGAGGCTGCCGCCTCTAAATGGAACTTTATCAAGTTGAAACCGGGTTTGGTTGGTGGACATTGTATCAGTGTAGATCCTTATTATTTGATTCAGAAAGCTCAAGTATATGGTGTACTTCCAAGAGTGATGTTTTCTGCTCGCCGCTTGAATGACGGTATGGGTGATTATGTGGGCAATCAAGTGATAAAGCTGATGAATAAGAAAGGAGTGCTGGTGAAAGACAGCCGTATTTTGCTTCTTGGCTTTACGTTCAAGGAAAATTGTCCGGATGTGCGTAACACTAAAGTTATTGATATATATCACACATTAGAGGAATATACGGAAAATATTACTATTTGTGATCCTTGGGCAGATACCGATAGGGTCAAACATGAGTATGGTGTGAATTTGTCTGCTGATTCATTCGATTCTTTGAAGGGAAAATTTGATGCCGTGGTATTGGCTGTGGCTCATAAAGAATTTTTTTCCATTGATGTACGTTCATTCTTGAAAAATGAAGCAGGGGTGGTATATGATGTAAAGGGTGTTTTAAATAGAGGAATGGTTGATGGTAGATTATAAAAAGAAGCCTATTGTTTTATATGTTACACATTATTCAGAACTTTTAGGAGCTAATCGTTCACTTTTATCAGTTGTAATAGCTGTAAAGAATAAGTTATGTTTTGAACCGGTAGTATTAGTTCCTTTGTATGGTGCATTAACAAAAGAATTAGAAGCTTATGGCATCAAATATTATGTATGTCATTTTAGAGCTTCTACATTTGATAGGAAAAACCTTTTTCTGATTCTCCGCAAACACACCTAATATTTTT
>NZ_GL882623.1:193975-248206 GCF_000195635.1 Bacteroides fluxus YIT 12057 | reverse complement strand
TAATAACAAAGAAAGCGAATAAAGTTCAAACAAATGTAGTTTTGAATATAAAAAATCTTATTCTTCAACAAATAATCAAGAAGATATTATCCGTGAAATCCATAAAGCAGACGCAACAACCTAAAAAAAACAGGGGATATACCCCCGTGGCCATATCCCCTGTTACTATAACAAGTAAGTGTATTTACATTTGAAGGCTATAATACTTCATTGCCTCCATCCAGTTCTTACCGGCTACGGTAAGAGCATGTTTAAATGAATTTACAATCTTTTTTGCCATAATCTTAAAAATTAAACTGTTACCTAAAATCAAACTAAATACCTCGGTCTCTTTACCTCTTCAAGGTATATCCCATTGATAATGCTTCATTCCTACCTACCTCGGCAAGGATGTGTCTCAATGAATTCATCAATTTCTTCTTCATAATGTTGTCCTCCTAAAAATCAATCTTGTTATCCTTAAAAAACGACTAATATCTATTCTTTTTTATGTTTTACAACACAAAAATAGAGCCTTTGTTCAAGCCAAGGAGCAGAAACAAAGGAAAACTTATGTTTTAAAACATATTTCTTGATATATATCAAAAAAGGCAGGATGTTACCCAAAACACCCTGCCTTACTTAGCTGGATAAAGTATCTTCTTACTTCTTTTCCGGAGTCTGTTCTAACGTAGCCACCAGGAAGTCATAGAACTTGGATACGGTAGGAATCAGCGCACGTTCGTCCGGTGAGTGCGGAGAACGCAGCGTAGGACCGAAAGAAATCATATCAAGTCCCGGACAGTTGGCGCCAATAATGCCACATTCCAATCCGGCATGGATTACTTTTACAGCGGGCTCTACACCAAACTGTTGTTTGTAAGATGACTTCATGGCATGCAGAATCGGTGAATCCACATTGGGTTGCCAACCGGAATAAGCCCCGCTCAATTCCACCTTCATACCTGCCATGGCAAAGCAAGCAGACAAACTATCTGCCAGAAAATCTTTCATCGTATCGCAAGAGCTGCGGGCCAGGATACGGATGTCGGCCTTACCGCCGGCAATGGTAACAATGGCCAGATTGGAAGAAGTCTCCACTGTATCGGGCACGGTGGGTATCATACGCATCACGCCATTCTGACAAGCCATCAGGACGTTTATCATATTATCCTGAATTTCTTCCGGAACTACCGAGGCAGGTACCGCCACATCTTCCATTTTCAGCGTAATGTCACTCTCTATCGATGCATATTCAGCATTAAGCTGCGCTTCATACTCTTTGATATAATCTTCCAGTCCCTCTATATCTTCCGGATTGAACATCATTACAGCATGTGCCTCACGGGGAATGGCATTACGCATGTTTCCACCCTCAAAGCTTGCCAGTTGCGAGTCGAACTCTATCAATAAATCATGCACCACCCGTGCCAGCAGTTTATTGGCATTGCCACGTCCCTGGTTTATTTCCAAGCCGGAGTGACCGCCACGCAAACCCTTCAAGGTAATCCGTCGTGCCACCCAAGCATCAACCGGTTCCTCTTCCTTATATTCCAGTGTGGCAGTGATATCAATGCCACCGGCACAACCGATATAAAGTTCCCCTTCATCCTCGGAGTCAAGGTTCAGCAAGATTTCGCCTTTCAATGTCCCGGGCTTCAGGCCGAATGCACCGTACATGCCGGTTTCTTCATCCTTGGTTATCAGAGCTTCCAGCGGACCGTGTTTCAGTCCGTTGTCTTCAAGGACTGCCATGATAGCAGCGACCCCCAAACCATTGTCAGCTCCCAACGTAGTGCCCTTTGCCTTTACCCAATCACCGTCAATATAGGTTTCGATGGGATCTTTTGTAAAGTCATGAACGGTATCGTTATTTTTTTGAGGCACCATATCCATGTGCGCCTGCAGGATGACGCCCTTGCGATTTTCCATACCCGGAGTGGCAGGCTTACGGATAATGACATTTCCGATTTCATCGACAAATGATTCCAAGCCCAACCCTTTACCGAAATCAACCAGAAATCCGGTAATCTTTTCCATGTGTCCGGAAGGACGGGGAATTTGGGTCAGCGAATAGAAATGCTTCCACACATTCTGCGGGGTTAAATTTAAGATTGTACTCATAATGTTTTTAAAATTAGTTTTCGCAAATATAACAGATATATTTCAGAAATCCATGTTCACCAATATTTAAAATACTTTTCCTGTGATGATGCATTAAAATCAGATTGCAATCCCCAAACTTCCGTTCATTCTACATACGGTTCTTTTGTGATTCACCGGCTCCCGTACCCTTGTACTTGCTCTTGGTGCTATTGAATTTGTAGCGGACTGTGAGGCTAACGCTACGGCTGTTGGGTTCTTCAGTCAGCTCCATCATCCGGACAGCCCCAGCGTACATCTTGACTTTATTTTTGCCTGTGTCGAACAAATCAGTGCCACGAAGCAAGAAAGAAAGTTTTTTGTTAAAGCACTCTTTATAAACAGACATACTCATTTGCCACATATCCTGCATCATCCGCTGATTCTGAACATCCCCCCGTGTTCTATATACCACGTCCGCATTTAACACGAAACCTCCCGGAAGTTCCAAACTGTTTTTCCATGACAACATTCCCAAAACGTTATCCAAATTACGGTATCCTTGAGGAGTATCGGCTTCATACCACTGCTTCATTATCCTGCCGCTGAACATAGGTCTCCAAATACCAATGACAGGCGAAAATGTAAGCGAAGCAAACAGTTTGTTGTAGGCCGGAACGTTCACCCGTTTGATAAGGGCTATTTTAGGCTCATCTTCCGAATAAGCCCCGCTGGTAAATACCATATCATCTTCAACATGCTGAAAACCTCCCGAAAAATTAATCCACCGATATACAGTTCCCAATATAAAATTATGTGTCAAAGTAGGTTTAAGAAAAGGATTTCCGCTTTCATAGGAATACTGATTCACATACGTTATATTCCCCCGTAACTGGCTATAAGAAGGACGGCTGATGTCAGAAGCATAATTCAGCATGAACTGGACCTTGCCTACAGGAAACGAGACAGCCACCGACGGGAAAAAATCGCTGTACTTTTTACTCTGTTCATCCTTTCGCTCATCCTTTTCAAAATAATCGAAAGCTACATTCTCGTAACGCACTCCCGCCTGCACATTTACTTCTCCAAACGAACGGCGATATTCCGCAAAGAAAGAGGCACCAGCTTCTTCTATTTTACTATGATCATCATTCAGGATGCCTTCAGGGTTTAAATATAGATTCGTCCGGCGAGTAAACGCATATTCTCCGCCAAATGAAAGTTTTCCTCCGAACAAAGGATGGGCAAACACCATCTTAGCGGCATACAGCGAATTGTCGTTCTCTGCAAAGGTAGATATCAGGCGGTTTTCAATCTGCTCATCGGCGAACCTGCTTTTTTCTGCTATCCGGCTGTTATTGTTGTTTTTCTTCCACAGCCAGTCAGCGTTGAAGTCCATTTCCCATTCCCCGCATTCCCCATTGTAATAGAAGTTCATTTGATGGTTGGTAGATTGTACATATTCCCTGTTCCTGCTATCAGACTCTTCGTTAAACAACCCGTCTTGATACACAGTGGTAGGTACATGGTAAGTGTACTCACTTCCGGGATTCCGGCTAAGGTCATAACGTATGCCTAAAGAGTGTTTTTCATTCAGCGCATAATTCAAGGCAAGCATGCCCGATACATCCTTTCCGCTACTCTTCGAGTCTGTCTCGGAAATTTGTTTCCAGTACTGTTCCAAATAAGTCTGCTGCACCAAATACTTTTTACTCCAAGATTTGCCACTCCATCCATAAAGCATTCCCTGAATATCCCATCCGCCTGTATGGTAATTAAAGTTGAGTTGTTCAAGAAAAGACCACTCTTTGTTATAACGCGCCATTGTCCGGCTGTTCAACCCTAACCCGTCACCTGGAGCTTTCTTGGTAGTAATACGAATAACCGCTTTCACTTCAGAGCCATATTGCGCGCCCGGATTACTGACCACTTCTACCGACTTGATATTATCGGCTGCCAAGCGGTCCAGTTCTGAAGAATCGTACACTTTCCGTTTATTGATATATATTTCAGGAGTTCCTCTTCCGAACACACTGACAGAACCATTATTAGAAGACACATTAGGAATCTTATCCAGCAAATTGTCGGCAGTTCCCGCCTTTTCAAGTACAGTTCCCGCCACAGTCGTCAGCATCGCATCCCCCTTCACCCGTGTCCTTGGCAAAGTGCTTTTTACCACTACCTCGCCAAGCATGTGCACATCAGGCAATAATTTGATTACCCCTACATTTTTGCCATCATACTCTCTGTATTGTGACAAATAGCCTATAGACGTAATGCGCAGTACCCCTTGTCCGTCGTAACGGTTCAAAGCAAACGCTCCCTGCGCATCGCTCACCACCCCCTGCACATAAGCCGAATCGGGCAGTGAATAGAGTACTATATTCGCAAACTCCACCGGTTGCGAATTTTCATCCACCAACTGGCCTTTTATGACTTGTGCCCGAGCAGACAGGCATGATAGAAATAATAAAAAAGATAAAAAGCTATACTTCATAAATATAATGTATTTGTTTTCTATTCTGCATTCATCTCATAGTAAGTTTCCAAGCATTTCTCCAGCATTCCCGGAGATTTTTGCATACATGTACACAAGTCATATTTTCCATTCTCATATTTATTACGCAAGACATACCATGCACATGTTCCATTACATATCGGCAAAAAGAAGCATTTTCTACATGCCTCATCATGATACCATTTACTTCCAACAATATATTTGTTTAGCAACGTTCTATTAATTATCTTATTGCCGTGTATGGTTCCTACCACCCTTTCCGGATTACCTACATCATTCCAGCACTTATAAACCTCCCCTTCAGGTCCCACAATATAAGCACATTGACGAGTTGCGGCACAAGTTTTTGAACAAAACAATTGTGGATAAAGCGATTCATTGATAACTTTTTTATTCACAGCGTCAAACATCAGTTCAGCAATATCCTTACGGTCCATACTTCTACAACTATAAGCAGTTTTTTCCTCATTATCAATACGTAAAAAACCGGGATAAACAACCAGCCTTTTCCCATCATACATTTTCCGCAGTTCATTGGCTACCTCATAATAATCACCTACATTTGATTTTTCAATATTTACCCGTACGTGCACACATGTATTGTCAAACTCATTTAAAAGACGGTTTATATTGTCAATAATTTTATCATAGGTCGGTAAATCTGCTTTTGTTTTCCTTATAAGATTATGACGTTCCCGTTTTCCATCCAAAGTTATTTGCACAACATTTAGAGGGTACTTTTTGAAAAGAGAAATAACTCTATCATTCACAAGGAAACCATTTGTGATAAGGTTATGCTTGGTAAATTTCAAAGTCGTTCCGTTGGTTATCTTGTCGAGCAAGCGTTCAATTGTTCCTATGGCCAACAAAGGCTCCCCGCCATACCAATTCAAGTGAAGTTCTCGAGATTCCTGATGATTATTTATAAAAGATATAATAGCATTTTCCGTTCTTTCATCCATTGAGATTTTTCGCTTATGCTCTTCAAAACAATAAGAACACGAAAAATTACAAGCAAGTGTAGGGGCAATTGTAAGCCCTAAAACATTCTTGGAATAAGTACTACGATCTGTTTCATATTGATAATTTAATAGAAAAAGGTCATCCTTATCTTTTTCCACTATTATTTTCTTCTTATATAAAAAATCTACAGTTTCATCATCCAGATTATTTATGTTGTCACTATCTGCAATACAAGCTTGCAGTTGTTCATACAAATTCACATTCACTTCAAAAAGAGAGTTCGTTCAGTAGCACCGCCTGTTGTAGATTCCAACTGTTCATTACCAAGAACTTCTTCTTGTTCATTAATAGTCTTAATTTCATTTTTTAAATTCTCTTTTTCCATAATTCAAGATAATTAAATTAACTGATGTTTTTATTAATCTCACATTGCAAATGTAACGACTGCCAGTCCTACAATTCCAGACTGATAAAAAAGAAAGGGTCAGCCGCTACAGGGAGTTTTTTCATATTTTGCCGTCACTCCGTCACTGCTGTCCTGAAACTCCCTCTCCATCGGCATTTGCGTAGTGACGGCAAGCGTGACGGCAAAGTGACGGCAACTGCTTGCCGTCACGCTTATTTATTCCGATTTTATTATAAATATCATAATAGCTTTATAATAATCAGTTATTTACATATTCGTTTATTTTGCATTTTTCATTGTACGAAAATAACTTTTATTAACGCCGGTTTTAAGCCAATTCGGAACTTTACTATTCAAAAACCCCTTGTCTGATGACTGATTCTTGCATCCGGTGCCGTGCGTACTCCTTGATTGGCGTGTAGTGCATCCGGATTCATCCTTTAGGAAACAGGTGTCTTTTCTTTGTAGGACTTATACTTAATGCGGAAAAGTATCATGCAGAATGCTTGCAGGCCTTATTCTGTACTTCGTCCCAGGTACGTGGGCCCGTCGGTTCAGGCACGTAAACCGACGAGCCCACCTACCTGAACCGACGGGCCCACGTACCTGGGACGAAGTACAGAATAAGCTGTGAGCATAAAAGATATAAGGCAGACAAGGATTTAGGATTAATCTCTTTATGGAAATGAAGCAAGCAAGTCAAGGGGCTAATTCAAAGCTTAAATGAAAGTCGTGCTCTGTTGTATCAATATTTAAGCAAAACCTTTCTTTTTTTCAAGAAAAGTTTTAGATTTGCGAATATTAGAATTCTAACAACAAACGGCTATGAGGAACACATATTATATAGTTGTAATATTGGCAATCATTATTATAACAATTGCAGCTTGTTCAAAAAAAGGAAATACTTCTGTATTGCTACCCGAATTAATACAGGCAGAAGCAATCATATACGAACACCCTGACAGCGCCTTGCATCTACTGCAAAAAATGCAGATTCCGAAAGCTTCGCATAAATTAGAGAATGCAACTTGGGCATTACTCATGACACAAGCTAAATATAAGATGTTTATAAAGCAAAACGACTCCCTAGCCAATATAGCATATACTTATTTCATGAAACGAGAAAATGCACAGCGAAAGGCATTGGTGCTATATTTAAAAGGAGGAATTCTACATAAAAGTAAGAAAATAGAAGAAGCGCAAAAGTTTTTTTTGGAAGCCGCAGACTATGCAGAAAAAACCGACGATTATCAGCTATGCTATTTAGTCAATGCCCAATTAGGTAACATATATGTGTTTCGTTCCTATAAAGAATATGCGCTGAATGCATTCAATAAAGCATATCGATATGCACTTAAATCCAATAATATCGAATATATCACTTCTTCGCTGATTTATCTTGGTAGAACCTACTCTATACAAAAGAAATTTAATCTTGCCATTGAATGTTACAAGAAAACGATTAAAATTGCAGAAAAGAATCATAATATAAAAAAGATTATAATTGCTTCAAACGAACTCGCAGGGATCTATACAGAAACCAAAGATTATGAACAAGCTTTGTACTATGTAAAACAAGCTATTAAATATAACAGTACAGAATCAATAAAAGGACAAATAAATTTAGTAATCGGAGATATTTACAGCAGAACCGGAAAAACAGACTCTGCATATTATTATTTGGATCGAGTTATAGCATTTGAAAAAAGTCCTCGCACGGTAAATAGCGCTTACCGCATCCTATATAATTTAAGCAAGAAAAAACAAAAATACAAAGAAGCTTTGTTTTATAGTGACAAACTGTTGAACGGTTTGGATTCATTATACAGTTCGTATAGAAGCCAAGAATTAGCCGAAATGCAAGAAAGGTATAATCAACAGAAACTCATTAATGAAAAGAATCAGTTGAAAATAGAGAAAGATAAAAGTACCCGCAACGCACTCATAGGACTTGTTATACTGATTTGTCTGATAGCTACCCTCATCTATATTTATCAACGCAAATTGATGAAAAAAGAGCGTACTATACAAAAGAAAGAAGAGGACTTACGTAGAAATACAATCAAGATAAGCGAGAACGAGCTCCTTATCAAGCGCAATCAGCTACGAATGGGAGAACTTATGGCACAAATAGAAGCCAATAAGGATATGCAGGAGCAACTAAAAGAGCTCAGCAAAACATATTCAGAAATACAGCAACAGAATGAAGTGTTGACTAGTGAAAATCAAGTGCTTCAAGAAAACATAGAGCAATACTCTTCTTCGCTCAACGCACAATCTGAAGAATTGAAAAAGTTGAGTGAATTGGCTGAGGAAAGCCAGCGCCTGCACGATAGGGAAAAAACGCTATCCAATCAGTTGGTGAAGAACAGTAAAATATTAAATAATCTCATAATAACTCCCAAATACATAGATACCGCGCAATGGAATGACATAGAAAAAACAATCAATGCCATATTCGACAATTTCACGGAAAGACTATCTAAAAAAGTACCTGCACTCACTGAATACGATCTACATCTTTGCTGCCTAATCAAACTCAGCATGGGCAATACAAATATCGCCACTGCCTTGGGTATATCTCCTGCTTCTGTATCCAAGCAAAAATATCGGTTAAAGGAGCGCATTGCACAACAAGTTGATGTTTTTAAAGAAGGCTACACCCTAGATTTATGGATTTGGGACTTCTAAAGAATACCTTGTCCATTTTTCCATTTTCGCATCAAAGGCAATAAATTGTGTTACAATTCATTACCTTTTTATCATGTCTATATCAAGTCCATGCTATGTCTATAAATATTATTCAAATATGCCCTATCTTCGTAACAAATCAAAAATAATTAAGATTATGAAAACTAAAGAAACAAAAACACAACTTGTACGTGTATTATTAGAATTAACAGACTTGAAGACAAGGCATCTGGAAGGGCACTTCAGCATGTAAGATTCAAAATCCAACTCTAAAATTAACTATCATGAAACGAATTGATTTAAAGAAAGTACTTCGCATGGACTTCATGATTCAACACCGATGTACAGGCACTCCCGTAGAATTTGCAAAAAAGCTGGAACTCTCCCGTTCTGTGCTTTTTGAATACCTTGCTTATTTACGCTACGACTTAGGTATAGATATTCTTTATGACAAATATCAATGTACGTACCATTATGATGGCACAAATCTCTATACAGCATTAGGATTAACCCCAGAGAGCAACAACTAAAACCAACTTCTGCAAATATTTGAACTTCTTTTTGACATAAGGCCGGAAACAGGTCGGGTACGGGTTACTATCCGCAAATATACAAAGTCATAAAAAGGTACAGCATAGACCATCCAGAACATCAATTCATAGTATTGACCAATCATGGAACGGCAGATTGTACTTTCCGATAATTGCGCCGTTTATCGTCCGCAGGACTTACAAACGCTACTACCTCTATGTAACCAAACATTGATAACCGAAGATATAAAAGACACACTGAACAACTGGAATTACCTCATAGAGTTATATAGTTGGAGTAAAAAAATGGAAACGGAAGTTAGACCAATGGAGGGAGCATCTGTCAATAGGAAACATTCCACTATCCCGCTGGTAAGTTCCACTATTTCGACCGGTTCACCAATGAAAGATGCAACCAACCATAGATACCCAACACAATAACCAACAGCGTCTGTATGCCATGCACAATCAATGCAAAGACACCGGCATCCGTAGCATCCACCCCATAGAGCATCATCATGGTGATAACTGCAAAATGCCAAGGTCCCGCTCCATTGGGAGTGGGAACTATCACTGCAAAAGTTCCGCCGACAAACATGACCAGACCGGCAAGGAAACTGAGGTGTTCCGTAAACTGGAAGCAATAGAAAGTAATATAGAAGTGATAAAAATAACAAGCCCAAATAAGCAAAGTATAAAGGATGAACAAAGGGACATTCTTTACATTGCGGAGCGACATCACACCTTCCCAGATATTCAGTACCACCCCCTTCACTTTCTCGAAAAAGGAAAGCATGCGCAGAAGATAATACAGAAGTACCAACACCCCGATGACACTGAACAAAGAGACGTAAAACCAGGGGGAAACCAGCAAGTGCATCAGCGAGGGTATCTTGGTTCCTGTTTCTTCAAAGAAACGAAGGAATACAGGCATCTGCATCAGGAAAGTGAGCCCTGTAATCAGAAGGATACAAAGTGCATCGACCAGACGTTCGGTAACAACCGTCCCCAAAGATTTGGCAAAAGAAACATGATCGTATTTGGCGAGTACCCCACAACGGGAAACTTCACCTACACGGGGCAATATCAAATTCGTGGCGTATGAGACAAAGATGGCATCTACACAATCACTCGTTTTAGGATAAGCATCCAACGGCTTCAGAGTCTGTTTCCAACGCCAACCGCGAAACACGTGGCTCATCACACCGAAAAGCAACGACAACAACATCCATCCCCAGTTTGTACCATGCAGCAATATTTCCTCCGCCCGCGCGAAGTCAAAATCACGATACACCCAATAGAGGATAAAGCCACCTAAAAAAATAGGCAAGACGATTTTCAGTGTCTTTTTTAGCAATTTATTCATCCCGTCACGGTTTATTCAGGGCACCCGGCCAAATTCTTCATTCTTCATTCTTCATTCTTCATTGAAAAGAATTACCTTTGCTCCGCAGAACGGAGAGGGAAGGCATCGGTAACCCGTATTCGCGCTGCAAAAGTAACGATTTAGTTGATACATGAGATTAGTTAAACCTAAAAAGTTTCTCGGCCAACATTTCCTGAAAGACCTCAAAGTGGCACAGGATATAGCCGACACGGTAGATGCGTGTCCCGGACTTCCCGTATTGGAAGTAGGTCCGGGCATGGGGGTATTGACCCAGTTTCTGGTAAAGAAAGAACGCCCCGTCAAGGTCGTGGAAGTCGATTTTGAATCGGTAGCCTATCTGCGGGAGGCCTATCCCGAACTGGAAGACAAGATTATCGAGGACGATTTCCTCAAAATGAACCTGCAACGGTTGTTCGACGGAAACCCTTTCGTGCTGACGGGAAACTATCCTTATAACATATCCAGCCAGATATTCTTTAAAATGCTGGAAAACAAAGATCTTATCCCCTGCTGTACTGGCATGATCCAAAAAGAAGTTGCCGAACGCATCGCCGCCGGTCCCGGAAGTAAGACTTACGGCATACTGAGCGTACTGATACAGGCGTGGTATAAAGTGGAATACCTGTTCACCGTCCACGAACACGTATTCAATCCGCCCCCCAAGGTGAAAAGCGCCGTCATCCGCATGACACGCAACGACACCCGGCAATTGGGATGCGACGAGAAATTATTCAAACAGGTAGTGAAGACTACTTTCAACCAGCGTCGCAAGACTCTCCGGAATTCCATCAAACCGATACTCGGTAAAGATTGTCCATTGACGGAAGACATTCTGTTCAACAAACGTCCCGAACAACTTTCGGTACAGGAATTCATTGATTTGACCAATCGGGTGGAAGAGGCCATTAAGAATCTTCCGGTCTAATTAGTACCGAACAATAACCCCACAACCCAATCTCTCCCCCTTTTCGGAGAGGGCCGGGGGTGAAGCTTTAACTCAATTATAATATGGAAATAAACGAAGAATACATTGACAAGGTCAAAAGCCTCATTGAGCAAAAGGACGCAGATAACGTCAAGTCACTTCTGACAGACCTTCACCCGGCGGATATCGCAGAACTATGCAATGATCTGGATCCGGAAGAAGCCCGCTTCGTTTATCGTCTCCTCGATAATGAAACAGCAGCAGACGTACTGGTGGAAATGGACGAGGACGTCCGGAAAGAGTTTCTGGAAATACTCCCGTCCGAAACCATTGCCAAACGTTTCGTGGACTATATGGACACGGACGATGCCGTTGACCTGATGCGTGAGCTCGATGAGGACAAGCAGGAAGAAATCCTCTCCCATATTGAAGACATAGAGCAGGCAGGCGACATCGTTGACCTATTGAAATACGACGAAGACACTGCCGGTGGTTTGATGGGTACAGAAATGGTGACCGTCAACGAGAACTGGAGTATGCCGGAATGTCTGAAAGAGATGCGCCTGCAAGCCGAGAAACTGGACGAGATCTATTACGTATATGTCATTGACGACGAGGAACGCCTCCAAGGTGTTTTTCCACTGAAAAAGATGATCACTTCACCGTCCGTCTCCAAAGTGAAGCATGTCATGAGAAAAGAACCCATCTCCGTCCACGTAGATACTTCTATTGACGAAGTGGCGCAGATTATCGAAAAATACGACTTGGTAGCCGTTCCTGTAGTTGATAGTATCGGGCGCTTGGTGGGACAGATTACCGTGGACGACGTCATGGATGAAGTACGTGAGCAGTCGGAACGCGACTACCAATTGGCATCCGGTTTGTCACAAGACGTAGAAACGGACGACAACGTAATGCGCCAGACTTCCGCCCGCCTTCCGTGGCTGCTCATCGGAATGCTGGGAGGCATCGGCAACTCCATGATATTGGGCAATTTCGACGCAACCTTTGCCGCACATCCTGAAATGGCACTATACATTCCGCTGATTGGCGGCACAGGGGGAAACGTGGGGACACAATCCTCCGCCATCATCGTACAAGGGCTTGCCAACAGTTCGCTGGACGCCAAGGACACTTTCAAGCAAATAGCCAAGGAATCCGTTGTAGCGATCATCAATGCCACCATTATTTCCCTGTTGGTATATATCTATAATTTTATCCGGTTCGGCGGTGCGGCCACTGTCACTTACTCCGTATCCATCAGCTTGTTCGCCGTAGTCATGTTTGCTTCCATATTCGGCACGCTGGTGCCCATGACTCTGGAAAAGCTGAAAGTTGACCCTGCCATTGCAACCGGCCCGTTCATCTCCATTACCAATGACATCATAGGCATGATGTTGTATATGGGCATCACCGTACTATTATCTTAGGTAGACAGAAAAAAAACAGGAAAAAAGTATGAAGTAATTAATTTATTTCATTAATTTGTAGCTTAATGTAACCCAAACGGGGTATCCCGTTTCTAAAAAGTAAATACAATGACGGACACTCATGACACTAATCTCCCCCAAAAGCCGGTGGAATTAGAAGAAGAAAAGAAGGCAGCAGAGGTTTCTGAACCGGCAACAACAGAAACTTCGGCTGAGGAAACAATTTCGGAAAAGCCGGTAGAGCCTGCTCAGAAATTCACCAAGGAAGATATCCTTGTCAAGCTGAAAGAAATTGCCGCAGACGTGGAAAATGCAGCCAAAGCTGAAATCGACGGTCTGAAACAAGCTTTCTACAAGCTACACAATACTGAGCTGGAAGCGGCCAAGAAGCTATTCATTGAAAATGGAGGCGCCGCAGAAGAATTCATCCCCCAGACTGACAGTGTGGAAGAGGAATTCAAGAATATCATGTCCGTCATCAAAGATAAAAGAAATACGCTTACCGCCGAGTTGGAAAAGCAGAAAGAGATGAACCTGCAAATCAAGCTCTCCATCATTGAGGAACTGAAAGAGCTGGTAGAATCTCCGGATGACGCCAACAAAAGCTACACGGAATTCAAGAAACTACAGCAGCAATGGAACGAAGTGAAACTTGTGCCACAAGCCAAAGTAAACGAACTTTGGAAAAATTACCAGCTGTATGTAGAGAAGTTCTACGACCTTTTGAAGCTGAACAATGAATTCCGTGAATACGACTTCAAGAAGAATCTGGAAATAAAGAACCACCTTTGTGAAGCAGCCGAAAAGCTGGCAGATGAGCCGGATGTAGTATCCGCATTCCACCAGTTACAGAAACTGCACCAGGAGTTCCGCGATACAGGACCGGTAGCCAAGGAACTACGGGATGAAATCTGGACGCGCTTCAAGGCCGCATCCACTACCGTAAACCGCCGCCACCAACAGCACTTCGAGGCATTAAAGGAGGCGGAACAACATAATCTTGACCAGAAGACAGTGATTTGTGAAATCATTGAAGCCATAGATTACGGTGAACTGACCAATTTTGCTTCTTGGGAAAACAAGACACAAGAAATCATAGCCTTGCAGAACAAATGGAAAACCATCGGTTTCGCACCGCAGAAAATGAACGTGAAAATCTTCGAACGTTTCCGTAAAGCATGCGATGATTTCTTCCGCAAGAAAGGAGAGTTCTTCAAGGCCTTGAAAGAAGGCATGAACGAAAACCTGGAGAAGAAACGTGCCTTGTGTGAAAAGGCGGAAGCTCTGAAAGACAGCACTGATTGGAAAGCGACCTCTGACGAGCTGACCAAGTTGCAAAAAGAATGGAAAACCGTCGGTCCGGTAGCCAAGAAATATTCAGATGCCGTATGGAAACGTTTCATCTCCGCCTGCGACTATTTCTTTGAACAAAAGAATAAAGCCACTTCCTCACAACGTTCCATCGAGCAGGAGAATTTAGAGAAGAAGAAGGCCATCATCGAAAAACTGAACGGCATCAGTGAGGATATAGAAACGGAAGAAGCCACACAGTTGGTACGTGAACTGATGAAAGAATGGAACGGCACAGGCCATGTCCCCTTCAAAGAGAAAGACAAGATTTACAAGCAATACCATAGCCAAGTGGACAAACTGTTTGAGCGTTTCAATATCAGCGCCTCCAATAAAAAGCTAAGTAATTTCAAATCTTCCATCAGTTCCATTCAAGAAGGTAGTCCGCAAGCACTCTACAGGGAACGCGAGAAATTGGTCCGTGCCTTTGAAAACATGAAAAACGAGTTACAGACCTATGAGAACAATCTCGGCTTCCTGACTACTTCTTCAAAGAAGGGCAACAGCCTGCTGACCGAAATTAACCGTAAAGTTGAAAAGCTGAAAGCAGATATAGAATTGGTAAAAGAGAAAATCAAAGTGATTGATGAAAATATCAAGAACGAAGAATAACGTCCAAGGGTCATAAAAAAGAATCCGCCTCTCTACGACATTGTTTAGAGAGGCGGATTCTTTTATTTAGTTTTTACATTGATCCTTGACTCCACGTACAGCCCCGCCTTGCCCAAAGAATAAAAAACCCACTAAAACTTGCGATTTTAGTGGGTTTTTGACTTAAATAAACTGTAAGTTTGTTGGGCTACCTGGATTCGAACCAGGAATGACAGGACCAGAATCTGTAGTGTTACCATTACACCATAGCCCAATGACAAGTTCATTTCTGTTTTGCGGTTGCAAAGATACAAAGTTTTCTATAATTCAAAACAAAAATCAGTGTTTTTTTTCTAAAAAACTAATAAGACACCGTTTTCCAAAGAATTAGATACCTAAAAAAAATCAAAAATTGAAAGACTTTTCCTCTTTTACGTGTTTGATATGAGAAATCAACGTATATTTGTCAACAGTTTTAATATAATAATGTATAATGAACGACGCAAAAAAACTTATTCAACAAATAACAGAAGGTATTCAAGATAAAAAAGGAAAGAAGATCGTCATTGCCGATCTCACCCAAATAGACGATACAATATGCAACTATTTCGTCATCTGCCAAGGAAATTCCCCCAGCCAAGTGACAGCCATCGTTGAATCCGTAAAAGATTTCGCCCGCAAAGGCGCCGACAGCAAACCCTTTGCCATTGACGGGCTGCGCAACGCCGAATGGGTAGCCATGGACTATTCCGACGTTTTAGTGCATGTATTCTTGCCGGAAGCAAGGGAATTCTATAACCTGGAACACCTTTGGGCCGACGCCAAACTAACTCAAATCCCCGACCTTGATTAATTTAGACATATGGATAATAATACCAGCAATAAGAAACCCAATAAAGTAAATATGCCCAAGTTCAACCTGAACTGGCTGTATATGATCATAGCCATGATGCTTTTGGGATTGTATCTCACCAACGAAAACGGCACAGCTGCCAAGAACATCTCTTATGACGAGTTCCAACAATATGTAAAAGATGGCTATGTCAGTAAAGTCATCGGTTATGATGACAACTCGGTGGAAGCGTATATCAAACCGCAATACGTGAAGAATGTATTCCGCCAGGATTCCGCCCGTGTCGGCAAGAATCCTCTCATTACCACCGAAGCGCCTTCGCGTGAAAGTTTAGGCAACTTCATACAGAAAGAAAAGGACGAAGCACGTTTTGACGGTTCCATCAGCTACGAAAAGAAGCGTAACTACTTCACCGCTATCCTCTGGCAAATCTTGCCATTCGCATTCCTTATAGGTTTCTGGATTTTCATGTCCCGCCGTATGAGCGGAGGCGGCATGGGCGGAGGCGGAGGTATCTTCAGCGTAGGAAAATCCAAGGCCCAGCTGTTCGAAAAAGGCTCTCCGGTCAGAGTCACGTTCAAGGACGTTGCCGGACTGGCGGGTGCCAAACAAGAAGTGGAAGAAATTGTAGAGTTCCTGAAAGAGCCCCAGAAATACACGGACCTGGGAGGCAAGATACCTAAGGGAGCCTTGCTCGTAGGCCCTCCGGGAACAGGTAAGACCTTGCTCGCCAAAGCCGTAGCCGGAGAAGCCAATGTACCGTTCTTTTCACTGGCCGGTTCCGATTTTGTGGAAATGTTTGTCGGCGTGGGTGCTTCCCGTGTCCGTGACCTCTTCCGCCAGGCTAAAGAAAAAGCTCCCTGCATCGTGTTCATTGACGAAATTGACGCGGTAGGACGTGCCCGTGCCAAAGCTGCCGCCATGGGTGGTAATGACGAACGTGAAAATACGCTGAACCAGCTATTGACAGAAATGGACGGATTCGGCTCCAACAGCGGTGTAATCATCCTTGCCGCCACCAACCGTGTAGATGTTCTGGACAAGGCCCTGTTACGTGCCGGACGTTTTGACCGCCAGATACATGTGGATCTGCCCGACCTCAACGAACGCAAAGAGGTGTTCGGCGTACATCTGCGCCCCATCAAGATAGATGATACGGTAGATGTTGATTTGCTGGCCCGCCAGACTCCCGGTTTCTCCGGCGCGGACATCGCAAACGTCTGCAATGAAGCCGCACTGATCGCGGCACGCCACGGCAAGAAATTTGTCGGCAAACAAGACTTCCTGGATGCTGTAGATAGAATTGTAGGCGGCCTGGAAAAGAAGACCAAAATCACCACGGAAGAGGAACGCCGTTCCATCGCCATCCATGAGGCGGGCCATGCCAGCATCTCTTGGTTGCTGGAATATGCCAATCCGCTGATTAAAGTAACCATCGTGCCCCGTGGACGTGCCTTAGGCGCTGCCTGGTATCTTCCGGAAGAACGCCAGATCACCACTAAGGAACAAATGCTGGACGAGATGTGCGCCACTTTAGGCGGACGCGCAGCCGAAGACTTATTCCTGGGCCGAATCTCCACCGGAGCCATGAACGACCTGGAACGCGTAACCAAACAGGCATACGGCATGATCGCTTATTTAGGCATGAGCGAAAAACTGCCCAATCTCTGCTATTATAACAATGACGAATACTCTTTCAACCGTCCGTACAGCGAAAAGACCGCCGAGCTGATTGACGAAGAAGTGAAGAAGATGGTAAATGAACAATACCAGCGCGCCAAGCAAATCCTTGCCGACAACAGCGAAGGACACAACAAACTGGCGCAATTGCTGATAGACAAAGAAGTTATCTTCGCAGAGGACGTTGAACAAATCTTCGGAAAACGCCCGTGGGCTTCCCGTTCAGAAGAAATCATCAGTGCAACCAAGGTATCCGATGAACTGAAAAAGGCGGAAGAAAAGGAGGCCAAGATTGCTGCAGAAGCAGAGAAAGAAGTGAAGGACGAAGAGAAAGAGGTGACAAAAGAAGAGAAAGAGCATAAAGATTCTAAAAATTAAAACGGAAACACCGTGAAAAACAACTTTATCCAACGCGCCGTTACAGGTGTGTTATTTGTAGTAGTATTGGTGGGCTGTATTCTTTACAGCCCCCTTTCATTCGGTATATTGTTTACCTTGATCAGTGCGCTGAGCGTCTATGAATTCACCCATCTGATGAACCAAAGCGGAGAAGTCAGCATCAACAAAGCCATCGCCGGCCTGGGAGGCGCCTATCTGTTCCTTGCCTTAATGGGATTCTGTACGCAGGCAACAGACGCACGCGTATTTCTTCCCTACCTGGCATTACTGCTCTATCTGATGATTACCGAACTGTATCTGAAGAAAAAGAACCCGATAGGCAACTGGGCATTCTCCATGCTCAGCCAGCTATACGTAGCCTTGCCCTTTGCCCTGCTGAATGTACTGGCTTTCCAGAACACGCCGGAGATCAGCAGCGTAACGTACAATCCGATCCTCCCCCTTTCCATTTTCGTGTTCATCTGGCTGAGCGATACAGGTGCATATTGTGTGGGGTCAATGATAGGCAAACATCGTCTTTTCGAACGTATCTCACCTAAGAAATCATGGGAAGGCAGTATCGGCGGCGGTATTTTTTCCATAGCTTCCTCTTTTGCATTCGCCCATTTCTTCCCATTCATGCCCGTATGGCAATGGGCAGGACTGGCAGTAACCGTCGTCATCTTCGGTACCTGGGGAGACTTGACCGAATCATTGATGAAACGCCAACTGGGCATTAAGGATTCCGGCAATATCCTGCCGGGACACGGAGGCATGCTCGACCGTTTCGACAGTGCCTTGATGGCAATTCCCGCTGCAGTAGTTTACCTGTACATCCTGACTATATTCCAATAAGACTTTGGACCGTCAAAATAAAAGGAGGGCACGGAACCGTCAAAAGTATCCATGCCCTCCGCACTACTATTACATAACACACTTATTTCAATTGCACTTTTGACAAATCCAGGTTGCGCATCTTCTCCGTATTATCATCCGGACTTTCCCGTTCGAAGACAACTTCCGTCTCTCCGTCCTCTCCCGAATTCAGTTTCAGCTTGATACCTTTGGTCTCGGAAGTCATGTCCAAACTATTCAGATTGTACGACACGACAGCAGGTTGGGGAATTCCGGTCACATCATCATAAGTATTGTAACGCAGTTCCAGGTGAATATAGCCATCTTCACCATACAGTTCCTTGTCATCAGCCGGACGTACCAGGCTGATGCGATGCCGGGTCTTGGCAGGTAAGTTCTGAGTAAAATACAGATTCATATATCCACCGCTTATCCCCATACTTGCCCCATAGACAGGATCATTGCCAAAATCCCCGTCATTCTCCGGAGTCAAAGTTTCCACTTCCTTAGTCAGCACCTGCTCCAAAGTAAGAATTTTCACGGCATGGTCAAAACCCTCGTAATTATCCCACAAAGGATTGAATGTGGTAATCACCCGCTGTCCGTCTGCCGGGTTATACCAGCCCATGTTTGTATTCACAGGCCAAAGGGTTCCCCACACGTCACAATCCAAATAAAAAGCACTTCCGGTTACACGTACAGTAGCCCATAAAGGAGGCGTCATATCCCCAAGGGAATAACCCTCAACATCGTCACACGATTGCAATGCCGGTATCACGGCCAGGCATATTGCCATAAACAAGCCATGCAGTTTTTTCATAATCAAAGTCTTTTCGTTTATTTCTGTATAGAAAATACAAAAGCCGGGCATTTACTGCACCGGCTCTATCCTTTTTAACAAATTCTTAAAATACGGTTATTTCCCGTAACGTTCCCGAAGCAACGTCACCATTTCGTGCGCGGCATGCTTCGGCGCCCCCGCTTCTCCCAGCCGGGATGCCATGTATTCATAACCTTCCAGCATCTGCCTGCGATACTCCTCATCATACAAGATACGTCCCAATTCCGAGCGCACCTGCTCTACCGTCATCGTGTCGGCAACCAACTCCTTCACCACCTCCCGGCCGGCAATGAGATTGACCAAAGAGATGTATTTCACTTTCAGCACATGGCGCTTCAGAAAAGCGATTACTTTTCCCATCGGAGTATGGTAACAAACCGCCTGCGGCACACGGAACAGAGCCGTTTCCAGCGTGGCGGTCCCCGAAGTGACCAATGCGGCCGTAGCTTGCCGCAACAAAGGGAACGTCCGGTTAAAGATGATTTTCACGTCCGCACCTCCCATATATTGTTCATAATATTCAGGAGCAATACCCGGAGCGCCCGCCAACACCAGCTGATACCCGGTAAAAGCAGAAGCCGCCCGGAGCATGTCGGGCAGATTATCCTTGATCTCCTGCTTACGGCTACCCGCCAGTATGGCAATGACAGGCTTTGAAGGCAGTCCGTCAGCCCGTACAAAATCTTCAAAGGCCTCCTCCGGAGCGGAAGAAAGAAAAGCCGTCACTTCATCCATGGTCGGATTACCGACATAATGTATCGGATACCGGTGCTTTCCTTCAAAGAACTCCACTTCGAAAGGGAGGATTGAAAACAATTCATCTACATCCCGTTTGATATTCTTGATGCGGTACTCTTTCCATGCCCATATCTTGGGAGAGATATAATAAAAGACGGGGATTTGCGTTTCGGCATGCACGAATTTGGCTATATTCAGGTTAAACCCCGGATAATCCACCAAGATCAGCACATCCGGCTGCCATGCCACAATGTCCTCCTTGCAACGTTTCATATTGGCAAAAATAGTACGCAGATGCAGCAACACAGGAATAAAGCCCATATAGGCCAGCTCCTTGTAATGCTTCACCATCGTCCCGCCGACAGCCGCCATCATATCTCCGCCGAAGAAACGGAATTCCGCCTGCGGATCTTCCCCTTTCAAGGCGGCCATCAGATGGGAGGCATGCAAATCACCGGAAGCCTCACCGACAATCAAGTAATACTTCATGTGCTTTAAAACCAGGTTTTGAGTTCTTCCACCAGACCATAGGCGGTGACATCCACAGTAGTCGGAGTGATTGCCACATAGCCGTTTTCAAGCGCCCAATGGTCATTCTTCTCGTTTTCCGCATCATTGTTCTCAAACTCGCCCGTCAACCAATAATAGTGAGCGTCTCCCCTATGGGCAAAGTTTTCCCATTCATTGATCCATTGTCCCTTGGTCTGCTCACAGACCTTAATACCTTTCAGTTCTTTGGTATCCGGAATATTCACATTCAAGCAAGTCAACGGAGGCAACCCTTTTTCCAATACCTGGCGGGCTATCTCGCGGATATAGGGACCGGCCGGTTCGAAGTCGGCATTCGGTTCATGGCTGCAGAGCGAAAAGCCGATGGAAGGTACCCCTTTCAAACAGCCTTCAATCACCACCCCCATCGTACCGGAATAATGTACGTTGACGGATGAATTGTCCCCATGATTGATGCCGCCCACCACCAGGTCGGGCTTGCGGTCAAGTACGGTATGAAAAGCCAGTTTCACACAATCAGCCGGGGTACCGGAACATTTATAAACCGTCAGCCCCACATCCTTACGGAGCAAATGATAATGAATCGGTTCCGTGACCGTCAGCGCAGAAGCACTGCCGGAACGCGGGGTATCCGGTGCCATTACCACAATCTCCCCCAATGGACGGAGGAACTTGATCAACTCGCTAATGCCTTTCGCAATGATGCCGTCATCATTGGAAATCAATATCAAAGGTCTCTGATTTTCCATAACATGATTCTTTATTATTGTTGTGCAAAGATAGCGCAAACCTCAGTCCATCTTCACTTTTGAGGCAAAAATAGTTAATAAAGACAGATTTTCAACCATAATTCATCTTATAAAACCTTATAGTCAGTATTTTTGTTTTCAAACCAAAATATCAACCTCATGGATATACTTCTCATCATCCTTGGCATTCTCTGCCTGGCCGCAGGACTGGCGGGATGCATCTTGCCGGTAATCCCCGGCCCCCCGGTAGCCTATGCCGGCCTGCTGCTCCTGCACTTCACGGACAAGGCCTCATTCACCACCGCCCAACTACTTACCTGGCTGTTCGTCGTCATTCTTCTGCAGGTACTCGACTACTTCATCCCCATGCTGAGCAGCAAATACAGCGGAGGCAGCCGGTGGGGCACCCGCGGATGCCTCATAGGCACTGTTGCCGGACTGTTCTTCATGCCTTGGGGAATCATCCTCGGACCTTTCCTCGGTGCTTTCTTCGGAGAGTTACTGGGTGGCAGAGAAACCGGGGAAGCGTTGAAATCGGGATTCGGCTCCCTGGTGGGATTCCTTTTCGGCACGGTACTCAAATTCGTGGTATGCGGTTACTTCAGCTGGCTATTCATTGAAACTCTGGTATAGCGGAACGACGGTATAGCGGAACGACGGCCCAGACATCAACTGAAAAATTGCAAGGTAGTGGCAGAAAACTTTTTTTCTACAGGTACTAAAGGTCGTAGGAGTTAAGAGTATTCTCTGTTCACAGGCTGCGAATACATATTCACAACCTTAGAACATATATCCGCAACCTCTGAATATATATTCGCAGCCTGTGAACAGAGTTTGATAAATGATGGAAGCCCCCCGGCAGAGAGGGAAAATAAATCTTAATCTTCCGCAAGCGAGGCAAAAAAGCTACTGCATTTCAATATTAATATGTATATTTGTCCGCTAATATAGAGGAAGATAGCCCCAAGCGGTTACAATAATGCCACACGACGCGCTACTACCCCGTGGAGTTATTAACAAAATAGCCGACTTATCAACCGTTTTTGCAATCTTTCTCTTTTTTAGTAGGTGCTATACGGAATTATCACTTATTTCGCTGCCGATAAAATATGGAAATTATGGGAAAAATAATTGCTATGGCAAACCAAAAGGGTGGTGTAGGCAAGACTACGACGACAATCAACCTCGCAGCCTCACTCGCCACGCTTGAAAAGAAAGTGCTCGTTGTAGATGCAGATCCCCAGGCCAATGCTTCGTCAGGCTTAGGTGTGGACATCAAGCAGTCGGAATGTACTATTTATGAGTGCATTATCGACCGTGCAGACGTGCGCAACGCTCTTCATGACACGGAGATAGAAACGCTGAAAGTAATCTCCTCCCACATCAATTTAGTAGGCGCCGAAATAGAGATGCTCAACCTCAAGAACCGCGAGAAGATACTGAAAGAAGTACTTGCCCCGCTGAAAGAAGAGTTTGATTATATCTTGATAGACTGCTCTCCCTCGCTAGGGCTGATTACAGTCAATGCACTGACCGCCGCCGACTCCGTTATCATCCCTGTCCAAGCGGAATATTTTGCATTGGAAGGGATCAGCAAATTGTTGAACACCATTAAAATCATCAAGTCCAAACTGAACCCGGCACTCGAAATCGAAGGTTTTCTGCTGACCATGTACGACTCACGCCTGCGACAGGCCAACCAGATTTATGACGAAGTGAAACGCCACTTCCAGGAGCTGGTGTTCAGTACCGTCATCCAGCGTAACGTGAAACTCAGTGAGGCTCCCAGCTATGGCCTGCCTACCATCCTTTACGATGCGGACTCCACGGGAGCCAAGAATCACATGGCGCTTGCCAAGGAACTGATCAGCAGGAATGAAAAGCGGTGATTGACAGCCAATGATTCATGTGCAACCAAATTGTAAATTGTAAATCGTCAACGTACCTATGTGTCAAAGATAAGAGATGTGTCATGACCGTAGGGAATAAACAGTAAATAAAATAGATGGCACAAAGAAATGCATTAGGACGTGGGTTGGATGCCCTGTTTTCCATGGACGAAGTCCGTACTGAAGGCTCTTCCTCCATCAATGAAATAGAATTGTCGAAAATCATCGTCAATCCTAACCAGCCCCGCCGTGAATTCGACCAGACGGCGCTGCAGGAACTTGCCGACTCTATCGCAGAAATAGGAATTATCCAGCCCATCACTTTACGCAAGCTGGACAACGAAGAATATCAGATCATCGCAGGAGAACGCCGTTTCCGCGCTTCACAACTTGCCGGGCTGACAAGTATCCCTGCCTATATACGCACCGCCGATGACGAAAATGTCATGGAAATGGCGCTTATTGAAAACATACAGCGCGAAGACTTGAATTCCGTGGAAATAGCCCTCGCCTACCAGCACCTGCTGGAGCAATACGGACTTACGCAAGAGCGCCTTAGCGAGCGTGTGGGCAAGAAGCGCACCACCATCGCCAACTACCTGCGGTTATTGAAACTGCCTGCGCCCGTACAGATGGGACTGCAAAACAAGCAGATAGACATGGGGCATGCCCGTGCCTTGGTAACCTTGGGAGACCCTAAGCTACAGGTAAAAATATACGAGGAAATCCTGGAACACGGTTATTCCGTCCGCAAAGTGGAAGAGATTGTAAAATCCCTCAGCGAAGGTGAAACCGTAAAAAGCGGCAGCCGCAAAATCGCCCCCAAGCGTGCCAAGCTGCCCGAAGAGTTCAATATGCTGAAACAACAGCTTTCGGGGTTCTTCAACACGAAAGTACAGCTCACTTGCTCGGAGAAAGGTAAAGGTAAAATCAGTATCCCGTTCAGTAACGAAGAAGAATTGGAACGTATCATCGGTATTCTTGATACGCTGAAGAAATAAATGACGAAGAGAAGAAGAATATACCAGATCAGTATAGCCCTGTTGCTCTGTATCCTACAGACGACAGGGATTGCTATGTATGGCCAAAACCGCCCGCGTGCTGCCGCCAAACGCATACACCGTCTGCAACCGGACACCCTTGTAACCGCACGCCAACCCTTGCACCCGCAGACCGACAGTCTGAATGCAGAAATCTCGCCGAAGTCCCAACCGGGCAGTATCGCCTTGGCAGACAGCATTGCGGCCGAGAACAAGAAAAAATTGCTTGAGATGACCGCCAGTCCGGAAATAAAGGAACAGCCCGTTCCGGCAGATACGTTGAGAAAGGCCATAAACCCCAAGGTATGGGTTCCGAATCCCACCAAGGCAACCTGGCTCGCACTCGTGATTCCCGGTGGAGGACAGATCTACAACCGCAAGTATTGGAAATTACCCATTTTCTACGGAGGATTTGCCGGTTGCGCCTACGCCCTTACCTGGAACGGAAAGATGTATAAGGACTATTCGCAAGCCTATAAGGATGCCGTCAATGAGAAATGGGATTCGAGCAGCATCACCGATTTATTGCCTCCCGGATACGTGGACAAAGTTTCCAAAACCCAACTCACCGAAACCCTGCGGAAGCGAAAAGACACGTACCGCCGTTACCGCGACTTGAGCATTTTCGCCTTCATCGGTGTCTATCTGCTGTCCGTCGTAGATGCTTACGTAGATGCGGAATTGTCCAATTTCGATATCACCCCGGATCTCAGCATGAGGGTGGAGCCTGCGGTTATCAACAATCAGATGACCGGCAGTTCCAACAAATCCGTAGGTGTGCAATGCAGTTTCAGATTTTAAAACCAACCAAACTTAAAGCATAATTACTCATGACCAATAACCCCGCCTATATGAAGAAAATCATCATAAGTTCCTCATTGCTGTTCTGCAGTTTTCTCGCGCCGCTGACACAGGCGCAAGAAAGCGTAGATGTACTTATCCATGAAAACGGAACGGAGCGCAAGGAAACCATCGACCTGCCCAAAAGCATGACGTATCCTCTGGACAGCCTGTTCACGGACTGGAAAGCCAAGAACTACATTGACTTGGGAAAAGACTGCAGCACTTCCACCGAGAACCCCCAGTTCAGTGATTCCGTCTATATAGACCGTCTGTCACGCATGCCGACCGTCATGGAAATGCCATACAACGAAATCGTACGCAAGTTCATCGACATGTATGCCGGACGCCTGCGCAACCACGTAGCCTTCATGCTGAGCGCATGCAACTTCTATATGCCCATCTTCGAAGAAGCTTTGGACGCCTACAATCTGCCGCTCGAACTGAAATATCTTCCCATCATCGAGTCTGCCCTCAACCCTTCCGCCATATCCCGTGCCGGAGCTTCCGGGCTTTGGCAGTTCATGATCGGTACAGGCAAGATTTACGGACTGGAAAGCAACAGCCTCGTGGACGAACGCCGCGACCCCATTAAAGCAACTTGGGCAGCAGCCCGTTACCTGCGGGACATGTACGAAATCTACAAAGACTGGAACTTGGTGATTGCCGCCTACAACTGCGGACCGGGCACTATCAACAAGGCCATCCGCCGCTCCGGCGGTAAAACGGACTATTGGGGAATCTACAATTACCTGCCCAAAGAAACCCGCGGCTACGTACCTGCCTTTATCGCAGCCAATTATGTAATGACTTATTATTGCAAGCACAATATCTGCCCGATGGAGACCAATATTCCGGACGCAACAGATACCGTACAGGTAAACCGTAATCTCCATTTTGAACAGATAGCCGATATCTGCGGTATCAACATGGACGAAATAAAGAGCCTGAACCCGCAATACAAAAGGAATATCATTCCGGGAGACAGCAAGCCGCAGACGCTACGCCTCCCAATGAATTACATCAGTACATTTATCGACAGGCAAGATACCATTTATGCACACCGCAGCGATGAACTGTTCAAGAACCGCAGGACGGTAGCCGTTTCCGACACACGCTACTCCAAATCACGTTCCGGTAAAAGTGCCGCCACAGGCGATGTCACCTATCATAAAATCCGTAGCGGAGAGAACTTGGGAAGCATTGCCCGTAAATATGGCGTCACCGTCAATCAGTTAAAAAGTTGGAACGGACTGCGCAGCACCAGAATCTCGGCAGGAAAGCGCTTGAAGATATATAAATAAAGCCAGAAACGTTTGTCCGGTGTTGAAATTTGCTTATTTTTGCAAAAAGTGAATTGAAATAAGGAGAACAGTATATGGAAGAACATATAAGCCAGAAGGAGAAAGAGAGAGCCGAAGAAGAAATGATTGAACAGGCATTCCAGGAACTGTTGAACGACTATTTGGCAACCAAACACCGCAAACGTGTCGAGATCATAACCAAGGCATTCAACTTCGCCAACCAGGCACACAAGGGTATCAAACGCCGTTCGGGAGAACCCTACATACTCCACCCCATTGCCGTGGCCAGAATTGTCTGCACGGAGATTGGCCTGGGTTCTACTTCCATCTGTTCCGCCCTGCTGCACGATGTGGTGGAAGATACCGATTATACGGTGGAAGATATCGAGAATATCTTCGGCCCGAAGATTGCCCAGATCGTGGACGGACTGACCAAGATTTCCGGCGGCATCTTCGGAGACCGGGCTTCCGCACAGGCAGAGAACTTCAAGAAGCTGCTGCTTACCATGTCCGACGACATCCGTGTCATCCTTATCAAGATAGCCGACCGCCTGCACAACATGCGCACGCTTGGCTCCATGCTGCCCAACAAGCAGTTCAAGATAGCCGGTGAGACCCTTTACATCTACGCCCCGCTTGCCAACCGGCTGGGATTATACAAGATAAAGACCGAACTCGAGAATCTGAGTTTCAAATACGAGCATCCCGAGGAATACCGCGAAATAGAAAAGAAACTGGAAGCCACCGCCGTTGAGCGCGACAAGGTATTCAAGGACTTCACCGCCCCCATACGTGCCCAATTGGATAAGATGGGACTGAAATACCGTATCCTCGCCCGGGTGAAATCCATCTATTCCATCTGGAACAAGATGCAGACCAAGCATGTGCCTTTCGAAGAAATCTATGACCTGCTTGCCGTACGCATCATCTTTGAACCGCGCAATATGGAAGAGGAGCTGAACGACTGCTTCGGCATCTATGTCTCCATCTCCAAAATATACAAACCACACCCCGACCGCCTGCGCGACTGGGTCAGCCACCCCAAGGCCAACGGTTACCAGGCTCTTCACGTCACGCTGATGGGCAACAACGGACAATGGATTGAAGTCCAGATCCGCAGTGAGCGCATGAATGATGTGGCCGAACAAGGGTTTGCCGCCCACTGGAAATACAAAGAAGGCGGAGGCAGTGAAGATGAAGGCGAACTGGAGAAATGGCTGCGTACCATCAAGGAAATTCTGGACGACCCGCAACCGGATGCCATCGACTTCCTCGATACCATCAAACTGAACCTGTTTGCATCGGAAATATTCGTGTTCACTCCGAAAGGTGACCTCAAGACAATGCCGCAAAACTCTACCGCACTGGACTTTGCCTTTTCGTTGCATACGGATATCGGCAGCCATTGCATCGGAGCCCAGGTCAACCATAAACTGGTTCCGTTGAGCCACAAGTTGCAAAGCGGTGACCAGGTGGAAATCCTGACCTCGAAGTCGCAACGCGTGCAACCGGAATGGGAAGCATACGCCACAACCGCCCGTGCCCGCACCAAAATAGCTGCTATTCTGCGTAAAGAAGCCAAAGCTTACCAAAAAGAAGGTGAAACCATCATAGCCGACTTCTTCAAAAATGAAGACATCCGCATTGACGATGCCGCATTGGACAAGCTGACCAGACTGCATAAATTCCATACCTTGGACGAGTTGCTTGTAGCCGTCGGCAGCAAGAAGGTTGTATTGGGTGACGCAGACAAGAATGTATTCAAGGAAAAGCAGAGCAGCAACTGGAAAAAGTATCTCACCTTTTCATTTGGCAACAAGGACAATAAAGAAAACAAAGAGCAGCCGGAAGAAAAAGTTCCGCAGGAGAAAATCAATACCAAACAGATTCTGAAGCTGACCGAAGAAACCATCTCCAAGAACTATATCATGGCAGACTGTTGCCACCCTATTCCCGGTGACGATGTTCTGGGATATATCGATGAGGAAAACCGGGTAATCATCCACAAGCGCCAGTGTCCCGTTGCCGCCCGCCTCAAAAGCAGTTACGGCAACCGTATCATTGCCACTGAATGGGATACCCACAAGGATCTTTCTTTCCTCGTCACCATATATATAAAAGGTATAGACTGCATGGGACTGCTGAACGAAGTAACCCAAGTCATTTCCCGCCAGCTCAATGTCAACATCCGCAAACTGACCATCGAGACCATCGACGGTATCTTTGAAGGAAAGATACAGCTTTACGTGCATGATGTGGAGGATGTACGCACTATCTGCAACAACCTGAAACAGATACAGAACATCAAACAGGTGGTGAGAATAGAAGATTAAGCAGAAGGAACGAACTATAAGGAAGGAGAATTGTCAAGATTCTCCTTCAATGTTTCTACCTGTCCGTAAGTAAACGCATCGAGTGCATCACGCATCCCCACCAGTTCTTCACGAATCGTCTTCAATCGGTCAACGATCTCGAAATTCCGAAGAGTGGCTTCTTTATTATCCTTCATACGCTGGCGCGCGCCGGGTAATGTCATGCCGCGCTCCTTGACCAAATGATAGATGAGTTTGACGGTTTCAATATCTTCCTTGCGGTACTGGCGTATGCCCCGCCCTCCTTTCTTGGGGTTGAGTTGCGGAAACTCCTTCTCCCAAAAGCGAAGCAGCGATTCGTTGACATCGAACATGGCGGCCACCTCGCTGATGGAGTAATATAATTTCAAGTTTTTATCAGTATTCAGCATGGCACTTTTTTCTTTTCTACGCAAAAATAGGCTTCTTTTTTGAATTGCCATACACCGATGAGAATAAATCATCAAGATTTCCACTGAACGACACGTTTTGTCGCCCAGCCTCATTATATTTGCCTACAGAAAATGCAATTCAAAACAAGATATGGGAAAGAAAATAGAAGGGCTACAACGCATGTTGGTCATCATCAACAAGTTGAAAGGCCTACAACGATATGTATCGCGCAAAGAACTTGAACGCTACGTATCGCTTCGCATGGAAGAGCGAGAAACGAGATAGATTCTCTTTTGGGCATCCACATCCGCTTCGACAAGAAGCGAAACGGCTACTATATTGACGAAGAAGATGAACAGAAGAAAAAGCAGTATGAACGACTGCTGCTGAACTTTGATTTGCTGAACGCCATCGACAGCACTTCCAACCTGCACACATACGTACTGGCAGAACATCACCGCCCGATGAATTGCGAGTATCTCCCATTATTGATAAAAGCTATCAAGTTTTCCCATCCGGTATCTTTCAATTACCTCTATGTACACGAAAGCGGTAAAATGCGCGAAAAGAAAGTCCTGCCTCATTATCTGAAAGAAGACCAGCAAAGATGGTATCTCCTTGCCTACGATAACGGAATACTGAAAACGTTCAGTGCAGATTGCATCAAAAATCCCAGAATCCTTTACGAAGAGACATTCAAACGCAACATGAATATCAATGTGGAGGAACTATTTAAAGACAGCTACGGCATCTGGAATCAAGCAGACATTCCCGTTGAAGAGATTGAGCTTAGCTATGATGCACTGGACGGTAATTTCCTGAAATCGGTTCCCCTTCACCACTCGCAGGAGATTTTGATAAACAACGAGACTGAATTCAGAATTAGAATCCGTCTACGTATCACCAACGATTTCGTGATGGCACTGCTTTCAAGAAGCCGTTCGCTAACGGTCATCAGACCGCTACACCTGCGGGAACGGGGGAGGAAGGTTTATGAGGAGGCACTGACAAAGAAATGCGTGACAGCAAAACGTCCCTAAATAACAATCACCTAAAAATAGAAGACCATGAGCAACAATCCTTACAAGAGCAGAAGCAACCTTCTGAAAGGCATAGGTACACTTTGCCTCTTTGCCATTTGCGGATATTATACTTATCAAGACTCCATGAACAGAAACATGTTAGAAAGAAGCCTGAACGAAAACGCCTCCCCACCGCAACGCGACTTCAGCTACGAGTCTTCTCGGCAAGAACGTCCGTCTGCCACATATGGAAATGCGGTTCATAAATTTGTCCTATATTGGGTATTCTTCTTTTAGGGCTATTACGAAGACACAGCAAATGGTATTATCCTTTCTGCCTAATTGACATTCTATTATTCATTTATTGGACTGCTTTTATAGAGCAACATTTTGACATTGTATATATACCGTAGTTTTGTGAAAAGTGAATAACAATCTCCCCCCTTTGAGTTTGATAATCAATAAGCTTTTTGTAGCTTTGCAAAGTCCCAACATGACTGGTTAGGACACATTACATAGTTTATTGATGAAAGTGTAGCTTTTATCCTTCACTAAAAAGTCTGGTAAACTTTAAGAATACGAAGGACGGCAATCACACTCATCACTTGTCTGTATATGCTTTTCAAGCTATACACATCACAAGTGTGGAGATATTGTCTATTCGTATTCGGGCATTACCGAGCGTGCGGTGGGGAAGCGTGTGGCTGCCGTTTTCAGACCGGATTTCCCGCCACGACAGTCATCGGTTCAACATCCTTCTTGACCACACTGCCCGTACCTACGATGGCACCGTATCCGATTCTCACGCCGGGCAAGACGGTGGTGCTGATGCCAATCCATGCATTGCCCTCAATAACTATGCGCCGTCCGTAGGTGGCACTGCGGTTGTCGGGGTCGGCATCGTGGTTGATGATGATGAGGTTGACCTTCGGACCGATAAAGACATCGTTGCCGATTTCTATGCCGCCGCGGCCGAAGAAGGTGCAACACTGCTGTATGAAGCACCGCTCTCCGATGCTCACAGGCTTGCCGTAATCAATGTAGAGCGGCGGCAGCATCGTTGTGCTCCCGGGCAGTTCCTTGCCGAGAAACACGTCCATAAGTCCATGTACACGTTTCTGGTCGCGTACGCTTACCGCTGCAAGCTCCTGTGCGGTCTCCATTGTGTGGAAAGTGCCGTTGATAAGCGCTTCGTAACCCGGTTCATCCGGTGAGACCGTTTCACAGCTCAAGTCCTTTGAAAAAATGTCATTCATTGTTGTTCTGAATTTAATGTGTTCTGTTTCCGGGTACAAAGTTAAAGCAAAAGCCTCACAGCTGTTTTGCTGTGAGGCCCAATGTTATTTGCCGTAAAGTTCAATGGCGGTAGGCCTGACGGGGAGGAATGACTGCGCCGCTTCCTTATCTGGCTCCTTTTGCTGCCGAGTAATGAAAAAAACGGTAAAAGCTATCGGATATAAAGAGGAAAATTGTAATTTTGTTCCGGTGAGTATGATGATTGCCTCATTGAGTGAACGGCATGTCTCTGCCTTTGGCGGTGAAGGGCAATGGCGTCCCCTGCCAATCACTGTATCATGTTCCTTCTATCTAAACACATATTATATATGCATAACATTATGAACTTGAAAAATATTTGCTTGTGCATCAGCTTGATGTCGGCGACTACGGGGGCTTGGGCCCAAGGTCGCATCGGACTGGTGTCACCTTCGAAGAACATCCGTCTGGATGTGGACTGTAATGAAGGCCGGGTGCTCTACAGCGTTACCAGCAAGGGCACCGAGGTGGTCAGCCCCTCGCAGATGCTCTGGGAGGTCGGCGGCGAACGTCTTGGCGATGACGTGACAGCCATGAGGGCATCAAAGGCCAAGGTCTTCAGAACATCGTATCCCCTCATGGGGAACCATTCCGTGGGACGCAACGCCTATAGGGAGGTGACCGTGGATGTCACCGAGACCGGAGGCACCACCTACCGGATGGACTTGCGTGCATACGACACGGGGGTGGCTTTCCGCTACAGATACCAGGCCGGCAATGCGCCTGTCAGGGTGGACGACTTCACCGACTTCACCATACCTGCGGGAGCCGAATGCTGGATGCAGGACAACATCAAGTGCTACGAGGCTCCCTACCGACGCCATGAACTGGGCAGGCTCCCCGAAAAGGCTGTGGCCGGACCTCCCGTCACCGTCAGATATGCCGAGGGCATATACTCCTGCATCACCGAGGGCAATCTGGCCGACTTCGGCGGAATGTCCCTTAGGGTCACCTCTCCGGACAACTTCCGTGCCAGACTTGAAGGCGAAACCCTGCTCGGCGGGGACATTGTTACCCCCTGGCGCATAGTAATGGCGGGCGACCTGAACAGTATCGTCAACAACGACATTGTCACCGACGTAAATCCGCCTCTATCCCCAGTCTTCGGAGGTAATACCGACTGGGTGAAACCCGGCAATTGCGCATGGAGCTGGCTGGCCGGATACAGTGTGACGCTCGAAAACATGAAACGCTTCACCGACTGGGCCGCAGAACTGGGAATACCCTACAACCTGGTGGACGAGGGATGGAGCCACTGGGAGGACAAGGCCAACGGCCGCGACTGCTGGGACATGGTGAAGGAACTGGTGGACTACTCGGCCGAACGGAACGTGAAGATTCTGCTCTGGAAGGCCTATCCCGACCGCAAGGGCATAGAAGGACTGCAGACGGCTGAACGCCGCCAACGTTTTTTCCGGAAGTGCAAGGACATGGGCGTTGCCGGACTGAAGATAGACTTCTTCGACAATGAGAGCCAGACAGTGACCAAATACTATGCCGAGGCCATTGAGGATGCCGCCCGCTACCAGCTCATGATCAACTTCCATGGTTCCAACAAGCCTACAGGCCTCAACCGCACCTTCCCCAACGAGGTGGCACGCGAGGGTATCATGGGACTGGAGTTCGGACAGTCGTGGGCAGACCAGGACAATGTCACCCCGTTCACCCGCTTTGTGGCCGGGCACGCCGACTATACGCCCACGACCTTCTCCATGATGGGCAATACCACGGAGGCACATCAGGTGGCAGTCGGTGCCATCTTCCTGTGCCCGCTGCGCTGCTATGGCGGACGCCCCGAGGATTTTCTCAGGCATCCCGCACACGATATTTTTCTCACCATCCCTACCACCTGGGACGAAACCGTGGTGCTTCCGCCCAGCGAAATAGGGGACTGCGTGGTGTATCTGCACCGCAAGGGCGGGGACTGGTACATCGCGGCGCTGACCGACAAGCCCAAGAAGAACATCAGTGTGCCTCTCACATTCCTGGGCAAGGGTAAATATGAATGCGCACGCGTGACAGACAGCCCCACAGCCAGTAACGCGAAGGCCTGCTCCGTCCTCACAGAGGGTGGCTATACACGCAAAAGCGTGATAACCTTCAGTATGGAACAGGGTGGCGGCTTCCTGGTCCGCCTTACTCCACAGAAGTGAGGCACGGTACTGTTGCACGCCACGCACACATTCCTGTCCGGCGGCGGTTACTGTGCGTGTGCCGTTGGCGCCACTCCGAAGGCTTCCTTGTACACCTTTGAGAAGTGCGACAGATTCCGGAAACCTACGGAATAGCATATTTCCGAAACTGTTCTGCCTCCTTTGCGGATAAGTTCATGGACTGCCTTAAGACGGCGTTGGATAAGCCATTTCTGTGGCGTCAATTCGCAATACTGGCTGAAATCCCGTTTGAAAAGACTCACCTTCCTTCACCCGCTTTTGCAGCCACATGAGATTGTCACGTCTCATAAACGCGCAATCGCCGGGACGCAGTATAGTCTTCCGGCTCCCTTTGGTGATTTACAGTTCTCCCGAATGGATATATATCAAGGTATGCTCACGATTGTAGTGGGCACAATCACGGTCATTGGTGAAATAGCTCGCTATAAACACATTCGAGCAGCCGAAAACATCCAATTGTTCCATATTCTCAGTTTATTTTGGGTGCAAAGTTAGCGGTTTAATTTGAATATTGCTTTGTCAGAAAAAGGTCCGATACTTCCATTCGCCAATCTTAAAGATGGAAATAATGTAAAAAAGGAACATGGAGTAGGGCACATGAAACTTAGCTAACGTAAGTTTTAGTCCCTGTTTAAATTTTCTTCAAAAAGCAGTATCACGTTTTGTTTGGATGAACTCATATCACAATATACCAGTTTTCAATAATTGCGAATAAACAATTCAATCATCATGAACAATAAAACAGTAGAAGCAATATTAGAGAAAGCAAGAATCGCTCTCCAAAAGAGCGTAGTGACAAGAGATATTCAACGTCGCATCTACGACGAACGTCGTAAAAAAATCCTTCCTAAACACGGGATAGAAGTAGCTATTCTTTCATATAATGATTTCAATTTTGATAGCAAAAAAGGATTATGCGCAATCCTGAAAAAGATTTAGAAACTGTACGTCAAAAATTCAAAAGGTTTATACAGAATGGATAACTTCAAAGTTCTCATTTAGAAAAGAGTGAAAGATTAAAATCAGGAAAGAGCCACGTCAAGTCTTAAGATATTTACCAATAACCCTACCTAACCCAATGCACTCATTTCTGAAAAAGATGGTGATAAATTTTAAAAAAGCGTCGGCAGATTCTGAAAACTACGTGATGTTTTCAGAATCTGCCGACGCTTTTCCTGACTTCGTCAATGCGTACCCCCAAAATCATCAGAAAACAATGGTGCAATACGTTGATGCCGTTTCATGAGCATAGTTCAATTGATAGTCTGCCTATTCTGCGGCAAAGCCATCTGTATTGTCACTAGCTTCAAGTTTGGCGTAATCGATAGATACTTTAACCTCACCCTCTATCTCAAGGAGCTTATAAATGACCTGCAAAAGCAGAAAAAGTACTCTTCTCATTCCGAACTCTTTGCACTATATTTGTGTTGACAAAAGGAAAAGCCATGTACGAAAGACCGAAACGCAAGAGAATCCCATACGGGATGATGAACTTCATTGATGTCCGCGAAAGCAACTGCTACTACGTGGACAAAACTGTATTTATCCCTATGATAGAAGATGCCAACAAATACTTTTTCTACATACGTCCACGTCGCTTTGGCAAGAGCCTGACTGTCTCCATGCTACGCCATTATTATGACGTGCGCGACAAAGATAACTTCGAGAAGTGATACGGTGGACTTTACATCGAGCAACATCCCACAGTGGAACAAAATTCCTATCTGATCATTTACCTCAACTTTGCTGTGGTTAATGCAGAATTGAGCTGCTACCGTCAATCGCTGGATGCACACTGCGGCACGGAGTTCGACCTTTTTTGCGAGAGATATGCTGACCGTCTACCTGCTAACATTCAGGAGAAGATGCACGAAAAGAATGGAGCCGTAGAGCAATTGGACTTCCTCTACAAGTGCTGCGCCGAATGCGGACAGCAAATCTACCTCTTTATTGATGAATACGACCACTTCACCAACAAAATCTTATCGGAACCAACCTGCCTGAATGACTACAAAAGCGAAGCACATGGCACAGGTTATCTACGCAGTTTTTTGACACCGTGAAGTCGGGTACGGAATCTTCCATCAAACGTTGCTTCGTCACCGGTGCAAGTCCCGTCACGATGGATGACCTGACAAGCGGCTTCAATATCGGAACCAATTACTCGCTGTCTGCCGAGTTCAATGAACTGACCGGATTTACGGAAGAGGATGTGCGCCAAATGTTAAACTATTATGCCACTACCTGCGAGTTCCACCATACTACGGATGAACTAGTAGCATTGATGAAACCATGGTACGACAACTACTGCTTTGCAGAAGACAGCTATGGGCACACCACGATGTACAACTCTAATGTGGTGCTTTACTTTGTGGATAACTACCTACGCAATGGAGGCAAACTGCCGAAGAACATGGTGGAAGAAAATATCCGTGTGGACTACAATAAGCTACGCATACTCATCCGTAAGGATAAGGAGTTTTCCCACGACGCATCAATCATACAGAAACTGGTGGAACAAGGATTCGTGACCGGAGAATTGAAAGCAGGATTCCCTGCCGAAAAGATTACCCATCCCGACAATTTCATCAGTTTGTTGTTCTATTTCGGTATGCTCACCATTGACGGCACGCACAAAGGTACTACAAAACTAATCATCCCCAACCAGGTGGTGCGCGAACAGTTGTACAACTACCTGCTGGATACTTACCGGGAGAATAATTTGCAATACGAAAGCTACGAAATGAGTAAACTTTCCTCTCGCCTTGCGTATGACAATGATTGGCAATCATACTTCGGTTACATCGCCGACTGCCTGCACCGCTACTCCTCCCAGCGCGACAAGCAGAAAGGCGAAGCCTACGTACACGGTTTCATTCTCGCCATGACATCTCAGAACCGCTTCTACCGCCCGATTTCGGAACAGGACACGCAAGCAGGCTATGCAGACATCTTCCTTCTTCCGCTGACCGAAATCTACAAGGACATGGAGCACAGCTACATCATCGAACTGAAATATGCCAAAGGAAAAGATAGCAACGAACGGGTGGAACAACTACGCTGTGAAGCCATTGAACAAGCCAATCGCTATACTGCCAGCGAAACTGTCCGAAACAACATAGGTAATACTACGCTACACCGGATAGTAGTGGTATACCGAGGCATGGAAATGGCAGTCTGCGAAGAAGTGACAGATTAATCAAGCACCTTCCCGTGGTTCGCCGCAATCTGTATCATGCGGTCATAATCCTCGGCACTCAAATCCATGAAGTAGTAGTTGACGGGGTTCACAACCTGCCCCTTCACGTGTACCTCGTAATGCAAATGCGGTCCGGTGCTCTTGCCGGTACTGCCTACCCCGCCAATCACTTCACCGCGTACCACCCGCTTGCCCACTTTGGTACGGAAATCGCGCAGGTGGGCGTACCAAGTCTGATAACCGAAGCCATGATCGACAATAATCGTATTGCCATAGCCGGTTTCCCATCCCATCTTTATGACCGTACCGTCACCCGTAGCATAGACATCCGTACCGGGATTGGCCGAAAAGTCCATCCCCGCATGAAACTTGGTGGTACCATAAATAGGATCTATACGGGTTCCGTAACCCGAAGCGGTCTTCTTCAAATCCTTGTTGGAGATAGGCTGAATGGCAGGAATACAACGCAGCATCTCGTCGTGGTCCTTGCACATTTCCACTACATCGTCAAAGGAATTGGACTGGATATAAAGCTGTTTGGTCAGCAAGTCCAGTTTCTGTGTAGTATTGATCACGAGTTCAGAGTTGGCCATATCCATGAGATGCTCGTAGCGGTTGGTACCTCCGTATCCTGCCTGGCGGATGGCCGACGGAATGGGATCTGCCATGAAAATCACCCGGTAAAGGTTATCATCACGTTGCTGTATGTCTTGCAACAGGCCCATCGCCTCGTCCAGCCGGCGGGAAAGCACGTTATACTGCGCCTGAAGTTGGCTGTTTTCTTTCCGCAACTCCTTCTCCGACGGTGAGCCGAAGATCAGCAACAGCACGATAAAACTGCCCGCACCCAAGCCCATGCCGATAAACAGGCGGCGGAGAATGCTCACTGCCCGCTGCCGGACAGTAGGATAAATACGGTCGTACGTCTGCGTCTGCGGATTATAAATGTAGTAAACTTTGCGCATCTTAGGAAATATTTCGCTTGTCAATGCCACAAAAGTAATAAAAACACGCTATCTTTGCGCAGTTTTTTCAAGAATTATAAGATTTATGATTTATGATTTATGATTTATAAGAGTGATGATGGTGGGGATTACCTACAAGGCTGACAGCTTTTTCTTTAAATCATAAATTGTGCAGGTCATAAGTCTCAAGCTATAAATCATAAATAAAAAATCATAAATCATAAACAGACGTATGTTGACTGCAAATGAAATCAGAGAGTCTTTCAAGAGTTTCTTTGAAAGCAAAGGTCACCAGATCGTGCCCTCGGCTCCGATGGTGATTAAGGATGACCCCACGCTGATGTTTACCAACGCGGGAATGAACCAGTTTAAAGATATTATTTTGGGGAATCACCCGGCGAAATACAAAAGAGTAGCGGACTCACAGAAATGCCTCCGCGTAAGCGGAAAGCACAATGACTTGGAAGAAGTAGGTCATGACACCTATCACCATACCATGTTCGAGATGCTGGGCAACTGGTCTTTCGGAGATTATTTCAAGAAAGAAGCCATCTCCTGGGCATGGGAATATCTGGTAGATGTATTGAAGCTGGACCCTAAAGACCTTTATGCCACCGTATTCGAAGGCAGTCCCGAAGAAGGCCTGGAACGTGACAACGAAGCCGCATCCTACTGGGAACAATTCTTGCCGAAAGACCATATCCTGAACGGGAACAAGCACGACAACTTCTGGGAAATGGGTGATACGGGTCCGTGCGGCCCGTGTTCCGAGATACATGTAGATTCCCGTTCGGAAGAAGAGAAAGCTAAAGTACCCGGTTCCCAATTAGTAAACAAAGACCATCCGCAGGTAATCGAGATCTGGAACCTCGTGTTCATGCAGTTCAACCGTAAGGCCGACGGAAGCCTGGAAGGGCTGCCCGCCAAAGTGATTGACACAGGCATGGGCTTCGAACGTCTGGTACGTACCCTCCAGGGCAAGACTTCCAACTATGACACGGACGTATTCCAACCGATACTGAAAGCCATCGCCGACATGGCAGGCACCACTTACGGCAACAACCAGCAGCAGGACATCGCCATGCGTGTGGTTGCCGACCATATCCGTACCATTGCCTTCTCCATCACCGACGGACAGCTGCCGAGCAATGCCAAGGCTGGCTATGTCATCCGCCGTATCCTCCGCCGTGCCGTGCGCTACGGCTACACATTCCTCGGACAGAAACAGGCGTTCATGTACAAACTGCTGCCTGTACTGATTGAGAACATGGGCGGTGCATATCCGGAACTGATTGCCCAAAAGGACTTGATTGCCAAAGTTATCAAGGAAGAAGAAGACTCCTTCCTCCGCACTTTGGAAACCGGCATCCGTTTGCTGGAAAAGACGATGGCAGATGCCAAGGCGGCCGGAAAGACTGAAATCAGCGGTAAAGACGCCTTTACTTTATACGATACGTTCGGTTTCCCGCTTGACTTGACCGAACTGATTCTCCGCGAAAACGGCATGACTGCCGACATCAAGGAGTTTGACGCCGAAATGCAGCAGCAGAAACAACGCGCCCGCAACGCCGCTGCCGTTGAAACCGGGGACTGGATTACATTGAAAGAAGGCACTACCGAGTTCGTAGGGTATGACTATACGGAATACGAAACCGGTATCCTGCGCTACCGCCAGGTAAAACAGAAAAACCAGACGCTTTATCAGATTGTACTGGACAAGACCCCGTTCTACGCTGAAAGCGGTGGACAAGTGGGCGACACCGGGGTATTGGTAAACGAGTTTGAAACCGTTGAAGTAATTGATACAAAGAAGGAAAACAACCTTCCCATCCATATCACCAAGAAGCTGCCCGAACACCTGGAAGCTCCCATGATGGCATGCGTGGACACCGACAAGCGTGCCGCATGTGCAGCCAATCACTCATGTACCCACTTGCTGGACGCCGCACTCCGCGAAGTACTCGGCGACCATGTGGAACAGAAGGGTTCTCTGGTAACTCCGGACTCCCTGCGCTTCGACTTCTCTCACTTCCAGAAAGTGACCGATGAAGAAATCCGCCAGGTGGAACACATCGTCAACGCCAAGATCCGTGCCAACATACCTCTGAAGGAATACCGCAACATTCCTATCGAAGAAGCCAAGGAGTTGGGTGCCATCGCCCTTTTCGGTGAAAAGTACGGTGACCATGTGCGTGTCATCCAGTTCGGCTCGTCCATCGAGTTCTGCGGAGGTACCCATGTAGCCGCCACCGGAAACATCGGTATGGTGAAGATTGTATCTGAAAGTTCCGTAGCTGCCGGTATACGCCGCATCGAAGCTTACACAGGTGCACGTGTAGAAGAAATGCTGGATACCTTCCAAGATACCATGCGCGATTTGAAGGCACTCTTCAACAACGCTCCCGACTTGTCCGCTGCCATCCGCAAATACATTGACGAGAATGCCGGACTGAAGAAGCAGGTAGAAGACTTCATGAAGGAGAAAGAAGCACAGCTGAAGGAGAAGTTATTGCAGAGCGTCCAGGAAATCAACGGAGTGAAGGTAATCAAGTTCTGCTCGGCAATGGTTCCGGCCGATGCTGTCAAGAATATAGCTTTCCAGCTCCGCGGCGAAATCACGGAGAACCTCTTCTTCGTTGCCGGAACTGTATTCGAAGGCAAACCGATGCTGACTGTAATGCTGAGCGACAATCTGGTAGCCGGCGGACTGAAAGCCGGTGCGCTGGTAAAAGAAGCCGCCAAGCTGATTCAAGGCGGTGGCGGCGGTCAGCCCCACTTCGCAACTGCCGGTGGCAAGAATCCTGACGGGATAAAGGCTGCGGTAGATAAAGTAATCGAACTGGCCGCCATTTAATGGGCGGAAAGCTTGACATCGCGCTTCAGAAGTCGTATATTTGTAAAGTCAATTTATAAATACTTCAATTTTAAACTAGGATAAACGGAGAGGCAATGCTTCTCCGTTTCTTTTTTCCCCTCAAAGCTTCCCATTTGAAACGACGCACGTTTTCTGCTCCTACAAGGCAGGTCGGATACTGAAATAACGCATCTCATCAGTCTGAACAACTGGCATTTGAACAAAAAAACTGCGTAATTCCGGTAGATAACCTGCGCAATTCCGGAGTATGAAGTGCATGGAAACAGATGATGCGTTCGGAACAGATGCATCATACGTTCAAGGCGAATAGATGATGCATCCGGAGCAAACACATCATCCGTTACTGAAACAAAAACGGGAGCCCCACACCTCCCGTCCGTTAATCTTCCATAAATCTGCTCTTGACAAAATTTCCACTAAACCACCATCACTCCATCCGAACCGTGAACTGCTCGCGGTAAATAACCAGTACCCCCTCGGGCAGCAAACCGGAAGAGCAGAAAGGTGTCACATTTTCTGCAAGTACACATTTAATCACACTGCTACCTTCATTCCCTGTGACAGTCCGTGTAAAAAGCCTCTGCTCTCCATTATAAGTAAACTGCCACAATGCGTATGTATCTCCGTCCTCATCCTCCACGGGAACCGTGTCATAACGCCCCACAAGAGGCTTATCTTCTTTTCCTGTCCGGTAGATTTCCAATACACCTTTCTCCAGAAAATTGGAGCATTCCTTATCCGGCACCAATATCCAACCAAGGACAGAGATAGAACGACAGGGAGGATACCCTATTGTCACACGTTCCAATCTCATAAACAGGTTCCGCCCCTTCGAAAAGCACCATGCTGCGATAATCATCCTCGCAACCGGAAATCGTGAACAGCAACACTGTCAGCGCCAAGAGAGCATATAGTTTTTTCATAAATGTCCGATTTGAGTTGTTCTATCTACAAAAATACAAAAAACGCCGGAATACTGCACCGGTATCCATCTCTTTTTCAATACATTTGTTCCTGCGGGTAGTTGACCAGATAAAGCGTCCCCGTGGCACGGGTAAAGGCAGTGTAGAGCCAACGGAAATAATCCGGTGTCAGATACTCATCCGTCATATACCCCTGGTCGAGAAATACATTTTTCCACTGCCCGCCCTGTGCCTTATGACAAGTAACGGCATACGCATATTTTACCTGCAAGGCATTGTAGAAAGGATCCGCCTTCATTTTCTTCATCCGTTCACGCTTAGTGCCGATATCGGCATAATCTTCAAGCACGGCATAAAAGAGGCGGTCATTATCCGCTTTAGGCAATGCCGGAGCATCAGTGTGCAAGGTATCCAACAGAAGATTCACCTCCAGTTCGAAATCATCATAATCCGGAAAAGCCAAGGTAACATCCGCAAAACGGAAACCGTACAGTTCACGGGTACGGCGCACACGGCGTACCACCGCTATCTCACCATTGGCAATAAAGTCCATTTCCTTCATCTTCTCTGTCCAGAAATAATTATTTTTCGCTACCATCAGCAAGTCACCCGTATTCAATTCATCTTCCTGCCAGAGGATTTGAGCCCGGATACCTTTGTTGTATATATTCGCACGCTTGTTGGAACGGCAAATCACGATGGTATCCTCCATCCCGTCATGGTCGTAACAAGAAGACAAAGTCTCTATCAGCTCATTGCCAGGCAGCATCTTGACATCAGCAAAACCTGTTATCTTTATTTTAGGAAGGCTGTTGCAGACATCTTCCGCAATCAGCCGGCGCAAGCGGGTAGCGTTCCACAGGATACCCGACTGCTGCTCCTGGCGTACCACCTGAGTCAGATCAACTTCCATCACTTCCAGTCCGTAACCTTTCAATGCCTCCGCAAAAAGCGCGGGGCTCTGCTCCTCCCCCACCGGAGGCAACTGGGCCGTATCTCCCATCAGCAGAAGCCGGCACCCCTGTCCGGCATAGACAAACTGCACCAAATCATCCAGCAACCGCCCCGTACCGAACATGCTTCCAGACAGCCCCTCGTTGGAAATCATCGAAGCCTCATCGACTATATATAGAGTATGGGTTGTCAAATTATCGTTCACCGAGAAATTACCTGTCTCATTAGAAAAAGATTGCTGTCTATAGATTTTTTTATGAATTGTAAATGCCGGATGTCCCGCGTATGCAGAAAAAACCTTGGCAGCCCGCCCGGTCGGAGCCAACAATACAGACTTCTGTTGTAACTTATCCAGCGTTCGCACCAAAGCGCCAACCAACGAGGTTTTACCCGTTCCGGCATAACCACGGAGCAGAAACACCCTCTCGTTACGGGATGCCAGAAGAAACTCCGACAAAGTTTTTACTGCAATTTCTTGTTCAGGAGTTGGTTGATAAGGAAAATTTTCCTTAATTTGCCTTTCTAAATAGTTATTTATCATTTTTGTAACAGAAAAAAGTAAAGGGAACTATCGTTTTTAAATTTATTTCTTTTATTTTTGCGGTGCGAATATAACAACTAAAAAACATATTTATCATGAAAACAGTATTTAATGTCATTTTAGGCCTATGTGCTCTGGCTTTGGTTTACATCTGCTATGCCAGCATTATGGGGCCTATTAACTTTGAAAAAGCAAAGAAGCACAGAGATGCAGCGGTTATCGCACGTCTTATGGACATTCGCAAGGCACAGTTGGAATATCGTACTTTGCACAACCAACAGTACACCGCCAGCTTTGACTCTTTGATTGATTTCGTCAAGAACCAGAAATTACCGTTCATCTTCAAACAAGGTGAACTGAACGATAAACAGTTGGAAGACGGTCTGACTGAAAAGAAAGCTGTCAACATCATCAACAAAGCCAAAAAAACCGGCAAATATGATGAAGTCAAGAAATGGGGATTGGAAAACTTCAAACGTGACACTTTGTGGGTAGCTGTATTGGATACAATCTTCCCGAGAGGATTCAATGCCGACTCCATGAGATATGTTCCTTTCGGAAACGGTGCACAGTTTGAAATGGCTATCAAAAACGATACCGCCAAATCCGGCGCTCCTTTCTGTCTGCTCGAAGTAAAGACTCCGTATGAAGTTTACCTGAACGGTCTGGACCAACAGGAAATTGCTAACATCAAGGATGTACAAACCAAACTTGGCAAGTACTGCGGTCTGATGATCGGTAGCCTGGAAACAGCCAACAACAACGCTGGTAACTGGGAATAATCCCCCGATGAAATACGTATGATAGAAACGACTGATTTTAATAAATCGGAACAATATACATTATCCATCCGTCTCAGTACGGATGGATTTTCTTTTTCTGTCTTCAATCCTATGGCTGAAGGTGAGCTTACCTTTTACGACCATGAAGTGGACGAAAACCTCTCCCTCACCGCCAACCTGAAGCAGACTTTCCGCGAAATGGAATGGTTAAGCCGCCCTTACCGCCGTGTAAATATACTGATGGCCGACAAGCGTTTCACCTTCATTCCTCTGGAATTCTTTGAAGATGAACAGGCGGAAACTGTTTTCTATCACAATCACCCGAAGCGGGAAAATGAACTGGTTCAGTACAACATCCTGCAAAAGAACAATATTGTCGTACTCTTCGGAATGGACAGAAGCGCCTGTACCTTTCTACGCGAGCAATACCCTAATGTAAAATTTTATTCTCAGTCCAGCCCGTTTATCGAGTTCTTCGCCGCCAAAAGCCGCTTAGGCAACAGCCGGAAAATATACGCCCATCTGCGAAAAGACGCGGTAGATATATACGGATTCGAACGCGGACGGCTGCTGCTTGCCAACTCTTTCGGATGCGACACGACTGCAGACCGCATCTACTACTTATTATATATATGGAAGAAGCTCGGTTTTGAACAGGAGCGCGACGAACTGCATCTTACCGGCACCCTATCCAATAAGGAGCAGCTATTGCCTGAACTAAGAAAATTCATCCGGCAGGTATTCATCATGAATCCCGCCGCCAATCTTGACCTACAAGCCATAAACGTATGCGAGTAATCAGTGGAATATATAAGAGAAGACGTTTTGATGTGCCCCATTCCTTCAAGGCACGTCCGACTACGGATTTTGCCAAAGAGAATCTGTTCAATGTATTATCCAATTACATGGACTTTGAAGATGGTGTACGTGCCCTCGACCTCTTTGCCGGTACAGGCAGTATCAGTATCGAACTTGTCTCCAGAGGCTGTGACCAAGTCATCAGCATAGAGAAAGACCGCGACCACCATTCTTTTATCTGCAAGATAATGCAGGAAGTAAAGACAGACAAATGCCTGCCTGTCCGCGGTGATGTATTCAAGTACCTTAAAAGCGGACGGGAACAATTTGACTTTATCTTTGCCGACCCTCCATACGAGCTTACCGGACTGGAAACAATTCCCGACCTCATTTTTGAAAATAACCTGTTGAAAGAAGACGGACTGTTTGTACTGGAACACGGTAAGAAAAACAACTTTGAGGATAATCCGCACTTTGTGGAAAGACGGGTATATGGCAGCGTGAACTTTTCGTTCTTCCGCTAAAGCAACGGTGCCATCAACCTTACAACGCTTTCTGCCGCTTTCCGGTACCACGGTCTCTTGACCCAGTTCTTCAGAAAGACTTGTACGCAATCCCGTTGGTCCAGCATGAAGATTTCACGCATCTGGAGTGCCGTTTCCGTATCATAGATAAACGCATTCACCTCAAAGTTATGCTCAAAGCTGCGGAAATCCACGTTGGTAGAACCTACCGTAGATAACTCGTCATCCGAGACCATCAGTTTGGAATGCAGGAATCCCTTCTTATAGAAATAAACTTTGACGCCCGAACGAAGGGCATCTGCCAGATAAGAGCAAGATCCCAAATGCGTCAGCCAGTTATCCGCACGATAAGGTAGCATCAAACGCACATCCACTCCCGACAACGCAGCGGTTTGCATAGCTATGAGCACCGCCTCAGTAGGCAAAAAATAGGGAGTCTGTATATAGAAGTACTTCTTCGCACCACTGATAGCCATGACAAGCCCCTGCATAATCTCTTTCCAAGGGCCGACAGGCTCACTGGTCACAATTTGCGCCAAGGAAGTACCGCAGGCATCTATTTTCGGGAAATAACGGGCGGAAGTAATCAAAGTACGGTCCACAAAATACCAGTCGAGCAAGAAAGCGGTTTGCAGCCCGTGCACCGCTTTGCCTTCCAGCAACAAATGGGTATCCCGCCAGATTCCCCATGAGAAACCGCGCATATAACGTTCCGCCAGATTCATGCCACCGACAAAACCGATACGACCGTCGATAATCACTATTTTCCGGTGGTTGCGATAATTCACTTTACTGGTAAAAAGCGGGAAACGAACCTTCAAGAAACTTCTTACCTCTACGCCGGCCTCCCGCATTTCTTCAAAAAAGCGGTTAGGAACATGCCAGCAGCCCACATCATCGTATATCACACGTACCTCTACTCCTGCACGGGCTTTTTCTATCAAGACATCCCGGACCAGACGCCCGATAGCGTCATCTTCGAAGATATAAAATTCCAAATGGATATGCCGCCTGGCTTTCTGTAACTCCCGCAAGAGGGATTGCAGCATAGAAAGTCCCGAAGTATAGACCTCTACGCGATTACCGTCAAAAGGAAAAGCTTGGTTGGTATGCCGGAACAGAGAAATCAAACGGCTGTAAGCCATAGGCAAGGTACAGGAGTTCTGCGCCATATATTCCGCCATCGGTTTCTTCAGCAGATGGCTGTAACTCTTCTTTCCTATAATACGTTCACGGCGGTGGCTTCTTCCGAAAAAGAAGTAGAATATCAGGCCGACAACCGGCAGGAACATAAGTATCAGGATCCATGCCATTGTTTTCACCGGATTGCGGTTGTCGAGGATAATGACCACAATCGTTCCAATAATGGCACCAAAATAAACAATGTCAAATGCTATTGTAGCAATCAGGCTGGCTATGTAGTTCCAATCGAACATATTTCCTACAAGTTTGGGGATATTAAGTTTATAACAAATGTAGGAAAAACACAGAAACTTTCACCAGAGATTACAGAGATTAACATAAAGTGCGCTTTAGGCACTTCATGTCAATCACTTAATACCTATCAGAAACGTCTTCCCCCTCCGAATCCGCCAGGTCTGTGGCCCGGTCCGAATCCCGGACCACCGAATCCACGCTTATTTTGCATCTTGTCACGGGCTGCCTTGCCTCCGAATATATTCAGACGATAGATAAAGTGCAGCATACAATAGCTGTTCACACCATTGTACTCATATACAGAACGTCCACTTGCCGTCAAAGAACGGCTGATATTGCTCTGTCTCTTCAAGATATCATACATCTCGAAACTGACAGTAGCCGCCCCCTTCAAGAAAGTTTGTGAGATTTGTGCGTTCCAAATCAGTTCATTGCGGTTCATACTGCTGTCCGTATAGCCACGACGGCTCTGATTAGCGATATTAGTAGAAACACTCATACTCCACGGCATATTCACGGTAGTATTGGCACCATAAGAGAAGGTATAAGGTTCCTGATTGTTATCCGGAGTAAGTTTATCCTTCTCTATGGAGTAAGAAATGGTTCCGTTCAACCCGAATTCAAACCAATCATTACGATAAGAGGTATTCAGACGTTCAACCAACGTGAGATTGGTCGTGGTATTCTTATTCTCCATTTTTGTCTTGCTGTCCGTCAGATAAGCCACGTTGTTCTGGTAGCTGGCATTCGAGAAAGAGTTGATGGTATATTTCTTGTTCTTGAGCGCCGTGTTGAAACCCAACATACCGAAAGCATTCCAGTTTCCGTTGATGTTTTTCGGGGTTGTAGTCCATCCACCGGTTTCAGAATTATAGACCCTACTGTTGCTGATACTGTTCTGCGTTGCCGAAAAATTAAAATGAGACATGACGCCCCGTTGCTTCTCTGCATTATAAGTATTGTAGAACAAACGCATGTTATGAGTGAAGGCCGGCTTCAGCCCCGGGTTACCGACACGGATATTCTGCGGGTTGGAGTTATCGACAATCGGCAACAAGTTCTCCATACTCGGCTGGCTGCTTCGTCCCCGATAAGTCAGACGCAACTGGCTCACTTTAGAAAAGCGCACACGCAAATCCAGGTTCGGAGCAAAATTGAACACGTTGCGGGTAGTATCAATCATATAATCACCCCGTTTGTAAGACAACACCGAATGTTGCGGCTGGAACGACATTCCCGCACTCAACTGATACTTCTCACGAATGAAACGCAAAGAGACAGAAGCATCATGATTGTAATAGCGGTACTCGGCATACTTGCCCAAGCTATCTACAGCATGCTCTTCATAACCTGCAGGAAGCTGAGTTGACAATCCCCAATCCGGGAACCCCTGCAGGTCGTAAGTGGTCTTGTCACTCTCACTGTATTTATACTGGAACTGATAGCTGAATTGAAGGAAAGTGGCGCGGGCTATCGGTTCACTGTAGGTTAACTGCGCACTGTAATTGTAATTCTTGGTAGGGGTCGTAATATACTGGTTACGAATCAATACAGAGTCTCCTCCCAGGTAATTCATCAACTGGAAATAGTGGGTCTCCGACTCCGTATATTGGTTGTTGTCATTGTTCGTGTAACCGAATCTGCCCCGGAAAGTTATATTACGTCCTTTATTGTTCAGCTTCCTGTTCAGCTGTAAAGTCGCATTTGTGGAAAGGCTTTTGTTGTCGCTCAACGAACCGCTATTGATGGCATTTACACGGATGTTTCTCAAAGGATCATCATCCGGATTGAGAATCTTCTCCAAAGTCAGCCAGTTGTTGGGATCGGTCACCAGGCTGTAAGGATCGGAACTGAACGTACCGCTCTCCGAGTTCGAGAGATTATCCGTCTTGCCATACGATACATCAGGGCGGAAAATAATATTTGTCATGGAATCCGGCTTCCATTCCAAACGGAAATCCGCATTGAAACTGTTATTCCTGTTACGCTGCTTGCTGTTTGAGTTGGAATAAGAATTACCGTCCGGCAAAAAATCTTCCGTAGAACCGATACTCATGATATCCGCATCCCTATAGTTATAGCGTGCGCTACCTCCCAACTCTATTTTGGAGGTCTGGGTGGCAAAGTCAAGACCAATTACCTTCGAAGCATTCAAACCATTGTTACGGCGCCAGCGCGGTCCGCCTCCTCCCCCGGAAAAGCCCTGGTCGTTCACATTATTGGCAGAGGCTATCAAAGACACTCGAGTATCATCCATGAAGCCGTTCAACATAAGACGGCCCATGTAACGGTCTTCCGTGCCACCGGCAACATCGGCATTGCCGAACCACCCCTGATTCATCCCCTTCTTTACCGACAAATCGAGCACCGTCTCCTCTTCACCGTCGTCAATGCCCGTGATACGTGCCAAGTCCGACTTCTTATCATAAGTTTTCAACTTTTCAATCATATCTACCGGCAAATTTTTCAAACCGGTCTTCACGTCACCGCCAAAGAACTCCTTGCCGTTCACCATAATCTTCGAGAGATCCCTACCATTGATTTTGACATTACCTTCATCATCAACCTCGGCACCGGGAAGCTTCTTTACCAACTCTTCAAGCATGGCCCCCTCCGGCGTACGATAGGCAGAAGAGTTATAAACCAGTGTATCTTCCACGACCTGTACTTGCGGAGCCTCAGCCGTAATCACGGCTTCCGCCAACATTATTGCATCCGTTTCCAAAGTCAGTACCCCCACATTCTTTTGCGGAGTGGAACCGGAAAGCTGCATGGGCTGCCACAAAGTTTTAAATCCGATATAGGAAACCTTCAGTACATATTTTCCCGGTTTTACCGGAGGCAAGGAAAAGAATCCCATGCTGGAAGTGGCCACCCCTGATGCCTGAACACTGTCGGGCAATGAAAGCAACTGCACGGTAGCTTGTATAGCAGGCTCCTTGGTGTCCTCCAGAACACGGCCCTTTACCGTAATCTTTTGAGTTTGTGAGAAAACAGATAACGTTGTCAGCAACAACAACGCCATCCCTGTCATAATTTTCTTCATGTGTCTATTCTTTGTCTATTCTTTAAATGAACAATGTCTTTTATTCACTGTTTCATTTGACAAACTTATAGACAAAAGGTTTAATGCCGCACAAGATGTTTTGTCTTATTTATCGACTAATCCCGCTTAAACAATCGATCAACTGTCGATTTTTTTATACCAAATTCCAGGCAAAGAACATTCAAAATCAGAAAAATGAGAAATGTGGAAGAATCTACAGAAAGGAAATCACCTTTTGCCACCCTGTAGAGCATACTGCCAAAAATAAAAAGTACCGTCAGGAACATGGCATTACGGGTAGCCTTGTTACGAATCTGTTCCGTATCACGGCTTTCGTTCTTGCTGAAAGCAAAAATGATCATCAAGGCACCCAACATCATCAGCAACTTGGAACACTCCTTATAGAACAACAAGTTCGCATCTGTCACTCTTCCCATCATCAACATGATAAAAGGAAGGAACAAAGCCAAGGCAATCACAAAATATCCCAAAGGACGACAATATAGGGGCAGTAAAGCTTTCATTTCTATCAATCAATTACAAATTACTAATTACAAATGATGGGAAGCAGATGAAGGAAACGTCTTACCACCCATAGAATTTCACGGAACAAAGATAACGTTTTATTGCCAAAAGAGCTATCTTTGTGCCACAATATCATGAAGAAGACTCCCATTTCTTCATGATCCGTAACATCAGTAATTCGTAATCCGTAATCAACAAGATGAGTAAACAAGAAGTAATCCTTTGCGAAGAGTTGGAAAACAGCCTGACACTTGCCATTGATAAATGCCCCCATGACAAACTTTTCATTCTCACCGACGAGCATACCCACCGCCTTTGCCTGCCACAACTTGACGGTATCCCTGCCCTCAGAGAGGCTGAAGAAATTATCATAGGTGCAGAAGATGTACACAAGAACCTGGAAACACTGGCTTCCGTATGGCAAGCTTTGAGTGAAAGAGGAGCTACCCGCCACTCGTTACTCATCAATCTAGGTGGTGGAATGGTCACCGATCTCGGTGGGTTTGCCGCTTCCACTTTCAAAAGAGGAATCACGTATATCAATATACCTACTACTCTTTTAGCCATGGTGGACGCTTCCGTAGGAGGAAAAACCGGCATCAACTTCAACGGGCTGAAGAATGAAATCGGTGTTTTTTCCCCTGCCGCCTGCGTATTATTGGAAACCGAGTTTCTACGTAGCCTTGATGCCCACAACTTTTTCTCCGGTTACGCCGAAATGTTAAAACACGGGCTCATCAGTACTCCGAAACACTTAGCCGAACTTCTGGCATTTGATACGGAGAAAATAAACTATGCCTTATTGAAGTCAATGGTAGGCCGTTCTGTACAGGTCAAAGAAAAGATTGTAGAAGAAGACCCTCTGGAACACGGCATCCGCAAAGCCTTAAACCTCGGTCATACCGTGGGGCATGCTTTCGAAAGCCTTGCACTCGCCGAAAGCCGTCCGGTCTTGCACGGCTACGCTGTGGCATGGGGGATTGTCTGTGAATTATACCTCTCTTATATCAAGACTGGATTTCCCAAGGAAAAGATGCGCCAAACCGTTCAGTTCATCAAGGAGAATTATGGTGGATTCTCATTCAACTGCAAACAGTATGACCGACTGTACGAGTTGATGAAACATGATAAAAAGAATACTGCCGGTACCATTAACTTCACTTTATTGAAGGAAGTCGGAGATATCTGTCTCAACCAGACGGCAGACAAGGAAATGATTTTCGAGATGTTCGATTTCTATCGGGAGTGTATGGGCGTATAATTCCGAATGCGGGGAACCGTCTTTCTACTCAAGCATTATTATTAATTAACAATATAGCATGCAGGTTTTTGACTGAATATTCATTTCATTTATGAATAAAAACCTATTCCGATTGTTCAACTAATAAAGAAATAGACTATGAAGATGAGTTCCTTTTTTAAAAACAGCCTGCTTATTGCCATTGCAGTTGTCTGCACCGTAAGTTTCCAATCTTGCTTGGATGACGATGACAACCACTATTATTACGGAAAAATACCTAATGCACTTGTAACAGTAAAAGCAGATGCAGACAACACTCTCTACCTGCAACTGGATGATGAAACCACATTATTGCCCACCAATTTAAGCACCTCTCCCTTCGGAGACAAAGAAGTGAGAGCCTTGGTGAACTATACAGAAGTAGAAAACCCCAGCAGTAAATACAGTAAGGCCGTACATGTGAACTGGATAGACAGTATCTTGACAAAGCCTATCGCAGCAGACTTGGGCGAAGAGAATGATAAAGTATATGGCACAGATCCTGTAGAGATAGTCAATGATTGGGTGACAATAGCGGAAGACGGCTATCTGACTCTTCGCTTCAGAACCGTATGGGGAGACCCTTTCAAAACACATTTCGTCAATCTGTTATTAAGCCAGAACCCGGATAATCCTTATGAAGTAGAGTTCCGCCACAATGCCAACGGCGATACATACGGAGAAAATCAAGATGCTTTGGTAGCGTTCAAGCTGGATGGGCTGCCCGATACGGAAGGCAAAACCGTCAAATTGAAACTAAAATGGAAATCATTCAGCGGTGATAAATCTGCCGAATTTGATTATTGTACAAGGAAGTCCGTTACGCCCCCCACTCCTGCCCTCACAGCGACAAGAGGTAACGCACACCTGTCTTTAAATTGATCCGCCAACCTCACTCCATCTTTATCGCACCTCTTCCTAAAATGAAGGAAAGGTGCGTTTTTTAGAAAAAACTAAAGATTTTATTTGCTATTTCAAAATAAAGCACTACTTTTGCAACCGCAATTCGGGATGTAGCTCAGCCCGGTAGAGTACGCGTCTGGGGGGCGTGTGGTCGCAAGTTCGAATCTTGTCATCCCGACTACCGAGCATCAAGGAGTTAAGAAATAAAACTTAACTCCTTATTTTTTTATAAACAAGTCCTTTGTCATCCAGAAATTAGTCAGTAACAGTTGGTTCGCTCTCCGCTTCTGTTCCTTTTCCACTACATATCCCTGTTTTTCAAAGAATCCACGGGCGGTCAGACTCACTTCAGAAGTCAACCGCGTTATGTGATGCTCCATGGCATATCGTTCTATTTCTCCCAAAAGCACAGTCGCAATTCCTCGGCTTTGATAATCTTTATGAATAAACATCGAATGCAAATATCCTTGCGGGGTGACGGACGAAAAACCGGTTATCCGGAATTGCCAATTCACCGCCACCACGAAATAGTGGTTTTCTATCATTGCTTCCCACTTTGCAAGATCATCTCCGCATGAAGCCCAGTCTTCAACCTCAGCCTGTGAATAATCACGCTTATTTACTGTAAGAACCGTATTCCGGTACAATTCTCTCAATTCCGGAGCATCACACTTTTGCGCTTCCCTAATTACAAAATCCGTCTTCATCTTTCGTTTTAAATATACCATATCCTTTAAAAGTACCCCCTCTTCAATGATAGGATGGTCATAATTATCGGTAAAGAAGTTTTCAATGCGGTGGGAAAGCTCAAAACCGCAGCTTTTATAAAACCCCAATGTACCCGGCACATCACCCGTACCTACTATCATCCGGCCATATTTGTCCCAATAATAGTCCATCAGATAGTTTATCATCCTCCTGCCATATCCTTGCCGTTGTGAAGAAGGGCTCACAGCTATGTTCTTCAGTTCACAAACTCCGTTTCCTTCATCCGTCACCACACAAACAGCCTTTACACCATTGTCCTCAAGGACAAACAGTTCGCCACGTTCCAGATAGCGGTCTATCATAGACTCCTGTTCATCACCCAGCAATAACAAATCCAGGTAGCGTTTCTTATCAACCGTAATTAAAGAAATTATCATTCATTCAAGTGTTTTATTGTACATTTTATCCCTATCAGGAAGCTACCAAACTCCATACCATGATATGCCACCTATAGAAAAAGGGGCAAGATACACTTTTTATTGGAAACTTTCACCAGATTGTCTCACTAAAAAACTCTCCTCGTTTTTAGTAACAATCCGGACAGAATCTGCCGACTTCAGCAACAGTTCCCTACACGGCTTCACTTAAGCTTTGAATTAGCCCCTTGACTTATTAGCTTCATTTCCATAAAAAGAATAACCCTAAATCCTTATCTGCCTTATACATTTTATGCTTACAGCTAATTCAACACTTCGTCCCAGGTACGTGGGCCCGCCGGTTCAGGCATGTAAACCGGCGAGCCCACGTACCTGAACCGGCGGGCACACGTACGTGGGACGAAGTGTTACATAAGGCCTGCAAGCATTCTACATGATACCTTTCCGCATTAAGTATAAGCCCTGCAAAGAAAAAACATCTATTCCCTAAAGGATGAATCCGGATACACTACACACCCATCAAGGAGCACGCACGGCACCGGATGCAAGAAT
>NZ_GL882623.1:78686-193822 GCF_000195635.1 Bacteroides fluxus YIT 12057 | reverse complement strand
TAAAATAAACGAATAGACAAAAAGCTGATTATCATAAAGTTAATACATGTATTCATAACAAAACCAGAACAAAAAAGCGTGCTGGCAAACCATTTGCCGTCACTTGCCTACACGGTTGCCTACACCGCATAAATGCCGATGAACAGGGAGATGCAGGGCAAAAGTGACGGAGTGTAGGCAAAATGAACCGAAAACTTTTTCTGTAGCGCTGAGTTCAAGTTATACATGCGACAGTTGGTTCAGATAGTGGTGTTGGGTGTAAAATAAGGCTTATTTCCTATTTTGGTTGAATCTTACAATGAAAGAGCCGTGCAGTTCCCTATGGTTTCAGAGACAGATTCTTTGCAATACTTTTTCTTTTTCATACTTTTGCACCCATAAATACACAATAAAATTATGGGAGCAGCAAAATGGATTGGCGGTATCATAGGTTTCATGACAGGAGGCCCGTTGGGAGCATTGGCAGGGTATGCCCTCGGTTCCCTGTTCGATACCGATGAAAATACCACTTACAAGCGTTACACTGACGGACAACAGGCAGAAAGTTATAGTTATGCGGGGCAACGGAACAGTTTTCTTTTCTCCATGCTCGTCATGGCCTCGTACATCATCAAAGCCGACGGGCGGATCATGCATAGTGAAATGGAATTTGTCCGCCGCTTCCTGAGAACCACCTTCGGGGAAGAAGCCGTCAGAGAAGGAGAACAGATTCTGCTCAACCTTTTCGAACAAAGCAAACAGATGGACAAACAGAATCCATTTGCTTTCAAAAACACCATCCGCGACTGCGGTATGCAAATCGCAGCGAATCTCACTTACGAAGAACGCCTGCAATTACTTGTCTTTCTAGTAGAAATATCCAAAAGCGACGGCAACGTCTGTCAGGAAGAGATAGAAGCACTGAAAGAAGTAGCAACCTACATGGGACTCTCGACTGCAGAAGTAGAATCCATGCTCAACCTGGGTGGCAGCTCCCTGGAGGAAGCCTACAAGGTACTTGAAATAGAACCCACTGCCACCAACGAAGAAGTGCGTGCCGCGTATCGCCGTCTGGCACTGAAACACCACCCGGACAGAGTGGCCACACTGGGTGAAGACATCAAAAAAGCAGCCGAAGAAAAGTTCCAGAACATCAACAATGCCAAAGAGCGAATCTACAAGGCAAGAGGCATGAAATAATGAATAAGCAGAGCTTTTCATGACCTTTCTAAATATAATTGCTACATTTGTAAGCTATCACTAATAACGTAATCAACACTTATGAAAAAAATCCTCGCAATCATTACACTGGGCTTTACGACTATGACCGCCTATGCAATCACTCCGTTATGGATGCGTGATGTACGAATCTCTCCCAACGGTACGGAAATTGCATTCTGCTACAAAGGAGATATCTATAAAGTACCGGCAACGGGTGGAACCGCCATACAACTTACCACACAAGATTCATACGAGTGCACTCCTATATGGTCGCCCGACGGAAAGCAAATAGCCTTTGCCAGTGACAGATACGGCAATTTCGATATTTTCATGATGCCTTCCGGCGGAGGAAATGCGCAACGCCTCACCACCCACTCGGCCAACGAACTTCCGTCAGCATTCACCCCTGACGGCAAACAAGTCCTGTTTTCCGCTTCCATACAAGATCCGGCGAGCAGCGCACTTTTCCCGACAGGAGCCATGACCGAACTTTATAAAGTACCTTCAACCGGAGGACGTACGGAACAGGTACTGGGTACCCCCGCCGAATCCGTCTGTTTCGACAAATCCGGCGACAAGTTCTACTACCAGGACCGGAAAGGTTTTGAAGATGAATGGCGCAAGCATCATACCTCGTCCATCACCCGTGATGTCTGGATGTACGATATACAGACAGGAAAGCACACCAATCTTACCCAACGTGAAGGAGAGGACCGCAACCCGGTATTGTCTCCGGACGGACAGGTTTTGTTTTTTCTGAGTGAGCGGAACGGCGGCACATTCAACGTCTATTCCTTCCCTGTCTCCCAACCGCAGTCCATCAAAGAAGTAACATCCTTCAAGACCCACCCCGTACGCTTTCTTTCCATAAGTGATGACGGAACATTATGTTATGGATATGACGGTGAAATCTATACCCAACAGCCTGGTTCTTCTCCGCAAAAGTTAAATGTTGAAATCGTGCGCGACGACCAACCGCAAATGGCCAACCTTGACTTCTCAACCGGAGCCACTTCAGCCACCGTTTCACCAGACGGCAAACAAGTAGCTTTCATCGTACGCGGTGAAGTATTCGTCACTTCCACCGATTACACCACCACCAAGCAAATTACCCACACTGCCTCCCGAGAGGCCGGGCTGACTTTCGCTCCGGACAATCGTACTCTGGCATACGCCAGTGAACGCGACGGCAACTGGCAACTCTATCTGGCTAAGATAGCCCGCAAGGAAGACCTCAACTTCCCGAATGCCACTTTGATAAAGGAAGAAGTATTGCTGCCTTCGACCACCGTAGAACGTACTTATCCGCAATTCTCTCCCGACGGCAAAGAATTGGCTTTCATTGAGGACCGTAACCGGCTGATGGTACTCAACCTTGATACCAAGAAGGTACGCCAAGTCACCGATGGTTCTACCTGGTACAGCACAGGAGGCGGATTCGACTATTCCTGGTCACCGGACGGCAAATGGTTTACCCTCGAATTTATAGGAAACAGACATGACCCGTACTCAGACATAGGACTTGTCAGCGCGCAAGGAGACAGCCCCATTGTCAATCTGACCAACAGCGGCTACACAAGCGGCTCTCCCCGTTTTGTCCTGGACGGTAATGCGATTCTCTTCACCACCGAGCGCTATGGCATGCGTGCCCACGCCTCGTGGGGTTCGCAGGACGATGCCATGCTCGTATTCCTCAACCAAGATGCATACGACAAGTTCTGTTTAAGCAAGGAAGACTATGAACTGCGTAAAGAACTGGAAGCCGAACAGAAAAAAGCTAAAGAAAAAACCGGTGATAAAGCCAAAGACAAGAAGAAAGACAACAAAAAAGAAAAAGAAGATGATGCCGCCAAGGTAAAGGATATTGTTGTGGATCTGAAGAATATCGAAGACCGCATCGTACGCCTGACCCCCAACTCATCGAACATGGGTAGCACCATTATCTCCAAAGACGGTGAAACCCTCTACTATCTGGCTGCTTTTGAGGGTGGATTCGATATGTGGAAAATGAACCTCCGTAAGAAGGAAACCAAGCTGCTCCATAAGATGGACGCCGGATGGGCAACCATGGAAATGGACAAAGACGGCAAAAACCTATTCCTGCTAGGCGGACGAAGCATGCAGAAAATGGATATGAACTCCAACGAGTTAAAACCTATCAGATATCGTGCCGCTATGAAAATGGACTTGGGCGCAGAGCGCGAGTACATGTTCAATCACGTTTACAAGCAGCAACAAAAACGTTTCTACAACACCAATATGCACGGTGTGGATTGGGATTCCATGAGTGACGCTTACCGTAAGTTCCTGCCACACATCAACAATAACTATGATTTTGCAGAACTTCTGAGCGAATGGCTCGGCGAGTTAAATGTATCACATACCGGCGGACGCTTCTATCCTGGCGGGCAAAGCGAACCGACAGCAAGTCTGGGACTACTTTTCGATTGGAACTTTAATGGAAAAGGCATGCTCATCTCCGAAGTAATCGAGAAAGGTCCGTTCGACAAGGCAAGTACAAAGATTAAGTCCGGTGTAGTGATTGAAAAAATCGACGGTACGGAAATCACTCCAGAAATGGACTACTACACCTTGCTCAACAATAAGGCAAGAAAGAAAACACTTGTTTCGTTATACAATCCGCAAACCGGTGAACGTTGGGAAGAGGTTACTATCCCCATCAGCAACGGCGCCCTCAGCGACCTGCTTTATACCCGTTGGGTAAAACAGCGTGCAGCAGATGTGGACAAATGGTCCGGCGGACGTTTGGGCTATGTACATATAGAATCCATGGGCGATAACAGTTTCCGTTCCGTTTACTCGGACATCTTAGGAAAATACAATAACCGCGAAGGTATCGTCATCGACACACGTTTCAATGGCGGAGGGCGTTTGCATGAAGATATAGAAATCCTGTTCAGCGGTAAGAAGTACTTTACCCAGGTGGTCCGTGGCCGCGAAGCTTGCGACATGCCCAGTCGTCGTTGGAACAAACCGTCCATCATGCTGACCTGCGAGGCAAACTATTCCAATGCACACGGCACACCGTGGGTCTATAGCCACCGTAAATTAGGCAAACTGGTAGGTATGCCTGTTCCGGGAACTATGACCAGCGTATCTTGGGAAACGTTGCAAGATCCCTCACTGATATTCGGCATCCCGGTCATCGGTTATCGTTTGCCGGACGGCAGCTACCTGGAAAATTCACAGTTAGAGCCTGACATTAAAGTGACCAACTCTCCAGAAACGATTGTGAAAGGTGAGGACACACAACTAAAGACAGCTGTTGAGGAATTGTTAAAGGAACTCGACAAGTAATTAACCCCTAAACCCTTTAAACCCATGTTTACTGACCTGTTAAATTCCTCTTATTTTGCTCTCTTCCTTATTGTGGCATTGGGCTTCATGTTAGGAAGAATCAAAATCAAAGGATTGTCCCTGGATGTCTCCGCTGTGATTTTTATAGCCTTGCTGTTTGGGCATTTCGGTGTAATCATCCCTAAGGAATTAGGTAATTTCGGATTGGTACTGTTCATTTTCACCATCGGTATCCAGGCAGGTCCGGGATTTTTTGATTCCTTCCGCAGCAAGGGCAAGACACTGATCATCATCACTCTACTGATTATCAGCTCTGCCGCTTTCACTGCCGTGGGGCTAAAATATGCTTTCGACATAGATACTCCCAGTGCGGTAGGTCTGATAGCCGGTGCACTGACCAGTACGCCCGGCCTTGCCGTTGCCATTGACAGCACCCACTCTCCGTCGGCATCCATTGCATACGGCATAGCCTACCCTTTCGGTGTCATCGGTGTGATCCTCTTCGTCAAATTACTTCCCCGCATCATGCGCATAGACCTTGACAAAGAAGCCCGCCGCCTGGAAAAAGAACGCCGCAGCCAATTTCCCGAGTTGGGCACCTGTATCTTCCGCATCACAAATGCGGCGGTATTCAACCGTAGCCTCATGCAAATCAACGCACGTGCCATGACAGGTGCCGTTATCTCCCGCCATAAACATGGCGATGACATATCCATTCCCACTGCACATACCATCCTGCATGAAAATGACTATATACAAGCTGTGGGTAGCGAAGAATCTCTGAACCAACTCGCTGTATTGGTAGGTGAAAGAGAAGAAGGTGAACTTCCTTTGGTTGACAAGCAAGAGATCGAATCTCTATTGTTGACAAAAAAAGACATGATAAACAAGCAGTTGGGAGATCTCAATCTGATGAAGAATTTCGGTTGTACCGTAACCCGTATCCGCCGAAGCGGCATTGATTTGTCCCCATCGCCCGACCTTGCCTTGAAATTCGGTGACAAGCTGATGGTAGTAGGAGAAAAAGACGGTATCGCAGGTGTAGCCCGTCTGTTGGGCAACAATGCCAAACAACTATCGGACACAGACTTCTTTCCCATCGCAATGGGCATTGTCCTAGGAGTATTGTTCGGCAAACTGAACATTTCTTTCTCGGACAGTCTGTCATTTTCTCCGGGATTGACAGGCGGTATCCTGATAGTTGCCCTATTTTTGAGTGCAATCGGAAAGACCGGTCCTATCATCTGGTCCATGTCCGGTTCCGCCAACCAGTTGCTGCGCCAATTGGGGCTATTACTATTCCTTGCGGAAGTAGGTACCTCAGCAGGGAAGAATCTGGTAGCCACTTTCCAGGAAAGCGGATGGCTGCTGTTTGGAATAGGTGCCGCAATCACACTGATACCTATGTTGGTAGCTGTCATTGCCGGTCTGATGATATTCAAGATCAGTATTCTCGATTTACTGGGAACCATTACCGGTGGAATGACCAGTACACCGGGACTTGCTGCCGCTGACTCCATGACAGACAGCAACATTCCAAGTGTAGCTTATGCTACGGTCTATCCTATTGCAATGGTATTCCTCATTTTGTCTATCCAACTAATTGCAAGTGCCGTTTACTAAAAGATGCAAGTATATCGTAAAGAAGAAGCCATCTGCCGGATGAATACATTGGCAAAAGCCAATGTTCCCTTCCTTTTTGTCATAGATTACGCACAGGAACGTTCGTACATTGAAACCTTTGACAAGATAGACGCCGCGACCTGCCTTTTCCAGTTTCGGAAGGCAGGTAATGCGATAGAGCCTGCCATAACCGACTCCGGAGCGACTGTCCAACAGTACGCAGGAAAAATAGAATGGCAGGTTACTCCTCCTGATCCCGACGTATATAAGCATTCGTTCGATTTAGTGAAACAAAACCTGTTGGCAGGAAACAGTTATCTGGCCAACCTTACTTGTAAAGTTCCCGTCACCACAAACCTAACATTGAAGGATATCTTCCTGCATTCAAAAGCGCTCTATAAACTTTGGATGAAAGATCAATTCGTCTGTTTCTCCCCCGAAATCTTCGTACGTATAGAAGAAGGAAAAATCAAATCCTTCCCCATGAAAGGGACTATCGACGCCACGCTTCCAAATGCCGAAAACCTGCTGATGGAGGATGAGAAAGAAGCCGCTGAACATGCCACCATCGTTGACTTGATACGAAATGATTTAAGCATGGTTGCCGGTCAAGTAAGAGTCACTTCCTACCGATACATAGACCACCTGCAAACCAATAAAGGTCCCATCCTGCAGACCAGTTCCGAAATATGCGGCACATTGCCCTGCGATTATCCCGGACACATAGGCGATATTCTTTTTAAACTGCTGCCTGCCGGCTCCATTACCGGTGCTCCCAAGCCCAAAACCATGCAAATCATTGCCGATGCAGAGCATTATGACCGGGGATTCTACACCGGAGTCATGGGATATTATGCAGACAGCCAGCTGGACAGTGCTGTCATGATACGTTTTATCGAACAAGAGGACAACGGACAACTCTACTTCAAAGCCGGTGGAGGAATTACAGCCCAAAGTCGGTACGAAAGTGAATACAACGAAGTAATACAAAAAATATATGTGCCGATTTATTGAAACCATACGGCTCGATAACGGAGAAATTCGTAATCTGTCCTATCATGAGAGAAGGTTGAACAATACCCGCATGCACTTTTGGCACCAAAGTACTCCGCTGCAACTCTCCGGTTATATAACACCTTCCCGGGAAACAGGCAGAATCAAGGCACGCATCGTATATGGGAAAACGGGTATCGAAGAAGTCAGCTATTCGCTTTACCACATGCGGGAAGTACAGTCACTGGCTATTATCCGGTCTGATGAGATCGACTACACTTATAAAAACACAAACCGTGAATCGCTGAACCGCCTGTTTGCACAACGTGGCAAGTGTGATGATATTCTGATTGTAAAACAAGGACTGCTAACCGACACTTCCATTGCCAACATCGCCCTGTATGACGGAAGCAACTGGTACACTCCCAAACATCCGTTACTGAAAGGAACGAAACGAGCACAACTCCTGGCACAAGGAATTGTACAGGAAAAAGAACTTGGGCCAGAGGATTTATCCTCTTTTCCCATTATCCGGCTATTCAATGCCATGATAGACTGGGGAGAGCAGGAACTGCCGGTCAAGGCATTACATATCACATTCTAGAACCTATTTCATTCATCCATATCGTTCAAATGTATCTCCAACGCCTTGACCGATATATAGATTTCATATACCGATATGGTCAATGAAATAATCAGCAAGACCAATGCCAGTCCAAATATATAAACGGATACTGCGTATAACTGTATGTAAATAAAAAACATACTGACTACACACAACAGCAGGCTCCCGATACCGGTGACCTGCATGGCGCGCGTCAGATAGAGCCGTTTTCTAAGGTTGGCAATCTGCGCCGCCTTCACCGATGACGGATTCTCCATATATTGTTCTTTCAAGGTACGCACCAATTGGGCATACGACAAGAAACGATTAGTGTATGCCAACATTATCAATGATATAGCCGAAAACAACAAGGCAGGAGTAGTTAAATCAATTTCCATCTTATCACATCATTTATTAGTAGGTACAAAGATATACGAAAGAACGGGAAAAACATATACCATAAATGCCTAAATACGCATTTGAGAAGTATTGTTCCACAATGCGCAGAAAAAAAGTCAAAAGCACCTCTTACATTGCAAACTATTTAATTATATTTGCATTTCAAATGCACATTGTACTATAAAAGGCACCAAGTTTTCCAAACAGAATGCAACCTAATTTAAAAATACAAAAAAGTTTTTCAGACATATATTCCATATATTATATGAAAATGCTTCGTTTCTCGCGGACCTATGTCAGTACAGAAGAGGATGCGGAAAACATAGTACAAGACACTTTCCTTTATCTATGGGAGCATTTGGAACTGTTGGAAGAAATAGAACATCCGGACGCTTTTCTTTTTACACTTATCAAAAACAGATGCCTAAACTTTTTGAAGCATCAATCTTATATTCAAGCCAAGACCTGCCCACTTAAAGCAGACGAAGAACTGGAATCTCAATTGAACCTATATGCCTTGCAACAATTTGACGAAGCAGTCTCCTCTATCTCAGAAGTAGAAGAACTGTTGAAGCAAACGATGCAAAAACTGCCGGAACGTTGCAGAGAAATCTTTCTGCTCAGTCGTATAGAAGGACTCAAATATAAAGAAATCGCCGAGCGCTTGGACATATCCGTAAACACCGTTGAAAATCAGATATCTATTGCACTTCGTAAACTAAAATCTGAACTCAAGGAATATATTCCCTTACTTATTTTCATCATTTAGCATTTTTTTTTGCATCTTCTTTAGTGGTAAATGTATTCTCAGTTGTCTTTAACATAAAACCACTTGAGGAATCCCATGAACAATGAATTAGAAAAATACTTCGCAGGTACCATGTCTGCTACAGAAAGGAGAGAATTTCTGAACAAACTTCAAGGTAACCCGGAAGCCAAAAAAGAATTTGCACGTATGAAGGCGATATGGGCCATCTCCGGATTAACATCACAGGAAGGTGACCGAGAAAAAACGGCAACAGGAATAGTACAATTCGAGAAACGACTAAAACGTCGCTTGGTACACCGCTTCCGCATGGGGATTCTCAAGTATGCGGCCATTGTCGTCCTTCTGGTTTCTACAACTTGGTTTGTTTCCAACTTATACATACTAAACAAATCCTCAAAACAATATACGGAAATCAATGTTCCTAAAGGGCAACGAGTGAACATGACTCTTCCAGACGGTACTTCCGTATGGCTAAGCCCCCAAAGCAGAATTAAGATTCCGAATGAATTCAACCGGAAAAACCGTATGGTAGAATTAAATGGAGAAGGATATTTTGAGGTTACCAAGGATGACAAGAAACCTTTCACCGTAAAGACGCAACAGTTCAATATACAAGTATTAGGTACCCGGTTCAATGTATTTGCCTATGCCGCCAAAAAAAGCAAATTTGAAACTTGCCTCATAGAAGGACGAGTATTAGTCTATAATAAAGATAATGAAGACGAGAGAGTTTATCTGAACCCTCACGAAAAAGTATCGTTAGTGGCCAATCGCATGGTAGTGTCCAACTCCAATTTCGATAATGAAGAATATCTGAAAAGTGGTATTTTCAGTTTTCGCTCGAAACCTTTTGGAGAGATCTTGAATTATCTGACTTTGTGGTACAACGTCCAGTTCGACTTCACTGGAAATGTGAAATTGGATGAACTAATTTCCGGCAAAATCCGACAAAGTGAAGAAGTGGACAATATCCTGACAGCTTTACAAGCAGTATATCACTTCAATTTCAAGAAAAGAGATGATGAACATTATGAGATTTACTAAATACCAATGTCTAACCTTAAAAATAAATCACCGCTATGACTTAAATTTATCCACATCCCAAACAAAATAAGATAGCACGACAAAAAGGGAGGAGTGCGCCAACACTCCTCCCCAAAAGAGTCAATACTATCTTTGTCCATCCCAAAACAGACCTAATAGTATTAATCTTAAACTTACGACAAAGTTATGAAAAAAAACTTGTTGCAGAAATGGTATATCCATCAACAACTTGAATTAACACATATTATACGAATCATGAAACTGTCCGTGTTCTTTATATTCGTTTTTCTCTTTCAGCTTCAAGCTGGTAACGTAAAATCACAAGAAGCCCGCGTGACTCTTGCCAAAAGTAACTTGACCTTCGGGGAATTAATGCACGAAATTGAAAAACAGACCAACTATCTGTTTATGTATCGCGATGTCGAAATTGACCTCTCCCGGAAAATAGAAGTGAAAAAGACCAACGCCACGGTGAAGGAAATCCTGACGGCAGCGCTCAAGAACCAGAAGTTGGTTTATAAATTCTCCAATAACTACATCTCTCTTTATGTAGATAAAGAAAAAGCTCCGGAAACAATGATTACCCAACAAGAACGCAAAATTAAAATCAAGGGAGTAGTCATTGACCAAATCGGCGACCCTATTATTGGAGCCAACATCTCCCTAAAAGGACAACCAGGTACAGGAAACATCACGGATATAGATGGAAACTTTACATTAGAAGTTCCTGAAAAATCAGTATTAGTGATTTCCTACATCGGTTACCTGCCCCAAGAAGTACCGGTAAACGGCAAGACATCTTTCAATATTCAAATGAAAGAAGACACTAAGACCCTGGATGAAGTGGTAGTTGTAGGCTATGGCTCCCAGAAAAAACAGACAGTAACTGCTTCGGCCTCTACACTGAAAGTTTCTTCGCTCAAGAATGTACCTACCGCCAACTTGGCTTCCTCACTTGGAGGACGTGTCAGCGGTGTATTGATCCAGCAAACCGGTGGAGAAGCCGGATATGACGACCCGACGATCATTATCCGCGGGTCCAGTTCACCCACCTCCTCTTCTCCCTTGATTGTAGTGGATGGCATCATCGGACGCAGCATGTCGCAACTCGACCCTAGCGAAATAGAAAGTATGACAGTATTGAAGGATGCCTCAGCCGTAGCCCCCTATGGTGCACGAGGAGCAAACGGCGTAATACTGATCACTACCAAACGTGGTAAAAGCGGCAAAGCACAAGTGGACTATAATTTCAAAATAGGTTTCGGTACTCCTACCCGTATGCCCGAAATCGCCAGTTCGTACGACCACGCCCGCTTTATGAATAGCGCATGGCGTAATAAGGAAATGGATTTGGGAGAAGACCCGGGCATGTATGGCATCTATACCGAAGAAGAATTACAAAAATTCAGAGACGGTTCCGATCCCTATGGTTATCCTAATACAGACTGGAACAAAGAAGTTCTGCTTCCACGCGCCTGGCAACAAATGCATAGCTTGACAGCAAGCGGCGGTTCAGACAGGGTGAAGTATTTCGCCGGATTCGGCTATGTAAAGCAAGACGCCTTGTATGGTGACACACGTACCAATAAATCAACCTCCGGTTTTAACCGATACAATGCACGCGTCAACATAGACGCCAATATTATAGACAAATACCTGAACCTGTCGGCAGATATGGCCTATCGCCAAGAAGACCGTAACAGTATCGCAGGCAGTACTTCGGATGTATTCAACAACATGCACCGTAACCCGCAAACTGATCCCGGACGTTTTCCAGACGGTAACTTAGGTAAAGTTTCACTAGGTGTGAACCCTATCGGACTGGCTACTGAAGGCGGTTGGGTAAAAGACCGCAAAAGTGTATTGAACACACGTTTCATGCTGGACTTTAATGTTCCGGGAGTCGAAGGCTTAAATCTGAAAGGTATTTTCTCCTACGATAAAATTTTCAACAGTATCAAAAGATGGACTACTCCGGTAGATTTCTATGTATGGAACAAAATTACCGGAGAATATGACGGACATTCACCCAACCGTGAAGGTGCAGAACTGAAACAAACATACTCAAGCAGTCAAGCTATGACCTTTGAGTTTCAAGCAGCTTACAACAAGACCATTGCACAGGATCACCGGTTAGGAGCGCTGTTTGTATTCTCACGTTCGGAAGGAGCCGATGAGAATTTCTGGGCTTCACGTACGAAATACCGCATTTACTCCATCCAACAATTATTTGCCGGACCAGACAAAGACAAGGACAACAGTGGCAGTGCCTCCGAAACCGGTAAAGTAGGCTCCGTGTTCCGCTTGACCTACAACTACAAAGAAAAGTATATGTTAGAAGCTAACGGACGCCTTGACGGTTCAGAAAAATTCCCGGAAAGCAAACGCTATGGCTTCTTCCCTTCTGTATCGGCTGCCTGGCGTATATCGGCAGAACCTTTTATGGAACCCTTCTCAGGAATACTTAACAACCTAAAGTTAAGAACCTCATGGGGACGCGCCGGAACAGACAATATCGGTCAATTCCAGTACATGTCTGCTTACGGAACAGGCGGCGACGCTGTATTTGGCGGCCAGAATCCGGAAATAGCTCCGGGATATACCGAAACCCGTTTCCCGAATCCCGACATTACTTGGGAGACATCTGAAATGTTCAACATCGGTATAGACGCTTCGTTCTTCAACGGGAAACTCAACATGGAAGCAGATTGGTTCTATAAAAAGACAAACGATATCCTGCGCGAACGTACGGACATGCCTGCTATTCTTGGATATAAACTGCCAGCAGCCAACGTCGGCAAAGTTGACAATAGAGGTATCGACCTAAATATCACATATCGCAACAACTTGCGCGACTTTAACTATTCTGTTGCAGGCAACCTAACCTGGGCCAGAAATAAAGTCATTGACCTGTTGGAACCCGCCGGTGAAAAAAATAATCCGAGACAACGCAGCACAGGACATTCCATGAATCAGTATTTCGGCTACGAAGCCTTAGGACTATTCCAATCTGACGAAGAAGCCGACAATTGGCCGCAACCCCAGTTTGGCAAAGCAAAAGCCGGTGACATCAAATACAAAGACCAAAATGGAGACGGCATCATTGACGCAGAAGATAGAATAGCAATTGGACGCAGCAACTATCCGGAATTAGTGTATGGACTGAACTTGAATGCCGAATGGAAAGGTTTTGATGTGACTTTCTTCTTTCAAGGAGCAGCGTTGGCCAACTTCTACTACAACGGTTACCTTGCTTTCCCATACATGGAAGGACGAGGAGGGGCATTGCTAGAACACCACATCGGCAACACATGGACACCCGAAAATCCGAAAGCTGAATTTCCGCGCTTGTACTACGGAGGCAATGCCAACAATCAATTGTTCTCTTCCTTCTGGATGCGTAACGGTTCATATCTCCGTCTGAAGAATGTAGAGATAGGTTATGACTTCAAGAAGTTACTATTATCCAAGATATCCGAAATTCAAGGACTACGCCTCTATTTCAGTGGATCTAACCTACTGACCTGGTCACAAATTAAATATTTCGATCCAGAATTACGTTCCACCGACGGGAGTGCTTATCCTCAAATGAAAACCTTTGTGTTTGGTGCTAACATTACATTCTAAACTTAAAAATTGAAACGTGATTATGAAAAAGATAAATACAGCTCTCTTTTGCTTATTTGTATTGCTCTTCTGTTCGTGCGATGTATTGAACAAAGCTCCACTGGACGAAATAGCTGACGACTCTTTCTGGTCGGACGAAACACTGGTAAAATATTACGTAAACGATTTATATAGCGAGATTGCCGTGGACGGACTGCTATTGCAGGAAAACCGTAGCGACAATTCCGTTTCGGCGCAACGTGACAAATATCGTGCAAGCTGGTTCAAATTCAACTATGACATGGTCAGTGCCTCTGACCCGCAGGATGATGATGTATGGGAAGATTATTACATAAAAGTACGCAAATGCAACCGTTTTCTAGAACGCATCGGAACATCAACCATCGAAGAAAATGAAAGGTCCAGACTAACAGGAGAAGTATATTTCCTGCGTGCCATGTTCTATTTTGAAATGGTAAAGCGATATGGTGGAGTAATACTGTTGGATAAAGTACTCACTATGGAGGATAATTGGGAGATTCCCCGTTCATCTGAAAAAGAATGCTATGATTTCATCTTGAATGATCTTAAAAAAGCAACAGAAATGTTACCCGCATCTTATGGTTCAAGAGAGAAGGGCCGTGCAACCAAAGGCGCAGCCTACGCCTTGAAATCAAGGGTAGAACTGTACGACAAGCGATATGAAGATGTAATCAAAAGCTGTGCCGAAGTCTATAAATTAGGCTATGAACTGGTGGATGGTACCACCCCGGAAAAATACCGTTCTATCTGGTGGAGCACCAATAAAGACAACAAAGAAATCATCTTCGACATCCAGTACAAAAGCCCTGACGTATATAATAACATGATGGTATGTAACATGGTGACATACATTAACGACAAATACGGTGACCGTGGATGGGGTGGCCTTGGCCCGACTCAAGAGTTGATTGATGAATTTGAAATGGCAAACGGTACCCCCGCCACACAGTATTCACAAGCACCTGCCGATCAAATATTTGATATTAATGATTGCGGTATTTACGAAGGACGAGAGCCGCGATTCTACGCAAACATCGTGTTCCACGGTTCCCAAATTTTCTTCAATGCAGATAAAGGTGCCGTAACCGTGGACCGGTATCTGATGGATACTCCCGACAAAGGAGACGGTTCACTTACCGGATATAATGTCTGGAAATGGATTGATTATGATAACTACAATTATCCGTATGCAGGCGCCGGAAGTCCGGACTTCAGCACCAACTGGATTATACTCCGCTATGCAGAAATTTATCTGAATGACGCAGAAGCCCGCCTTGAAACCGGTGATGTAGAAGGTGCACGGGAAGCCGTCAATGTGATTCGTCAACGAGTAGGATTGCCCGCACTCACAGAATCAGACCCCGGGAAGTTGCGAGAACTAATCAGAAAAGAGCGTCGTATCGAATTCGCCTTCGAAGAACAGCGTTTCTATGATGTCCGCCGTTGGAAAATTGGCCCCGAAACACAAACGACATTGCACGGGGTACGTTTTGTTTCACCTACAGAATTCAAGATTACCAAGACAGATATCCGTACCTGGAACGACCGGCTATACCTGACCCCGATACCTCACGACGAAATAGTCCGTTCCAGCGTCTTAAAACAAAATCCGGGATATTAACGATTGACTTCATCACATTTAAAATATAATATGATTATGAATAAGATAATTTCTATACTGATTTGCTGCTTCATTGCCGGATGCTTCTTTGTTTCATGCGAACAACCAGATATACCGGATGTACCGAACTACGATAAAACAGAGATATTAACCTTCAAAGTATATAACCGAGATAAAGAAGAGATTGGCACTCCTGTTATTCTTTCCGAAGAAGGAACCGTTACCATTACGGTAGATGCCAGTACGGACTTGTCCAACGTCTTTGCCACCTGTACACTCTCTTCCGGCGCCACCCTGTCCCCTTCACTCGGAGGCTATCAGGACTGGAGCGGAATGAGTAAAGAATTCACTGTAATCTCGGCCAGTGGCAAACGTTCGAAATCATGGACTGTAACCTTCAAAACCAAGTAGGCGCATAATGAAATATGTAGTAATATCTATCCTCTGCATCTGCTGTTCTCTGCAGATGCAGGGGGCGCTTTCCGTCCCAAAAGACGGAAAGTCGAACCTTGCCCTTCATCTCGACGGGAAAGATAATAACGTACGGACAGGCATGGGAATTCTGGAATCTTCATGGACTCTGGAATCCTGGTTCAAAGGAGACGACTGCCAATGGGACAGCCTTGAAGTAATTATCGGAGGAGGAGAATATAGTGAACTTAACTGGGTAGATTATCTGCCTTTAGTCATCAAAGAAGGCAGACTCCACTCCACCCGCACAAATCTGTCATCACCCCGAACTCTGGATGACCAATGGCATCATGCGGCACTGACTTGTGATGGCAGACAAACCATCCTTTACCTTGATGGAAAACAAGTGGCTAAAGCTGATACAGCGACAGCCATTCTCCCCGGAGCCATCGGAGTGCACGATGTATATTATACCTTCGGCGGATTAATCGATGAAGTACGTATCTGGCGTACGGCCCTTCCGGAACAAACCATCTGCCATTGGATGAATCGCCCTGTAGAAGCTACCCACCCGGCTTTTAAAAAGTTGTGGGGATATTATAATTTCAACGACCTGAAAGATGAGACATCCGTCAATTGGGTAGGCAAAGGGCATCAGGCATACCACATCCGCAACGGACGCAATAAGTACAATGAAAAAGCCCCATTGGCCTATGCAGTTCCCAACGACAATCCCGCATTTAAAGAATATAGCGGAAAACAGCAACTATTCAATGCCGTAGTCATCCAAAGTGAATGGGATGCCGACCAGGGAAGTAAAGACGACCAAGCTCTTAAATTGAGAATTGCCGTACAAGGATCCAAAAATCCACTGAAGCTGACAGAACTGAAACTCGATTTCACCGGAACTACCAACCTGACAGACATCGAGCAAATACACATCTATTCTATCGGAAACGAAGCACGTTCCGCACAACGTAAAGAGTTGTTTGGTAACGGACATACTCCCAAACGGTCAATGATTCTCCACCCTGCACCTGGAGAAGAAATTCCGCTGCAATCGGGCATCAACTACTTTCTACTCACATTCGATGTCCGAAAAGAAGCAGTTCCCGGACATACCTTGCATGCGTCAATACCTTTTATACGGCTGAACGGAAAAAGAATCATTCCTGAAACATCTACCGAGGAGGTACATAAACAAGTGACTTGCAATAGTCAGGCACATTCCAACATCATAAAAGTGCTCCAATGGAATATCTGGCACGGAGGCATTCATCTGGGCAATGAAGGACAACAACGTGTACTCGATCTGATCCGAAGCACCCGCGCAGACGTCGTCATGATGCAAGAAGCTTATGGCATCCAACGGATGTTGGCCGATTCATTGGGATATCACCTCAAGACACATTCTCTTAAAGACAATCTAGCCATGTACAGCCGGTTTCCATTAGAGACAATTGCATGGAGAGAACCCTTCAAGTCAAATCCCGCCAAAATAACCCTGCCGAACGGCAAGCGGGTGATGCTTATAGACTGTTGGCTACGGTACGCTTACCGTCCGGAATACACAAGCGGATATGCCGAAAAAGGGCTGGATCCCTCTGTCTGGATTGCAGAAGACTCCATACTGGCATTACCCGATATCCAAAACATCTATACCAAGGACATAGTGCCAAACCTTGAAACGGGGATGCCGGTCATCATCACCGGAGATTTCAACTCATGCAGCCATCTTGACTGGACCGAACGAGCCAAACCATTACATCAAGGATATGGTCCGGTGAACTTCCCCGTCTCCCGTTACATGCAGGAAAATGGGTTCAAGGATAGTTTCCGTGAAAAGAATCCGGATGAGGTCACATACCAGGGAGGCACTGTAGCCGCCATTTACGGACAAATGCAAATGTCCCGTATCGACTTCATTTACTATAAAGGAAAACTCAAGGCATTATCTTCCAAAATTGTACGTACCGCCCCTGAAATAGATTATGTATGGGCATCAGACCATGCGGCAGTACTTACAGTTTTTGAAGTCGAATAAGAATGACAGGCACGGGTAGCACAGGTTTTACGACAATCATAAGTATTTGTCTATCAACCATCCCGTGCCTAATTCACCCATACTCAAACACGTACCTACCGATTCACGTTTTTCAAGAATACTGCTCATTTTAAGTGCATACTTCCATTTACCAAAGATTTATTCTACTTTTGTAGCGACAATAAAATACTTAACCGCCGTAGTTTAATAAATACAACCATGCAATATACAGTTTCTGCTCCCTCCTCTTTACATACCAGTATACAACTGCCGGCTTCCAAAAGCATCAGTAACCGGGCACTCATCCTGCATTCCCTTGCCCACGGAGACATCATGCCCTGTAACCTGAGTGATTGTGACGATACCCGTGTGATGGTCCGCGCCCTGAACGGTTCTCCCGAACACATTGATATCCTCGCCGCCGGAACCGCCATGCGTTTTCTTACTGCATACCTCAGCGTAACCCCCGGAGCACGTACCATTACCGGGACACAACGTATGCAACAACGCCCCATACGGATTCTGGTTGATGCCCTGCGTAAACTCGGTGCACAAATCGAATATATAGGCAACGAAGGCTTCCCCCCCCTATACATAACAGGTACTGAACTGAAAGGAGAAGAAATATCCCTCGCCGGCAATGTAAGTTCCCAATACATATCTGCCTTGCTAATGATAGGTGCCGTACTTCCCAAAGGCCTGCGTCTGCACCTTACGGGTGACATCGTTTCGCGTCCTTACATCAACCTGACACTACAATTGATGCGTGATTTCGGCGCTAAGGCGGACTGGGATTCCCCCAACAGCATTACTGTCCTTTCCGGCGGTTATCAAGATGTACCATTCACCGTAGAAAGTGACTGGAGCGCCGCCTCCTATTGGTATCAGATTATCGCACTTGAAGGCCTGAAAGGCGAAGATATGAACAAAGAAGGAAACAACGGCCGTAAAACCGCAGTCTCCCCCGAAATAGAATTACTCGGACTGTTTCCGCACAGTTATCAAGGAGATAGCCGTGGAGCCGAAATATTCTCCCTTCTGGGCATCCGGACAGCATACACCGACCGCGGAGTGAAACTGACCCAAACCGGAACACCTGTTTCCCATCTTGTAGAAGACCTGGTTGACATTCCAGACCTGGCACAAACTTTTGTCGTGACCTGCTGCCTGATGAACATCCCTTTCCGCTTCACCGGATTGCAGAGTCTGAAGATAAAAGAAACCGACCGCATCACTGCTCTTATCACTGAATTACGAAAATTGGGCTACGTTGTATATTCCGAGCAAGACAGCATTCTTTTCTGGAACGGCGAACGTTGTCCGGCGGAAGCCTCCCCGGTCATTTCTACCTACGAGGATCACCGCATGGCAATGGCATTTGCCCCCGCCTGCCTTGTCTTGCCACATATACAGATAGACGAGCCACAAGTAGTGTCGAAGTCTTATCCGGCTTATTGGGAGGACTTGCAGAAAGCAGGATTCAAAGTTATCCAAGAGGTAAGGAAACCATAATTTTGCTGTGTGCAAAACAATATGTATCTTTGTCCGTTCTATTAATGGAACATGTTTTTCAGAGAAAGGAAACCCATGTGGATACTGATTATTAGCCTGATTGTTCTTGCCTTCGTAGCTGCCGTTGCGGGAGTGATACGCAACCGGAAACTGCAAAGGAAAATAGACCGCGGTGAACTGGATGCCATGCCCGAGGTACAGGAGGCGGATGCAGAATGCTGCGGGCAGCATGAGATCTGCGAGCGCGACAGCCTGCTGGCTGCCGTCAGCAAAAAGATAGAGTATTATGACGATGAGGAACTGGACAAGTACATCGGCATCAGTCCGGACGCATATACTCCGGAACAAGAGGACGAATTCCGCGACGTGTTCTATACGATGCAAGACACAGATGTAGCCGGTTGGGTACGAAGCTTGCAGCTACGCGGTATCGCATTGCCCGATAATATAAAGGATGAAGTATTCCTCATCATCGGAGAACGGCGCATCTCCCCTCACACTTGATGCCTTGAGTTTTTAATTATTAATTCCGGAACAGTGGATTTATTGCAATATACCTTCTTCCAACATGCCCTTATCGGCAGTCTGCTTGCCAGCATTGCCTGTGGATTAATAGGTACTTATATCGTCACACGGCGGTTGGTATTTATCAGCGGAGGGTTGACGCACGCCTCCTTCGGCGGTATAGGCCTCGGATTGTATTTAGGCATCTCACCGATACTTTCAGCCGGCATATTTGCTGTATTGTCCGCTTTCGGAGTAGAATGGCTAAGCAAACGGAAAGATATGCGCGAAGATTCCGCCATTGCCGTATTCTGGACGTTAGGCATGGCATTAGGCATCATGTTTACCTTCCTTTCACCCGGCTTTGCACCCGACCTTTCAGCCTATCTCTTCGGAAATATACTCACGATTACAATAAGCGACATAGCACTTTTAGGCGGGCTGGCAGCTATATTGCTGCTGTTCTTCATCTTATACCTCCATCCGATTATCTATGTAGCCTTTGACCGGGAGTTCGCACGTTCACAAGGTATTCCGGTACAGGTTTTCGAATATGTGCTGATGATGTTCATCGCACTTACCATCGTGGCGTGCCTGCGTATGGTAGGCATCGTGCTGGTCATCTCACTGCTGACCATACCACAAATGACGGCAAACATTTTCACTTACCGCTTCAAACATATCATCTGGCTATCCATTGCCATCGGCTATATCGGTTGTCTGGGCGGATTATACATTTCATATAAGAGAAACGTCCCGTCAGGAGCGTCTATAATCTTCTTTTCCATTATTATCTATACCATCTGCAAGATAGGAAAGAGTTTTTGCTTATATTTACAGCGTAAATCGTTGAAATCATAAATATCATCATGTTGGAAATTAAAATTCAGTCATTAGACCAGATTCATGAAGCCGCCCACCAGTTTATCGAAGCTATGGGTGACAATACCGTCTTTGCTCTCTACGGAAAAATGGGAGCCGGTAAGACCACTTTCATCAAAGCCGTCTGCGAAGAATTGGGTGTGTCCGACGTCATTACCTCCCCTACCTTTGCCATCGTCAATGAATATCGTTCCGATACAGCAGGTGAACTGATTTACCATTTTGACTTTTACCGCATCAAGAAGTTGGACGAAGTTTACGACATGGGATACGAAGATTATTTCTACAGCGGTGCCCTTTGTTTCATTGAATGGCCGGAACTGATTGAAGAACTCCTGCCCGGCAACACGGTGAAAGTTTCCATCGAAGAAATAGAAAATGGGGAACGGAAGGTAACACTGGAAAACTTTGACTTATAGTTTCCCATGAGCCAGTACATCGTTCAAGGTATTTTTGTCCTTGCAGGCATCATCTCCCTATCAGCGGCACTGCTGGACTGGGATTGGTTCTTTACTGCCCGAAACACCCAGTTCGTCGTCCGGAATGTCGGCAGAAAACAAGCACGTTGGTTCTACGGCATATTAGGTGTCATTCTTATCGGCATGTCTGTATTCTTCTTTATGAACACACCACCGGTAGCGTAAGCAATAAAAAAAGCGCAGACAAGTTTTCATCTGCGCTTTTATTATATTCCAGGAATGATCAATCCTCGTCCAAAGATTCGGTATATTCCATCTCGCCTTGTACTACGAAAAGAATCTCTTCCGGATCATAGTCACCCATTTCATCTTTATGGGCTTCTTTTACGATATAATCAACGATTTTCCCCAAATCAATTTCGATGTATCCATCCGCATCGGGCTGTGCATCAAGGATGCCGCTTTGGGAATAATACTCGTCAATCAAATCGAGAAAATAGTAAAACTCATCGTCGGAGAATTTCTCCTTCAACTCCTGCGGCAAATAATTCTTGATGTATTCGATGGTCTTCTCATCATCGATATCATTCTGCAAAAAATCGTCTTCCAGTCCCATACTTATATTATTTAAAAGATTAGTTCACTTACAGCAAGGCCTCAATCTTAGCTGCATACGTTGATTTCGGAGCAGAACCCACCTGCTTGTCAACCAGCTTTCCATCCTTAAAGAACAGTACTGTAGGAATATTGCGAATGCCATATTCACCTGCCACATCACCGTTCTCATCCACATCGCACTTACCGATAATAACTTTACCTTCATATTCGGTTGCCAATTCATCGATGATAGGGCCTACCATTTTACAAGGCCCGCACCATGGTGCCCAAAAGTCCATAACTACAGGTTTTCCTTCTGCTAAAAGCTCCTGATAATTGCTGTCTGTAATATTTAAAGCCATGTCTTTAAATTTTAAGTATTAACTATTTATTATTAATTCACTGTCAATCCTAATGCCTGCAACTCTTGATTGCACGGGCAAAGATAACTAATTTATCCGAAACTCAAGGTCGGGACGCTCTTTTAAGTAAGAGATTAGTTCACGTCCGACCGAAAGCTTCACCGGGCGGGATACCAAGTCAACCGTCATCTTGCTTTCAGGGTCTGTCACCTTGAAATACAATTCTGTAGTTCCCGGGCGTTCCTTGGTCAGTTCCGCCAACTCGGTTATCAATGACTTGTTCAATACGCTGAGGGGAATAAGAATCGTTATCTTTTCAATCAGCTTCTCTTTAACATCAGGCAAAAGTTCCATAGAAGTAATCTTGACCTCAAGCTCATCCTGACGCCATTGCTTGGGCTGGCAACGGGCCTTTATATAAAGGAACGTACGTTCACCCAAATACCCCTGATACGTCACCCAGTCATTACCGAAGAAAGGAAACTCTGCCGAACCCGAATAATCTTCAATTTTGGCAATTCCGTATGGATTTCCATTCTTGCTGATTCCCCGGCGGACGGAAGTGACAATTCCTCCCATGGTAATCTCACGGCCAACAAGCGCTTGCTTGTCCTCGATTTCGGACATGCGCGTGTTGCAGACATGCTCCAGCACTACAGCATACTCATCCAACGGATGGGCAGAAAGATAGATACCTACCAAGTCACGTTCCCTGTTCAAACGGTCAAGGTCACTCCAACGTTCAGCCGGAAGGATTTCCGGAGTAGCGATGTCAACCACATTTTCGCCTCCAAACAGAGAGTTGGCAGCGGCTGCCTGGTCTGCCTGGTAACGGTTGCCATAACGGACCAACGTCTCTATAAACACTTCATTCTTGGAATTTACCGCAAAATACTGTTCACGCTTCAATTCCGGGAAACTATCGAAACCACCTGCCAAGGCAAGGCATTCAATGTTCTTCTTGTTACAGGCATTCAGGTTGACACGCTGTACGAAATCGAATATACCCTTATACGGACCATTCTTTTCACGCTCTTCCATGATACTTTGTACGGCACCTTCACCCACACCCTTCACAGCGCCGAGCCCGAAACGGATATTGCCCTCCTTATTAACGGTGAATTTCAGGTTACTCTCATTTACATCCGGGCCTAATGTATTAATGCCCATAGCCTTGCACTCATCCATCAGTTTCGTGATGTCAGTGATATTGGACAAGCTTCGGCTCATGACCGCCGCCATGTATTCCGCCGGATAGTTGGCTTTCAGAAAAGCAGTCTGATAGGCTACCCAAGAATAACAAGTGGCATGTGACTTATTGAAAGCGTATGAGGCAAATTTCTCCCAGTCCGCCCAAATCTTTTCAAGCACTTTCGGATCGTGTCCGTTCTTTTGCCCGCCGGCAATGAACTTAGGCTTCATGTGGTCCAACTTGTCACGCAGCTTCTTACCCATCGCCTTACGCAACGCATCCGACTCACCACGGGTGAAGTCCGCCAACAGACGAGACAGAAGCATCACCTGCTCCTGGTAAACCGTAATGCCATACGTATCTTTCAGATATTTCTCCATAATAGGAATATCATACTCGATAGGTTTGCGTCCCCACTTGCGGTCGATAAAGTCCGGTATATAATCCATAGGCCCCGGACGATACAGAGCATTCATGGCAATCAAGTCCTCAAAAGTACCGGGTTGCAGCTCACGCAAATATTTCTGCATTCCGGCAGATTCAAACTGGAATGTACCGATAGTGCGTCCGTCACAATATAATTTATAAGTGGCCGGGTCGGTTATTGAAATCTTGTCAATGTCCAATTTCAGTCCACGGTGGAGACGAACGTTCTCAACGGCTTCCTTAATGATGGACAATGTTTTCAAACCGAGGAAGTCCATCTTGATCAAGCCCGTATCTTCAATCACGGAGCCTTCATACTGAGTGACAAGCATCTTCTCGCCTGTCTCCTTGTCGTCGGCAGTACTTACAGGTACCCAATCCGTAATATCATCCCGGCAGATGATGGTACCGCAGGCATGTACACCCGTGCCGCGGACATTGCCTTCCAGCATCTTGGCATACTTCAATGTATCCCGTACCAACGGGTCGGGCGAGGCTTCCGCCGCTTGCAACTCCGGCACGTAGGCAATGGCATTCGGCAAGTTCAGCTTTTTATCGGGTATCTTGTCGGGAACCAGCTTAGCCAAGCGGTCCGACTCGGACAAAGGCAACTTCTGCACACGGGCAACGTCTTTAATGGCCAATTTGGTCGCCATCGTGCCATACGTAATGATATGCGCCACTTTTTCCTGCCCATACTTATCCGTCACCCAACGGAGCACTTCGCCACGACCGTCATCATCGAAGTCCACATCGATATCAGGCAATGAGATACGGTCGGGATTCAAGAAACGCTCGAACAGCAAGTCATACTGAATGGGGTCTATTTTCGTAATTCCCAAGCAATAGGCAACCGCCGAACCCGCCGCCGAGCCACGTCCCGGTCCTACGGAAACGCCCAACTGGGTGCGGGCGGCATTGATGAAGTCCTGTACAATCAAGAAGTAACCGGGAAAACCCATCGTCTTCATGATGTACAATTCAAAAACCAAACGTTCTTTCACCTCATCAGACAACGGGTCACCATATAATCTTTTAGCACCGTCAAATGCCAGTTTGGCCAGATAATCCGCTTCCAGTTTGATACGGTACAATTTCTCATACCCACCCAACCGTTTTATTTTTGCCTTGGCGGCTTCTTCGTCCAGCACCACTTTCCCGTTCTCATCCTGCGTAAACTCATCGAACAAATCCTTTTCACTATACTTCGCACGATACTCCTCTTCCGTCCCGAACTCCTCGGGAATGGCAAAAGTAGGCATGATGGGCGCATGGTCGATGGAGTAATACTCCACCTTGTCCAGAATTTCCAGGGTGTTGGACAACGCTTCAGGAACATCCTCGAACAAGGCATTCATCTCCGCCTTTGTCTTCATCCATTCCTGCTTGGTATAAAGCATACGGCTCGGGTCATCCAGGTCCTTCCCCGTACTGAGACAAATCAGACGGTCGTGCGCTTCCGCATTTTCCTCGTCCACAAAATGGACGTCATTGGAGCAGATTACCTTTATATTATATTTCCGGGCATATTCCAGCAATTTGGCATTGGCCTTCTGCTGCAAAGGATAGGCCTCATGATTGGCACGCTGCACAGTCGCCTTATGCCGTTGGAGTTCCAGATAATAATCATCACCGAAAAGATTCTTATACCACCGGACGGCCTCTTCGGCCTCCTCCAGCCGGTCATTAATGATCTTCTTGGGAACCTCACCGCCGATACAGGCCGAGCAAACAATCAATCCCTCATGATATTTCTCCAATTCATTGCGGTCGGTACGCGGACGCATATAATACCCTTTGGTCCATGCGCGCGACACTAATTTGATAAGATTGTGGTAGCCCTTCTCATTCTTTGCCAATACAATAAGGTGATAACCGCTTTGGTCCGGCTTCCCCTCCTTCTTGTCCATGGTACGGCGCGCCACATACATTTCGCAACCAATGACAGGTTTGAACAACTTGTTTTCCGCTTCCGCAATTTTCGCCCGGCATCCGGCTATCTCCGCCTCTCTGTCTTCACATTCTATTTCACCGCTTTCAATACCGGCAATCCTTTTTTTCAAGTCTTTGATTTCACCTTTCGGGCCGCTATTCTTCTTATTTACATAATTGGTAAACTCTTTGATCCCGAACATATTGCCGTGATCGGTTACGGCAATACCTTTCATACCATCCTTCATTGCTTTGTCCACCAGCCTGCTGACGCTTGCCTGACCATCAAGAAGAGAGTACTGAGTATGGACGTGTAAATGAACAAAATCCTGCATATATATCCTTTCTGTTGAGAGCATAAAAATACAACCTCTGTGACACCTAGCAAAAATATTTCCCAAAAAGTTATCAACATTAGCATTTCTCCTCCTAAATCCTTGTTAGATTTTCAAAATAAGCCTATTTTTGCAGATAATTTCTATCTAAAATAGCAAATACGATATACATGGGTCGATTAAAAAGATTAAAAAAAATACGTATACACCGTGAAGGAACACATACATTGGCGGGCAGCTTGCTGCTTCTGCTTGTTGTCAACGCAGCTCTTTACTTCGGACTGGAATGTAAGATTCCCTTTTATATAGCAGCAGCCATCAGTCTCGTCGTATATGGAATATTGGTCAACTTTTTCCGTTGCCCCATCCGTCTGTTCGGGCAGGAAGATACGGAGAAAATAGTAGTGGCTCCCGCCGACGGCAAAATCGTGGTAGTAGAGGAAGTGGAAGAAAACGAATATTTCCATGACCGCCGGATTATGGTATCCATCTTCATGAGCCTGGTCAACGTACATGCCAATTGGTATCCGGTAGACGGCACCGTAAAAAAGGTATGGCACCAGGACGGGAAGTTCATGAAGGCCTGGTTACCCAAAGCGAGTACCGACAACGAACGTTCCTCTGTAGTCATAGAAACTCCGGAAGGTGTAGAAATCATGGCACGCCAAATAGCAGGAGCCATGGCACGCCGTATCGTGACATACGCCGAAGCAGGAGAAGACTGCTATATCGACGAACATATGGGTTTCATCAAATTCGGCTCCCGCGTGGACGTATTCCTGCCTTTGGGTACGGAAATACTCGTCAAACTGGGACAATTAACCACCGGTAACCAGACCGTAATAGCCAAACTTAAATAAGCAGAACGACCATGGCAAATTGCATTACCCGTCATATTCCCAATACGCTGACCTGCCTGAATCTATTCTCGGGGGGTATTGCCTGCGTCATGGCTTTTGAGGCCAAGTATGATTTGGCATTAGCATTCATCTTACTTAGCTCCGTATTCGATTTCTTTGACGGCATGGTGGCACGCCTGCTGAATGCATATTCTGCCATCGGCAAGGACTTGGACTCCCTGGCAGATGACGTGAGTTTTGGTGTAGCCCCCTCCTTGATTGTTTTCTCTTTATTCAAAGAGATGCATTATCCGGGCATGATGGAAGGTATAGCCCCCGTCTTTCCTTTCCTTGCCTTTCTGATATCCGTATTTTCCGCGTTGCGTCTGGCTAAATTCAACAATGACACCCGGCAAACAAGTTCTTTCATAGGACTGCCAGTCCCGGCAAACGCCTTGTTCTGGGCATCGTTCGTTACAGGAGCCCATGAACTGCTTATATCAGACAGTTTCCATCCGCTCTATATATTGTTACTGGTCTGCCTTTCTTCCTGGTTATTGGTTTCCGAGATCCCGATGTTCTCGCTGAAATTCAAAAGCCTGTCATGGAAGGAGAACAAAACCAGTTTTATTTTTCTGATGGTATGTGTCCCGTTGCTTGTTTTTCTGGGAATCTGCAGTTTCGCGGCAATCATTGTCTGGTATATTTTACTTTCACTTATTACAAGAAAAAGTAAATAAACAAATCTTTGGCACGGTTGTTGTATTATCGTTCGTATATAACGAACACATAAAAACCATTAGCCCATGTTTCATCTTTTAGGATTCTTATTCATTCTAATCATTGCCATACTAATTATCGGTCTTGGTATCATCGGCACCGTTGTCCGGAGCATTTTCGGACTGGGCAGACGCCGTACTTCTTCCGCCTCCTATCAGAATCCCGGAGGATATTCCTATAACAATCCGCGACAGCCGTCCGGTTCGTCCACACAAACCGACAAAGCCACGGAACCGGAGGAAGGTGAAATCCACCTGAAACGCAAGAAACTATTCTCCAAGGACGAAGGAGAGTATGTGGAGTTTGAGGAAATCAAGGAGTAGAGACAAGGAACCAAGCGCCAATCATTTCCGCTTGGCGGCAAAAAAGTTCTTCATCAATGCGGCGCATTCGTCTGCAAGCACTCCCTTTACAACCATCGTCTTAGGATGTAATGCCTGAGGAGCATAACGCTGATATCCTCTCTTTTCATCTTCGGCGCCGAACACAAGCTTCCCCGTTTGCGCCCAGGCAATGGCGCCCGCACACATCACGCAAGGCTCTACCGTAACATACAGCGCACATTCATTCAGATACTTTCCGCCAAGGGTGGATGCGGCAGCGGTAATAGCCTGCATTTCCGCATGGGCAGTCACATCTGTCAATGTTTCAGTCAGATTATGGGCACGCGCAATGATACGGTCCTTGCAAACCACCACCGCACCTACGGGTACCTCTCCCCGCTCACCGGCCTTTTGCGCTTCAAGAAGCGCCTGCTTCATGTAATAGCTATCATCCATCAGCGTCTCATATCATGTTCACCGAACAAAGTAGGATAATCTTCTTCCATATTCCTATGGATAAACATGAGGACAGTCTCCCTGAGCCAACGCGACTTGTTCGTTATCTTATATTTTTCAAGATAACGATCTACAATCCGCATTTCTTCCTCGCTCATCAGGCATACGATACGCTGTTCGCGTTTCGGTTCTTCCAGCGTTGCTCTCGCACAGGTTTTGTCTCTCTTTCTCATATTTCTTGCAAAATTACTTTTACTTCTGTAAAAACAAAACAGAATATGCGTAATTTTTATAGTCGGGATACCTAAAACAAACCAGAAAAGTTTTTTTAAGCAGTAAAAACAAAGTTATCCTCCAAATCATTTCATTTTAAGAATTAAAAAAGTATTTTTGGAAACCCATAAAACTAAAAGGTATGAAACAGGTACATTATTTCAGTTTTTTCCTATGCTTATTCGCAGCAATAAGTTTTGCATCGTGCAGTGACGACGACAATGACAATGGAAGCCAGACCGGCATAACCGGACAAAGTTGGAAAGAAGGAACTCCTGTAGAACTCACAGCAGGAAGTACCCAGTCTGTAAGCTTCAATGCCGCCGCCAAATGGAAAGCCCACACTAACTCTACCTGGTGCAAACTGCAAACCACGGAAGGAGAAAAAGGAGCCGGCACTATAAAACTTTCGGTTACGACAACCTCCACGAAAGACCGCACTTCGATTATTACCATCCAGGTGCAAGGCTATTCTACCACAAGTTTCCAGGTGATACAGAAAGGAAGCAGCACGACTGTTTCCGAAGATGTGGAAATCAATGGGAAAGTGGACGAGTATCTGAGAAAGATGTACCTCTGGAATGACGACTACAAGAAGTTAGACCTTGACTACACCAAGAATTACGAAGCCTTTTTCTATGACGCCTTAGGCAGTATGGAAAAGAATACGCTGGACAAAAAGCCATATACCGGCAGCGACGGTAAAACCTACTACCGCCTCTTTTCCTATATCCAGTTATTGCCCGACATCAGCTCAACCCGCGCTACAAAAATCGTAAATAAAGAACTGGCATATAGTTTCGGTATCACCGGAATAACGCCCGTGACCATCAGCGGCCAAACCCAAAGCACCACCTACTTCTGCATCCAAGGCATATACCCGGACTCACCGGCATCAGAAGCAGGACTCAAACGGGGAATGATGATAAGCCAGATAAACGGAAAGAAGATCAACAACAGCAACATTGAAGATTTCTATTACAACCTGTTGCTCCCGAGCTCTGCATTCAGCTACGCCCTTACGGAAGATATCATAGGGGAAGGCGGCGTGACCGGCCAAAAAGGATACACCATCACCTCCAAAGCCATGTACAACAATCCGGTGCTTTTCAGTAAAGTAGAGGAAGGTATAGAAGGACACAAAATCGGCTATCTTGTCTATTCCGGATTTGAGGCAGGCTTCGACGAAGAGTTATTCAATGTTTTCAAGGAATTTAAGAGTAAAAACATCACCGACCTCATTCTGGACCTGCGCTACAACGGTGGCGGACATACCATGTCGGCCAACTTGATAGCAACCTGCATTGCGGGCAGCGCCTCGCAAGGCAAAGTGTTCACCAGCCTGCGATACAACGATGAAAGAATGGCAGAACGCAACAACCAAAAGGATCATGAGATGTTTGCCTACTCCAATTATCCCAACTTAGGCACTTCCTTGTCGGCCGGAGCCCTCAACCTGCCCCGTGTTTATTGCCTTGTGGGTACCGGAACAGCGTCTTCCAGTGAACTTGTCATTAATTCTTTAGAGGGAATACACTTGGACGTAATACTGATAGGAGAAAGAACCACGGGCAAGAACGTGGGCATGGAATATGAAGACATGAAAGTCAGAGACAACACCTACCGGGTTGTTCCTATCACCTTCCAAAGCTACAATGCCGAAGATTTCGGAGACTATCAAGACGGATTCAAACCGGATGTAGAGCTGGACGAGACCAATCCCTACAACCAGCAGGGCAGGTTCTACATCCTTAGGGATTATATGAGCAATGAAGAACCCCTGTATGCCAAAGCCATCGAACTGATTACCGGAAAGAACCCGATGCCCGCAACACGCAGCGCGGAAAATGCGTTGAATGGCAAGACGCGCCAGTTGCCTGCTCTCTTCCGCCCCGGACACGACGGCATGCTGAAGCCTGCTAAGGGCATAGAGTAATGGCGCAGCACAATACTCTGGGGAAAGCAGGAGAAGAAGCCGCCGCCAGATATCTGGAACAGAACGGCTACACCATACGCGACCGGAACTGGCGCAAGAACCACCTGGAACTGGATATTGTCGCTACCAAGCATGAAGAGCTGGTCATCGTGGAAGTGAAGACACGCAGCAACACGGACTACATAGAGCCGCAGGATGCCGTCAACTGGCAGAAAATACGGCGGATTGTGGTAGCCGCCGATGCCTACATCAAGCACTTCCGCCTGGATATCCCGGTTCGCTTCGACATCCTGACAGTCGTAGGCGAACCGGGAACCTTCAAGATAGAACACATAAAGGATGCTTTTTATCCGCCCATGTTTTAACCCAAAAGCGAGTGACAATACAAGTGACGGGACAGAGTCACATAAATCGTACAACTGTAAATTACAATATCATCATGGATATAGAAACCGCCCGCGAATACAGCCTCAGCAAGAAGGCCACGACAGAAGACTTGCCTTTCGGTGAAGACGTCCTTGTCATCCGGGTAATGGGAAAAATGTTTTTATGCATCAATCTCAATACTCCCGACAGAATTACAATGAAATGCGAACCGGAATATGCGCTTGAACTACGTGAACGCTATAACGCCATTGAAGGTGCCTGGCATTTCAATAAGAAGTATTGGAACCAGGTTTTTCTGGATCGCGACGCAGATGACAAACTGATAAGGCAGTTGATTGACCACTCGTATGAAGAAGTATTGAAGAAGTTCACCAAAAAACTACGTGCCGAATATGAAGCCCAACCCTGAAACATTCCGTTATCCGCTGGTCGTCCTGGAGGAAACCGATTCCACCAACCAATACATCAGCCAGTTGTGCAATGATCTGAAAGAAGACGTTGCAGAGTTCACTACCGTTGCCGCCGAATTCCAGACTTCCGGCAAAGGTCAACGCGGTAACAGCTGGGAGGCCGAGAAAGGGAAGAACCTGCTATTCAGCCTCGTGCTCTACCCTACTTTTCTGGAAGCCCACCACCAGTTTATTCTCTCGCAAATCGTATCTCTCGCCATCAAGGAGGAGTTGAGCAGATGGTCGGATGACATCACCATCAAATGGCCGAATGACATTTACTGGAAAGAAAAGAAAATCTGCGGCATCCTGATAGAAAACGACCTTACCGGACACCACATCGGACGCAGCATTGCGGGTATCGGCATCAACATCAACCAAGAAGCATTCCACAGTGATGCCCCCAATCCTGTATCTTTGAAACAAATCAGCGGAAAAGAACATGACCGCCATGAAATCCTTTCCCACATACTGAGACGCATAGAAATATACTACAAGGGGCTCCAACTGGAAAACTTCGCGACCTATTCCGCTGAAATTAATGCCCGGTACGCCCGTTCCCTTTTTCGCCGCCGCGGTTTCCATCTCTACCAAGACACCGGAGGGCAATTTCTTGCCCGCCTGCTGCGTGTGGAATCCGACGGACGTTTCGTATTGGAAGACGAGAACGGACAAGAACGTGAATACTTGTTCAAGGAAGTGCAACACATCCTATAGTTCACGGCTCATTTAAAAAGTCAACTTTATTGAGCGGATGCCCTGGGATTGTTATAATGGGGCTCCATCATAAAGTTTAAAAACGTAATTTATCCGTCACGCTGTCACGGAATGTACTCTATCGATTTGATACATAGACATCTATCCCGTGACGGATACCCGTGATAGATGCGTGATGGCTTCTTTATCTGTCACCTAACTCATTAGTTCACAGCATCGAACAAAATATTCCATGCTACAAAACGCTTTGTTTAATTCATTCAAACAAAGTGTTTCCCACAAGAAAAACGAATAATTCAGATAAGGAAAACAAAACGTTTAGTTTAGGAAAACAAATTGTTTGGATATAGGAAACAAACTGTTCTGCTATGAGGAACAGACTACAAAACACTTTATCCGAAGCCCAATGACCGGTTACGCTATCCATTCACATATTCCTGCACATAAAAAAACGGTGTGCACATATATAAAGAGACAAAAAACTTTGATTAAAGCTATTTTTTCATTAAATTTATGGCAATAAACCTAAAATCGGCTTACCGTATTAATTTAAAACAACAAGCGTATGAAAAAAATCATCTATTTATTGCTAATGGTGCTCATGCTTCCTTTGGGGGATGCAGCGATGACGAAAACGAAGCCTACGAAGGAACTTACCAACTTACCGTAGCTTCCGAGAAAAGAATGGTGCTGGTTTATCCACCAACCGGAGGGAAGGATAAAGTGCTGAAATCTTGCTTGATGACCAAGTGCAAGGAGATTTTTGATATTGATTACTGGTATCCGTTTATACACCCAATACTGGGATTCGAGTATGAAGAAGGATATGAATATGTAATTAATGTAAAACATTATCTTGACGGAAACGGCTTTTATTACGAATTGTCCAAAATCATTTCCAAGACAAAGACCGATTCAACAGGATTACCGGAAAATGAAACAACAGATAACTAACTCCACTACTATGAAGAAACTTTTATATTTACTACTGATAATGCTCATGCTTCCTTTGGGAGGATGCGGCGATGACGAGAAAGAAAACTATGGAGGAACCTACCGGATGATTGTAGCCTCCGAGAAAAGAATCGTACCTGTATATGATAATGTGGGCAATCTGGTTCTGAAATCTTGCTGCATGATTAAAAGCAAAGAGTACTTCAACTATGACAATTGGTATCCGCTGACAGAAGCCATCATAGGTTTCGACTATGAAGAAGGATATGAATATGTAATCGAAGTTAACTGGTATGCCGACAAGGAAGTGATGGACGGCGGTTCGTATACGGAACTTTCCAAAATCATTGCCAAAACCAAAAAGACTTCGACCGGATTGCCGGAGAATGAAAAGTAAACATGCGTTTCACTTCATTCCCGCTTCCAGCGTCTTTATCTTTTCCAGCGTCTTTCCCGCTTCCGTGGAAGGGAACTGCCGGAGTACCCGTTGCAGGTAGGTTTTCGCTTTAGTATAGTTGTTGGTGAATATGTCCGTAAGCCCATTGCGGTAACGGGCATATTGCATCCTTGTGGGAGAGGCAATCTTCTTATAATCCTCTTCAATCTTCTTCTTTTCCTTTTCGGCCTGCAGGTAGTAATAGTTCCCTAAAAAGATATTCGCCTGCAGATTGTCGGCATCCAGCAACAAGACCTTCTCATACGTCTTTACCGCATCCTTTTCCTCTCCCCGCATCATTTCCGCCTCGGCACAGGCCACAAGGGCGGGAACATCCTCCGGATATCTCTGCAGAAACTCTTTATAGAAAAGATAAGCCTTATCATAATTCCTCGATTCCTTGTAACGGGCAGCCAATGTCTGTGCCAACCGGGGAGCCACCTCACTGCTTTTATCCACACGCGTCCAATAAAACATCTCCGCCCGCTCTATTCCCACATCCGCAGTCTGGCGAAACAAACTCACAGCATAGTCATCCTTACCCATAGAAAGCGCCTCCGAAACCTTCTGAAGCAGTTCATTGGCCGACTGTGCCCAAAGCACCGCCGGAGTCATCAGAAACAAAGTAAAAAACAAAGCCAAGGTTTTCATTTTCAAAGTATAATTAGTAAAACAGCTTCCTGCGTCTCCCGTAAGAATCCACCTACAAATTTACGGATTTCCGCAACGATTATCAACCTGCGCAAGCCGAAATTTAGTTAATCTTTTCCTCCTTTTCACCTTTTTTCTGTGTAACTTTGCCAACCTCATCAAATGAATGTTACAATGAGTCCAAGAGACAGACAAATACTGCAAATAGCGCTGCCTTCCATCGTGTCCAATATAACCGTTCCTTTACTCGGACTAATTGACGTAGCCATCGTGGGGCACTTAGGTTCTCCGGCCTATATCGGAGCAATAGCCGTGGGCGGCATGTTGTTCAATATCATCTACTGGATCTTCGGTTTCCTGCGTATGGGCACCAGCGGAATGACTTCACAAGCATTCGGGAAACGGGACTTGCCGGAAGTGACGCGCCTGTTGTTGCGTGCCGTGGGCATCGGGATGACGGTGGCATGCGGCCTCATCATTTTGCAAGTGCCTATACGCCAGGCAGCGTTTACGTTGATTCATCCCACAGAAGAGGTCAAGGAACTGGCCACACTCTATTTCCATATCTGCATCTGGGGAGCGCCTGCCATGCTGGGACTGTACGGGCTATCCGGCTGGTACATCGGCATGCAGAACTCACGCATCCCCATGTATATAGCCATCACACAAAACATAGTGAATATCATTGCCAGCCTCTGCCTGGTTTACCTATGTGGCATGAAAGTGGAAGGAGTTGCCTTAGGAACACTGATCGCACAATATGCAGGGCTGTTCATGGGCGCCGTGCTATGGTACCACCCATACGGAAGGCTCCGGAAATATATAGTCTGGCGAGGCGTATTGCAGAAAGAGGCGATGGTACGCTTCTTCCAAGTCAACCGGGATATATTCCTGCGCACACTTTGCCTCGTGGCGGTGACCCTGTTTTTCACTTCCGCCGGAGCCTCACAAGGTGAAATCATACTGGCGGTAAACACCCTGCTGATGCAGCTCTTCACCTTATTCTCGTACGTAATGGACGGATTTGCCTATGCCGGAGAAGCGCTGAGCGGGCGATACATAGGCGCCCGTAACCGGGAAGCGTTCACAGACACCGTCCGGCACCTGTTTGCCTGGGGAGGAATCATGGCCGTTCTCTTTACGCTGGGCTATGCCTTGGGCGGGAATGCCTTCCTCCAATTGCTGACTGACGACACGAACGTGACAGCCGCCGCCGATACTTATTTCTACTGGGCACTTGCCATACCCGTAACCGGAATCGCCGCCTTCATCTGGGACGGCGTTTTCATCGGCGCCACAGCCACGCGTGCCATGCTTCTGTCCATGGCAGCTGCCGCCGTCAGTTTCTTTGCCTTGTACTATGGATTTCGTTCTTTCCTGGGAAACCACGCACTGTGGCTTGCCTTCCTCGCCTACCTTTTCATAAGGGGAGCCATGCAGACAGGGCTCAGCCGGAACGTCGTGGAAAAAGCATTCGGCCGCTAACCGGATTCAGCCTGCCAGACGTCAGTTCTTCCTCCATACACAAAAATCAGCGGACTTCATAAATCACGAAAGAAGAGGGCGCTACATCACGTCTCGCCACTCTTCTTCCTCTTCTAATCAAAAAAACAAATCAAAACTCTTTCTATTCCCAGCCCGGGTTTTGAGTCAGGTTAGGATTAAGCGCAATTTCTTCCAGCGGAACCTGATAGAGATAATATTTTTCAAGCCAGCCTTTTCCTTCTTTCAACGGATCGTTGAACAGATAGATATAGCCTTCGGTCATCGATCCGTTTACTCCATCAGATGTCCCGGTCGTTTCGTTAAGCAACGTCAAGGTACCAAGCTCACTCTTCGAGATCCACATGCCTTTCTGCTGCATATTCACAAACCAAGGAGCCATTCTCCAACGGCGCACATCGTAGAAACCGAATCCTTCTCCCATCAGTTCAATAATACGTTCACGACGAATCTCCCACAATATCGGGTCAACAAGGATTCCATTATCATTTCCCTTCGGATAATATTTTCCACGGTTCGGGTCAAAATCAGCATCAATCTGCGCCACTACCATATCGGCCACGCCGGCACGTTTACGCAATTTATTGATTGTCTCACCCGCAACCGTCTGCGTGAACTGGTTAGTCTCACACATAGCCTCAGCATAATTCAGCAGAATCTCTTCAATTTTAAAGACAGGTTTATCGGCTGTGTTCATCCGGGCAGCGTTATAATTCTCTTCCCAGTTATCCCAGTTTTTCCATACATAATAGCCCGAACGGCAGGCAACATAAGCATGCGGTCCATATTTCTTTCCTTCGATGGTGTACTGTGCGCCTCCCTGCAAGTTCGGCACACGGCGTACCAGTGAAGCGCTCCAGTTCTGTCCCGGCAAACGCTTCATGCCGATACCCGGATTGCTGCACGACTCATTCGCTCCCATGAGGTCGATATACTCACGGTCGGCGGGATCACTGGTATAAGACCAAGTAGTATAATCCCCCTTGCCGTCTTTCACTCTGTAAGGAGGCATGATGGTGTGATACATGCGCGGGTCACGGTTACGGAATGTTGAATAGATATCCTTGTCTCCCTGGTACAGGTCTGAGTGGGAAATCGTCTTTCCGTCTTTGCACAAATACAAGTCAACCGTTCCCTGATGCATCTCTATGTCATGCGAGGAAGTATGTTCATAATAGCACGCGTGCCCCGGTTTGATTGTTTCCAGCCATTGATGGTATAAAATAATCCCCTGCACCTTGCTCAAGTCTTCCGATGTCCACATTTCACCATATCCGGCCGCCGGCTGTCCGTCCGTTCCATAAAACAATGTCGGATAGTCCGCTATCAGCAGCTTGGAAACACGGATACATTCCGTGAAATATTTATCATAACTTCCCATTTCATGGTATTTACGCCAAGTAGCCTCACGCAATGTGAAACGTGAGAGAGCCGCACGCACACAGTCGCGGTTGATGGTATTCGAACCGTCCTTCTTATTATAAACCGCTGCGTCACCGATATTCTCTTCCGCCCACAACAAACGTTCCAATACCTTGTCGGCTACTTCGAAGCGAGGCATCCGGGCAGCGTAAGCCTCTTCCGAGGTTTCGTCCAGCGGCTTATCAATCCAAGGCACATCACCAAAACGGTCGATAAGTTCCATATACCAGAATGAATGGAAGAAATATCCGACAGCTTTCCAGTGGTTCTTTTCAGCCTCCGTCATATCAGAAGCATCCACATGCGAGAGCATCAGATTGACACGGCGGATAAAGCTGGAAAAGTCCCATCCATTACCGGAAGTGGCATTGGTCACCGTTTGAAACGCGTATTTATTCTGGCTGCTGGCTCCGCGCTGGTTCAGAAATCCGGCATACACATCCCCCAGATAATGGGAACTGCGACCTACATCAGTAATAGAAGTGGCAATGGTCGTATTGGAGAACATTCCATAACATGGCCACATGAAAGCCTTAAAATTGTCATAGGACCTGAAAGCATTTTCCTGCGTCAAGCTGGTCACAGGATACTTTTCCAGAAAACTATCGTTGCATCCCGACAGCAACATCCCCGTAAGAAGGGTTAAAAACAATAATATCTTTTTCATATTCATGTATCAGATTAGAGTTTATAATGTAACATTTATACCGAATGAAACCGTGCGGAATGCCGGATAGTTCCATTCTATTCTTTCCGGGTCGATTCCCGAAGGCAAAGAGGTGAAAGTAGCCGCGTTTTCAATGCTGACGAACATCTTCATTTGTGAAAGCAAAGTCTGCGACAAGCACTTTTTAGGCAGAGTATAAGACAGGGTAATGTTTTTGATACGGAGATAAGAAGCGTCAGACAGATATCCGTCACTTACACGAAGGTTTGAACCGGAATTGCCACGGTTGCCATACAGGCGGGGATACTTGGCATCCGGGTTGACTGCGGTCCAGTCACCGTTATCCGGATCTTTCGGTCTCCAATAGTCACTCAACCCTTCGAACAAAGGAACAAAGGTATCACCGTTCATCGGGAAAGTCAGAACGTTCGAAATCCAGTAATCACGTTTTCCGGTTCCCTGCAACATTACGTTAAGGTCGAAACCTGCATAGTTGACTCCCAAATTAATGCCGTACTGGTAACGCGGGGTCGTATTGCCAATCACCTTGCGGTCACCCGGGTTATCGAACGTGTTGTCACCGCTTGTAATGACATTGGTGGTGCTTTCATCATCACGGAGGTTCTTGAATTTCACATCACCCGGACGCACGTTATAACCGTTAATCGAGGTCACGCCTTCTTTCAATTTCCAAGATGAAGTATCTTCAAAATCATCCACCGTATAGTAACCATCTGTTACATAGCCCCATATTTCCCCCATCACCTGTCCGGGATAGAAACTGCTTAGCAGCTTGGTGGCTGCGTTATCATCGTACTTGGTTATTTTTGACTTATAGTCAAAGAGATTAAAACCCAGACGGTATCCTACTTTACCGATCTGGTCGCGCCAGTTCAGACTCACTTCCCAACCTTGGGTACGCATGTCGGCCGTATTCTGGTAAGGAGCACTGGCACCTACCACAGCAGGCAACTGTACACCCGGGGCAAGCATGCCGCTAGTATTACGCTGGTACCATTCGAATACACCGTTCAGGCGGTTATTGAACAAGTTCACGTCCAGCCCTACATTGACCGTACCCACTTTTTCCCAGGTAAAATTCTGGCTTACCAATGCCGGCAACGAACTGATGGAAGTAACATACGTATTATCGACAATCCAAGAAGTGGACTTGTTATTGACACTCATGGTCGGAGTAAATGTATATGGATTCACATTCTGGTTACCGATCACACCATACGATGCACGGATTTTCAACCCGTCCAGCCAGTCATGCGTAGATTCCATAAAACTCTCCTGTGCAATCTGCCAGCCAGCCGACACTGAAGGGAAAAAGCCGAAACGGGAACTCTTCGGAAATTTAGAAGATCCGTCATAACGCCCGTTTACTTCCAGCAAATATTTGTCTTGATAGTTATAGTTGACTCTGAAGAAACCACCGCGTACGGCATATTCACTATATGAATCGGTAGTCTTGATAGTTCCGGTTCCGGACCCCATTGCAGGCACATCAATCACAGCTTGATTGTATGAGTAAGCGTCCAACGTTTCCTGATAACTTGATTCCTGGTTAAATCCGGCCATTACCTTAAAATGATGGTGGCCAAAGTTCTTGCTATACGTAGCATATACGTTGATAGCATTATAATTCGTGTATTGCTTATATTTTCTCAGATAATCATCAACGAAAGACTTTGAGCTTCCTCCTTGAATGGTAGTGTAGTCATACTGTCCTGAGTACCAATGATAATCATAAATATTTTTATCGAATGTATATTCAAATACAGCTTCCAGTCCTTTAAGCGGTTTCAAGATGGATTTCAAGAAAATACGCGGGTTGTCATTATTGTTTTTTACCGGATTCGACAGTAGAATCTGGTTTCGCGGAGTAAACAAAGGGAGGTCTTCATCCGCCAAAGTATTGACCGATGCCGGCAGATTCCCTTCAGGATAGTATGAAATCAGACGGGTACTATATACTCCCCCCATTCCTCCGGGTGAAGTTTGCAAACTGTGGGCATAGCTCATTGTCACTTCCTGGGTAAACCAGTCTGTTACATCGGCCGAAATGAAGGTATTGATGTTCATACGTTCAAACTCATCACGGTCGGATATCAATACACCGTCATTCGAAGTATATCCTCCCGAAATACGATAACGGAGTTTGTCCGTACCTCCGGAAGCCGAAATATTATGAGTCATCTGGAAACTGGTTTCCATAAAGTTTTTAAAGAGATCCTTCTCGTTCAGATAATAAGGCACCCCGGATTCATCCATATAGATGCCATCGCCTACCGTCTTGAAAGCAGACGGATTTTTCTGATATTCACCGAGGTACTCCATCCATTTGCTGACACTTGGCGAACCGAGCGACCAATAGGCATCCGAATATCCGCAATCCAGATAAGCTTGCAGATAATCCATCAAAGGCGCCTGCTTAGGCAAGTTGACAGCTGTTCCGAAAGCGAAGTTGTTATTGTAATTCAATGAAAATTTAGAGCTTCCCTTGGGACGCTTGGTAGTGACTACAATTACACCACCGGCAGCACGTGCTCCATAGATAGCCGCAGAAGCAGCGTCCTTCAAAACACTGATGGATTCGATGTCTTCCGGATTCACCATATCAAGGTCACCTTCCACATTATCAATCAGCACCAGTGGCCTGATGGCATTGCCATACGAACCGTCCGAGTTCTTGACACCTACGGAATAGGCGCCACGAATCTGGAAAGACTTACTTGTTCCGGGAGCATTGCCTCCACTAGAGACCTGCAATCCCGGAACAGCTCCTTGAAGAGCGTCAGACACATTCAAAATAGGACGGTCACCCAGTATCTCGTCCATCTTGACCGAAGATACGGCACCGGTCAGATTCGCTTTCTTCTGAGAGCCATAGCCTACCACCACCACTTCTTCCAGCGTCCGGGTATCATCCATCAACACTACCTTGATTGAGTTCTGACCGGTTATCTTAATATTTTGTGTTATATATCCTATATACGAAATGCTGATTACGGCATTGTTCGAAACAGAAAGAGAGAATTTACCATTAATATCGGTAATAGTACCATTGGAAACATTATCCTTTTCTAAAACAGCAGCACCAATGACCGGCTCACCGGCAGCATCGGTTACAGTACCGATAATTTTCCTTACTTGCTGAACAACAGCAACAGACTGGTTCTCTGAAGTCGCTAAAGACGTAGCGAACACATGATTCGGAGAGAATAGACCGGCAGAAATACCAAGTCCTATCAGAACTTAAACATATATAGTTATTCTTTTTATGCAAAAATCACTTTTCAATCCATATTTTGAAAATATTTATTCTAATCATGATATTATTTTACGGTATTTTTAATATAAACACTTGCGTTTATGAAAAATATAATTAACTTTGCCTCCGAAAGTTAAACCTAATACAGGTAGGAAAGTAGAGCTATGAAATAGCAAAGAAACGTAGTATAAAAAAAATAATCTCACACAGGCTCTGTCTTGCTACCCAAAACCTATTAAATTTTAATACTTATGAGAAAATGTTCTCCAATTTCCCCTAACTCCTTTCGGAAAGTCCTGATAGGACTTAGCTTGACAAACCGACCGTAGCAACGTATGACAGCGGCAATATCCTTGTATCTGCCCAATAGAAATATAACATGTAAATTTCATTCTACTCCCGGTTTTCGCTATCTTTGTGCAATGGAAAAGTTCTTTTCCATATTCAAAACATCCTCTCACCCTTAAGAATCAGATATATGACAAAGATTATATCGGCACCCGAGAATACCCTGCATATCAAGAATATGGTCTGCAAGCGCTGCATCATGGTTGTAAAAGAGCAGCTTGAACGGTTGGACCTGCATCCCGTCTCGGTAGAACTGGGCATAGCCGTACTGCCCGATAAGGTCACGGATGAAACTTGCCTTGCTGTAAAAGCAGCACTTGAACCTCTCGGCTTCGAACTGATGGACGACAAAAAGCTACAAGTGGTTGAACAGGTAAAAGATGCCATCATCGAACTGGTACATTACAGTGACAGCAGCTTGAAGGTCAACCTGTCCGACTATCTGGCCGGAAAATTCAACCGGGACTACAGCGTCCTAAGCAAGCTTTTCTCGGAAATCACTCATACCACCATCGAAAAATACCTGATCGCCCAGAAGATAGAGCGTGCCAAGGAATTGCTGGTTTACGGCGAACTCTCCCTGAATGAGATTGCCGACAAGCTGAACTATTCAAGTGCGGCCTATCTCAGTGCCCAGTTCAAGCGTATCACCGGATTGACGCCCGGTTACTTCAAAAAGCTAAAAGAAAACAAGCGCAAACCGCTCGATGAAGTATAAGTGTACCGGACGGGTGACTAAAACATAATCTTATAAATTAAATCCCAAATTCCATAATCACCGTAAAACTTCCCCGCCTTATCTTTGTTTCCGAATAAAAGATCTAGTTTTACACACGATGGAAAATAAGAATATCACTCAAGAAAGTTTTCCCATACTGGGCATGAGCTGTGCTTCCTGCGCAGCGCGGGTAGATAAGGCGCTGAATCACCAACCGGGTGTCAGCAAGGCCGCCGTGAACTATGCATCGGGCATGGCAACAGTGGAATACGATCCCTCACAATGTTCTCCCGAGGCCTTGAAACAAGCAGTGCAGGCTGCAGGATACGACCTGTTGATTCAACAAGGCCGGAATACGCTTGAAGAAGCCGAACAAGCGCACGACAAAAAATATCGCGCGCTCAAATTCCGCACGACATGGGCCATCATCCTGTCCGTACCGATTGTCATCATCGGCATGTTCTTCATGGATATGCCATACGCCAACCTGATCATGTGGGCACTTTCCACCCCTATCATCTTTGGGTTGGGCAGGAGTTTCTTCGTCAGCGCCTGGAAACAACTGGAACATGGCAGTGCCAATATGGATACATTGGTAGCAAACAGTACCGGCATCGCTTATCTGTTCAGCCTGTTCAATATGCTCTTCCCGGAATTTTGGCTGTCAAGGGGCATCCATCCTCATGTCTATTTCGAAGCGGCCAGCGTCATTATAGCCTTTATCCTGTTAGGACGGCTTCTGGAAGAAAAGGCAAAAGGCAACACTTCGTCCGCCATCAAGAAGCTGATGGGACTGCAACCTAAAAACGTGACCGTCATCACTCCTACAGGTGAACAACAGGAAATATCCATCGAACAGATCCGACCCGGAGACCTTCTTTTAGTAAAGCCCGGTGAGCGCATCGCCGTAGATGGTAGCGTCACAGAAGGCGAATCATTTGTAGATGAAAGCATGCTGAGCGGTGAACCGATAGCCGTATCCAAGTACAAAGGCACCAAAGTATTTGCCGGTACCATCAATCAGCAAGGAAGTTTCCGATTCCGGGCCGAAAAAGTAGGAACCGATACGCTGCTGGCTAAAATCATACACATGGTACAAGATGCACAAGGCAGCAAAGCACCCGTGCAGCAGTTAGTTGACAAGATCGCAGGCATTTTCGTTCCCGTCATTATCGGTATCGCCATAGTATCTTTCATTGCGTGGATGCTGCTGGATGGAGAAAACGGCTTCACGCACGGCCTGCTGGCTTTAGTCACCGTATTAATCATCGCCTGCCCGTGCGCCCTGGGACTGGCAACTCCAACCGCCATCATGGTAGGAATAGGCAAAGGAGCCGAAAGAGGAATTCTGATAAAAGACGCGGAAAGCCTGGAAATTGCCAAGAAGATAGACACGGTTGTCCTGGACAAGACCGGCACTGTGACTGAAGGCAAACCGGCAGTCAGTGACTTAATATGGAATGACCGGACAGAAAGAGCAGAAAGCATTTTCTACAGCCTGGAGAAACTGTCGGAACATCCGCTTGCCGAAGCCATTGCAGGTTATTTCAAAGATGTCCGGTTTACGGAAATTGAACACTTTGACAGTATCACCGGAAAAGGCGTGAAGGGACAGGTGGAAGACAAGACCTACTATGCCGGCAACCGCAAGTTGTTGGAAGAAAACCGGATAAGTATCAGTCCAGCCCTGTCCGCTGAAGCCGCCCGCTTGACGGCGGAAGCACAAACCGTCATCTGGTTTGCCGACGACACCGCCGCTTTGGCAATAGCTGCCATCACAGACCGGATCAAGCCAACTTCCATACAGGCTGTGGCAGAGCTGCGCGCCGCCGGCATTGAAGTATATATGCTGACCGGAGACAACGAAGCTACCGCCGGAGAGATTGCCCGCCAGGCAGGAATCACGCATTATAAAGCCGGAGTGTTGCCACAGGACAAAGCCGCCTTTATCAGCCAACTGCAGAAAGAAGGCAAAAAGGTAGCTATGGCAGGCGACGGCATCAATGACAGCGCAGCCCTTGCCCAAGCAGACTTGAGCATTGCCATGGGAGGTGGAAGCGACATTGCCATGGATGTTGCCAAGATGACCATCATCTCTTCCGACCTGACAAAAATACCGGAAGCCCTCAAGTTGTCCCGACTGACCGTACGTACTATCCGCCAGAATCTCTTCTGGGCATTTATCTACAATCTGATCGGTGTGCCTATCGCCGCAGGTATTCTCTATCCCATCAACGGTTTTCTGCTGAATCCGATGATAGCCGGCGCGGCAATGGCATTCAGCAGCGTCAGCGTAGTGAGTAACAGCTTACGGCTGAAAAGAAAGAAAAACTTTGTTCGCAGCCTATGAATATCCGTTCGCAGGGCGTGAATATATATTCGCAGCTTGCGGATATCCGTTCGCAAGCTGTGAACAGAGTTTTCTCTTAACTCAATAAGCTTTTAGTCCTAACTCGGGAAGCTTTTTCTTCAGCTTACGTAAACTTTCCTAAAACATTTATCCCGCAAGACATACACATCCTGTGTCATCAAAAAATAACCGTCCTTCTCTTGGTATGCCTTCCGATTAATTTCTTTATCTTTGCCCGAAAAGAATCTATAACACCTTATATAATATGGCAACATACAAAAGAATCTTATTAAAACTCAGCGGCGAAAGCCTGATGGGAGAGAAGCAATACGGTATAGACGAAAAACGTCTGGCCGAATATGCAGCGCAGATCAAGGAAATCCATGAACTGGGAGTGCAAATAGGAATCGTGATTGGCGGCGGGAACATCTTCCGTGGGCTGAGCGGCGCCAACAAAGGCTTTGACCGTGTGAAAGGCGACCAGATGGGTATGCTGGCTACAGTCATCAACAGTCTTGCGCTCAGTTCCGCTTTGGTAGCCGCCGGAGTGAAGGCCCGCGTATTGACCGCAGTCCGCATGGAACCGATCGGGGAATTCTACAACAAATGGAAAGCCATTGAATGCATGGAAGCAGGCGAAGTAGTCATCATGTCCGCCGGAACAGGTAACCCGTTCTTTACGACTGATACAGGTTCCAGCCTGCGTGGCATTGAAATAGAAGCAGACGTCATGTTGAAAGGTACCCGGGTGGACGGTATCTATACCGCCGATCCCGAAAAGGACCCGACTGCCACGAAGTTCCACGACATCACTTATGACGAAGTGCTGAAACGCGGACTGAAAGTAATGGATCTCACCGCCACATGCATGTGCAAAGAAAACAACCTGCCCATTATCGTATTTGATATGGACACAGTAGGCAACTTGAAGAAAGTGATGCTAGGCGAAGAAATCGGCACATTGGTACACAATTAATACCGAGAAAGACAAGCGCGTTATTGCAGAAAATCAAAAAATGCGCTACTTTTGCTTTCAATTCAATTATAAATCAAAGCAATTCCAAAACAAAGAAATATGAAAGACGTAAAAGACATCTTAGACGAAGCGCAAGAGAAAATGGACATGGCCGTTATGTATCTCGAAGAAGCATTGGTCCATATCCGTGCCGGAAAAGCTGACGTCCGTTTATTGGATGGTATCCGTGTGGATTCTTATGGAAGCATGGTGCCCATCAATAATGTGGCAGCTGTCACTACTCCGGACGCACGCAGCATTGCCATCAAACCGTGGGACAAAAGCATGTTCCGCGTCATTGAAAAAGCAATCATCGACTCGCCTCTCGGAATCATGCCCGAAAATAATGGTGAGATTATCCGCATCGGCATCCCGCCGTTGACCGAAGAACGCCGTAAACAACTCGCCAAACAGTGTAAAGGTGAAGGAGAAACAGCCAAAGTCAGTGTGCGCAATGCACGCCGCGACGCAATTGATGCCCTGAAGAAATCCGTGAAGGATGGTCTGGCAGAAGATGCACAAAAAAGCGGTGAAGAGAAACTGCAGAAAATCCACGATAAGTATATCAAGCAAATCGATGATATGCTGGCTGCAAAGGACAAAGAAATTATGACCGTATAAATCAAATTGATAGTTAATAAGCGATAGTTGGCAGTTGACATGCGTAAAAACAATCACCTGCCAACTATCGCCTGTCAACCATCACCTATCAACCAATAATCACATTGAAAGGACTGGTAATAAAAAATACAGGAAGTTGGTATCTGGTAAAGACTGACGAAGGAAACTACGTTGAATGCAAAATCAAAGGTAATTTCCGGCTGAAAGGCATCCGGAGCACAAACCCGGTAGCCGTAGGCGATCATGTACAAATCATCATGAACCAGGAAGGCACTGCCTTTATCAGCGAAATAGAAGACCGGAAGAACTACATCATCCGCAGAGCATCCAATTTATCCAAACAATCGCATATCCTTGCCGCCAATCTTGATCAATGCATACTGGTGGTAACTGTAAACTTCCCCGAAACTTCCACAACGTTTATTGACCGTTTTCTTGCTTCCGCCGAAGCTTACCGAATCCCGGTAAAACTGATCTTCAACAAGGTAGATGCCTATAATAAAGAGGAACTTCATTATTTGGACGGACTGATCAATCTATATACCACAATCGGATACCCCTGCCTCAAAGTATCTGCCCTTCAAGGAGAAGGCATTGAAGCGGTAATAGAAGAACTAAAAGGAAAAACGACTCTTTTTTCCGGACATTCCGGTGTAGGAAAATCGACTCTCATCAATGCCATCTTACCGGATCTGGATATCAAGACCGGTGAAATATCCGCCTACCACAACAAAGGAATGCATACGACCACCTTCTCTGAAATGTTCCCCGTTTCGGGAAACGGCTATATCATTGACACACCGGGGATAAAAGGATTCGGGACTTTTGATATGGAGGAAGAAGAGATCGGACATTACTTCCCGGAAATATTCAAAACATCTGCCGACTGCCGTTACAGCAATTGCACCCATCGCAAGGAACCCGGATGCGCTGTACGCAAAGCCGTAGAGGAGCATTACATCAGCGAATCCCGCTACACGTCCTATCTGGGAATGTTGGAAGATAAAGAAGAAGGGAAATACCGCGCAGCTTATTAACCGTCCGGACTTTATCACTTTTTTTAACCTTTCCGATTTTAAACCTTTCTATTCTCCTTTTGTCCAAGACCTAAGGCTGAATTTATACTACTAATACTACAACATGAATAAAAAAGTGAAATGGGGCATCATCCTAGTCATTGGTGCCGGACTGATAGGGGGAGGCATATACTCCCGACTTCCCAAAGAGAATGAAGAGTTGGCGGCTGCCGACAAGGTGATGAGCAGGCAACGCGGTGGCAAGAAAATACTGAATGTAAACGCCAAAATCATAAAGCCGCAATTATTGAAAGATGAAATCCAAATCAGCGGCAGCCTGCTGCCGGATGAAGAGGTGGACCTCTCGTTCGAGACTTCAGGCAAAATCATCGAAATAAATTTTGAGGAAGGCAGCTTTGTCAAGAAAGGACAACTGCTGGCAAAAGTAAACGACCGCCCTTTACAAGCGCAACTTCAAAGACTGGTATCCCAATTGAAATTGGCAGAGGACCGTGTATTCCGCCAAAATGCGTTGCTGGAAAGAGATGCGGTCAGCAAGGAAGCGTACGAGCAGGTAAAGACTGACCTTGCCACCTTGAATGCCGACATAGAATTGATAAAAGCCAATATTCTGCAAACAGAACTGCGCGCACCGTTCGACGGTGTCATCGGTTTGCGCCAAGTCAGCGCCGGAACCTATGCGTCCCCCACTACCATCGTCGCCAAACTGACCAAGATATCTCCTTTAAAAGTTGAGTTCGCCGTCCCCGAACGATATGCCAACGATGTAAAAACCGGTGCAGGACTGGAGTTCACCCTTGAAGGGAAATTAAACACCTTCCATGCTACAGTCTATGCACGCGAATCCAAAATAGACCCTACTACCCATACACTGACCATCCGTGCGCTCTATCCCAATGCCAATGGAGCCGTACTGCCCGGACGCTACGCCAACATCAAGCTGAACAAAAACGAAATAAAAGACGCCATTGCAGTGCCATCCGAAGCAATAATACCGGAAATGGGCAAGGACAAGATTTTTCTTTATAAATCGGGTAAGGCAGAGCCGGTAGAGGTTACTACCGGTATCCGTACCGAAGCTGAAGTGCAAATACTTCAAGGCTTAAATATAGGAGATACAATCATCACTTCGGGAACTTTGCAACTCCGTACGGGATTGCCGATCACATTGGACGAGATTAATTAATAATTATGAATTATCAACATGAATATATCCGAATTAAGTATACGCCGACCGGTACTCTCCACTGTACTGACGCTGATTATCCTGCTGTTTGGTTTCATCGGGTACAATTACCTCGGTGTCCGGGAATATCCATCGGTGGATAATCCCATCATCTCAGTATCCTGTTCCTATCCCGGTGCCAATGCAGATGTTATAGAGAACCAGATTACCGAGCCTCTGGAGCAGAACATCAACGGTATTCCGGGCATCCGTTCGCTCTCCAGTGTCAGCCAGCAGGGGCAAAGCCGTATCACAGTAGAATTTGAACTTTCCGTTGACCTGGAAACGGCAGCCAATGACGTACGCGACAAAGTTTCACGCGCCCAACGTTACCTTCCCCGCGACTGCGACCCTCCTACCGTATCTAAAGCTGATGCAGACGCTACCCCTATCCTCATGGTCGCCCTTCAAAGTGACAAGCGCTCCCTTCTGGAACTAAGCGAGATAGCCGACCTTACCGTAAAGGAGCAACTCCAGACCATCTCCGATGTCAGCAGTGTCAGTATTTGGGGAGAAAAGCGGTACTCCATGCGGCTTTGGCTGGATCCCGTCAAGATGTCCGGTTACGGTATTACCCCCATGGACGTAAAGAATGCCGTAGATAATGAAAATGTAGAACTCCCTTCCGGAAGTATCGAAGGGAATACAACCGAACTTACCATACGTACGCTAGGTTTGATGCATACAGCAGAGGAATTCAACAACCTGATCCTGAAAGAAGACGGTAACCGTATCGTCCGTTTCAGCGATATCGGACGTGCAGAGGTAGGCCCCGCCGACATTAAAAGTTACATGAAAATGAATGGCGTGCCCATGGTCGGTATAGTGGTCATCCCACAGCCCGGCGCCAACCACATCGAAATAGCCAATGCCGTGTACGACCGCATGGAGAAGATGCAAAAAGACCTCCCCGACGATGTGCACTACAATTATGGGTTTGATAACACCAAGTTCATCCGTGCTTCCATCGACGAAGTGAAACAGACTGTATATGAGGCGTTCGTATTGGTTATCATCATCATCTTCCTCTTCCTGCGCGACTGGCGCGTAACGCTTGTGCCTTGTATCGTAATCCCGGTTTCACTGATTGGCGCATTCTTTGTGATGTATCTGGCAGGCTTCTCCATCAATGTCCTTTCCATGCTCGCCGTAGTACTGGCAGTAGGCCTGGTGGTAGATGACGCTATCGTAATGACGGAGAATATCTATGTACGCATCGAGAAAGGAATGCCTCCTAAAGAAGCCGGAATCGAAGGAGCCAAGGAAATTTTCTTTGCCGTAATCTCCACTACCATCACGCTGGTGGCCGTATTCTTCCCCATCGTGTTCATGGAAGGCACCACCGGACGACTGTTCCGCGAATTCAGTCTGGTAGTCTCAGGATCGGTCATCATCTCTTCTTTCGCCGCATTGACATTCACTCCGATGCTCGCTACCAAGTTGCTGATCAAGAGAGAAAGACAAAGCTGGTTCTACCGCAAGACCGAACCGTTCTTCGAAGGGATGAACCGCATATACAGCCGCTCGCTGGCCACTTTCTTGAAACACCGCTGGATTGCCTTACCTTTTACGGCAGTGACTATCGCACTTATCGGATACCTGTGGAACACTATTCCTGCCGAAATGGCGCCTTTGGAAGACCGTTCGCAAATCAGCATCAATACGATGGGAGCTGAAGGAGTCACCTACGAATACATCCGTGACTACACGGAAGACATCAACCAGCTGGTAGATTCCATCATTCCGGACGCCGAGGCCGTCACCGCCCGTGTATCCAGCGGTAGCGGTAATGTACGCATCACCTTAAAAGACATGAAAGAGCGTGACTACACGCAGATGGAAGTTGCCGAAAAGCTGTCAAAAGCAGTACAGAAGAAGACAATGGCACGTTCCTTCGTCCAGCAGTCTTCTTCCTTTGGAGGACGTCGTGGAGGAATGCCCGTACAATATGTATTGCAGGCGACCAACCTTGAGAAACTGCAAGAAATATTGCCCAAGTTCATGACCAAGGTCTATGAAAGCCCGATATTCCAGATGGCGGACGTCAATCTGAAATTCAGTAAGCCCGAAGCCCGTATCAACATCAACCGTGACAAGGCAAGCATCATGGGAATCAGTACCAAAAATATCGCCCAAACTTTACAATACGGATTAAGCGGCCAGCGCATGGGGTATTTCTACATGAACGGAAAACAATACGAGATATTGGGAGAAATCAACCGCCAACAGCGTAACAAGCCTGCCGATCTGAAAGGGATTTATATCCGTAGCGACAAAGGAGACATGGTCCAGTTGGATAACCTCATTGAACTGACCGGCGGTATCGCTCCTCCGAAATTATACCGCTACAACCGTTTTGTTTCCGCCACTATCTCTGCCGGACTTGCCGACGGAAAAACGATCGGACAGGGTCTGGATGAAATGGACAAGATCGCCAAAGAAACATTGGACGACACGTTCCGTACGGCCCTTACCGGTGACTCCAAAGAGTATCGTGAAAGTTCTTCCAGCCTTATGTTTGCCTTTATCCTGGCTATCGTACTGATCTACCTGATTCTTGCCGCCCAGTTCGAAAGTTTCAAGGACCCGTTGATTATCATGCTGACAGTACCGCTCGCCATTGCCGGTGCCTTGATTTTCATGTATTTCAGCAACATCACCATGAACATCTTCAGCCAGATAGGGATTATCATGTTGATCGGGCTGGTGGCAAAGAACGGTATCCTTATCGTGGAATTCGCCAACCAAAAGCAGGAAGTGGGCGAAGACAAAATGCAGGCCATCAAAGATGCCTCCCTGCAACGCCTGCGCCCTATCCTGATGACCAGCGCCTCTACCATATTGGGATTGCTTCCATTGGCATTCGCTACCGGTGAAGGCTGCAACCAACGTATCGCCATGGGTACAGCCGTTGTGGGCGGAATGCTCGTATCCACCCTGCTGACGATGTACATCGTCCCTGCCATTTACAGCTATGTATCTACCAATCGAAGTAAACTGAAAACAGAATGAAACGTACAACTTTATTTTTGATAGCCATTACTTGTACCGTGCTTGCCCTGCAAGCACAGCCGGCACCCGTTTATACCTTAAAGTCTTGCCTGGAGCAGGGACTGCTGAACAACTACTCCTTACGCATTGCACGCAACGAGGAACAAGTCAGCAGGAACAATGCTACGCTGGGCAACGCCGGTTATCTGCCTACCCTTGACCTTTCTGCCGGTTACAAGGGAACACTGAACGACACTGAAACCAAAATCCGGGCTACCGGCGAAACCACCAAAGACCATGGTGTATTTGACCAGACCATGGATGCGGGTATCAACTTGAACTGGACTATCTTTGACGGTTTCAACATTACCGCCAATTACCAGAAACTGAAAGAGCTGGAACGTCAGGGTGAAACCAATACCCGTATTGCCATCGAAGACTTGGTAGCCAATATTGCGGCGGAATATTATAATTTCGTACAACAGAAAATCCGCTTGAAGAATTTCCGTTATGCTGTATCTCTGTCCAAGGAACGGTTGCGCATAGTGGAAGAACGTTATCATATAGGTAACTTTTCACGACTGGACTACCAGCAGGCTAAAGTTGACTTCAATGCAGACAGCGCCCAATACATGAAACAACAGGAGCTTCTGCACACCTCCCGGATTGAGTTGAACGAATTAATGGCAAACAAAGATGTAGATGAATTATTCATTATCCAGGACAGCCTCATCAGTATAGACAAGATCCTGAATTTCGATGAATTGTGGAACGCTACCTTGGCAATCAATGCTTCTCTGCTGCAATCAGAACAGAACCAGACATTGGCTCGCCTGGATTACAAAAAAGTGTGTTCCCGTGATTATCCGTATTTAAAACTGAACGGAGGATACGGCTATACCCTTAACAAATATGACATATCCGCCAACAGCCGCCGCAGCAACCTCGGACTGAACGTCGGAGTGACCGTAGGCTTCAATCTCTTCGACGGTAACCGCCGCCGCGAGCGCCGCAATGCCAGCATTGCCGTACAAAACGCCCGCCTGGAACGTGAACAAGTAGAGCAAACCTTGCGTGCCGACCTCAGCAACCTATGGCAGGCTTACCAGAACAATCTGCAGATGCTGAATCTGGAACGCCAGAATCTCATCGCCGCCAAAGAAAATCACGAGATAGCCATGGAACGTTATATGCTTGGAAACCTTTCCGGCATTGAAATGCGCGAAGCCCAAAAGAGTCTGCTGGATGCAGAGGAGCGTATCCTCTCTGCAGAGTATGATACTAAACTCTGCGAAATATCTCTGCTACAAATCAGCGGAAAAGTAATGCAATATTTAGAATAAACAGGCTTGTTTACTTTATTCTGTCTTCGGTTTGCACTATCTTTAGAGAAGAGAGGCTGTACCTTAACATAACTTTTTCATGCAAGCATGAAAGTTCTGTCTTCGGTTTGCACTATCTTTGCAGCCAATTATCAGAATTGAGACAGAATGGGATTATTCATCAGAAAACCTTTTGAAGCCCTCCAGGCAGAAGCGAACGCCTCCGGGGAAAAGACACTGAAACGCGTGCTCGGCCCTTGGAGCCTCGTTGCTCTGGGTGTGGGCGTCATCATTGGAGCAGGGTTATTTTCAATCACCGGAACAGTAGCAGCGGGATATACAGGTCCTGCCATCACCTTATCATTTGCCATCGCCGCATTGGGATGCTGTTTCGCAGGGCTCTGCTATGCAGAGTTCGCCTCCATGATTCCGGTGGCCGGCAGTGCATACACGTACTCATACGCCACCATGGGCGAACTCATTGCCTGGATCATAGGTTGGGATTTAGTATTGGAATATACAGTAGCCGCCACTACGGTCAGTATCAGCTGGAGCAGGTATCTCGTCGTTTTCCTGGAAGGACTGAATATCCATCTGCCCCAAGCACTCACAGCCTGCCCCTGGGACGGCGGCATTGTGAATATTCCTGCTTTCTTCATCGTAGTTCTCATGAGTCTCTTCCTCATGCGCGGCACAGAAGGCAGTTCTATTTTCAATGGTCTCGTAGTCTTTTTGAAAGTATCCGTCATATTGATATTCGTTGTATTGGGATGGCAATATATCAATACGGACAACTATACCCCTTATATTCCGGCCAACACTGGCGTCTTGGGAGAATACGGACTCTCCGGCATTCTGCGGGGAGCGGCAATCGTATTCTTCGCTTTCCTGGGATTCGATGCCGTAAGTACCGCCGCACAGGAAACCAAGAACCCGAAGCGGAACATGCCCATCGGCATCTTGGTATCCTTATTGGTCTGTACGGTACTATATATGGTCTTTGCCCATGTCATGACGGGAGTTACACATTACACCTCTTTCAGCGGACAACAAGGCATTGCCCCTGTAGCCATCGCCATCGAGCACATGGGGCAGGCAAATGCGGCAGGCGTAATCCAGCCTGACTATCCCTGGTTAAACCGTGCCATCGTACTGGCCATCCTGTTCGGTTACTGTTCTGTCATCATGGTAACTCTATTGGGGCAGAGCCGCGTATTTCTCAGCATGAGCCACGACGGGCTGCTGCCTCCGTTCTTCTCACATATCAATGAAAAGTTCCGCACCCCGGCACGCAGCAACTTTCTGTTCATGATCATAGTAGGTCTGCTGGCGGCTTTTGTTCCTGCACGGCTGGCGGGAGAAATGACAAGTATAGGCACCCTCATGGCTTTTACACTTGTGTGTGCAGCCGTATTGGTAGTCCGCAGGACCATGCCCGACGTACCCCGTTCATTCAAGACTCCTCTGGTACCGCTAATCCCCATATCAGGGATTCTCACTTGCCTCTGCATGATGCTCTTCCTGCCTGCCGACACATGGATACGCCTCGTCCTGTGGATGCTTATCGGTTTGGATATATATGTAGCCTATGGCATGAAACACAGCAAGCTGGAACATGGCGGCAATAACCGCCGGGGACAACCGGCACTGAACATGATCGGGCTTACGCTTGCTATCCTCTGCGTGATCACGGGATTGTGGCACCAGCAAACCGTAGGATGGAATGAAAGCAAAACACTGCTGATTATTTCGTTTGTTTTTGCTTTTACCCACTGCACCTATTACATGTGGAGGATGTGGAGAAAGTAATTATCCCAAAATTTCCTCCCATAAGGAACAAATATTCCCCCTGGTCATCCTAGTTTTTCGCTACTTTTGTTCGTAAAAAGTAATACTAAACATGTACATATTATGAAGCGAACTATTTTAATTTGTGCTTTCCTTGCTTGCCTGGCAGGAGCCAAAGCCCAGGAAACAACTACCTACAAAGAGAAGCGACCGTACAAAAGTTGGGTAAAGATGGCGCCTAAACTGGAAGACGCTTTCTTCCAAACTCCGGAGGCTGTCCGCATAGCCGACAACGTACTGCTGTACCAACAGACTACCGGAGGCTGGCCGAAGAATATTTATATGCCTGCCGAACTGAGCCAGCAAGAACTGGAAGACGTACTGCACGCCAAGGACGATGTCAACGCAAGTACCATCGACAATGGTGCCACAAGTACGGAAATCCGCTACCTGTCCCGCATCTACCTTGCCACACAGATAGACAAATACAAAGATGCCGCTCTCAACGGTATCCTATATATTCTGAACTCCCAATACCCCAACGGTGGTTTCCCACAGTTCTGGCCTCGTCCTAAAGGTTACTATACGCACATTACCTATAATGACAATGCCATGGTAAACGTGTTGAAGTTGCTAAAAGAGGTTTATGAAAAAAAGGCTCCTTATACGTATGTACCGGACAGCATCTGCCAAAAGGCACGTACGGCCTTCGACAAAGGGATAGAGTGCATCCTTAAAACACAGGTACGTCAAAACGGCAAACTTACCGTATGGTGTGCCCAGCACGATGAGCACACGCTTGCACCTGCCAAGGCACGTGCCTACGAACTGCCCTCATTAAGTGGTGCCGAATCGGACAACATTGTCTTGTTACTGATGTCAATCCCTGCCCCCTCACCGGAGATTATCGCTTCTGTCGAAGCGGCCGTGGAGTGGTTCAAAGCCAACAAAATCACCGGCATCATGCGAGAAGACTTCACAAACAGTGACGGCAAGAAGGATTATCGCATGGTTCCCTGCCCTCAAGACGATTATCCTTGTCCTACATTATGGGCACGCTTCTATACATTAGAAGATAACCGTCCCTTCTTCTGCGACCGCGACGGAGTGAAAAAATATGATATCTCTGAAATTGGTTACGAACGCCGGAACGGTTACAGCTGGTACAACAGCGACGGACTGAAAGTGATCAAGAAGTACGAACAGTGGAAGAAGAAATTGAGCAAATAATAAATTAGCGGCTTTGCCGCTAATTTTATTTTCATTTATCCCATCACCCACCTGGTCTTCTTGCCGAAACAACGATACGCCATCGACACTATAAACCAAGAGATGCCAAAAGCGACAACAGCCGCGCATGGAATCTGCAGGCAAATGGGGACTTGGAGTTCCCGCATCAGCACCACACTGGGTCCGGTAAAGAAATAATGTATCATATAAACACCAAACCCGCAAAGAGTCAGGTTTGCCAATGCCTTCCTGATCCGTTCCGAACGGAAATCAATCCGTTTGCAAAGCATGAACACAGGAACAGTCATCATGACCACATTCAAGGAACAATAGGTAAAGAACAGCTCCAACATCTCATCTGTATATTCCGGCAGGGCAGTCATGTGGCGGAAACCGAAGAATGTCACCGCATAACCCACCGCAAACATAGGGATTCCAATCCCTAAAAGCCGTCCGGTTGACCAATCATGGTTCCTCAAGTAATGCCCCAACAGCAGGTAGCCGTTAAATCCGGCAAAGTAATACAGCATACCGAATGAATTCCAGGAACATGTACCCCATAGATATGGAGCAGCAAACTCATTATAATAAGGTAACAGCAACGTCACTCCCCAAGCCGCAAGAAACCATAGCTTGGCACGTTCCGAAGCCTTCTCTACCCATGCGGAAAATATAGGAAGATAAAGATAAAGCCCTATCAACAAGTAGATATACCACATGTGCACATCCAACAGCGAGAAATTAAAAGGCATTTCGGCGATATAGCCCATACTCACCGCCAACGACTGCCGCATCACCTCTTCTCCCGAATAAGGGAAGAAATCAAGAATCACCCGCGGCTCCACTCCCAACAATCCCGTTATCCAGGGAAACAGGTTGTAGAGTACAGACCAAATAAGGAAAGGAAAGAATACACGGGGAATGCGCTTCTTATAGAAAGCCGAAGCCTCTCCTTTCACCGGCAGCAACAATGCCCCGGTAATCATAACGAAAAGTGGTACGCAAGGACGAAGCGCCGCCCCATAGACCGCTCCCCAGAACTTGATATCCACGATATCCGGTGAGGTGCCCGGATAAAAATTAAAAGGATCTGTACAATGGCAGCATACCACGGTGAACATGGCAACGAGCCGGACCACATCCAGCCAAACAACATGCTGTCCCGGGTTCTGTCGTGAGAGTGTTTGTCCCATATCATTCAGATTAATTATAATTAGCCCAACAAAGATAGGGATAAAAACGGGAATGAGAGTAAATGAATGCGAGAAAAGACCCAAACAACCGGCTTCCCCATTGGCAGAAATAAAAAAAGCCGTTCACGGAAGTTTCCGGAACGGCTCATTCTGCATGGACTGCAATACTATTTATATACAGGTTTATTTAGCACAATTCCAAGGCTTTAACTGCTTGAAGAAATCATTGCCTTTATCATCTACCAAGATAAATGCAGGAAAATCCTCTACCTCAATCTTCCAGATAGCCTCCATACCGAGTTCCGGATATTCCACACATTCAATGCTCTTGATGTTATTCTGTGCCAGGATGGCGGCAGGACCACCGATAGAACCGAGGTAGAAACCGCCATATTTCTTACAAGCATCCGTAACCTGTTGGCTACGATTGCCCTTGGCGAGCATAATCATGCTGCCTCCATGGCTCTGGAACAAATCAACGTACGGATCCATACGTCCGGCGGTAGTGGGCCCCATAGAACCGCAAGCCATACCTTGAGGAGTTTTGGCAGGGCCGGCATAATAGATAGGATGATCCTTGATATATTGTGGCAGGTCCTCACCACGGTCCAGACGTTCTTTCAATTTGGCATGTGCGATGTCACGGCCTACAATAATGGTTCCATTCAATGACAAGCGGGTAGCTACCGGATATTTGGTCAATTCTTTCAAGATATCAGCCATCGGTTGGTTCAAGTCAATCTTGACAACATCACCTTCACCTGCCTGGCGGAGTTCAGCCGGAATCAGTTCGCCCGGGTTATTGTCCAATTTTTCAATCCAGATACCCTCTTTGTTGATTTTGCATTTGATATTACGGTCTGCAGAACAGGAAACGCCCAAACCTACAGGACAAGAAGCGCCATGACGGGGTAAACGGATGATACGTATGTCGTGGGCCAAGTACTTACCACCAAACTGAGCACCGAGGCCAATCTTATGCGCTTCTGCCAGCACTTCCTTCTCCAGCTCAATATCGCGGAAAGCACGGCCATATTCATTACCAGTAGTAGGCAGGTTATCGTAGAAATGGGTAGAAGCCAGCTTCACGGTCAACAGGTTCTTCTCGGCAGATGTACCGCCGATAACGAATGCAATATGATAAGGAGGACAGGCAGCCGTACCCAAAGTCTTCATCTTTTCGACAAGGAAAGGAACAAGAGTGCCGGGATTCAGGATGGCCTTGGTTTCCTGGTAAAGATAAGTCTTGTTGGCCGATCCGCCACCTTTAGTCACGCAAAGGAATTCATACTCCATGCCTTCAGTAGCTTCGATATCAATCTGGGCCGGAAGGTTACATTTAGTGTTCACCTCATCATACATAGTAAGAGGGGCATTCTGGGAGTAGCGCAGGTTCTCTTCAGTATATGTTTTGTAAACACCCAACGAGAGAGCTTCCTCATCACAATAGCCCGTCCACACCTGCTGTCCTTTTTCGCCGTGGATAATGGCAGTACCGGTATCTTGACAGAAAGGAAGAACACCTTTGCACGCCACTTCGGCGTTACGCAGGAAGGTCAGCGCCACGTATTTGTCGTTTTCACTTGCCTCCGGGTCACTCAGAATCTTAGCAACCTGTTCGTTGTGTGCACGGCGCAGCATAAACGAAACATCACGGAAAGCCGCATTTGCCATAGCGGTCAAACCCTCTTTCTCAATCTTCAGAATAGGTTTTCCCTCAAACTCGCTTACCGACACGTAATCTTTCGTAAGCAGATAATACTCAGTAGTATCTTTCCCCTTCTCAAACATGGGCTGATACTTAAACGGAGGTGTTGTTGCCATAATTACTCGTTTATTTAATGTTTAAAAGTGATTCGTAGAGCAAAGGTAAGAAGTATTATTGAAATATTTCTTTAATTAGGGCAAAAATGATGCCGGAATACCGCACAAACCATGAGATATCACTGCACTGCCCGCATGCGCTGTATCAATTCGTCACCCAACGCCGTCTTTACTTCTATATGCTTCAGAACCGCCGTCACAAAAGGATTGCTTTCAAAATCACCGCGAACCTGCTCAAAGTCGAGCTCCTTCTCCAGACGCGAGCCATCGGCACCAAAGCCTGTCATGGAAGCCAGCGAGAATTCTTTCTTGGCATCTTCGTATACCATACGGTCCAAACCTACAACAGCTTCCTTCCACTTCTCCACAATGCGAATAATGTCATCTGCCGTTATATTCTCCGGATTGATACCATAGAATTCTTCCAGCTTCTCATAAGCCCATGTCCATTCGTAAGTATAGTAATTACCATGCATCTTTGCAAATTCCGCATTGATATACTTCAAGCGGTTTACCGTTCCCGATTCTATGCCGTCAATCAATGCGTCTATTTCACTTTTGGGAGCAATCAAGCCGGAAATGTCCACCCATTCACCGCTTCCGATGCCCGTGTCCGGTTTCAAGCGGGTACGTATTTCCTCATTGCTCCGGAAACTGATGCCCTCCAGGCGCTTGATGACAGAGTTACCAAGGAATTTATGGATCGCTATTTCATAGAAGCGAATACCTTTCACCAATGCCGAGTTACGGATTTTAGCACTATGGAAAGAATAAATATCAGAAAGTTCACCGGAAGCATGGCGCAAGTTCTTGAGCGTCTCACGTCCCTTGAACATCTTCTGTACAGTATAGGGACTAAGCAAATTGTAGTTGATATAGTCCAGTTTGTTGGTATCGGTACGTCCATCGCGTTTAGGCCACTTTTGCGCGTCACGGATAGTCCCTACACTACGCAGGTTGACACCCGGCACAAGATAGGTCGTATTGTTTTGCTCTATCAGATACGAAAAGGGCAGGTTGGAAGTATCGGAATGATTGACGTGGCGCCCCATCACCAGTGAAAAGGCCCCTACCCGCGCAGGCCACAAAATGTATGAATCGGAAGTGGTCTTGGCTCCCCGTTCCAAAGTACCCTGGTGAATCGGTCCCAACTTATACATGTGGTTGCTCTGGTTAGACCCCGAACCGGCATTCATAAACGAGAACATACCGGCTATCAGCAAGGTGGACTTATGGTGGGTCACCGTAAACGGTCCGGCAAAAATGGCGCAAGCCTCCCCGTTCTCTCCCTGGCAATTACTGAAAAACAAGGAGTCAGAGGCCGAATAATTATGTCCCAACTTACACGCCTGTCCTATGAAACAACGGCTTAGCATGGCGCCATCATCCACATGCGAACCGGAAGAAATTATAAAATCATCACAAATTACCCCGTGCCCAATGTGCACCGGAGCCATTTCGTTGCTATTGATACTCCCATTAGACAATCGGCAAGTTCCACAGATCCGGCAATAATCACCTATACGTACATTCTTGATGGATCCCGTATTCAGTATCATGACGTGGCTGCCGATGGTTCCTACAGAAGAGGCATGCTTATTGGAATAAAAATCAGTGATTTCCTTCATCCGTGCTATCAGCTCCGGACGATGACGGTAAAGTGCCAGAATATACGCCTGGTGCGCAGAGAGCTTGTCATTGATAAGCACCTCACGTCCGCCGGTTTCATTCAGCACAGACACTTCTACCCCGTTGCCAAACTTAGACACGCCGTCCACTAAAATGATATCTACATTTTCAATAAACGTATCCTGCCCGATTTCATAGTTAGCAATATAGTTCTGGATATTTTCTATACAGCAATTGCTTCCTACCGTTACATTATGAAGCGTGACATGGCGCAAACCGGAATGCTTCCTGATTCCTCCCGGCAAAGTGAATTCCGAATGGAACACCCCCAAACGCACCTCTCCCGAAAAACGGGTGTGATGTACAAATTCCGTTGTGAATTCTTCGGCAACGGTTACTTTCCCCCAATCATCTGCCAGACACGACTGGCTCTTCAGACGGAGAATCTCATCTTCCGTCAGATTTCTGTAGTTCATCCTTATAACGAGTTATGAGTTATGAGTCATGAGTTATAACTCACAACTAAAATTAAACTTCTTCTTCGTAGGTCTGATAAAGAAAGTCATTATAGGGGTACTTCTGTACGTGCAGTTCCTTTACACGCTGATAAACTACACTCTTCAGCTCCTCCATGTTGATTTTTTCACGGGCAGAGATAAAGAGGCAGTTATCCTCCATCTTTGCCATCCATGTCTTCATCAGTTCTTCAAGTGTCAAGTTTTCCTTGGTTCTGGGGGTAAGGTCGTCAGCCGCTTTCTCTATATAAGTATAAGCGTCTATCTTATTGAATACAAGAATCATGGGCTTACCGGCGGCACCGATATCTGCCAAAGTCTTGTTTACAACTTCTATCTGTTCTTCAAAATCGGGATGGGAAATATCTACGATATGCAACAGCAAATCAGCTTCACGTACTTCATCCAAGGTAGATTTGAAAGAATCTACCAGATCAGTGGGCAACTTACGGATAAAACCGACCGTATCGGACAACAGGAACGGCAGGTTCTCGATAATCACTTTACGCACCGTCGTGTCCAACGTTGCAAACAGTTTGTTTTCCGCAAAGACTTCACTCTTGGCAAGCAAGTTCATCAAAGTAGATTTGCCGACATTGGTATATCCCACCAGTGCCACACGAATCATTCGCCCGCGGTTCTTCCGTTGTGTGGATTTCTGCTTATCAATCTCCGCCAGACGTTCTTTCAACAGCGACATACGGTTCAGGATGATACGACGGTCCATCTCCAACTGGGTTTCACCCGGACCACGAAGCCCTACGGAACCTTTACCGCCACCGGCTCCGGAACCGCCACCCTGGCGTTCCAAGTGGGTCCACAAACGTTGCAACCGGGGAAGCATATACTTATACTGTGCCAGTTCTACCTGTGTCTTGGCATTGGCAGTCTGCGCACGCATCGCAAAGATATCGAGAATGAGTGAAGTACGGTCCAATATCTTTATCTTCAACTCCGCCTCAATGTTACGTATCTGTTTTGCGGAGAGCTCATCATCGAAAATCACCATACCGACTTCACGCTCCGCTTCCTCTTCGCCCTTGATATATTCTTTTATCTCTTCCAGTTTACCCTTGCCTACATAGGTCACCGAGTTTGCCTGATCTAGCTTTTGAGTAAATCGTCTGACAACTTCCGCCCCGGCTGTCTCAGCCAAGAATGCCAGCTCATCGAGGTATTCGTTAGTCCTGCGCTCATCTTGGGTTTTCGTGATGAGTCCTACCAATACCGCCGTTTCTGCCTGGACTTCGGAGATTATAAATTCTTTCATAGCCATAGTTTCTACACCTTATTATATATATTATACCATTTATGTTCCTGGTGGCAAATATAACGATTTTCATAGAATTTTGTTGGACATTCTTTTAATTCTTCATCCTTATACCTATAAATCGAATAGAACACGGTTCTTCTTATTCTGCTTTACAACTTTATATTACAGAGATTTCTTCACTACTACGAGGTACATCCTCACACTTTAGCCTTATATCTGATTTCAGTTCGCCTAGTCAGACTTTTGCCGCAAGTTTCCTTCAGATTCCACATCACTATGGACCTCCTTGCTTTTGGTTACACGATTCCCACTATTAGGGTTCGTCAAGGACTTACCCCCGTAAGATTACGCCCATGCCAAGCGTACAACACAAACAGGAGAAGACAATGGGATTGTCTTCTCCTGTCCAATATTCATTTTAGGATTACAGATAAATCCTATATCGCTTACGGCAATGTCAAACCGCCACCGGCAGTAATCGTATAAATATCTCCTCCCATAGCAACAAACAATGCACCAAAATCAATGTCCTTACCCACTTTAGTACCGAAATCTCCCGGGTAACCGACATTTTGCGTTGAACCCGCCATGAATTCACCGTAATCCCAGGCAAAGCCCAACTTCTGATTGGCCAAAGACACCTTATCCGGATTACTTGCGTTGATTTTCACATAGCAAGGGTCAATGGTTACTTCGCTTTCTTCTACCCACGGACATTTTCCATATCCATAAGGATTAATAACACGATACATGCCGGACAATTCTACAGCTTCTTCTACTTCCACTTCCCAAGTTACACCGACAGGTACACCAAACAGCGAGCAAACGATGCCATCTTTCCAAACGCCTGTTCCAATCGGCTTCCAACTATAATCTTTCGTTACCGACATAGTAGCTACCGTAGATCCACTCAACGCCACACCATCTGTTTCAACCGTCAGTTCTATTTTCACATGGTCTCCTACAGCCAGCGGCTCGGCATTGACCGTAACTTGGGCAATACCGGAATCCGCATCAAAATTGTAGTTACTTACAGAGTAACCTTCTTGAGGAATTTTTGTTTTTCCGTCAGAGGCCAACTTATAGGCGAAAAGAGCAATGTTTCCGGAAGCAGGCTCGCCAAGTTTCGCACGATACAAATCTACGGTAAAATCAGGTTTTCCCACCGTTACAACCTGATCAGCCAAAGCTGAAGTTCCAAAGCTGAAACTTTGTTCGTCTGCCTTGTAAATAGCACCTTCCTGCTCTGTGTTACAACCGACAAACAGGATAGCAGTCAGCAACAACAAGGATGCTAAAGTTTTATTTAAATATTTCATGATTTATACTGTTAATATTAATACATCTTCGATTATTTATAGTCTCCCGTAGGGTTTTGGTCACTTTCAGGATCCATGTTCACGTTCCCGTCAAATTCACTTTGCGGAATTGTCAACACCCACATATAACATTCAGGGTCGTTAGTAGGACGGTTACCCAGCAACGCATCCTTCGGCCACCCCATTGCAGAGGTACGACGGAAACCTTGTTTCAAGCGGCGAAGGTCGTAGATACGTCCGGTTTCTCCCCACAGTTCAATACGACGTTGCGTAATGATTTCTTCGAGCAGCGAACCCGTTTCGTCCGAAGAGAGTACTCCTAAAGCCGTACCGCTTTTCTCACATTTATAATTTTTGTCACGCTTTGCCATGAGTGCCATCAAGTCTTTTATGGCATTGGCCTCTTCAGCACCACCCAAACGGCATTCAGCCTCAGCGGCAATCAAGTACATCTCTTCTACGCGCATCCACACGTAGTCGCCCATCCAAGTCTTAATATCAGAGAACTTAAACTTTTCTTGTTGGTAACCACCGTTTTCATTCGCTTTGTCGGCAGGATTCCACCAAACCTTACGGGCATCTTCGCTCCCCATCTTAGCATAAAGTTCTTTATTAATTTGCTTCAAGGCACTTTGCCCATATTTGCCTGCCGAAGCATCCATGTGTGAGAAAAAGCTGGCATACATACCTGACTGGTCGGCAATAATTTCCGCTCCCCACATCACATTTTTAGCCTTAGTGCTATTCACGCCTTTAAACTGATCTACCGGAATAATCACACATCCGCTAGCCTTAATCGCCTCATGAGCAGCTTCTTTAGCCGTATTCCATTCTTCCATTACCAGCGCAATGCGCGCCTTGATACCTAAAGCCACGGCATATCCCATGTGGCTGATATGTTTCGTCTTGGTACCTTCCAAGAGTTCAACAGCTTTATCTATATCAGAAGTGATCTGATCGTAAACAGCTTGTACTGTCGCACGAGGCTGACCTTCAGTACCAGCTACAGTAGGTTCTGTATAGATAGGGCAACAAGGTTCCGTTTCATGCCCTTTGTAAGTGCGGGCAAAACTCTGCGCCAACATAAAATAAGAGTAAGCACGAATGGCGTATGCCTGACCGATTACATAGTTTACATCAGCGGTAGCGCCCCCCATCGTTGTTTCGGCTGCCAAAATATAGTTGGCATTCGACACCCAAGTGTAGTAAGCATTCCATAAATCATAAGAGCGCCATGACTTTGAAGTGTATCTCGGCTTTACATTGTAAAGGCAATCGTACCAGAACCAACCACTGCCTTGATCGGCCATAATATGGTCCTCACCCATAACATCCGCCATCAAGGTGTACGCCGAAATGCCAAAAGCTTGGTGAGTATTTCCCGAAGGTGACCAAGCCGAATACATGGAGCGATACACCCCATTCAAAGGAACCAAGGCCGAAGAAGCGTTGCTCAACAAGCCATCACCCGACATTGAGTCGGTGGGAAATGTCTCTAAAGCGCCATCCAAGCAAGAAGTCAACGTACCACAGGAGAGCAGCCCTACAAACATATATTTAAATATAGATTTCATTGTTATATCAGTTTAGAAGTTAGAAATTAATATCAAAACCTACAGACCAAGTCTTGTTAGGAGAATAAGCATAATCCGTCTGACCGGAGAAGTTGTATTGCGGATCCATACCGTCCAGATGAGTAAACAGTGCCAAGTTATCTACCGAAGTAAATATACGTACCGAGTTCAGTTTAACTTTATTCATCCACGCCTTCGGCAACGTATATCCCAACGTGATGTTCTTGATAGAGAAATAAGAAGCATCCACCAAGAAGCGGTTGGTAGTCGTTGACTTTCCACCTACCTCAATACGAGGAACATCCGTTACGTCTCCCGGCTTCTGCCAGCGACGCAGAGCGTGTTTGTTCCAGTTGGCGTTATAATACATATTGTTCATCGAGCCTTGATACAATCCGTCAAACACTTTGCCGCCAATGGAGTAAGTGGTCAGTATATTCAAGTCGAATCCTTTCCAAGACAAGTCCGTAGCGATGCTTCCATACAAATCGGGAATACGATTACCCTGATAATATTTGCTGTTGGCAGCCTTGGTGTAGTCACTGCTGATACGTTCGTTCACGATATTACCGTGTTCATCCTTATCGTACACCCAATAGAGCTGTGCACCGGTTGCGGGATCAACGCCTGCCGACTTCGCCATATAGAATGTATTGATGGGTGAACCTTCTTTGGTACTGTAAATGCCCGAGATAATTTCGGGAGTCTCGCCGGTCAATTTCAGCACTTTGTTCTTTACATGAGAACCCATCAACGTAATGTTCCATTTCACATCGTTAGTTCTGATGGGGCTGATTTTGATTTCTGCTTCCACACCGGAATTGCGCATATCACCTACGTTGGCGTTGTAGCCATTGAATCCCGTAGAAGTAGCCATGGGATAAGAAAGCAGCATGTTCTTGGTTTTACGGTTGAAATACTCCACACTCAAGTTGATAAAGTCGTCAAACAGACTGGCCTCTACCCCGACATTGAAGTTGCCATTCTTTTCCCAAGAAACATTTTTATTTTCCAAAGAGCTGACCATACCACCGATTTGGGAGGCATTGGCCCAACTCAAGTCATACAAGCTCTGCCAAGCATACAGGCTACCTATATTATCATTACCTTGCTCACCGTAACTTACTTTCAATGAAAGATTTTTCACCCATTCCACGTCTTCCATAAAAGCTTCACGGGAGATGCGCCAGTTACCGCCCAACGACCAGAAAGTACCCCAACGGTTGTCTTTATAGAAACGGGAAGAGCCGTCTGTACGCAAAGAAGCAGAGAAATAATATTTCTCGTCATAGTTGTAGTTAAAACGCCCCAACCATGATTCTATTCTATAATTATTGGTATAAGAATCCGCACTATAAAGAGTTGTACCCGGACGCAATTCAAGAATACCGTCAACCAGGTTGGTCTTTCCCGCATTCATATATTCATATTTGTATGCATAGAATTCGTGACCAGCCAAAAGGTCAAAATTGTGCATGCCGAACGAACGGTTCCACGTCAGCAATTGATTGAAGGTATAACTCTGCATACGAGTATTATACTTCATCAATAAACCACCGGCAGTAGCTTGATTACCGTGGTGCATATTCATATATGCTTTTTGTAGCTGATTGCGATAATCCACACCGAAATTCAAAGCAAGCTTCAGACCTTTAAATATCCCAAAATTATCGCTGTCCGAACCAAATGTCAATCCGGTACGCACACTGGCTACGTCATTTTTCACATCCGATTTATCATCGAGCAAACCACCCAGCGGGTTATAGTCGTTGTAACTGCCCGGACGTCCGTTTTCACCATAATCCAACTGCGGTCTGCCATCCTCACCCAATATGTTTTTCCCTTCCAGGTCTTTCATATACATAGGGAACAAAGGAGAAACAAACTGCGCCGAGTACCATACATTTGATACCGAACTCCCGGAATAATCGCTGAAGTTCTGCAAAGAGTGAGCCAACGAAGTGTTCAAATTAGCCGTAAACCAATCGGTTACAGTAGAACTGACGTTAGCACGTGCGTTGTAACGTTGAAAACCGGTAGAGGTCAGAATACCATCTTCATTTAAGTAACCCAAAGAAAACATATATTTCGTTTTTTCGTTACCACCACTCAAAGACAGCTGATGTTCATGGCGGAACGCATCATTCTTCTGCAAAGCGTCCATCCAGCTTTCATTCCATGCAGATTGAGCATCTGCTTGTACCTGACCGGTTTCCGGATTGATAATCTCATTCCAAGCATAGTTTTTGAAAGGATTGTAGCGTTCACCACCGAGCGTGGCACCCAAACGTTCGCGGGCCGTGCTTTCAGCATTGGCCCATGAATAGCCGTTTTCAAACACATAGCCATTGCGCAATGCTTCATAGCTCAATTGGACGAACTCTTTTTGGTCGAGCATATCATATTCCTTAATGGCACGCGAAGCCCATCCTACAGTAGAACGTAAGTTTACTTGCGTTTTGCCTTCTTTACCTTTCTTAGTAGTAATCATCACCACACCATTGGCACCGCGGGCACCGTAAAGAGCACCTGCCGACGCATCTTTCAGAATAGTCATGGTTTCAATATCAGAAGGGTTGATAGAGCTTAAAGAACCATCAAAAGGAATACCGTCCACTACATACAACGGATTTTTTGAGGCATTGATAGAACCAAAACCGCGAATCACCACCGAGGAAGATTCACCGGGCTGTCCGGAACCGGAAGTAGTCAAGACACCAGTAGTTTGTCCTTCCAAGCCTTTAGTAACATTCGTAATGGGACGAGATGCCAGTTTCTTGCTGTCAATGGTAGAGGCCGAACCCGTAAAAGATGATTTTTTGGCTGTACCATAAGCTACTACCATTACCTCATCAAGCAACTCAGAATCAGACTTAAGCAACACTTTCATATTAGGCTTAATAGCAAGCTCTTGCGTACGCATACCTACAAAAGAAATCACCAAAGTTTTCGCGGAACTACAATATAGGTATATTATTGATTTTCAATATAGTAAAAGGATAGTCAAATACTATTTTCATATACTTAACCTTGCTTATAAGGCTGTATAGATAGGTATATAAATAATAAACTCCTACCGAACTTCTACTATAATATTAGATAATAACCTTATTATTAACATGTTAAAGTCGGTTTTCAAGGAAACACATCTATCAGCAACATACTTGCCATTTTTATAAGGAGTAATTTCTAAAAATAAATTACTTGATTTATCATTAACAGTCTTTTCAGTTCTTTATTTTGATAACATTTCCTTAGTTGTTAATTTTATTTCCAGCACTAATTATTTAAAAAACATGAAACTTTACCATAAATTAGAAGTCTGTTTTTCACCATAAAGTCATCGCTTACTTATTATAAAATAGAAAATGGAATTCTAATTCTTTCTATTTATATGAAATTAGACTAGAGAATCTATAAAAAAGCATTATGATATTTGTATTATAATAAAGCTATAATTACTTTTGTGTAAAACATTCACTTTATGGAGAAAAATAACCCTTTTATAACCAATGGATATGTATCCGCTGCATATTTTTGTGATCGTGTAACTGAAACAGAAACATTAACCCGTTATATCACAAATGGTAACAATGTAGCTTTAATATCTCCTCGTCGTTTAGGAAAGACGGGCTTAATAGAGCATTGTTTCCATCAAAAACATATCGGGGATAAATATTATACCTTTTTGATCGATGTATATGCAACTAAAAATCTACAGGAGTTTGTTTTCGAACTTGGCAAAGGAATTCTGAATGGCTTGAAACCACGAGGCAGAAAAGCGTGGGATTTATTTTTAAGTTGCTTATCATCACTTCGGGCTGGAATTTCGTTTGATTTCGCAGGAAATCCTGGCTGGAATTTGGAAATGGGAGATATAAAAACTCCTTCCATTACTTTGGATGAAATTTTTTATTATTTGGAGAAAGCTGACAGACCTTGTTTGGTCTCTATTGACGAATTTCAAGCCATTGCCAAATATCCGGAAAAAAACGTTGAGGCTATGTTGCGTACCCACATTCAGCATTGTACCAATGCAAGATTTATTTATGCAGGTTCCCAACGACATATGATGGGCGAAATATTCACGAGTCCAGCACGTCCTTTTTATCAAAGTACAGCTATCATGGAATTACATCCAATAGACATGCGGACATATACGAAATTTATTAGGAAACATTTCATCGTAGCCAATAAAGACATTACAGAAGAAACTATTCAAAACGTATATGAGCGTTTTGAAGGTATAACATGGTATATTCAGTTTATTTCCAACTCATTGTATGCAATGACAGACATAGGTGACATTTGTACGGCAGACAAAGTGAACATAGCAATTGAAAATATTCTGTCTCAGTTGAATTTTACTTATTCTTCTCTTCTTTATCAACTTCCTCCAAAACAAAAAGAAGTATTGTTTGCCATTTGTAAAGAGAGAAAAGCAAAGGAAATTACTTCTTCCAGATTCTTGAAAACCTATAAGTTAACGGCCAGTTCAGTACAAGGAGCCATAAAAGGATTGCTGGACAAGGATTTTGTCACTTGTGAACTTGGAGAATACAAAGCCTACGACAAGTTTTTTGAAATATGGTTACTGAAACAATCCAAATAATGATCAATTCCTTATTTGTAGTCTGTTTGACAGATAAAGGAGCCATCACGTATCCATCACGGGTATCCGTCACGGGATAGATATCTATGTATCAAGTCAATAGAGTGCATTTCGTGACAGCATGACGGATAAATTACGTTTTTAAACTTTATGATGGAGGCTTTGCCTTCTTTGCCATTGCCTTCAATATAAAAAAGAAGGTGCATCAAATTGACACACCCTCTTGTTTTTTAGAGAACTTATTTCACATCTTATTCATAACCAGGATTTTGTTGATCTCGGATATTAGGATTTGCATCTATTTCTGCTTGTGGAATGGGCATAATGCTACGGTAATCATCCCAGGTTACCGTCACTAAGTCAACTTTATTCAAGAAATGATCCCCTCCTGTACGGGTTACACTCAGTCCTAAACGAAGAATATCATGCAAGCGATGTCCTTCCATCACTAATTCTTTTCTTCTTTCCTTGAGGATTAAGTCGATAGTTGCAGTTACTTTCGGTGCGTTAGGATTTGCCCTTTTCACGATATCATTCAAACAATTGTCTGCGGTTGTCTGATCAATGGAACTTTTTCTTAATGCGGCTTCCGCTGCCATCAAATATACATCTGAAAGACGAATCACACGTATATTGTTTACAGCGATAGCACCGGCACGTCCGGGATATTTGTTGATAAAGCGCTTTTTGCCCTCAGAATCTGTCTGTAACAATCCTAGACGGACATCTTTGGGGTCTTCATTCAACAAGTTTATGAAATCTTGCGTTCCAATGACAGCAGCATATCCTGTAGGATGAGCCACGTAACCAAATAATTCGCGATTACCGGAAGCAAGCGATGTGATTTCCAGTTCAAAAACAGATTCACTTGTGAAGTCTTCAAGCCAAGACGCCACGTAATTTTCATTTTCAATCAATTTGTAGGGTCCGTTTTCAACTACGTCTTTGGCATTATTGTATGCTGCGTCATAATCTCCCTTGTGTAGGTTGACACGTGCCAGCAATGCTTTGGCAGCCCATCTATTGAAGTGTCCATTCACTACATTCTCACTCATCAGCCCTTTGGAATCTTCCAAGTCCTTTAAAACCATGGTGTAGCCTTGGGCTACTGTAGAGCGAGAAGGTAATTCATTGGGGAGCAATACCTTATCCACTAAAGGTACACCTAAAGACGCTCCATTATCTTTCAAATATGGTGTACCGTAGGTCAGCAACAAATCGAAATGGCAAAGTGCTCTGAGTGCCAATGCTTCACCTTTTACCTGGTTCAGTTCGTCGGAAGCGGGAATCACCCCGGATTCTATGGCGCCCAACAATACATTAATACGGTTGATAACTTTATAAGGGATACTCCATAAACCCGATGGAGAAGTATTCTGTCTATACATAAAACGGTAATAGTTCTCTGTGCGTTTGCCAAGCGAAAGAGTCTGTACGTCTTCGCCTCCAACTTCGGCACGGGCTATAAAGTCATTTCCATAGTAAGTATTAGTAATCAGTCCATAGTAGGCGCCATTCAAGGCTATTTGCGCATCTTCCAAATTGGTGATGGCTTCATCGCTATCCACAGCATCGGATGGCGTTACATCAAGATAGCCGTCGCAGGAAGTAAAGGTCATAGTTACCACCATTGCAGCCATCAATATTAATTTTGTATGTATCTTTTTCATTTTCTTTATTTTTGGAGATTATGTTTTATAGTCCGACTTCAATACCGAAAGTGAAACTTTTGGTATTTGGGAAAGCAAATGAGGTGACACCGTTAATGCTTTGTTCCGGATCGACATTCTTGTATGCAGCCCAAGTCAACAGGTTGCTACCGGATACAAATACACGCATGTTACTTATTCCTGCAGTTTTTAATAAACGAGAAGGAAGCGCATAAGAGAGCGAAAGGGATTTCAAACGTAAGTGGTTTGAACTCTTCATGTGGCGGTCACTGCCGTAACGGGCATATTGGTAACCGTTAATACGGCGGGGAACATCTGTTATGTCACCGGGCTTTTGCCATCTTTTCAACTGGTCTTCACCAATAGCGGTGTAGAAAGCTTCACCGTCTGTTTCGAGGTACAGCAGAGCCGCATCGTTCATGATATGCCCTCCTAACGTGAAGGAAAAAAGGGCATTCAATTCCAAGCCTTTCCAAGAAATGGAATTTCTCCAGCCACCTACAATCGTAGGATCAGGCTTACCTGCAACAATTCGTTGAGCCTGTGCCGGATTCTTTGTAAGTTCCTTGTTTAAAGAGCCGTCTTCATTTTGGGTATTCAATACCCACTGTTCTTCTCCTGTTTCAGGATCTACGCCTGCCCATTCTCTTGTCCACCAAGAATAATAAGATTCACCCTCTCTCAATATAGTAGTTCCACTGATAATATCCTGTCCACCATACAATTTGGTCACTTTATTTCTGTTATGAGACAAAGCCAGTCCGGTATTCCATCTTATCTGTGAATCCTTAAAAACATCTGCACTGATATCCAATTCCACACCTCTGTTGTTCATAGACCCTACATTCTTCAGTACAGAGGAAAAACCTACTACCATAGAAGTAGGGACTTTTTGCAATAAATCCTTTGTGTCACGGTTATAATAGTCAAACGAAATGTTTATACGGTCAAATAAACGTGCGTCAAAACCAATATTCAAGTTGTTGTTCTTTTCCCATGCCAAATCGGGATTAGCGATGTTGCTTGGTGCAGAACCCGGGTTGTCTTGATAGTTATAGCCATTACCGAACAAACTCAAATGTTCATAGTACTGGCTTGGCAATGTACCGTTCACACCATAGGAAGCTCTGATTTTTAAGTCGGTAATGATATCTGCCGTGCTTTCCATGAATGCTTCTTGGCTGATTCGCCATGCAGCAGAAGCAGACCAGAAGTTACCCCAACGTTTGTTACTTCCTAAACGTGAGCTACCGTCACGACGGAAGGTTCCGGAAGCGTAATATTTGCCGTCATAGTCGTAGTTGAAACGGGAAAGGAAAGACAGCAGCTTGTCATCAGAATAACCGGAAGATGCGGTTTTAGGTGTTGATGAGTTCTCCAATTCCGGAAGTTTATCATTGGGATAGCCGGAGCCGACCGCTTGTACATATCTAGTGCTTCTATCATCTACATCCCAACCAATCAAGGCATCTACATTATGCTTACCGCCAAATGTTTTTATATAATTTAATATAGTAGAAGAGTATAAATTATGGAACTGATAAGGAATCTTAATCATTAATCCTTTATGAACCTCTCCATTGTTTGAGGTGCTGGGCCAGTAGGTAGTTGATTCATTGAAAATAAAATCGTAGCTCAATGTTTGTTTAAGAGTCAACCCTTCGATAATTCGATAAGAGGCCCATAAAGAATTAAAACTTCTGATGACGGCAGACGTGTTCTTGTCCAGACCTTGATCTTTAATGATATTAGGCAGTTTAAGGGCAGCCAAGATACCGCCTTCATTATAAGAACCGTCTTCATTGTAAATCGGGGTATTCGGCATGTAAGCGTAATTGGTCATAAAAAACGGGTTAGCGTAAGCTGTACCTTCGCTTGTCACTTCTGACTCTTGCTTTGAAAAAGAAAGATTCACTCCCATCTGCGTTCTCTCATCCGCTGATTTGTGAGTTGCATTTACACGTCCCAAATAACTTTCCAGATTAGAAGTTTTCACCATTCCTTCTTCTTTTTTGTAAGCCAGTGAAGCATAGAATGTAGTTTTTTCACTTCCTCCTTGAGCCGAGAATTCGTAGTTTTGTGAGTTGCCATGCTTATTAAAAGCTGCGCCTTTCCAGTCAGCATAGCTGTCTTTTTTCGGGACATAAGCTTCAGTCCAACTTTTTGCATAGGCATGTGCATCTTCTTCTGATGCATTCTTGTAAAGAATGGCTTCATTATAAAAGGCTTCGTATGCCAATTCGTGTTGTTGGTCACCGTTCACTGTTTTATAGTTTTCAACAGCCCAATCACTCACACCCCAACTCGCTTTGAAGTTTAGTTTAGTTTTACCTTCTTTTCCTCGCTTGGTTGTAATCAAGATAACACCGTTTGCTGCGCGTGAACCATATAATGAAGCTGCAGCAGCATCTTTCAAGATAGTGATATTCTCGATATCTTCAGGATTTAAAGAGGCCATGACGTTAAATGATTTGCTGTCACCAGTTACTCCGGACACAGCAATGTCACCGGATGCCACGGGTACGCCGTCAATAACATACAGCGGATTGTTGGAAGCATTCATAGAACCGGTTCCACGTACACGAATGCTCAAGGCCGCTCCCGGTTGCCCACTTGTTGAGTTTACTGTAACTCCAGGAGTAGATCCTTGTAAAGCCTGCTCAAACGACACGACAGGCACATCTTTTAATGCTTTGTCACCTTTGACTGATGATGCGGCACCTGTGAATGAAGACTTCTTTGCTGTACCATAAGCGACAACCATCACTTCATCAAGCATTTCAGAATCAGACTTCATAATTACTTTCAAATTTGCTTTGATAGCCACCTCTTGCGTCTGCATGCCAATGTAAGAAATCACCAAAGTTTTCGCGGAACTACTATTTATATAATCAATTGATAATAAGAGATATATAACAGACGGTGTAAATCGGTTTTATAAAATATCCTCTTTATAAAGTATTGGCATAGGGTTATTAATACATAAGTCTCTACTTATGTGATACTATTAAAAGATATAAAGTATTGACTATCTGATAGATATTATAAATACAGCATATTAATCTGAGATATTGGACAACACTTCCGGTGATACGGTATACGAGTTTTGTAAATATCAGAAAAACATTCTACTTTTACTAAAATATTTACTTGCATTTTTTGTTTGGTAATGACAATCCATATTTTATGTAAAATAATATTCGTATCACTATTAAAATATAGCCATCATGAATCTCTTGCTTATTGACGAATCGGTATATACAGACTTTCTTCAGAAGCATTTTTAGAAAAACAAAAAAACGAATTGAACAAGAAACTATTCATCCCATATATAGTCATTTTGAAGGGGTTACTTGATATATCCAGTTTGTTTCCAATACACTTTATGCAATGATTTTGCCTAGTGAAATTTATACAATAGCCAAAGGGGAAACGGTCATTGCCAATATTCTGGCACAGTTAAATTTCATCTATCCTTCTCTCTTATTTCAACTTCCACCGAAACAAAAGGAAAGCATTGATGATTGTCTATAAAGAAGGAAAGTCAAGAAAAATAGCGGTTTTCAAATTTCTGAGGACTTATAAAGTGATGGCAAATTATGTACAGGATACCATAAAGAGATTATTAGAAAAGGACTTTGTGAGCAATGAATTGGGCGAGTATTCTGTATATTACCAATTCTTTGAAATTTGACTGAGAAAATTTATTTGTTTTTTAACATTTAAGAGCAAAACAGAAATTTACTTTACACCAAATAAAATGCAAATTATGTTCATTTGCTTAATACTGGTTATTATAGGTATGCAGAAAAGATAAATAAAACAAGAGGCCGATGTTTCAAATACATTTTTGAAACATCGGCCTCTTAGTAATGTCAGTTTATTATTCTCCTAACCATGTATCATAACATCCACTTGGATCGGGATTATCATATCCCCTTAGAGCCTCATTGTTATTTTCTTCTGTTTGAACAATACAGAAGTTCATCCATGCAGGTCTGCCGTTTGTATTAAGACGTGCAGCATCACTCCAATTCGTCCCAGAGTATCCACGTGTAACGGACAGATTTAAGCGCTTGATGTCATAAAAAGTAGTACCTTCACCCCACAACTCAATACGTTTCTGCAGAAGTATCTCGTCAATAATATCCGGGTTATTACATACATAAGAAGGGTCACGGTAAGTTATCATGAACGACTCTAATAGAGATTTACCTTCGCCTGCATTAAGATGAGCAGCAGCTTCTGCCTCTATTAGATACATTTCTTCTACACGCATGAATGGATAAGCTGATGCTGAACCTACGGTGTAATCATTCATGTTACCATTACCCGGACGGAACTTAACACCTGTATATGCAGGTAAATAGTCGTCTATAGACGGGTCAATATAAGGGGTCTGCCCTTCCAACGCGCTACCAGCAGGCGCCTTCCACGCTTTTTTACGAAAATCTGTATCCTTGATTCTAGCGTATAGCTTAGCGTCAATCTTACTCATAATACCGCCTCCGTTGGCCCAAGCATATCCATACAAAGCCTCCGGTGACATAAAAGAAGCCCAATTTAAGATACCTGTCTGTACAGCCTCATCTTCGGACTGCATTTGCGAACCCCACATCCAACAGGAGATGTCATTAAAGCCACTTGTGGTACTCAACCATTGTTCCTCTGTCATTGGAGATGTTTTACTTGTATTAATAGCTTTACGTGCATAGTCTTTTGCATTGGTATATTCTCCTAGCCACATATAATAGCGTGCTTTTAGGCCATATACGGCATCTAAGTGAGGAAGCGTTTTAATCATAGAGGTTAAGTTGGGGATATATTCCTCAGCCTTGTTTAGGTCATTTAGGATGAACACAGCCATCTCTTCCCGTGTAACACGAGGGTTATTACGTGCTTCTTCTTCCGTAGTTGTTTCTGTTACAATAGGGACAGTAAGATGTAAAACGTTATTTCCATCCCTATTTATGGGAGAAATCTTGTCGTTCTCCAAAAACTCATAAGATTGTGCCATATCTAGATACAACATAGCACGAAAAGCATGGCCTACTCCTAGGTATCCCAATTGAGTGTCGGTTGCATTGTCAGTGTTGACGGCACTAATCATATTATTAGCAGTCTGCACAAACTGCCAATAATAGTTCCAGATAAATTGACTGGCAGCCGTGTTAGGACCTATACCGGTATTGGTAAACCAAAATTGGTACCAAATCTGATAAGCACTAGCTTGTATGGCAAGATCACCGGTCATTACGTCACGAATGTGAATCAACGAGCCGTATCCCCATTCCCAATCATTTCCTGCTACATTTTCAACTTTATTGGCAAATGCTGGCATGGCCCATAACAGCGCTTCTGTCGCCTTATCTGAAGCTCCCAATTGGTCAGTAGTAGCGACATTGGTAGGCATTGTTTCATCAATACAACTACTCAACATGAGAGAGGCAGAGCAGCAGACGCTTAATAGTATTTTAGATATATTTTTCATATTCAATTAATTTATAATTATTAGAAAGTTAATGTAATACCACCAGAGATGGTGCGTACAGGCGCATAGAAAGAGGTTGTGGTGGTACCGCTAATACTTTGTCTCGGATCCATGCCCTTACGCTTTGACCACAGATATACATTATCGGCTGCCATATATACGCGAAGTTTTTCTACTCCAAAGGTTCGGCAGATACGTGTGGGTAAAGTATAACCGGCATTAATGTTTTGCAAGCTTAAATAAGAGGCGCTAGTCAAAAAGCGGTCAGAAGAGGAAGCTGTGTATTCGTCACCATATTGGAAGCGGGGAATGTTGCTTGCAGTATTACCTGTTGTCCAGGAATTAAGCAAGTCTTTATGGAAGGCTTTCCCTCTACTTTGTGCTGTTGGTGAAGACATCATACTAGCATAGTCGCTATCATATACTTGTCCGCCAATTTGATAAGCAAAATCAATAGAAACGTCAAAACCTTTATAGTTGAATGCCGTATTAAAACCTCCATATACATCCGGCAGTGAAGTCCCACACAAATAGTAGTCGGCCTGTGAAGGATTAGTCACGGTTTCCCTCCCAATCACTTTACCGTTTTCATCTTTTATGTTTTTGTAGAACAATGATTCACCGTCTTCATTTACGCCTGCATATTTGTTTAAATAGAAAGTATAGAGTGATACCCCTTCTCCATAATATTTATTACCGCTGCTGTAACCTTTTACACCATCTACTTCCATCGTCTTGCGCTCTTCGGGTAGATAAGTGACTTTATTTTTGTAGTGGGTCATGTTTAGTCCCAAATCCCATTGGAAATCGTTAGTCTTAATTAATGTGCCTTTTAATTCCACTTCCAATCCCAAGTTACGCATATCGCCTACATTAGCATAATAGGAGGTATAACCGTAAGAAGGAGGCAAAGGGAATGAGAAAAGCATATCCGTAGTTTTACGGTTAAAGAATTCGATGGTACCAGTTAAACGTTGTTTGAAGAACTCGAAATCTATACCCATGTTAAAGTTGGCACTAGTTTCCCAAGTGATATCCTTATTCCCTAAAGTATAGGGAACAGCAGCCGGATTACCAGAGGAGTTTACAATATTGTATGTATTTACATAACGATAGTTTCCAATATTATCGTTACCTTGTGAACCATATGATACTTTAAACTTTAACATATTAACCCATTCGATATCAAACCAATCTTCATGTGTAATGTTCCAAGCTGCACTGGCCGACCAGAAGTTACCCCAACGATTGTCCGGATGAAAGCGGGAAGAAGCGTCGCGGCGGTAGGAACCGGAAACGAAGTATTTTTCAGCGTAGTCGTATTGAATGCGGCCAAAGTAACCTTCCGTATTATAGTCCGTTGTATATGAATCTGAGTTACCATTGGTAATGGCACCCGCCAATTCATGATTGGTTGGGTCAAACATGTTCGACTTGTTGGCCAATATATAGTAATATTTTTGACGATACGATTCATGACCTAACATGATATCCACATTGTGGAGTCCAAAGTCCTTTTTCCAAGTCAGTAATTGTTGGAAATTATAAGAGAGATCGCGCGTGTGGTATTTGTATAGGATACCGTTTGAACTAGCATATTGTCCATAATATGGGTTGGTCACCTGTGTAGTACGAGTTTCATCCACATATACACTATTGGTAGAAGTGAACTTAAAATCTTTCAAGAAACGTACCTCAAAGAACCCAGATGCATTCATGGAGTTACCTTCGCCATTGTTAGTATTAAGGCGGGACTCAGCAATGGCATTTGAACCGAAATAAATGGGACGCCCCAATCCTGCATTTTCACCTTGACCAAAGTCATACCAAATGAAACCGTTTGAGTCTTGCATGATATTACCGCTGCCGTCACGTAAAAATAATGGATAGATTGGCGCGATCTGTGTAGCAATAGCAAATACGTTGCCTGATGAGCCACTGCTTCCGTCTTCATTCAACGAATTAGCTTCATAGTGAGTATAGGCCATATTAGCGCCAACTTTCAACCACTCTTTTACTTGATAATCAGCCCTTAATCGACCTGTTAAACGTTCATAGTCCGAGTTGGCAGTAATACCTTCATTATTCAAATAGTTAACAGAAGCATAAAAAGATGACTTATCGTTACCGGCTGTAATACTCACATTGTATTCTTGCCGGAGGCTATTGCGGTAAGCTTCATCAATCCATTTGTCTGGTCTTACCAAGAATTGTTGTCCATCTACGTTTATTAAGTTACCCAAAGTTGCATTGGGATTTAGTTTTCCGTTTTCTCCAATTAAGTATTCACCATTAGGCAGGCTGTACACATTGTATCCCAAACCATAATCATCGTATGCAGTCATATGAGCCATAGTTTGTTGATAAGCATCATTGGTGCTCAATCCTCTTCCTAAGAAATAATTATTCAATGCTCCATAATACATTTCATAATATTGTCCCGGATTGCTAATCATGTCATAATTGCGGCTAGCTCGTGAATTGGATCCCCATTTAGCATCCAAAGTGACTGTTGCTTGCCCACTATTCCCTTTTTTAGTGGTAATCATAATAACACCATTAGCGCCACGTGCACCATACAAAGCATTGGAAGCGGCATCTTTCAATACGGTCATAGACTCGATATCTTGATTATTAAGGTTGTTCAGATCGCCATCGTATGGTACACCATCGAGGATAATCAGCGGATCATTTGCAGCATTGATGGAACTGATACCACGGATACGAATTTTGGCTTGCCCGTCTTTGTTAGAAGTGCTTCCGCCTGGTTGCCCAGAGGCTGCATTAAATTGTACACCGGCTACTCGCCCGTTTAAAGCACTTGTCGGGTCTGAAGTCTGTACTTTTTCTAACTTTTCCGAAGAAACAACACTGGCTGATCCAGTAAAAGACGAACGTTTTGCAGTACCATAAGCTGTAACTAGTACCTCATCAAGTACTTCTGTATCAGATTTCAATATAATCTTTACGCTTGGTTTAATTGCCACCTCTTGCGTCTGCATACCAATGTAAGAAATCACCAAAGTTTTCGCGGAACTAATAAATATATATATGACTTATAATCAGTGCTATATTTGGAGTGGAGGAAAAAATCGTTATTATGAAATGTGGCTTACAATATACTGAAGATGGTGTAAAAACAAGATAAACTTACCCGTTTGCTACTATATTATGGCAATTACAACATTCATCCAGTGATTTTTTCAATACCAAATACTTTTGTGTGGGAGTCTGAATGTGATTTATACTGTATCCAACAGTTTATATAGACGAATTATCAGCTTGACATAGAAAACGCTTAGATTTGATGGTACAGATTCTTAAGCGAAAGAAAAAACATATATCATTCAATGTTATACCATTTATTCACCAAAAATGAAGCTTTTAAGGCGCTAATGTCTTAGAACTACATCATTTTATCATTCAAATTTATATACATCAAAAAGGGTGTAGCCTTTATGCGGTTAGGGCTACACCTTTTCAGTGCCAAGGCTACACCCTTTGGAGGATAGGGCTACACCTTTTTCTTCCAAGGTATAAGTGAGTGGTTCTTTTCTAGGTCGTGAACGATTGTCATATCCATAACATTAGTATATACTTGTGTGGTTTTCACGCTTTTATGTCCTAATAATTTTTGTACAGTTGTTATATTAACCCCATTATATATTAGTAAAGTTGCATTAGTATGACGTGCTGTATGGAAAGATATTTTTTTTGACAATCCCGCTAAGCGAGCTAAAATAATCAAGTCTTTGTTTACATTTGAATTATCTCTAAGATGGAAGAAGTCTTGAATATTGTCTTGATATTTTTCCAAAATGACAAGACCTTTCTTTTCAAAAAGAAGATATAATGGTAGTCTGACTTCCGTATTAGTTTTGACAGATTTATAAATTAGCCAAGTTTCTTTGTGTATTTCTACGATATTATCAGGTGTTAGGCTGATAAAGTCGGAATATCTCATTCCGGCATAACAACAAAACAAAAACGCATCTAAAGTTTTCTGATACTTAGTGTATCTCCCAATTAAATTCAGCCTCTCTAGCTTTTCCAACTCTTCTGGAGCTAAATGTGTATGTTTATTCTCTATGGTTTTAATTTTATATTTCCGGAAAGCATATTTTTGTATCTCCATATAATCTTTATTAATAGCAACATTGATATGGCGTTTTAGATGCTTCATATGCTTAGCGATCGTATTGGTGTGATATCCTTTAGACTGCAAAAAATATTCGAACGATGATATAAACTCAAATGTTAAATCAGAGAATGATACATCTTTTTTAAATTCTTGCAATAATGTAAGAGTTGAGAGATGATTTCTTTTAGTACTTTCTTTCAATGCGGAATTTGTAACTTCTTGCCTAAAAAAGGGGATAAAAGAAGTTTTGTTCTCGCTTGTACCTAATACATCTTTCAATAATTCCAAAGAAATACGTCGTCCTTGTTGCCATAACTCCAATTCTTTTTTTTCTATCTTTGACATATACTCATATATCAATCGATTTAAAGCATCCGCATTAGGGTGGTTTTTAACGACAAGCTTTTTGGTATCCCATTGTTCAGGCTTTAAATAAACTTTTGTAGAGAAGTACTTTTTCTTTCTGTCCAAATAAGCTTCTACTTGAACTAATGCCATCCCTTTTTTGTTGAGGCATTTTTTTCTGTTGTACACCAAATTGTAAATAATTTTACTCATCTCTTGTTTTTTTGATTAATACTATGAACAAATAAGACGATATTCTGTGCACTATGAGAGTTGAAGAAGACTTAATATCTGTAAAAAGGGCCTTTTAGTTTCATATTCTTGTTCTTTTTTGGTATTTAAGAACATTCAATTTGTCTTGGAAGAGAAAGAAAATGAGCTTGTACACCTCTTTTTTTTAACCATTTTGTTTTAAAATATATGTATTTCACCAGATAGAATGCTAAAATAAGCGAATCAGAGTGATAGTTAATGCAACTCTATTTAGGTTTTTTAAATGCAAAAAAGCTGTTGTTAAGCATAAAAATCGTTCTTTTATTAACAAATTGATAGAATTACAAGGATTTTTCATTAAAATAATTGCCCGTTTCAGTTTTATTAATATATTTGCATTTTGTTAGAGTAAAGAAACAATTAATGTAAAGTTAAACTTTAAGAGAGAATTTATGAAAAGAAAATTAATGCTGTTATTGGCCTGTCTTTTTGTAGGAATAGGCCTAGTAACTGCCCAGACACAGAAAGTTACAGGTGTTGTGATTTCTGAAGAAGACGGGCAGCCAGTTATTGGAGCCTCTGTATTGGTAAAAGGTACACAAATAGGTGCCATTACCGGTGTAGATGGTGATTTTACATTACCGAACGTACCAAGTTCCGCGAAAACTTTGGTGATTTCTTACATTGGTATGCAGGAGCAAGAAGTTGATATTCAACCTACTATGAAAATCATCATGAAATCCAATACAGAGTTATTGGACGAGGTGATTGTAGTTGGTTATGGTACAGGCAGAAAATTAGGTTCTGTGGTAGGTTCCGTAAGTACCGTGAACAATACGAAGTTGGAAAAAAATCCTACTACCAATTTTACAGATGCACTATCAGGGCAAGTATCTGGTTTGTCTGTACTTTCCGGTTCAGGAGACCCTTCCAAGTCCGCTTCCATTCGCTTACGCGGTGTAAGCTCTATTAACGCTGGTACAACTCCCTTGTTTATATTAGATGGCTCACCTATTTCTTCAACAGTTTTCAATTCGCTGAACCCAGGTGACATTGAAAACATCACAGTACTAAAAGATGCTGCATCCACAGCTATTTACGGTTCGCGTGCAGCCAATGGCGTCATTGTAATCACTAGTAAGAAAGGAAAATTCAATGAAAAAGCAACTGTGACTTTACGAGGCCAATTCGGTTTCTCAAGCATGGTTGAAGACCAAGTAGAAATGATGAACTCCAAACAATATTTGAAGTTCCGCGAGATGTTGGGGCAACCGTTGTCACAAGAAGCACAGGATGCCATCAATAAGTATGGAATTGACACTAACTGGAGAGATGAAGTTTTCGATGGAAGCGCACCTACTTATACACTTGATGCCAACATACGTGGAGGTGGCAGCAACACATCTTATTATTTATCTTTAAACCATCACGACCAACAAGGTATAGTTGATCAATCCGGTTTACGTCGCGAATCCTTACGTTTCAACTTCGATGCCCGCGTGAAGAAATGGCTGAAAGTAGGCATACAGTCCAATTTGGGTTATGCAAAATATAATACTAACAATGAAATTGAGGCAACTAATGCCATCTATGGTACCAACCCGGCATTCTTTGCCCGCAAAGCTATGCCCTACGATTCTCCGCGCTACTATACTATCAATGACGGAAAGCTTACGTGGGGTGACAAAGCGCAATATCTGCACTTCTCTCAAACACCGACAGTGGACTACATCAACGATACACGCGACATTCAAAAACGCTTAGTGACAGCCAATATCAACTTATTTCAAGAGCTTACTCCCATCAAAGGATTGACCATTAGAGCTCAACAGGCTTTAAACGCTTTTGACTACCGCGGCTCAAACATTTATTTCCCGACTGATGACCTTGAAACACCAATGGGTGACGTCTATAAGGGAGACACCGGTGCACGTAGCGAATCTTTCCAAAGATATTACACTTGGACTTATACGAATACGGCTGAATACAAGTTTCACATAGAAGACCATAACATTACACTGCTGGCCGGACAAGAGTCCATCATCGCCAAGGATGAAAGTTTTGGAGTAATGTCATCCGGGCATACAGACTCACGTCAGTTGTTCCTGCAGCAAGGAACAAAAGTTGCTCCCACTGATTTGAGCCAAGCTTTAACTGAGTCCGTAGTAAACTCATACTTCTTCACTGGCAGTTATAATTATGCTCAAAAGTATTATGTGGATTTGGCTTTCCGCCGCGACGGAAGTTCCAAATTCGCTCCGAATGACCGTTGGGCAAACTTCTTCTCGGTAGGTGCCATGTGGGATCTGAAAAAAGAAAGATTCATGGACAATATAGACTGGATAAACGAGCTTTCTGTAAAAGCCAGTTATGGTACTACCGGTAACTCCAGCATCGACGACTATGCTTACTTCGGCTTGATTGGAAGCGGAAAGACTTATAACGGCTTAGGTTCTTTAGGTATTTCGCAAGCAAGTAACTACGACTTGACGTGGGAAAAGGTAGCTTCTGCCAATATCGGTCTTAATTTCCGGTTATTCGACCGCTTAAGCATAGGCGCAGACTTCTACCATAAAAAGACAACTGACATGTTGATGGATATTCCTTACTCTCTGACTACCGGATTCAGCAGTGGTGCAGGCAACATCGGCGCCATGGTGAACAAAGGTGTGGATCTGGATGTAGCAGTGGACATCTTCAATACCAATGATTTCCGTTGGAGCGTGAAAGCCAACTTCAATTATAACAAAAATGAAATTACAGAATTATTCAACGGCCGCGATGAATACGCTTTGCCCAACTATGGTTTGAAATATAAAGTAGGGCACTCTGTAGGTGAACTATTCTTTGTTCGTCGGGCTGGTGTAGATCCGCGCGATGGTAAGCAGATTTGGTATGACAAAGATGGCAATTTGACTAAGGTATATAACGAAGAGCGTGATGCCGTGTTACTTGGCAAAGATCGTTTTGCTCCTTATACTGGCGGTTTTGGAACGGAAGCCTCTTGGAAAGGCGTTACCGTAAGTGCCGACTTCACATGGGCTTGGAAGAAATACATGATTAGTAACGATAACTACTTTTTGGAGAACCCGAGCCAAGCTTTGAAGGTTAACCAGACAACGAATATGCTGAATATGTGGACTACTCCAGGTCAGGTTACCGACATACCGGCTGCCAGCGAAGCCATTCAGTTCGATGACCACTTGATTGAAGATGCTTCATTCTTGCGTCTGAAGAATATCACAGTACAATATGCTCTTCCGAAATCCGTATTAAAACACTTGGATGTTCAAAACATAAACATATATTTTACTGGCCGCAACCTCTTGACCGTTACAAAGTTCACTGGATATGACCCTGAACCGGATACTAATTTGGTGAAATTTGGTTACCCGAATACAAGACAGTTCATTTTCGGTTTGGAATTAACATTTTAAATAAGTAAACAACTATTATGAAGAAAATATATTTAGCTATATTATTTTTGGCCGGTCTCTTGGTTACCTCCTGCGACATGGACAAGAGGCCTTATGGGAAACTTGATGACCAAAGTGCTATTCAAGGCGTAAATGACTGCCTGCGATTCCGTAACGGTCTGTATGGCAGTTTTCGAGGATTGACCACAGGTTCGTATGTATATTCTACGGACATTCAAGCGGATTTATTCCATGGTACAATTGCTAATGGTAACCGTGTAGGGTTGATTTCCAATGGAAACATCCTTTCTTCCGATGGCGATATCAAAGCCTATTGGGCAGGATTATACAGTGTAATCAATTCAGCCAACTACCTGCTTGAGAAAATAGAAACCCTACTAAAATCTGACGTTTTTTCTGAAGAGGAAATACGAAATATCAAGAGATATGAAGGTGAAGCTCGCTTCATCAGAGCTTATGCCTACTACTGGTTAGCAGACCATTTTTGCCAGGCCTATTCTGCCGAAAAAGGTGATACACCGGCTCTCGGCCTGCCTATCGTAACAGTTTATCATCCTACAGGTGACAGTAGCGTTTATCCGGGACGTAGCACCCAAAATGAACTTTACTCATTTATTGAGCAAGAAATGGGGGATGCTTACAATGCATTAGTAGAGTTTGAAAAAGCGAACAACGAAAATATAGCCCCTAATGCCATTTATCTGTCATCATATGCCGTTCTGGCTTTCCAGGCTCGTTTGGCCCTGTTGAAAGGTGACAACGCCACTGCTCTGTCTAAAGCGGAAGAAGTGATAAACTCCGGAAAATATCCGCTGACAGAAATTACAGACTATGAAGCCTTGTGGACAAAGGATGAAGGTTCCGAAGTTATCTTCCGCTCATTCATGAGCAATACGGAACTTGGAAATTCCACGGGTTCTACTTATCTGTCTGATAACTTGGATAATGCTGATTACATCCCGACTTTCGATGTGTTGGAATTGTATGGAGACGAAGGAGATATCCGCTTCGACACCTACTTTGAAGTATGGGCGTTGACAGATAGCAAGACTCAAGCTTATGTGTTCAAGAAATATCCAGGTAACGAATCTTTGAAAACAGGAGCTCAGCCCAATTACATGAACATGAGCAAAGTGTTCCGCACCAGTGAATTGTATCTGATTGCCGCTGAAGCTGCTGTTAACACTAACCCGACTTTGGCAAATAAATACTTGAATGATTTACGGAAAAAGCGCATTGCAGGATATGAAGAAAGCAATTACTCTGGTCAAGGATTGGTAAATGCCATACGTACAGAACGTCTGAAAGAATTATTGGGTGAAGGCTTCCGTTTGAGCGACTTACGCCGCTGGGGATTAGGCTTTAAACGTAACCCGTCGCATCCTGAAAACCCGGCCATTGAAAATATTGTAGTGAAACTGGGTGCTGATTTATCATACGAAGCTAGCGATTATCGTTTTGTATGGCCTATTCCGACCGACGAAATGCAAAACAACCCACAATTGAACGGACAACAAAATCCTGGATATTAATTTGTAGAACTTAATGAAATATTCAAATATGAAAATTAACAAAATATTTGCACTGTTGCTGGCAGCGACTTTATTTGCAGCTTGTTCGGATGATGACAATGACTGGAATAATGGGAACGCTACGGTCAGCATGGGACAAACGGAGATATCCGTTAAAGAAAATAAAGGCATATTCAATGTCCCTATTGAGGTAGAGGGGACTCAAAATGGTCCTATTCGCATCACGGTAGAGGTAGCGGAAACCGGTGAAAATCCAGCCATGGATAATATTCACTATTATGTAACTTCGAAGACAATCCTTATTCCTGCAGATGCCACAAGCGGTAATATTGAAATCGCTACAGTAGATGACGATGACATCAATGAAACACGCACTTTCACCGTCACCATTACCAAAGTAGAGGGAGGAAGTATTGGTACCAACGCAGTAACGACCGTATCTTTAAGAGACAATGACTCTGCTTTCTATGAAAAGCTACAAGGCAAATGGAAGATGGAGGGAGCCAGCCCTTATACCGGCAATTTTTCTTGGGATGTGAACGTGATCGGTTATGAAGAGAACGAAGAAGGTTACAACCAAACCCTTTATGTGACCGGTATGATGGGATATGCCTGGACTCAGGCAACATTAGCCTACAATTTTGACATGACAACCAAAAAAGTGACACTGTCATTTGTTTTAGGAACCATGTTTGCCGAGAACGTAGGTTTTACTGATGGCAATTTCGATGTTTATCTGGGAACAGTAAATGGAAATCAGATGGTTACCAGCGGAACTATAGACGGAGAGTGCAGTGAGGATATGAAAACTATTACATTTGATACCTCCAAAGTGCTTTACTTCTTCTTAGCTCCTGCCGGAAGCGGACAACTCAGTGGAAATCTTTGGGATGCAATTGGCAACATCACTATGACCAAATAAGAATATAACCTTTCCTCATTGACATGAAGGATGGAGGGCGTGTCCTTACAAACGGGAACACGCCCTTTCTTTCCTTTTCTAAATTATAATTCCATGAAAAAGCAATGTTTATTTATACTATTGGCATTGATGGCTTTTACGGCAGGATATGCCAAAGAGGTGACGGTACAACAAGCCAAGCAGCATGCAATAGCTTTTATGCGGACACGAGGTGTAAACTCGGTCGGGATACGGAGCATATCCGCCGCAGGAGAAACAGGTAACGCTTATTACATCATCAACCTTGCTCCTGAAGGCTGGATCATTGTATCGGCTGACGACGTGGTAGTTCCCGTTCTGGGATATTCCAAAAGCGGCTCGTTGGACAGCAGTTTGCTACCTGAAAATATGCACTATCTACTGAACGAGTATGAACAGCAAATATTAAAATTAGCACGCATAGTCACATCCCCTCACCGGGGCTGGACGGATGTAGCGGGTGTCAGTACCCGGGCTTCAGAGAAAGAAATTCCCCCGTTGATTGAAGTGAACTGGAACCAGAGTGAACCGTACAACAAGTATTGCCCGCAGAAAAAAGCACTGGTGGGTTGTGTGGCAGTAGCCATGAGCCAAGCCATGAGTGTACAACATTGGCCGGTTCAGCCCAAAGGAAACATCTCGTACACAAGCCCTAATTATGGCGGTCTCAGCATCGATTTCAGCAAGGAGTTATCTTATGACTGGAATCGTATTATGGCAGGGAGCAATAATTTTGACGAAACGGCCCGCCTGCTATACCATGCCGGAATGAGTGTACGTATGAATTATGGTGAAGACGGTTCAGGGATACCAAGCAATGAAGTCTACAGGATATCGGAGGCACTCATAAATAATTTTTCTTACCCGGAATCCGTTTCCTACTATTGGCGTGATGAATATGAAGGAGACTGGGAACAACTGCTCCTTAACGAATTGAATGCAGGAAGAGCGATTATATATAATGCAGTAGATACCCAAAACAATGCAGGTCATAGCTTCAACATTGACGGTTATGACGGTAAAGGACATTTCCACGTAAATTGGGGATGGGGCGGTTATGGAAACGGAGAGTTCTCCATAGATAACTTACGTGACGCAGCTATGCAGATGGATTATGATGCTTATCATGTGGTAGTGGTCGGCATAGGCGCTCCCAACCAGACACTGCGAAGCATCTCACTTAGTAACAACAAGATAGAAGAAGGACTACCTTACGGATCGGTGATCGGAAGCGTAAAGGTGAATGGTGAAGACGTGAAAAGCACTTACGACGTCACAGTGCACGGCACTTATAATTCTGCCAACGGCAGCTATGAGCAGGTTCCTTTCAAGTACGAAAACGGAATGCTGAAAACAACCGAAGTGCTCAATGCCGAAATACCCAAATGGGATATTGAAATAACGGTTAAAGACACGGAAAGCAATACGGAGCTGACACAAATATTCCGCATTGTCGTAGAACCCTGGAAAAGCATTGAGGAGACAACCACATTGAAATATGACAGGCAAAGGCACACTTTCAGATTGACCACGAAGCACAACGTGACCTATGTGCTGAAAGGGGCTGACGGCAGTATCTTAGAGCAAGGGGCGCTTGACCCGTTGCCGGAATTGAATTTAGACGCTTCAGCACTGCCTGCCGGTGAAAACTCGCTGGAACTGAAGTGCGCAGACGAGATAAAGACTATTCGTATAATCTCTAAACTACAATGAGAATATGAAAACATCCTGGTTATTAATTGGCAGCCTGGTTCTATTACTGGCTGCTTGCAGCGAAGACAAGATAACGGAAGATACCGATACCGACAAAGTGGAAGTGTCCATTACTACCGAAATCCAAACAAAGGCAACCGTAACCACTACATTTGAAAAAGACGATGCCATGAACTTGTATGCCAAAGCCTATGGCCGTATAGACGCTCCGGATATGGTGGAGAACATTACCGCTACTTATACGGGAAGCTCTTGGGAGATTGTTCCCGCAATTAGGCTATCCAAAGAAGAGAAGTCTTTCATTTATGCCGTTTCCCCCTATGTGGAAGGTGTGAACGACCTGTCTGCCATTCCCGTTGACATCAGTAAGCAGCAAGACATACTTTATTCCGGCAATTTTGTTCCAGTCACTTATACCACGCATGTGGCCAAATTGACGCTGAAACACGCTCTTTCATTGGTGACATTCAACATCAGCAGCCAAGGATATGCAGGTAACGGTAAGTTGAAGGGCATCAGCATTTCGGGAGAAGAGGTATATACAAGTGGAACATTGAATGTACAGACTGGACAAGTAAAAGGTACGGGTAAAGAAAACGTTGGCTTGGTTATCGATAAAGAAATTACTTCCGGTGGCTGGACCTCGGACTTGCCTCGTCTTTGGTGGATACCTTTCAATACGAAAACAAAGACCGCTGTTCTGCAGGTCCGAATCGACGATAAGGAATATCAAGTAAAATTTCCCGAAGTGGAGATGAAAGGAGGATTCCAATACATCTTCAGACTGGTGCTGACAGATTATGGCATTGAATTTATTCCAGACCAGACAGAGACCATCTCACTGAATCAGGATACTGACGAAATGGGACAATTGGAAGGCTACGGTGTGCTTCGGCTGACACATTCGGGACAGAATTTACTATTACCGACACTTACGGGCGACAATATTTTTGGTAATGTATCCTGGGGCGATGGTGTTAACGAGAGCTATAGCGTAGGATTGTCCCACCCCTATACTTCCGGGACTTCCAGACAGATTGTCATTGAAAGTTGGAATTCTAATGGATTTGAGTTAAAAAACATAGAAGGCATAGATGTAATTGATATCAGTTCTTATTAAAGGAAAGAAATGGAGTCCGGTCCATAATTGGCCACCGGCCTCCTTTTTTCCAGCTAACAATACGATCGATAATTCCCAATATTACATAAATATCGCACACTTGCAGTAAAGACACCTCTTTTATATAAGACAATTACATTCAAAGCAAACCAGCAACTCCCTCTTTTAAAATATCAATCAATATAGGCTTCATTCCACTGACAAAGCATTCAACAGCAATAACCATCAAAATAAGTCCCATTAAACGCATCATCACATTATTACCGGTTTCTCCCAACACTCTTACCAGACGGGTAGAAGCACGTAATATGAAAAAAGTAATCAGATAAATAAATGCGATCATACCGATCAACACGCCTTTCATCTCAATAGAATGAGCATCTTGCATCAACACTATGGCATTGGCAATAGCACCCGGACCGCAAAGCATCGGAATGCCCAACGGAGTTATCGAAATATCATCCGCATAAGTTTTGATTTCCTCATCCTTCAATTTCATGGGAGTATAGCGTGCCTGTAGCATGTCAAACCCTATTTTAAAGATAATTACACCACCTGCAATACGAAATCCATTCGTTGATATACCAAAAAACTTGAAAAGGAATTGTCCTGCAAAAGTAAAGACCATGATCGTTATAAAAGCCACCAATGTGGCACGAGACACCACAGACTGCCGCTCTTTATCCGTCATGCCATGAGTCATGGTCAAGAATACCGGCATGGTTCCAAGAGGGTTCGTCAATGTAAAGAAGGAGGTAAAACAAAGCAAAGCGAAAGGCAAGATAGTTTCCATAGCTGTATTTTAAACGTTTCTATTGGCAAAAATACAACTAAATCCTAAATTTCACAGAAATTCCATTAATTCTTTTAAATCGGATATTTGATAAGTCGGCTGAAAAGGTAATCCTGTCTTCCCGGTTGTATGATAGAATACTTGATGCATCCCTACCCCTTTGGCTCCCGTTATATCATTTTCCCAACTGTCACCTATCATTAAAGACTCCCTCAAATCAGATTGTGTAGCGGATAAAGCAAAATGAAATATTTCCGGCCAAGGTTTCAACACACCAATATCATCAGACAAGATTACTTTCTTAAAAAAGACATCTATACCTGCCGAACGCATCTTATGGCATTGTAATTCCTGAAATCCATTCGAAAGAATATATAAATTATATTTTGACGACAAATACTCCAGGACCTCATACGCATGCGGCATTAGTTTCCTTTTGGTAGGAATCACAGAAAAGAAATCATCGGAAAAAGCTTTCGCCAAAGCGACATCCCCTGCCCCCACGCTTTCCAACGGATACAGAAAACGTTGGCGATTCAACTCTTCTTTAGTGATTCTCCCGTTTCCATATTCCTCCCACAATTCCAGATTACGACGTTGATAGATAGTATAGTAATGCTCAAAGGACTGAAAATAATGGTGATAACCATATTTTAAATACATTTCTTCAAATGTATCACGCGCATTCACCGAAAACGCCCATAAAGTATCATCAAGATCAAAAAAGAGATTTTTATAAGAATAAGCCATAAACCGGTTACAACATTAAAAACACAAATTACCGCAGATCCGCACTCCAACCAATATCCGTGCCAATCTGCGGTAAACTGTATGCATTAAAAATACACTGTATGAAGTGTTATTTCACCTGAATTACTAAATACTTAGATACACTCCAGAAATCTTTGGGATTGGTAATCTTCAAAGTGAGCTGTCCTTTATCATCTTTTTCCAAAGCGTAAGAGCCGGCAGGATGAGTCGTCAAGATATCAGCGTCTTTAGAATACAGCTTTATTTCTTTCGTAGTACGGATATCGACCTGTGTAAAGTAGTCTTTATTTATATCACCGTCTTTCAAGACTTGCTTTTTCTGGAAAAGTCCGGTATTAGTCAAGATTTTCTGATCCTTCAGCTCTTTCTTTGTTCCGAATACAAACCAAGCAGTATTGAGTGCTTTGTCTTGTTCGGCAACAGTCTTGGCCTTAGCTTCATTTTCTGCCGACAATGCTTCTTTATCCGCAGCCAAGCCTGTTACTGCCGCATCCAATTCCTGAATACGAATATTCCGGGAAGCCAATTCTGCCTGCAGTTCTTCAATGCGTTGGGTTTTGGCCACCAATTCCTGTGTCAAAGACTCAACAGCCCTCTTCAATTGGGCAGAGTTGTTCTTGCTGTTCTTCAACATGGATTGCAGTTTGGCAATTTGCTCTTTGTTTTCTTCCATCTGCTTACGGATGAACTCGATATCCGAGGTTATCTGTTGTTTAGCATTCAAAGAACCCTCTGCCACTGCACCACGCTGCAAATCAACGCGGCTTTCCGCTGCATTAATTTGGCGGAATCCCTCAGATATATCATTGAAAGTGCCCATCATCTCATCCAACTCGGCATTTCGCTGAGTCAATTCCATTAAAAGAGAATCATTTTCAGCTTTCAACTGGCTTTTGCTGCCACCAGAAAAGCTATCACACGAAGCCACTACAGCTGCGCATACAATTAAAATTGCTAACTTTTTCATACGCTTTTGTTTTACGTTTTGTTAATGAAGTTATTTAATCGTCTATTCCTGCTACTACAATTACTATTTCACCACGCGGTTCATTGGCTGTGAAATGTTCTATCAATTCAACAAGGGTACCACGCACCGTTTCTTCATGCACCTTGGATATTTCCCGTGAGACTGACGCTTGACGCTCTGGTCCGAAATGCTCGGAAAATTGCATCAACGCCTTTACCAGTCTGTGAGGCGACTCATAAAACACCATGGTTCTGCACTCCTCTGACAGCACTTTCAAACGAGTCATCCGCCCCTTTTTCTGCGGAAGAAAACCTTCGAAGCAGAATTTTTCATTGGGCAATCCGGAAGCTACCAGTGCCGGAACAAAAGCTGTTGCTCCCGGCAGACATTGCACCTCTATGTTGTTACGGACACATTCACGTACCACTAAAAAACCGGGATCAGATATCCCAGGGGTACCGGCATCCGAAATCAAAGCCACAGTTTCACCACCCTTTATTCTATTAACAACACTTTCCACCATTTTATGTTCATTAAACTTATGGTGAGACTGCATGGCATTCTTTATTTCAAAATGCTTCAGCAATATCCCCGAGGTACGAGTATCCTCGGCAAGAATCAAATCCGCTTCCTTCAATATCCGGATAGCACGAAATGTCATATCTTCCAAATTTCCTACCGGAGTAGGCACTATATAAAGTTTTCCCATACACATCAGTGATTTAGCTGAAATACTTTTTAAGAAGTTCCATGAAATCGGCTACAGCTTCATTTTCATCGTCCACATGCACTTCCGAGTTGAAAATAACCATTGCCTCATCCAAAGTAGATACTTCACCTATAAGACGTACTACTTCATTCATGCGGGCAGAGTCCCCATTGAAAAGTTCTTTTGCAAAACGGAATGAGTCATTCAGACTGATAGCGTGACGTAAACTTGTGGCAGGTTTAATACGTTCTGCCAAAATAGAAGAGGTAGTTGCCGTTACAGCAACAGAAAAAGGCTCTCCGGGGGTAACAGAAGAAGACTCTTCGGGAGCAGCAGAAGAAGGTTCTCCGGAAATAACAGAAGTAACCGGAGTAACCGGAGAAACAAGTCCGGCATCCATGGACGCCTCATCCAACATTTTCTGCAACGCATCCAAACGCGCTTTCATCTGCTGAATATTTCGTTTTGCCACTATTCTCAATGCCGGATTGGCATCATTTGAAATAGCCTGCATCAAACATTTCAATTCCTGAATGTCCAGTTCTATGTCGTTTAATAAGGTTTGCATATCCTTTACACAGTCCGTGTTAATGCCACAAATGTAGAAATAAATAATGAAAAAATCTCAGAAAGCACGCAAAAGTATTATTTCAAGCCGGAAATTAGAACTTTTTTCAGTATATTCCATTGTTTACTCTATTTTTCCTACCTTTGCAACACATGGTTACATAGCTATAATAAATACGATAGCCTTTACCTAATACTTTTTTCATTATGAATCAACAAATCAAACTATTATCAAATAAATAACACATGAAACAACTTCCCAACACAAATCCTCGTATTGAGGTAATAGATGCCCTACGGGGATTTGCTGTAATGGCAATTATATTGGTTCATAATCTGGAACATTTTATTTTTCCCGTTTATCCGACAGACTCACCGGAGTGGCTGAACATTCTGGACCAAGGAGTATTCAACGGGATATTTTCCCTCTTTGCCGGAAAAGCCTATGCCATATTTGCCCTCCTATTCGGGTTCACATTCTATATTCAGACCCAGAACCAGAAGAGACAAGGCAAAGATTTTGGCTATCGTTTTCTATGGCGTTTAATCTTGCTAGCCGGATTCGCGACATTAAACGCCGCCTTTTTCCCGGCAGGAGATGTCCTGTTGCTATTCACGATAGTCGGGCTCGTATTGTTCTTTACGCGCAATTGGAGCAACAAGGCAATTATCATAACTGCCGTCATATTTCTATTGCAACCTGTCGAATGGTATCATTACATTGCCAATCTGATGAATCCGGCACATCAGTTACCGGATTTGAAAGTAGGTGAAATGTATGCAGAGGTAGCGGAATACACAAAGGCGGGAAACTTTTGGGATTTCATTTCAGGTAACATTACATTGGGGCAGAAAGCAAGCCTTCTATGGGCTATAAATGCCGGACGCTTCTTTCAGACGGCCGGATTATTCCTGTTAGGGGTTTACATCGGCAGAAAGCAGTTCTTTATACCTTCTGAAAAGAATCTCCACTTCTGGGTCAGAATATTGATCATTTCCGCCGTAGCATTCGCTCCTCTATATACTTTGAAAGAACTTATCATGCAGAATGATACAATTATACGGCAGACGGTAGGAACCATATTCGACATGTGGCAGAAACTGGCCTTTACCCTGGTTTTGACCGCATCTTTCACCCTTCTTTATCAAAGCAAAAGATTCCGCAACGCCACCAACAATTTACGTTTCTACGGTAGGATGAGTTTAACAAACTATATAACCCAATCTATCATAGGAGCGGCCATTTACTTCCCGTTCGGCCTGAGTCTTGCCCCCTATTGCGGATACACAGTCAGCTTACTGATTGGATTCTTCACATTCTTAGTTCAGGTAAGGCTATGTAAATGGTGGCTGTCCCGGCACAAGCAAGGGCCATTGGAATATATCTGGCACAAGTGGACTTGGCTAGGTACAAAAAGATAATTATACTAGTTATTTTATAAGATGCGGCAGTCGGCATACTATTTAAAAAGTATTACCTTTGCATCTAAATCATAACACTTGAAAATATGGTATTATTCTCGGAAGATCATATACAAGAAACCAAACGTAGAGGAAGAATTGAAGTTATTTGCGGTTCAATGTTCTCGGGAAAGACCGAGGAACTGATACGGCGGCTGAAGCGTGCCAAATTTGCCAAACAACGGGTAGAGATATTCAAACCTGCCATAGACACGCGTTATTCCGACGCAGATGTCGTGTCACATGACAGCCATTCCATTGCCTCCACCCCGATAGACTCATCCGCAAGCATCCTGCTTTTTACCTCCGAAATCGATGTAGTAGGTATCGATGAAGCTCAATTCTTCGACAGTGGTTTAATTGATGTATGTAACCAATTGGCCAACAACGGCGTACGTGTTATCGTTGCCGGGCTGGACATGGACTTCCGTGGAATTCCTTTCGGTCCGATGCCGGGGTTGTGCGCCATCGCCGACGAAGTATCCAAAGTACATGCCATCTGTGTAAAGTGCGGACAACTGGCTTCTTTTTCCCACCGTACCGTCAAAAACGACAAACAAGTATTATTGGGAGAAACCGAAGAATATGAGCCTCTGTGCCGTGAATGTTACCAGCAGGCCATCCGGAACGACCTGCAGGCAAACGGTGATTAATTACAATAACAGATCCAAACATTATGGAACGTAAGAAAATTACTTTCGACAGTTTCATCCGCGGAGTTATCCTCGGAATTATCATTATCGGCATACTTATGCTCCTCAAACGCTTAAGCGGTGTGCTATTGCCATTTTTCATAGCATGGCTCATCGCTTACCTCACCTACCCACTGGTCACATTCTTCCAATACAAATTAAGATTAAAGAACCGCGTCATTTCCATCTTTTGCGCCTTGATCACTCTTTTAGCAATAGGAGGAGCAGCATTTTACCTGCTTGTCCCCCCTATGATACAAGAGTTCGGTAGAGTCAAGGATCTTTTGATAGAATACTTTTCCAATGGAGCCCATGACAGCAATGTCCCTAAAACACTATCGGAATTTTTGAGGGAGAACATCGACATGCAATTCCTCAACCAGCTTTTCAAGGAGGAGAGTCTTTTAGATGCCCTCAAGGAGACAGTCCCCCGATTATGGTCCCTGCTGTCAGAATCGGTCAATCTGCTATTCAGCTTTTTCACCTTCTTTCTGATTCTCCTGTACATCGTTTTTATTCTATTGGATTATGAAAGCATCGCAGAAGGCTGGGCCCATCTTGTTCCACAGAAATACCGTCCTTTTGCGGTAAACCTATTCAATGATGTCAAAGACGGCATGAACAGATATTTTCGCGGACAAGCGTTTGTCGCCCTATGCGTGGGTATCCTGTTCAGTATCGGATTCCTCATCATAGATTTCCCGCTGGCTATAGGTTTGGGACTGTTTATCGGCGCCCTTAATATGGTACCTTACCTGCAGGTTATCGGGTTTGTACCTACCATTATACTTGCCATCCTGAAAGCTGCAGACACGGGAGGTAATTTCTGGATTATCATAGCATCGGCAACAGCCGTATTCGCCGTTGTACAAGCCATTCAAGACGGACTGATAGTGCCCCGTGTCATGGGCAGGATAACAGGATTGAACCCAGCCATTATTCTCTTATCCTTGTCTATATGGGGGTCTCTAATGGGAATGTTGGGCATGATCATAGCTCTTCCACTTACCACATTAATGTTATCCTATTATCAGCGATTCATCATCAATCGCGAAAATATCCATAAAACAGAATCATCTGATAATCAGCAGAAAGATAGTTGCGAATAAAAATAATACAAACTTTTTTCATCCATACTCTTGTTTTTTCAAGAAATGTGCCTATCTTTGCACCCGCTTAACAGCAATAAAGGATTGATTCGCTAGCTCAGCAGGTAGAGCACAACACTTTTAATGTTGGGGTCTTGGGTTCGAGCCCCAAGCGGATCACCAAGAATAAAGCAGTTATCTAAATCAGATAGCTGCTTTTTTCATATAGTAATTAACAAGATAAAGTTCAAGGTTTATGAATGCAAAAGTCAAAGGATACATATTGGGGACCATTGCCGCTGCCACCTACGGCATGAACCCGCTCTTCGCACTCCCGTTGTATAAGGAAGGCATGGATCCGGATTCCGTTCTTTTTTTCAGATATTTGTTTGCCATTCCGATATTGGGCATCATGCTCAAGACACGGGGCAGGAACTTCAAGCTTAAAAGAAAAGAGATACTTCCGTTGATCATTCTGGGATGGCTGGTTGCCATCTCTTCCCTTACCCTCTTCCAGAGTTACAACTATATGGAAGCCGGTATCGCATCAACCATTCTGTTCGTCTATCCTATTCTGGTAGCATTGATCATGGCAGTCGCTTTCAAAGAGAAAATCACCCTACAGACCACCTTCTGCATCTTCTTGGCATTAAGCGGCATCGGGCTCCTTTATAAAGGAGGTGACGGCGCAACACTCAGTCTGGTAGGCGTCAGCCTGGTTATGGCGTCGGCCCTTTCTTATGCCATCTATATCGTAGGCGTAAACCGGCCTATGCTGAAAGATGTGGCAACACTTAAAGTTACTTTTTATGTATTACTTTTCGGCTTGTCACTATTCTTAGTCCGTGTCGATTTCGGCCAAAGCCTGCATGTTGTGGATAAATGGTATTTATGGGGAAACTTGATTGCACTGGCCGTTTTCCCAACCGCCATATCATTCCTGTGTACCACACAGGCTATCCAATACATAGGCTCTACCCCAACAGCCATCCTTGGAGCCTTGGAACCTGTCACAGCCGTGTTCTTCGGAGTCACCGTTTTCGGAGAATCCTTGACCCCAAGATTGTGCTGTGGAATAGTATTGATTATCCTGGCCGTAACTTTCATTATTGCCGGAAGCAACATTACTTCCCATTTGGTACGTTTCAGAAAACTATTTCCAAGATTACCGTTGAAACGTGTAAAAAACAAATGAGGCATACCTTAAGGAACTATGATATGTTTGCCTTCTGGAGTAACCACTATATTACCTGTCTGAATATAGTGCTTACCTTCAGGAGAAACATACACTTTCGTTTTAGCATCCACCGTGCCGGAAGAGGAGTCTTTTTTGCCGTCTAAATGACGGTTCGTCTTGGCAGGAGTGCCTGTATCTTCCAGATAACTCTTCATCTCCACAACCTTGCCCTCCTTAAACCAGACCTTAACAACCGACCATCCCTGCATCCCCAAAGCACGGAAGGTCCACGCTTCCCTCTCCTTGTCGAAATCACGGAAAGCCGGTTCCCCCAGAACGGCAGTTACCTCCTTAAAGCTCATACCTCGCTCAATACTGCTCAATTGAGCATAGTCAAACCCATAACCTCCATAAACGCCACAGCCCATTAACACTGTCAACAACAACAAAACAGATATCTTCTTCATGGCAACATTTTTTTTAGTTTTTACCGTATTACAAATATAAAATAATAAAATGTCATATTCCGGTTATTACCTCTATTTATATATAGGGATTTCCCTATCAGTCAAAGTCCGGACAAAAGTCCAATAAGTACGGGCAAGAACACAAAGTTTCCCATGATTCTCCGTATCTTTGCCACATGGCAGATAAAATGGAATTACATAAGAACAACAAACATCAGGGAAAATATGATTTCCCCCGGTTGATAGAGAATTACCAGCCGCTAAAGAAGTTCGTATCACCCAACCCTTATGGTACACCTACCATCAATTTCTTCAATCCACAGGCCGTGAAGGCATTAAACAAGGCATTGCTGATCACCTATTACGGGATAAGCTACTGGGATATCCCCAAAGGATACCTATGTCCCCCTATTCCCGGAAGGGCAGATTACATCCACTACCTTGCCGACCTCCTTCAAGAAGGAAACAATATGGGAGAAACGAAGCCGTGCAGATGCCTGGATATCGGCGTGGGCGCCAACTGCATTTACCCGATTATCGGACATACCGAATACGGCTGGACATTCGTGGGTTCCGACATCGACCCTGTCTCCATTGAAAATGCGCGGAAGATTGTCACGTGCAATCCGGTGCTTGCCCACAAAATAGAATTACGGCTTCAAAAGGACAGCCGGAAGATTTTGGACGGCATCATCGCTACGGAAGACTTTTTCGACGTAACCCTTTGCAATCCTCCTTTCCATAGTTCAAAAGAAGCAGCGGAAGAGGGGAACTTACGGAAACTCAGCAGTTTGAAAGGAAAAAAGATTACCAAGACGAAGCTGAACTTTGGCGGCACCTCCAATGAACTGTGGTGTGAAGGCGGAGAAGTACGCTTCCTGCAGAACATGATTACAGAAAGCCGGAAGTATCAGAGGAACTGCAGATGGTTCACCTGCCTGGTATCCAAAAAAGAAACATTGGAAAAGCTGTATGCCCGTCTAAAAGCGGTCAATGTAGCTGAATACAGAGTAATCCCGATGTCCCAGGGTACAAAAGTCAGCCGAATACTGGCATGGCGGTTTTAGGCAAAGCCACTCATTTCGCATGAACTAACTAACCTGGCGGAACGTTATACCTATACTAACTAAAACCAGAAAGTATCATGGAAAAAAGCTTGATTCATAGCAATGAATTGCATTTCATCGGCAAGAAACGCATTCACCAAGCGGTAGAAAAGATGGTAGAATCACTGGACTTGGCAGCCGGATCCACTACAGGATTCGACCTGTACGCAGTAGTAGAAGCCTACTTTACGGATTTGGAAAAGCGAAGGGAAATCAACCGTCTGCTGCATCTGGACCGGGACACTTGTGAAGAAGACTGATACACCCCATAAGAAGAATACCGCCTGCTGTCCGGTCAACAGCAAGCGGTATTCTTCTTTTATCCATTGTCTGTCTGATAGTTCCTGCATCCATCAGTCCCGTGCCTGATGTACCGTCAACTGCGGGAACGGGAAACCGATGCCTTCTTTGTTGAATACAGAGTAGATGGCCTTGTTCATGTCAAAATAAACTCCCCAATAGTCTCCACTCTTCACCCATACACGTATCACCACGTTCACACTGCTGGCATCCAAAGCATGAAGGGCTACAAAAGGCTCCGGTGTAGCCAGAATACGGCTGTCACCGGAAAGAATGCGGCGAACCGTACTTTCCACCTTGTCATAGTTCTCGCCATATTCCACGCCGACCACCCATTCCACACGGCGGGTATCCTCATGGCTGTAGTTGGTTACCGTACCACTGCTCAAGGCACCGTTAGGGATATAAATCACCTTATTGTCGGCTGTAGTCAGAATCGTATGGAATATCTGAATCTCGCGTACAGTACCGGATACGCCCTGGCTTTCAATCCAGTCACCTACTTTGAAAGGACGGAACAACAGGACAATCAGCCCGCCGGCAAAATTCTGCAAGTTGCCGGACAACGCCATACCGATAGCCACACCGGCAGATGCCAGCAAAGCGGCAAATGAAGTGGTTTCTACTCCCAACTTGCCGATAACGGCGATAATCAACAAGATAGTCAACAGGATATTGACCAGGCTTTTTACAAAACTCTGAATACTGGGATCCACTTGTCTTTTAGCCAATAACTTGGCAACCATCTTCTTCAGGAAAGAGATCAGAAAGCGTCCTACTACAAAAATAATGATAGCTCCGATTATACGGCCACCGGCACTTACGCTCCAGTCTATCAACTGTTGGATAAATATTTGTAACTTGCTGAAACCGTCATCAGCATTCTGCGCGGCAAAGGCCGCCATTAATAGTGGTGATAACATAATTCTGTTTGCTTTAAAATTAATGGTACAAAATTAACAAATAAGTCTGAATTTCGTTCGCTTTCCTTGTGACTTTCAGCAGAAAGCCCTACTTTTGCAACCGATTTCAACTAAGGGGTGCCCTAATATGACGGGCTGAGAACATACCCATTGACCTGATTCGGGTAGTGCCGACGTAGGGAAAAGAAGAAAAGTTCCCCTTTTCTGTATTTATCTAAACTAAATTATTGCAAATGAAAAGACATGCAATGGTGCCCTGCCTTCTGATGGCAGCACTGAGTGTTTGTGCGCAGACACACGAGAGAGACAGCTTGCGAATTATCAATCTGGATGAAGTAGAAATCATCTCCACACGTGCCACAGGCACCACACCGGTAGCATTCACCAACGTAGGCAAAGAACAATTAAAGAAACAGAACTTCGGACAAGACCTGCCCTACCTGCTGAGCATGATACCTTCCGCCATCACCACAAGCGATGCCGGAGCCGGAATCGGCTATACTACCCTGCGGGTACGCGGCACGGACGGTACCCGCATCAATGTCACCGCCAACGGCATTCCCATCAACGACGCGGAGAGCCATACGGTATTCTGGGTAAACCTGCCGGACTTTGCCTCCTCCGTGAAAGACATGCAGGTGCAGCGCGGCGCGGGAACATCTACCAACGGTGCAGGCGCTTTCGGTGCCAGCATCAATATGCAGACCGGGGACTTCTCCTTGAAACCGTATGCTGAATTCAACGGTTCATACGGGTCGTTCAATACCCACAAAGAAACGGTAAAGGCGGGAACAGGACTGATTGACGGACACTGGTCCTTCGACGCCCGCCTCTCCAACATCAGCACGGACGGCTATCTGGACCGCGCGGAGGTCGGCTTGAACTCCTATTACCTGCAAGGGGGGTATTATAACGACAATACCTCTGTCAAACTGATTACGTTCGCCGGAAAAGAGCGCACTTACCATGCCTGGAACTATGCTACCAAAGCGCAAATGGAGGCATTCGGACGCCGGTTTAATTCCTGCGGCTATATGTATGTGGCCGACAAGAATGGAGGAATCCACCAACCGGATATCGATTACGATTATGGTATTGAAGAAGCCGGTGAGCTGCTGAAAGACGGAGGTAATTTCCATTACTACGACGACCAGACGGACAACTACGTACAGAAAAACTACCAGCTGCTGGTGAACCATAACTTCAACACCCGATGGAATCTGAATGTAGGCCTGCACTATACCAAAGGTGACGGATACTACCAGGAGTACAAAGACGGACGCAAACTGGTGGAATACGGTCTAAAGCCTTACGAACTGGCAGGTGAGACCGTAAAAAAGAGCGACCTCATCCGCAAGAAAGGCATGGACAACTGGTTCGGCGGCGGTATCTTCTCCGTAAACTACAACCACAACCGTCTTCATGCATCTTTAGGCGGAGCCTTGAACCGCTACGACGGCGACCATTTCGGCAAAGTGCTTTGGGTGAAGAATTACCTCGGCTCATTGGATCCCGACCGGGATTACTACCGCAACAATGCTACCAAGAACGACGGTAACATTTATTTGAAAGCCAACTATGAATTAGGCAAGGGACTGAGCGCCTATGCCGACATGCAATATCGCCACATCACCTACAAGATGAATGGTGAGAACGACAAATGGAATTCCGCCGTCCATGCATTGCAACACCTTGACATCGACGAGAAATTTGACTTCTTCAACCCCAAAGCCGGATTGTCCTGGCAGATCAACCGCAACCACCGCCTGTACGGTTCGTTCAGTGTAGCCCACAAAGAGCCTACCCGCAACAACTATACCGACGGCCTGCTGACCGATCCTCCCAAGGCAGAGCGCCTCTTCGACTATGAGCTGGGCTATACCTTCTCCAACTCATGGCTGCATCTGGGCGCCAATTTCTACTACATGGACTACAAGGACCAGCTTGTCCTGACAGGCGAGCTGAATGAAATCGGTGAAGCCGTAGCCGCCAACGTGCCGGACAGTTACCGCATGGGTATCGAGCTGACAGGTGGCCTGAAGCTGTCCTGCGGTTTCCAATGGGACATCAACGCCACCCTGAGCCGCAACCGTATCAAGAATTTCGTAGAGACACTCTACGGATACGACGAGGACTGGAATGAATTGCCCGGTGTAAAGATCGACCACGGTACCACCCACATCGCCTTCTCACCGGATTTCATACTGAGCAACCGCTTCGGATATGCCTACAAAGGGCTGGAGGTCTCCTTGCAATCCCAATACGTAAGCAAGCAGTACATGAGCAACATGGACATTGAAGACCACTTGCTGGACGCCTATTTCGTAAGCAACCTGAATCTGGCCTACACCTTCAAACTTCCGAAGCTGAAATCCGTTACTATCGGATGTACCGTTTACAACCTCTTCAACGAAGAATACGAGAACAACGGCTGGGCCTCCAGCGACTATACCAACTCGCCGGAGCGCCGCAACAACTATACAGGCTATGCCGCACAGGCAGGAACGAATGTATTGGGACATCTATCATTGAGTTTCTGACAATGGAACATACCCTCGAAATAGCAGGTACTCTCATCGGGATTCTCTACCTCTGGTTAGAGTACCGTGCCAGCATTTATTTATGGATAGCAGGTATCATCATGCCTGCTGTCTATATCTTTGTCTATTATGATGCCGGACTATATGCTGATTTCGGCATCAACATCTACTATTTGGGCGCTGCCATTTATGGCTGGGCAATGTGGAAATACGGCAGCTTCCTCCGCCGGAAAATCTTGCGGAAACAAGTATCCGGTCAACAGGCGGAGAGTCCCGAACTCCCCATCACCCGCATGCCGGCGCGTTATCTGCTGCCGCTTGCCGCCGCATTTGCTGTGGCCTTTACAGGCATCGCCTGGATATTGATCCGGTTTACGGACAGCAACGTGCCTTGGCTGGACTCCTTTACCACCGCACTAAGCATTGTCGGCATGTGGATGCTGGCACGCAAATATGTGGAACAATGGTGGGCATGGATTGCCGTTGACGCCGTCAGTGCAGGGCTATACATCTACAAGGGACTTGATTTTACAGCCGCCCTATACGCCCTTTACACAATTATCGCTATCTTTGGCTACTTCAAATGGAAGAGAATGATGGACAGTGAAGTTCCTTTTGAAAAGTTTTCGGGAAGCTACTGAAAAAACTTCCGAAGCTAAGACTAAAAGCCGGAGGAGTTAAGAGAAAACTCTGTTCGCAGTGCGCGAACGGATATTCAAAGCGTGCGAATATATATCCAAAGCGTGCGAACGGATATTCACAAGCTTTGAACAAAGCTCTTTCACTCAAAAAAAGAATTCCGCCTACGGGGTAATAAAGCGTAAGTATTAAATAGTAGTGAAAAGTAAATTCAATCGTAAAATCATAAATATATAGTATGTTGTTTGATGCAGTAGTACTGGCCAACGGGGAATATCCCACGAATCCCCTGCCCTTGAAGATTCTGGCAGAAGCGCCATACGTGGTTTGTTGCGACGGCGCCGCCGATGAATACATCCGCCGCGGAAACGTGCCCGACGTGATTATCGGTGACGGCGATTCCATCAGCGAAGACAACCGTAACCGGTACAGCCACCTCCTTCACCGCATCAGCGAGCAGGAGACCAACGACCAGACCAAAGCAGTCCGCTTCCTGTTGTCGCAAGGCAAACGTCACATTGCCATTACCGGTGCTACGGGCAAACGCGAGGACCACACCTTGGGCAACATCAGCCTGCTTATCGACTATATGCGTGCAGAAGCCGATGTACGGATGTTCACAGACTACGGCGTTTTTATCCCCTGCCGTGACGTACGGACTTTCTCCTGTTCGCCCGGCCAGCAAGTATCCATTATCAATTTCACTGCCCGTGGGCTGCATGGCAAAGGACTGGTATATCCTCTCAGCGACTTCACCAACTGGTGGCAAGGTACACTGAACGAGTGTACGGAGGCAGAGTTCACCATTGAAGCGGAAGGAGAATACCTGGTGTTCATTTCTTTTCAGCAACCTCCACAAAGGCTTTCTGCAAAAGCACGAAGGTTTTCAGGTGAAACACCTGGAATTGAAGGGATTGAATTGTATTATCCGGGATGGCGGGATGCGTCATTCGGGGAGTAAACGTGCGGCATCTTTAACGGAATGCGATAAGGATCAAAAAGAAAAGGAGGAACAACGCCCCTCCTTTCACACTAAATTAAAATTGAATCTGAACTAAAATTGCAGTTACAAATATACAACATCCGGAAGCCGAAGCCAAACATTTCAGACTTTATTTCATTTCTTTTCCATGCTCACCTGGTTACAAGCCCATCAGATATTGCTTGAAGGCAGCAAAATCCTTAGACATCGGCAGGCTCTTCTTTTCGCCCCGCATAAAGGCTTGCAGCTTTTCCGGTATCTGCACGGTTTCACCGATAATCTTTTCCACCGTATCCTTGAATTTCGCAGGATGGGCGGTTTCCAGAAATATACCTGTCTCTCCGGGACGCAGCCCTTCGGCCAAGGCACGGAAACCGCAGGCACCGTGAGGATCAAGCAGGTAACGCTCCTCCTTCCAGACTTTCTTCATGGTTTCTGCAATCTGCGCATCGGTATAAGTGGCGCCGCTGATTTCGGCGGAGATGGCGGCATGGTCATTGCCATACAGGTCGAGCACACGGGCAAAGTTACTCGGATCGCCCACATCCATGGCGTTGGCAATGGTAGCTATACTGGGGCGCGGAGTGTAAACACCCGTTTGCAAGTATTGATAGAAGATATCATTACGGTTATTGGCCGCGATAAACCGTTTCACGGGAAGCCCCATACGCTTGCCGAAGAGTCCGGCGGTAATATTGCCGAAGTTGCCGCTGGGCACGCAAATGACCGGTGACAAGCCACCCGTGGCTCTTTTCAGCTGGGCATACGCATAGAAATAGTAGAAAGCCTGCGGCAGGAAACGGGCTACATTGATGGAATTGGCACTGGTGAGCAACAGACGCCCGTTCAGTTCCCTGTCCATGAAAGCGGACTTTACCAGAGCCTGGCAATCGTCGAATGTTCCATCTACTTCAAGGGCAGTGATGTTCTGCCCCAAAGTGGTGAACTGCTTTTCCTGTATCTCGCTGACTTTGCCCTTCGGATAAAGCACGTATACATGGATACCCTCCACCCCGAGGAAGCCATTGGCTACGGCACTGCCCGTATCACCGGAAGTAGCGACCAATACATTCACCTGCTTCTTGCCCTCTTTCCGGATGAAGTAGCCCAACAGACGAGCCATAAAACGTCCGCCCACATCCTTGAAGGCAAGGGTAGGACCGTGGAACAACTCCAGAGAATAGATATTCTCCGTTACTTTCACTAACGGAACGTCAAAGTTCAGCGTGTCATAGACAATCTGTTTCAAGGTATCGGCCGGTACGTCTTCCCCAAAGAAAGCGTCTGCCACGCGATAGGCTATCTCCTGGAAACTGAGCGCGTCGATGCTGTCATAGAAATCCTGTGGCAGCGGTTGGATGGTAAAGGGCATGAAAAGTCCCTTGTCGGCGGCAAGTCCTTTCACTACCGCTTCTTCAAGAGTAGCGTCGGAGGCTTGTTTGTTGGTACTATAATATCGCATAAATTAAAGGGTTAAAAATTCATTGATAAACTCGTCCTCTTTCATCAGGCCGTAGCAACCGTTGCATGCGGCCACTTCATCAAAGGTCTGCACCTCGTCCGGTTCTATGCCCGGATACCAGACCAGGAACGGAACCGGTTCTGCCGTATGGGTGCGAAGCTCGCAAGGCGTAGGGTGGTCGGGCAACACGGCAATGGCTACCGGTTCGTCCCAATCCTTCACAGCCTCGTAAACAGGCCCTACGACACGGCTATCCAGATTCTCGATGGTCATAATCTTCAGAGGGATATTTCCTTCATGCCCCGCCTCATCACTGGCTTCGATATGCAGATAGACAAAATCATCGGTTTTCAAGGCTTCAAGAGCGGCAGCCACCTTGTTCTCATAATTGGTATCATAAAGTCCGGTAGCCCCCTCTACGGTGAGGCGACGCAATCCGGCATAATAACCGATGCCATTAATCAGATCCACAGCCGAAATGACGGCGCCCCGCTTCACCTGAGGAAACTTATCGGCAAGGCGCTCCATCTGCGGACGGTAACCGGGACTCCACGGCCAGACGCTATTGGCGGGATCCTTGCCTTCGGCCACACGCTTCCGGTTAACGGGATGGTTCTCCAGAATCTCCTGCGAACGCAAAATCAAATCATTGATCAAGTCGGCAGTCTGCCGCGGAGTCAAGTCCGCCTGCCCTTCGGGAAGCGTGACCTGTTCCGTTCCCGCCATCGGCCTTACCATCAACGGGCGGTAAGGCTTCAAGGGCACATCATGGGGCGGCGTACAATCCACACGCTTGTCACCTCCCTTTATGACCAGCAGATGGCGGTATTGTACGCCCGTATAGAAGCGGACCCTATCGTCTCCCAACTGTTCCTGCAAATATCTTACCAACACATCAGCCTCTTCAGTCGTGATGTGTCCGGCAGAGTGGTTCTTTATATGATTCCCTTCTACGCAGATTATGTTGCAGCGCATCGCCATCTCGCCCGGCTGCAAATCCACACCAATACTCGCCGCTTCCAACGGGCCGCGGCCTTCATACACTTTCGGAAGATCATAACCCAGAACGGACATATTCGCCACTTCACTGCCCGGATGGAAACCTTCGGCAACAGTCACCAGCCTTCCCGTCCGTCCCATCCGCGCCAGTTTATCCATATAAGGCGTATCGGCAGCCTGCAACAATGTCTTGTCGCCCAATGCCTTTACAGGCCAGTCGGCCATACCGTCACCCAGGATGATGATGTGTTTCATAAGATGTATGATTTAAACATTCGCAATACTCATGATATCCGCAAATACTCCCGCAGCCGTTACCCCTGCGCCGGCTCCGTAACCCTGTATCATCATCGGATATTCCTTATAGCGTGCCGTGGTCAGCAAGATGATGTTGTTGCTGCCTTCCAAACCGTAGAACGGATGGTTGACGCCCACTTCCTGCAAGCCGACGGACGCCTTGCCGTTTTCCAGCCTGGCAACGAAACGCCAATGCTTGTTTTCGGCTTCCAGTACTTTACGGCGGGCCTCGAAACCGGCATCAAGGCTCGGCACTTTCTTCCAGAAGTCTTCCAATGAACCTTCAAAGAAATCATCGGGTACGAAAAGATTCTTCTCAACATCACTCTGTTCCAGACGGTAGCCAGCCTCACGCGCCAGAATCACCAACTTGCGGATAACATCTTTCCCGCTTAAGTCGATACGGGGATCAGGCTCGGAATAACGTTCTTCCTGCGCCATCCTGATGGTCTTGCTGAAAGGAATATCCGCACTGATCTTATTGAAGATATAATTCAACGTGCCACTCAGCACGGCTTCAATCTTCAAGATCTTGTCACCGCTATGGATCAGGTCATTGATGGTGTTGATGATGGGAAGCCCCGCACCTACGTTGGTTTCAAACAGATACTTCACGCCACGCTGGCGGGCAATCTGCTTCAGTTCACGATAATTGTCATATTCCGAAGAAGCGGCAATCTTGTTGGCTGCCACGACGGAGACATTGTGCATCAGCAGGTCTTTATAAAGAGAAGCGACGCCCGCACTTGCCGTACAATCCACAAATACGGAATTGAAGATATTCATGCCGATAATCTCGTCGCGAAGCGTATCCAGCGAGCTGTCCTTTCCTTTCTCCGCCAGTTCTTCGCGAAAACGTCCCAGGTCGAAGCCTTCACGACCGAACATGGCCTTGGACGCATCGGCTATACCTACCACGTTCAGCTGCAAGCCATTCTCCTGCATCAGTTTCTGGCGCTGACTGTGAATCTGCTCTATCAGACTGCCTCCCACCGTACCGACACCGCAAATAAAGAGGTTCAATACCTGGTATTCCGACAAGAAGAAAGAATCATGGATAACGTTCAAAGACTTGCGCAATGATTTGTTGTCCACCACAAATGAGATATTGGTTTCCGAAGCACCCTGCGCGCAAGCTATCACATTGATGCCGTTACGTCCCAGCGTACCGAACAGTTTACCCGCAATACCCGGCGTATGCTTCATATTCTCGCCTACGATAGCCACCGTAGCCAGATTCTTTTCTGCCAGGATAGGCGAAATCTCGCCCATCTCTATTTCTTTGGCAAACTCTTCGTTCAGCACCTCACAAGCCAAGTCGGCATCCGCATTACGCACACCGATGGACGTGGAGTTCTCCGAAGATGCCTGCGATACGAGGAACACGCTGATCCCATTCTTGGCAAGCGCCTTAAAGATACGGTAATTCACACCGATGACACCTACCATACCCAAGCCCTGCACCGTAATCAGGCTTGTGTCGTTGATGGAAGAAATACCCTTGATGGCCTTGCATTGCGGATTGGAAACTTCCCGCTTGATAATCGTTCCCACACCTTCGGGGTTGAAAGTGTTCTTTATCAATATAGGAATGTTCTTGTGACAGACCGGGTAGATGGTAGGCGGATAGACAACTTTCGCACCGAAGTTGCAAAGTTCCGTAGCCTCCACATAACTCAGTTCGCTGATGGTATAGGCGGTGGAGATCACACGGGGATCGGCCGTCATAAAGCCATCTACATCCGTCCAGATTTCCAGGCTGTCGGCGTCCAGTGCCGCAGCGATAATCGCCGCCGTATAGTCGGAACCGCCTCTTCCCAGATTCGTGACTTCCCCCGTCACCTTGTCCGTTGAAATGAATCCCGGAACCAGGACACGTCTGGGAGAATTGCGGAATGCCTCACGGACCAGCGAATGGGTCAAGTCCGTATCCAGCACGTGTTTGGAGTGCTTCTTTTCGGTCTTGATGAACGTGCGTGAATCGAACCATTCAGCCCCTGTCAGTTGTGCGGCGATAATGGACGAAAGACGCTCGCCATAGCTCACAATCGTATCGGAGGTTTTCTGCGAAAGGTCTTTGATCAAATAAATACCCTGGAAAATGTCTTTCAGTTCATTCAGCAACTCACCGATGCGGCGCTGTAACTCCACTTGCGCTTCACCTGCAGGAATCACTTCCTTAACCATCTCTACATGGCGATAGACAATCTCACGGAATTCATTTTCATAGGAAGCATCACCGGACGCCGCCATCTTGGAGGTATTTATCAGTTTGTCCGTGATGCCGCCCAAAGCGGATACGACAACGATTACCGGTTCATCTACGGCTTCTACTATTTTTTTTACGCTTAAAATACTGCTTGCGGTCCCTACGGACGAACCGCCGAACTTCATTACTTTCATTATATATGTTATTTTCTGATTATCTGAGTTTATATTCCCGGCTGTTTCTATTGACCTCACTCACGGCGGGCACAGCCGGCGCATGAATGAAAAACTTCACTAAATAGAAATACTGATTGAAAAATGGTGTAACACGTAGAAACACAAAATACTATCCTTAACCCCTAAGGGTCATGGTACACATGGATGTGACTGTATGTTGATAGTACTTGTTCATAGTCTTTTGCTTCTATCGTTTCTGATAAGTGTTGCAAAAGTAACAATAAAAACATTCAATCTATCAGTTTTTACGACTTTTTTGCGATAAAAATACATAAAGCCTTAAAAATACCAAGATATATGTATAGCAAACAACCTACATTCACTCACTTTCCATACCGTGGAAGCATAAATCCTCCTGTTCTTTTCTAACATTTTGCCATCATTTTAAAGATATATAATTATCTTTGCAGGGTACAAAAGAAAGAAAGGCGCATATGAACCCAGAAAATACTTCCGTTTTGCTAATTTACACCGGTGGAACTATCGGCATGATAGAGAATGCGGAGACCGGTGCCCTGGAAAACTTCAACTTTGAACAACTGCAAAAGCATGTGCCCGAACTTCAAAGGTTTACGTTCCGTATCGACACTTACCAGTTCGACCCGCCTATGGATTCGTCTGACATGGATCCGGAAGCATGGCGCAAACTTGTACGCATCATCAGCGACAACTACGACCAATATACCGGATTCGTCATCCTGCATGGCACGGACACCATGGCTTACACGGCCTCGGCACTCAGCTTTATGCTTGAAGGGCTGGCCAAGCCCGTCATCCTTACCGGCTCCCAATTGCCCATAGGCGTACTACGTACAGACGGCAAGGAAAACCTGCTGACCAGTATTGAAATAGCCACTTCCTGCCATTCCAACGGACACCCCATCGTGCCTGAAGTCTGCATATTCTTCGAAAACCATTTGATGCGCGGCAACCGTACCACCAAGATGAACGCCGAAAACTTCAACGCTTTCCGTTCGTTCAATTATCCGGTACTTGCCTCGGCGGGCATACATATCAAATATAATAATGTACAAATACAGGTACACGGCAATCGCCGGGAACTAAAGCCCCATTATCTGCTGGACACCAACATTGCCGTGCTGAAACTCTTTCCCGGCATTCAGGAGAACGTAGTGGATGCCGTGCTTTCCACCAAAGGGCTGAAAGCGGTTGTTCTTGAAACCTACGGTTCCGGCAATGCTCCCCGTAAAGAATGGTTCCTCCGCCGCCTGCACGCTGCCTGCGAACAGGGTATCGTAATCGTAAACGTCACTCAATGCAGCGCAGGAACCGTTGAAATGGAACGCTACGAAACCGGTTACCAGCTGATGCAGGCCGGTGTGGTCTGCGGGTACGACAGCACCACGGAGTCTGCCGTCACCAAACTGATGTTCCTCTTGGGACATGATTATCTCCCCGCCAAAGTAAGGGAACTGATGAGCCGTCCCCTGGCAGGAGAGATAACGACGGTATAAGATGTCCTATACATTTCTAACCTGTCACCTCACCGGTGTCAGTTCTCCTGTCACGGAATCTATTATGAATCCATAGACTTTAATGTCACGCGGTATCAGCGGATGGTTGAGAATAACTTCCACCGTACCTCTCACTGACTTCTCCGTATCTTCAAACCCATACAGCCAGGATTCAAAATCGACCCCGCAGAAACGAATCATGTCAATCGTCTCCTGCTTGATGCCGCGGGCTTTCATATGCTCTATCATCTGGGCACTGCTCATGTGGCAGGCACCGCAATCGGAATGCGCAATGACCATGACCTCCGTCACTCCCAATTCATAAATGGCCACCATCAAGCTACGGATTACACTGCCAAACGGATGCGAAATAATTCCACCCGCATTCTTGATCATCTTTACATCACCGTTCCTGATGCCCAAAGCGGCCGGCAACAACTCGGTCAAACGGGTATCCATACAAGAAAGAATGGCTATTTTCTTGTCGGGATACTTATTGGTAATGTACTTCTCATACCCCTTATCGGCAACAAACCGCCTGTTGTACTCAAGAATATCATCTATCATAACTTATCAATTAGGTACTGTTTCTACTAACAAAGGTAAAAAACTCCACGAGACCCTGCAACCTCTGCAACGAAAAATCGTACCTTTGGGCAGTCAATATAGAATGGAACTGAGATATGGCAAAAGAAAAGACGGTTTACGTGTGCAGCAACTGCGGACAAGAATCTCCCAAATGGATAGGCAAATGCCCGTCGTGCGGGGAATGGAACACGTATGTAGAGGAGACCATAAGGAAAGAGACTGTAAACAAACGCCCTGTTTCCGGCATCGAGACCGCCAAAGCCAAACCCGTCACCCTGAATGAGATAATAGCGGATGACGAACCGCGCATCGATCTCCATGATGCCGAACTGAACCGGGTATTGGGGGGAGGACTGGTACAAGGTTCCCTCGTGCTTATCGGCGGCGAACCGGGCATCGGCAAATCAACCTTGGTACTGCAAACCGTACTGCAAATCCCGGAAAAACGGATACTCTACATCTCCGGAGAAGAAAGCGCCCGCCAGCTGAAGCTGCGCGCCGACCGGCTGACAAACATTTCCAACGATTGCCTCATCGTCTGCGAAACGTCCCTGGAACAGATTTATGTACATATAAAGAATACGCACCCGGACCTGGTCATTATAGATTCCATACAGACCATCTCGACTGAAACGCTGGAATCGTCTCCGGGAAGCATAGCCCAGGTACGCGAATGCTCCGCCTCCATCCTGCGTTTCGCCAAAGAGACGCACACTCCCGTCATACTGATAGGGCACATCAACAAGGAAGGCAGCATAGCCGGCCCCAAGGTGCTGGAACATATCGTGGATACCGTGCTTCAGTTTGAAGGTGACCAACACTATATGTACCGTATTCTCCGCAGCATCAAGAACCGTTTCGGAAGTACGGCCGAACTGGGCATTTACGAAATGCGGCAGGACGGCCTGCGGCAAGTGAACAATCCTTCGGAACTCCTTCTGAGCCAGGACCATGAAGGAATGAGCGGGATAGCCATCGCTTCGGCCATAGAAGGCATCAGGCCTTTTCTGATTGAGACACAAGCATTGGTAAGCAGTGCCGTATATGGTAATCCGCAACGTTCTGCCACCGGCTTCGATATCCGCCGGATGAATATGCTGCTTGCCGTACTGGAAAAACGTGTAGGCTTCAAGCTGGCCCAGAAAGATGTGTTCCTCAACATTGCCGGAGGCCTGAAAGTGAACGATCCGGCCATTGACCTGGCTGTGATCAGTGCCATTCTCAGCAGCAATATGGATTCGGCGATAGAACCGGAGGTCTGCATGGCAGGTGAAATCGGCCTGTCGGGAGAGATACGCCCGGTAAACCGCATCGAACAGCGTATCGGCGAAGCCGAGAAGTTAGGTTTCAAGCAATTCATATTGCCTAAATATAATATGCAGGGACTCAATACCCAAAAGATAAAGATAGAATTAATACCGGTACGGAAAGTGGAAGAAGCTTTCCGTACCCTATTTGGATAATATGATACAAGAATACCAATTACGCGTATTGCCCGAAATAGCGGCAAACGAACAACGTCTGAAAGAGTATCTGGTGCAGGAAAAAGGACTGGACGCACGTGAGATTACAGCGACACGCGTCTTGAAACGCAGCATCGATGCCCGGCAACGGACCGTTTTCATAAACCTGAACGTGCGGGCATATCTGAATGAAGTGCCGCAGGATGACGAATACCGGCATGTCCAATATAATAAGGTAGAAGGCAAGCCGCAGGTTATTGTAGTGGGCGCCGGCCCCGGAGGCCTTTTTGCCGCCTTACGACTGATAGAGCTCGGACTGCGTCCCGTCATCGTGGAACGCGGAAAAGACGTGCGGGAAAGGAAAAAAGACCTGGCCCAGATAGGACGGCAGCAGACCGTAAACCCCGAATCCAATTATAGCTTTGGAGAAGGCGGTGCAGGTGCCTACTCCGATGGAAAGCTGTACACCCGAAGCAAAAAACGCGGGAATGTAGATAAAATACTGAATATATTCTGCCAACACGGAGCTTCTACATCCATACTGGCGGATGCCCATCCTCATATAGGGACGGACAAACTGCCGCGCGTCATCGAGAATATGCGGAACACCATCATCGAATGTGGCGGCGAAGTACACTTCGAAACGCGTATGGATGCCTTGATCATAGAAAAAGATGAAGTGAAAGGCATTGAAACCAACACGGGCAAGACCTTGCTCGGTCCCGTCATTCTTGCCACCGGCCATTCTGCCAGAGACGTGTATCGCTGGCTTGCCGCCAACCGGGTAGAGATTGAGGCAAAAGGAATCGCCGTAGGCGTCCGCCTGGAACATCCCGCCCAGCTGATAGACCAGATACAATATCACAACCGGAACGGACGTGGCAAATACCTGCCCGCCGCTGAATACAGTTTTGTCAATCAAATAGACGGACGCGGCGTGTATAGTTTCTGCATGTGTCCGGGTGGTTTTGTAGTGCCTGCCGCCAGCGGCCCGCAACAACTTGTAGTCAATGGCATGAGCCCCAGCAACCGCGGTTCCCGCTGGAGCAATTCGGGTATGGTGGTGGAACTACGTCCGGAAGACCTTTTGAATGAAAATACTTTCTTGAATGAAGAACCTTTCTTGAATGAAGA
>NZ_GL882623.1:0-78668 GCF_000195635.1 Bacteroides fluxus YIT 12057 | reverse complement strand
TTTCTTGAATGAAGAACCTTTCTTGAATGAAGAATTAAGGATGATGTACTTCCAGGAACATTTGGAACGTTTGTGCTGGCAACAAGGCAACATGAAACAAACCGCACCGGCACAGCGCATGGCGGATTTTACCAGAAAGAAATTGAGTTACGACCTGCCCGAAAGCTCGTACGCTCCGGGACTGGTATCTTCCCCGCTACACTTCTGGATGCCGGCCTTTATTGCAGACAGGCTGAGCAAGGGATTTCAGCAATTCGGCAAATACAGCCACGGCTTCCTGACAAATGAAGCAATACTGATTGGAGTTGAAACACGCACATCAGCGCCCGTACGCATCATCAGAGACAAGGAAACCCTGCAACACGTCCGTATCAAAGGGCTGTTTCCTTGTGGAGAAGGAGCCGGATATGCAGGAGGAATTGTCTCCGCCGGCATAGACGGAGAACGTTGCGCAGAAGCTGCCAAAGCATTCTTGAATTAACACTACTTCTTCCCAAAGCGCATAAGCCTGCTCTACAAAAGCAGGCTTTTTCTTTGCACGCCTCAATCTTTTTTGCTTATTTTGTAAACTATTATAACATGTGACATGTTATATATGCTTTATAACACAACTTTGTATGAGGTTCATTGTAAGTATTGTATATTTCTTGTTTTATTTGACTTTTATATCCACCGCGCAAACTTATAAATATATAGGTGTAGAAGATGGACTAAGTAACCGAAGAATTTTCAGTATAAAAAAAGACTCTACGGGTTACATGTGGTTTCTCACCAACGAGGGTATGGACCGTTACAACGGAAAGGAAATAAAGCATTACAGACTTACCGGAGATGAAGATACCAGATTGAACTCTCCGATACGCCTCGGATGGCTATACATAGGCAAAAACGGTGAATTATGGGCAGCCGGCAAAAGCGGACGTATCTTCCAGTATAATTCCAAGTACGACCATTTCATCAATATCTATAAACTACCCAAAATACCGGTCAGTGTCAGCTATAGCCACAAGGACCGGCAAGATAATATATGGCTGTGTACCAGATACTCCATTACCTTATACAATACCGTAAACAAGCAAGCCTTGCTGCTGCCCAATATCCTTAAAAGCAACATCACGGACATTGAACAGGCCGATGACAATCACTTTTTCATAGCCACGGAAAAAGGCATCCGCTACGTTAAATTAGGAAACCGGTCATTGGAAATCATCCCCATCAAGAAGCTCGACAATATCCAGGCGCAAATCAGTGAACTGCACTTTCATCAACCAACCCAACGCCTGTTTATCGGTACTTTCGAGAAAGGTATATTTGCTTACGATATGCGCCATGACAAAATCATTCATTCAAACATGGATCTGAGCGATGTAAATATTGCCAAAATCATCCCTCTCAATGCTACCGAGCTGCTGATTGCGACCGAAGGAATGGGAGTGCACAAAATGGATATAGCAACCTGCCAATCGGAACCATATATCACATCTACCTATGAGAACTACAATGAGATGAACGGCAACAATATCAACGATATTTATATTGATAACGAAAAACGGATATGGTTGGCCAACTATCCCATGGGGGTGACTATCATAGACAACCGTTATAAGAATTACAACTGGATAAAACACTCTATAGGCAACAGGCAATCTTTGGTCAATGACCAGGTACATGCCGTTATGGAAGACAGCGAAGGCGACCTATGGTTCGGTACCAGCAACGGCATCAGCCTCTACAAATCGAAAACCGGCCAATGGCATTCATTTTTAAGTTCCTTCGACCAAGAGCTAAAAGATAAAAACCATATCTTCATCACCCTCTGTGAGGTATCACCCGGTGTTATCTGGGCAGGCGGATACACCTCGGGCATATACAAGATAAACAAAAAGGCCCTGTCGGTAGAATACTTTTCCCCTTATCTTCTCACACCGGCCAACATGCGTCCCGACAAATACATCCGTGACATAATAAAGGACTCCCAAGGTTATGTCTGGTCCGGAGGCTATTATAATCTGAAATGTTTTGACCTGGCCAGCAACGAAGTGCAACTCTATCCCGGAGTAAGTACCGTTACCGCCATTGCAGAAAAAGACAGTGTCCACATGTGGATCGGTACCTCCGGCGGACTATATCTCCTGGACAGAAACTCCGGCAAATATTACCCTATAGAACTGCAAGTGGAGTCCGGTTACATCAATACGCTCTACCAAGACAGGAACGGATTATTATATATCGGCACCAATGGCTCCGGATTGGTAGTCTTCGATATCCGGAACCATACTTTTGAAAACTATCATGCGGAAAACTCCGCGCTGGTTTCAAACAACATTTATACGATCCTTCCCAGAAGAAACGGCTCGATCATGATGAGTACGGAGAATGGCATCAGTTGCTTTTCAGTGGAAAGCAAAACATTCCGGAACTGGACCAAAGAACAAGGACTGATGTCGGCCTTCTTCAATGCCTCCGCCGGAACTTTACAAAAGGACAAAGGCTTTGTCTTCGGAAGTACGGACGGTGCCGTTGAATTTCCAGAGAATTCTAAATTTCCGGATTATATCTATGCTCCAATGATATTTACCGAACTCCACATCTCCTATCAGCCCGTCTATCCGGGAGACAAGAACTCCCCATTGAAAAAGGTTATCAACGAGACGGACAAACTGGACCTGAAATATAATCAGAACTCATTTTCCATCAAAATTTCTTCCATCAATTACGATTCTCCGGATAATGTCGCCTACCTTTGGAGACTGGAAGGTTTTTATGACAGATGGAACCGGTTGGGTGAGGAAAACCTGCTGCGTCTGACCAATCTGCCTTCCGGTAAATACACCCTGCACATACGCGCCATCTCCAAGGCAGAGCCATACCGTTCTCTCGAAGAACGAAATATCAAAGTCAACATCGCCTCTCCCCTATGGGCCAGTACATGGGCCATTATATGCTATATTCTATTGGCAACCTTGTTGTCGGGCATCGGCTACCGGATACTGGCCCTAAACAAACAAAAGAAAATATCCGATGAGAAGACCCGTTTCTTCATCAACACCGCCCATGATATCCGCACTCCGCTTACCCTCATAAAGGCACCTTTGGAGGAGCTGATCGAAAACAAGAAGCTGGACGACAAAGAAACAAACAGCATGAACATTGCACTGAGAAATGTAAATGCCCTGCTGCAGCTGACCAGTAACCTGATCAACTTTGAAAGGGCCAACGTCTATTCTTCCAAGTTATGTATATCCGAGCGTGAACTGAATACATACGTAAGGGAAATCTACCATACCTTCCAAACGTATGCCGAAACCAAACACATCACTTTCACCTACGAAAGCAACTTCAGCTATCTGGAGGCCTGGTTCGACAAGGAAAAGATGGACTCTATCCTGAAAAACGTCATCTCCAACGCTTTAAAATATACTCCCGAAAATGGCAGTGTAGCCATTCTGGTACATGAAACAAAAGACAATTGGAAGATAGAAGTCAGAGACACAGGAATCGGAGTCCCCGTGCGGGAACAAAAAAAGCTGTTCAAACTGCATTTCCGAGGCAGCAATGCCATCAATTCCAAAATAACAGGCAGCGGCATAGGCCTGATGCTGGTACGGAAGCTGGTACACCTGCATAACGGCAAAATCAATATAGAAAGTGCCGAACACCAAGGTACAACCATCCGGATGAGTTTTCCGAAAGGCAACGGTCATTTCCGGAAATCAGCTCTGGCAAATCCGGAAAAAAGGCCTTCCGATAGTACCAATGTCTTCAGCGCCCCGTTAAAGCTAAGTGAAACCCCGGCAGCCTCCAACGGTAACCTGCAAAAAATTCTGATCGTAGAAGACAACGATGAACTTCGCGCCTACCTGCTCCAATGCCTATCAAGTACCTACAATGTACAGGTTTGCAGTAACGGCAAAGAGGCTCTTGTCCTGGTAAAGGAATTCTGGCCGGAATTAATTCTTTCCGATATCATGATGCCCGAGATGGGAGGTGACGAATTATGCAGTGCCATCAAGAACGACATGGAGACATCCCATATTCCGGTATTGCTGCTCACCGCATTGGCCGATGAAAAGCACATCCTTGAAGGACTACAGATAGGAGCAGACGAATATATCGTCAAGCCTTTCAGCCTGAACATTCTAAAAGCGAGCATTGCCAATCTATTGGCGAACAGAGCTTTGCTACGCAGCAAATATACAAGTATCGAACTGGCTACGGATGAGTCCGCTCCTGCCGCCAATAATTACAACAGCCTTGACTGGAAATTTATCTCAGAGATAAAAAGGCATGTAGAAGGGAACATGAGCAATCAGGAGCTTACCGTAGATGTCCTGTGTTCGCTGATGGGCATGAGCCGTACCAGTTTTTATAACAAGCTGAAAGCTTTGACCGACCAGGCCCCGTCAGATTATATCCGGTTTATCCGGCTAGAACAAGCCGCGCAATTACTGAAAGAAGGGCAGCACTCCATTACAGAAATTGCGGAAATGACAGGTTTCTGCGACAGCAAATATTTCCGGGAAGTATTCAAAAAGCATTTCAAGGTCAATCCAAGCCAATATGCCAAAGGAGAGAGAGAAGAAGCGAGTGATGACCAGTGATTTGCCTATCGGGTACCGCAAAACGGCGATACCGGCAAACCACCAATCATCCGTCACTACTTGTTACAGCAGTTCTCTCTCCAACTGTCCGCACCATTCCCTGATGCGTTTATCCGTCAGTTTTGGCTGGTTCTCCATATCAATGACCAAGCCGCACCATTTATCGTCACGCAAGGCTCTGGAATGATTAAACGTATAGCCCTGTGCAGAAGTATAACCGACAAGGGTGGCACCGGCCTTCTCGAAAGCCTCACCAAGAATACCCAGTCCATCCACAAAATTATCGGGATAGTTCGCCTGGTCGCCCAGACCAAACAGGGCCACTCTCTTTCCTTTCAAGTCGAGAGTTTCCAGCTCGGGAACCAGCTCGTCCCAATAAGTAGGCAACTCTCCGTCAAACCAGGTGGAAACACCTACAACCAAGTTGTGGTACGATTTGAAGTCATCGCTCCACGCCTTCTCTACAGGAACAATATCCACGTTATCCTCCCCTAACGCCTCACGGATTTTCCGCGCCACCCGGGAGGTCTTTACAGCATTGGCTACATAAAATAATCCTATTTTCTTCATATCTTTCATTTCCTTCCTTTAAGTTAGAATTCCAGCAGTTTCTTCGCTGCTTCATAAATTTTATCCGTATCCGGCAAAATGGCACGCTCCAATACAGGATGAAAGCCAACCGGAGTAAAAGTAGAGCCGACCCGCTGAACCGGTGCATCCAGATAGCGGAACAAGTCGGAACCTATGCCGGCAGCTATCTCACCGCCAAAACCGGCAAAAACCTTATCTTCGTGCACCACCAAAGCCTTGCCCGTCTTTTTCACCGATTCGTATATCGTCTCCTTATCCAACGGTATCAGCGAACGGATGTCAATGACTTCCACGTTCCATCCCCCTTCTTTCTCCAACCGTGCGGCTACGTCCAGACAGAAATGGGTGGTGTTTCCGTAAGTAATGACACTAAGGTCTGAACCCTCGCGGCGGACACGTGCCTTTCCGAACGGCACCTCGAAATCTTCGGGAACCACTGAAGCAGCCTCAACGGAATTGTATAAAGCCTTAGGTTCAAGGAACAAAGTAAATCCACGGGAACGGATACTGGTACGCAGCAATCCTGCCGCATCGTCTGCAAAAGAAGGACATACGATCCGTGCACCCGGCAACGTAGCCAAAGCCCCCTCTATATTCTGCGAATGGTAAAGACCGCCACCGATGTAGCCACCGGAAGCAAGGCGTAGCGTTACGTTCGGCACAAACTTCCCGTTACTGCGCCAATATTCATGTGTACATTCCACATACTGTTCAACGGCAGGCCAAAAATAATCGGCAAATTCCGCCCCCTCTATCACGACACGGATTTTAGGATCGAAACGGCTCATGCCATTCGCCGTACCTACAATATAGTCTTCAGCTATAGGAGCACTGAACACACGCGATTCACCAAACTCCTGCTGCATGCCTTTCGTCACGTTGAACACGCCGCCCTTATCCTTATTGGCAACATCCTGTCCCCAAATAAAAGTATCGGGATTATGACGGAATTCCGCTTTCAGCGTATCATTAATAGCATTTACAAGAAACTTTTTCTCGCCTCCGGCTTCAGGATGCACCCCGTCTTTATACTTTTCCGGCTCGTACGGTTCGGGCAATACATAATCGAATATGGTCTTCGGATCAGGATCGGGCGCCGCAAGCGCTTTCCGGTTAGCTGCCGTAAGCTCCTTCCTGGCCCGTTCTTCGATTTCTTTCAGTTCCTCCTCCGTCAGCCGCTTATAACGCAACAACATTCTGCGGAACTTCATCAACGGATCCGCCTCTTTTACATAAGCCAATTCGCCTTCATCACGGTACAAGGTATGCTTGTCCGAATTGGAGTGTGAACCGATACGTACACAGTTCGCCTGTACAATCACCGGATTACGGTTCAACAGAGCATATTCACGCGCCTCGGCCATAGCATTCATGGAATCGAACACATCTTTTCCATTACAATGTATTATTTTCAGATTCTTGAAACCGGAGAAATTATCAGCCACTTTCCTGGCTGCCGTCTGGTCTTTTTTGGGGACGGAAATGCCATAGCCGTTATCCTGCCACACAAAAATAACCGGCAGGCGTTCAAGGCTCGCCCCGTTGACCGCCTCATAGACAAATCCTTCCGAAGCAGCCGATTCGCCGTGTGAAGTTATCACCACTCCTTTATGGCCGTAATAAACCATGGCACGTGCCACACCGGCAGCATGCAGATCATGCGTACCCGTTGCCGAGGAGATATTTTCTATATGCCATTCAGGTTTGGCGAAGTGATTGGACATGTGGCGTCCGCCGCTGCCCGGATCGGTAGCTTTGGAGATGCCGTTCAAGATAAGTTCTTCTACCGTCATACCGGCAGAAAGAACGGTCAGCATATCCCGGTAATAAGGGAACAGGAAATCTTCTCCTCGGGTGAAGACTTGTCCCATAGCCAGTTGTATGCCATCATGCCCGGCATAAGGGGCATGATAGGACCATCCCAGAGATTGCAATAGATAGGCGGGCGCTTTCTCGTCAAGCGCGCGTCCCAAAGTCATCAGGTAGTACCACTTCTTCAGAGATTCTGCATCCGTGGTTTTGATATCATATTTTTTCATAAGGGTCAAGGCATTAATTTATTCATTCCAGTTTTCCAGATAATTCTTGATGAAGTAGAGGAAATTACCTCCGAGTGAACCGTCCACCACCCTATGGTCATACGACAGGGACAGATACATTTTATGACGAATGGCAATCACGTCTCCTTCAGGCGTCTCGATTACGGCCGGTTTCTTTTCGATTACTCCTACACCCAGAATGGCTACCTGCGGCTGGTTGATGATAGGTGTACCGAACAAGGACTTGAACGTACCGAAATTAGTTATCGTGAAAGTCCCGCCGGAAATATCATCGGGCATCAACTTGTTGGCACGGGCTTTGGCGGCCAAAGAATCAATGGCAATGGCAAGCCCACTCATATTCAGCCGGTCAGCATCATGCACAACAGGAACAATCAGATTACCGTCATTCTGCGACACGGCTATACCGACATTGATCTGTTTTTTATACAGGATGTTATAGCCCTCAACAGAAACATTCACTTGCGGATAAGCTACCAGAGCTTTGGCGGTAGCCTCGGTAATGGCAGGCATATAAGTAAGCTTCACACCTTCACGCTTGAGGAATGCCTCCTTGTTCCTTTCACGCCATTTCACGAGCCTGGTCATATCTACCTCCACTAAAGTGGTGACATGGGGGGAAGTGTGTTTCGACATCACCATGTGGTCGGCTATCATCTTGCGTACACGGTCCATTTCCTTCACCTCGACAGACGGATCGCTGGAAACGGGTGAAACAGGAGATGCCACGCCGGCAGGTTGAGACTGCGGAACAGGCTGTGGCCCGGGCATACCGGCTGCAATAGGCTGTGAGGAAGTGCCGGTAGCGGAAGCTACAGTGCCCTTCTGCTTCCGGACAATATAATCCTTGATGTCTTTTTTGCTCAAGCGCCCCCGGTATCCGGTTCCCGGAATAGCATCCAGTTCTTCCTGCCGGATATGCGCTTCACGTGCCAGTTGGAGAACCACGGGTGAATACCACCGTTCATCATCGGACTTCACCGCTTTTGCCGGGGGAAGTTCCCGGGCAGGAGCAGCAGATACGGCATCTTCCCCGCCCATATCTACAACGGCAACCACTGTACCTACAGCTACGGTATCGCCTTCCTTAAAGAGAATCTCCATTACCTTACCGGCCACCGGAGAAGGTATCTCCGCACTAACCTTAGCCGTATTTACCTCAAACAGCACATCATCTTCCTTTACGATGTCTCCTACTTGTACGGACCAGGACATAATGGTCCCTTCAGTTATACTTTCGCCCAATTTGGGCATCTTAATTTCAAATTTTGACATATCAGTTAAGTTTCAGGTTATCATTCTTATTATAAATCCAGTCTTCACTGGCATATTTTTCCCGTCTCAGCCGTTCTATCACCTTCAAGTCTTCTTGGGTAAAGCGGGATATCGAGTTCCTGTCGTCTTCCAAGAAATAATGAAAAAGAAGACGGATGAAACGTCTGACGGACAGGGGAACGGCAAGATAATCGCGGATATTCGCCACCTCACTCCTGACCGAAGGCACCGCACGTACCGTAGCGGAACCGGGCAACAGGCTTTCCACCTCCTGTCCCCCCGACAACGCGGCATTCAGTGCATCCAAGTCGGTAGAATAAAGTAACGTGCAATGATACATCACCCGGTTCCTGTGGATGCACTGCGCACTCCCCGACACCTTGCGGCCATCTACATAAATCCCCATCCGCTTGTCCGAATAGGCAGTGACTCCTGTCTTTTCCAGAAAGTCGATGGTCTGTTGCAAATAATATTCAAAGTCCGGCCGGTCCACAGTCTCAATAAAACTGAGATTGATATTCCCCCCATCATGATAGACAGCACCTCCGCCCGAGAAACGGCGTGCCAACGCAATGCCCTGCCGGCCGGTAAAGCCTTCATCTACCTCCGCCTGCACATTCTGGTGCTTTCCCATTACCACACAAGGCTCCGACTGCCAAAGCATGAAGTAGTTGTCCCGCTTCTGCTTCAAAAGATATTCTTCTGCCGCCAGATTCCAATAAACATCCGTGCAGCGGTTATCAATGCACAACATCAGGAAAAGAGCGCTTCATGGAAAATTTCACCGGCCGTAGGATGCGGGAATACACTTTTCTGGAATTCCTCCACGGTATATCCGCGCTGTATGGCAATACCCCAATCACGATAATCTCAGAGGCCGGATTGCCCAGTATATGGCAGCCCACAATCCGGTCATCATCATCCATAATCAGTTTGCAAAGCCCGTTCACTCCTTCATTTTCTGCCACAAAACGTCCGGAGTACACCATAGGCAACTTCTGCACATGATAGCCGGTTCCGGCAGCCTTCAGTTCCTCTTCGGTCTTCCCTACTCCGGCCACTTCCGGATTGGTATATACCACACCCGGAATGCAATCGTAATCCATCAGATCTTCCACACCCAGAATGTGGTTGACAGCCACCTCACTTTCACGGATGGCGGTATGTGCCAACATGGAGCGCCCCGTAATATCACCGCAGGCATAGACACGGGGGTGGGAGGTCTGCAGGTGCTCATCCACTTTCACGCCGTTGCGAAGCAGCTCGATATTCAGTTTATCCAGCCCTACCCTGCCGAGACTGGCTTTCCTGCCCACACAGACCAGCACTTTGTCGGCCTCGACAAGTGACGTTTTTCCATCTTTCCCAATGGTTACGCCCTCTTTACCTACGGCTGTCACCTTGGTATCCAGATAGAAATCAATCCCCCGTTTCCGGTACTCGGTGCGTAGCAGTCCGGCGGTTTCCTTATCCATTGCTCCCAGAATCTCGGGCATCATCTCAACAACGCTCACCCTTACTCCCATACTGTTGAAAAAAGAAGCGAACTCCATACCGATGACACCGCCGCCGATGATGGCAAGGGAACGGGGCAGTACAGTGCTTTCCAACGCTTCCCTGGAAGTCCAGTAATCCACCTCCGCCAAACCGGGAATAGGAGGAATCACCGTATCGGAACCGGTACACACCAGCAGATAGGTCGCCTCATACATTTCTCCACCCGCCGAAATCCGGAACAAGCCATTTTCTTCACCTACAATAAGGGCCTCCTGTTCCACAATGGCAGCACCGTAGGAACTGACCGTCATCTTTACCCCTCCGGTAAGTTTCTTCACAATTTTATTTTTGCGGCCAATAATCTTTTCCATATCGAAAGCAGCGGCATCGGGTACGGAGATTCCATATTTTGAGGCAGTTTTCAGATTGTCCCATAATTTGGCAGAGTACAACAACGTCTTGGCAGGAATACATCCCTCGTTCAGGCAGACTCCCCCGATTGCCTTCTTCTCAAACAAGACGGTTTGCAAACCGCCTGCAGCCGCACGTTCGGCAGCCGTATATCCGGCGGGTCCCCCGCCGATGATGGCAATATCATATCTCATAACGTTAAGGTTTTAAGTCAGTTATTACCTTATAACAAAAAAAGGAGGAACAGAGTTCTGTCTTCTCTACGCAGAATTTGCCTATTTCTATTGTATAATCATTAATCATCCGTATTTTTGCAGAAACATTTGAGAATATGGCTCCTGAAATAGCAATCGTCAACTCCAATACTTTATCATGCCTCGGTCTTCAGAATCTGCTGAAAGAAATTATCCCCATGGCTACCATCCGCACTTTCCACTCTTTTGCGGAACTGATGGATGATACCCCCGACATGTATGCCCACTATTTCATCTCTTCTCAAATCTATTTTGAACATACGGCTTTCTTTTTGGACAGGAAACCCAAAACCATCGTGCTGGCAAACGGCAACAACCAGCCGCAACTTTCAGGAGTACCTACCCTGGACATCTACCAAGATGAAAAAAGTCTGATAAAAAACATACTGCAGCTACACCAATACGGACATCAGCACGGACATCCCGGAGAGCACGAGCTGTCGGCACGCGAAATAGAAGTATTGGTACTTATTACGAAAGGACTTATAAACAAAGAGATAGCGGATAAGCTGAATATCAGCTTAACCACTGTCATCTCCCACCGCAAAAACATTACGGAGAAGTTGGGAATCAAGTCAGTATCCGGGCTGACTATTTATGCGGTGATGCACGGATATGTGGAGGCAGATAGGATCTAGAATCTACAGCGCAACTCTATGCCCGCCTGAACCGGACGGCCTTTCTGCATGAAACCATTGCCCATACTCTCGAAATAGAAAGCCGCGTAGTCCTTATCCAAGACATTGCGTACCCAGAAATCAATCTGCCCGTTTCCTTTCTGAAAGCTGACGCGGCCATTCAGAGTCCCATAAAAAGCTTGGCTGACAGTATTTTCTTCTGTCCAATAGATGCGTCCTGCACCGGTATAATTGGCATTCAACTGAATACGGTCCAGCCAATGTCCCGGATGGATGCGGAAAATGTATTGTCCACCTACATTCAGCGTATGTTTAGGTACGAAAGGCACGTAATTACCCTTATAATTTAGTTGATCGCTGGTGGCATAATCCTTGAAGACAGCATATGTATAGCCGTAACAAGCGTTTAAAGTCAAGTCATCGGTAAGCGCGGCCCGCAGGCTTGCTTCCGCGCCATAGCTACGGCTCTTTCCGGCATTGACCGTGACACGCCCCAAGCCACTTTCCGCAAATTTGGATATCTGCTGGTCACGGGTATCCATGTAGAAAGCGGAAACATCGGCCAGCAAACGTCCTTCCCAAAATGTGAGGTGCGTACCGATTTCATAGTTCCAAGTATATTCGGGTCTATAACGGGTGGCTTCACTTACCTCGGGAAGCTCTCCTTTCATCTTTTTAATCATGCCGGCCATACTGCTGAATTTGGGGTCGGCGGCAATGGCGTCCATCATGGAATTGCGCAACACACCGGTTATCAGATCAGAAAACATCTGTATGTTATATCCCCCCGAACGGTAGCCGCGTGCCGCAGTGGCATAAACATTATTTCCCTTCTTCCACTCGTACTGCAGGGCAAACTTAGGCAGCAATTGCACATAATCCGCTGATTCTTTGCCTATATAGGCGGCATTGCCTTCCAGTCCCGTACTTACGATAGGACGAGGAGCAGTGGCCATCTTCAAAGAGAAGTCAAAATTCGTAGGGTCGGCAACCGAATTGTAGTCCATCCATATCTTCTCATAATCCAGTCGCAAGCCCACAGTGGCCGAAAGTCCTTTTACGAACAAATCATTGAACGTGGATTGATGGAAGAGGGCACCGCTAAGTGTAGGAGTATCAAAACTGCCCCCCACACGCAAGCTCTCATTGTTAATATCCAGATGCATTTGCGGAATCATCGGACTTTTATCCGCCAACGCATCAAAGACGTTATTCACATTTCCCTCCATCACTTGGTTGATGCCTTCTTTATGGAACACTACCGGTCCGTCCGTGTGCAACCACTGGTAGAAGCCGAAAGCCCCGGATGTCCACTGCCAGCGGCGGTTGGGCCTTGATTTGAGAATGACCTCCTCGGAAACGGTATTCATCTTCTGTTTCTGCTCGATATTGAAGATGTCGGCAGGCGTAAAGTCCTGGTCCATAAACATGCGGTCTTTCAAGAACTGATAACCTGTAACGGCACTCAACGTGAAGTCCCTCGCCTGATATTCCAGATTCAGTCCGGCATTCATCAAGTTCCGGTAATAGCTGCTTGCTTCATTATTGGAGATTTTACCGACAAACGGCCTCAACTGTTCATCTTGCTTGTCCGGATTCAGATTGCCCATATAAAAATAAGGGTACCCTCCCTGGTCACTGTATTCATAACTGAGGCTTAAATCCACCTTCCAGTTCTCCGAAGGCAGATAGATGCCCCGGAAGCGTCCGCCTGCAGACTGCCCTTTATCGGCTTTCTCATTATTTCGGGCTGCATTGCGGAAGAATCCTCCCTGATAATCATAGAATCCTCCGGTAGAGAAAGCAAAGCGCTCGGATATGCGGTGATAATGGGTCAGAGAGGTATTATAGGCATTGTGCGTGCCGGCTCCCATGCGGAAATCCGTACCCTGGTAAGTAAAAGGAGACTTAGTGTGTATCTTGACCAGTCCTCCCATTGCATTACGCCCGTATAAAGTACCCTGTGGCCCACGCAACACGTCAATACGCTCCACGTCCGAATAGTTGAAATCAAAAGCGGACTTGTCGATATAAGGAATGTTGTCCACATAAAGTCCCACGGAAGGGGTATTGATCCGCGAACCTATACCGCGGATATATACAGCGGAAGTGAGCCGCGAACCATAGTCGGGGATAAACATGTTAGGGACAAGGGACGTAAGGTTCTTGATGGAATTCACCTGTGCGGCTTGCATATCCTGTTGGGAAAGCAAGGTAACGGCTGCAGGCTGTTCACGCAGTTTCCTGTTCTCCTTAGGAGCCGCAATGACAAGCACTTCTTCTATATCCACCACTTTAAGGGTATCGGCCTCCTCCGCCAGAATGTTCCCGGCTGTCAGCAAAGAGACGGTTAAAGCAAAAATTTTATATTTGTTCATATAGCTGGTTTTATTTCGCTTGCAAAGTAACGGGAATCGCACGGTTCCGGCAATCCTCATTTATTAGGAAATTCAGCAATGGGCACACGTGAATCGAGCTGTCCCTACAGATCAGGACAAAAGCAGACAGAGCGTCAAACTCCCCCGCATCTATTCACCGATAAAACTGTGCCACGCCTTTGGCACAACTGTGCCAGTGCGGTGGCACAAGTGTGCCAACGGTGTGGCAAAAAACGGCAAAAAACACCGGTTTCCTCTCCGTGCAGGAAGAGGCGGCTGTTGTGCTAAATTTTGTAATTTCCCGTTCTTTTTAACACAATTCCCCACTGAACCTTTTCCCTTATTACCTATTTATACGACATACTTCTAAAACCCAAGTCGTATGGATAATCAAACAAACTTTCTGGCCTACATGGCTTCCGTCGTCTCCCGTCTGGAGGGAGAACGGCGTCACGGTACCGCACACGTGTACCGGAGTACTTTAAAACGTATCATGGAATTTGAGGGGCGGACTTCCCTTGCTTTTGGCAAGGTGACTCCCCTATGGCTCAAGGCCTTTCAGAACTACCTGACGGGCAGACAACTCAGCTGGAACACGATTTCCACTTACATGCGCATGCTCAGGGCCGTCTATTCACGGGCGGTAGATGACGGACTCGCCTCTTGGCAGCCACGCCTCTTCAAAGGGGTATATACCGGAACGAGAGTTACGGTAAAGCGTGCGGTAGATGAGGAGACCTTCCGCAAACTGGAAGTCCCCGTAGAGCCTTCGGAACCTCTGGAACGCACCCGCCTGCTCTTTCTCCTGCTCTTCATGCTCCGCGGAATACCCTTCGTGGATATCGCCTACATGCGACGCTGCGACCTCAGAGGCGACACTCTGACCTATCGCCGCCGCAAGACCGGGGCATGGCTCACCGTAAAGGTGGAACCCGAAGCAATGGACATCATCAGGCGCCTGCAAAGCCGGGACGAAGGCTCACCCTACCTCTTTCCCTTCATCAGCTGTCCGGGACACGGGGAGTACCGTCAGTACAGCAATGCCCTGCGCCGCTTCAACCACCGGCTGAAGGAACTGGCTCTACACATGGGCATCGAGGCGCTGAGCAGCTACAGTGCGCGGCACAGCTGGGCAACCATCGCCAACTACCGGAACTACCAGCCGGAACTCATCAGCAATGCCATGGGACACTCCTCCGTAAAAGTAACCGAAACTTACTTCAAAAAGCACACAGATGAGAGAATCGATGAAATGAACAGGGGAATAATATCATATGTATTCACAATACAAAGCAGGATAACACACTGATTATGAATTACACAAAAGAAAAAGCAACCGTTCCAGAACCACCGTCGGAACACCCGTTACTTTGTAGGTAACGGAACGTCTGTATCCGTCGCAAATATCAACAGAAAATTTGGAAAGAACAAGAAAAAATACCTTTTTTTTATAAAAAAAGAAACAAATATTTCTTTCACATCGCGTATATATGTATATAACTCAAATCCAGCGCATTGCTCTTCGGGAAAGCATGCAATGCCTGTCCCTCCGTGTTATATTAAATTAACACAGAAGAAATACCCGTGCCCTCCCTTCTCTCCCGACAGGAAAGGGCAGTTCTTGTATATGCCTGCAGAAAGTGAGCCCGCTGCACTCCTTCATGCCCTTCCGTTCCCGTCCCCCGTTACCTACAAAGTAACGGAAATGTTAATCTCCGACCGGAAAACAAAAAAAGATACATGCAGTATATAAACCAATTTAATACACTATGATGCGACAACTTAAAAAAGCCTGTCTAATGGCCATTCTGACATTCTTTCCACTTGCCATGCAGGCAGAAGTAGTCAGTACACATGCCGATCCGTTGCAGCAGGACACAACCATCCTGTTCCGCTTCGTGCCCGGTAACAAAGTTTTCTATTCACCTTATAAAGGAAATGACGAGGCCATCCGACTCGCAGCGGAACTCATCAAACAGCATCGTGCAGAAATAGATTCGGGCAAAGCCTACCTAATGATACGCGGGTTTTGCGGCTCGTTCAACAGTAAAGAAGCCAATCTGGCCGCAGCCAAAGAACGAAGCAACCACGTGAAGTCGTGGTTCATCACCCACTATGGCATGAAAGAAGAAAACTATCGTACCCGCAATTCCACTTATTCTTATAATGGGATAAAAGATATCGTTGCCATCATAGGATTAGAATATGTGGACGGTTACGATCCTTTGGCCGAGCAGCGTGCCGAACAGGCCCGCCGCGACAGTCTGGAACGCCTCCGAGCCGACAGCCTGGCAGCCCTTGAACTGGAACGTGCCGAAGCCCTACGCCGTGAACGGGAGCAAGCCGACAGCCTGGCACGCATCGAAGAAGCACGACGCAAACGCGAAGCCGACAGTTTGGCCATGCTTCCCGAACGCATCTATGTAGAGACTCCCTGGTACATCAAGAGCAACCTCCTGTATGATGCCGTGCTCATGCCTTCACTTGAAGTGGAATACCGTTTCAGCGAACACTGGTCAGCGGCCGTGGAAGGGAACATGGCCTGGTGGCACAACAACGGGAAACATAAATACTATCAGCTGGCCACTATAATACCTGAAGCCCGATATTGGTTCAAGCCTCAAGGAAAACGGCGTGGACACTACCTGGGGCTCTTCGGGGGAGGCGGATGGTATGATCTGGAAAACGGGGGTCGAGGCTACAAGGGTGAAGGAGGCATGGTTGGGCTGAGTTATGGCTATATGTTCCCCATAGGTAAATATTTTGCATTGGAAGCCGGATTGGGTGTAGGCTTCATGACCGCCAAGTACGAAGAATACCTGCCCATCGACGGACACTACGTTTACCAACAAACAGAACGTACCAACTACTTCGGTCCGCTGAAACTGAAATTCGCTTTTGTATGGAACATCGGCCGCTGGATACAGAAAGGAGGTAACAAATGAAAACCTTGATAATGAAGAATAACAAACGTAAGATGAAAAACATACTTCTTCCGGCGCTAATTGTCCTGCTCATGACAGGATGCCGGAAGGATTTGTGCTACAACCACGATGAGCATGGCACTGATATCCGTGCCGATGTAAAAGCAACGTGGGAATGCGAATGGGAACGAAGTGACGACTTCGACTGGGAAATCCACTGGCCGGATTGCAGCTGCGGATATGACGAACTGCGCCCTGAAGTGGCAAACGGCATACGCGCCGTGATTTACGACACCGAAGGAACCGCCTATACCGAACGAAACTTGAAATCCGAAGGAGGTATCCTGCCCATGACCGAGGGCATGCACTCCATCCTATTTTACAATAACGACACGGAATACATCGTTTTTGAAGACCTGCCCTCATCGGCCACGGCAACGGCCACTACCCGGACACGTACCCGGAGCACTTTTGCCAATACCGAAGCGCACGACGGTGAACGTACGGTCAATGAGCCCGACATGCTTTTCGGACACTACATCGAAGAGCACGACGCACAGCGGACAGCCGAACCGACCGCCCTTCCCATCACGATGCACCCACTGGTTTATACCTACATGGTGCGCTACGAATTCAGTCATGGGCTGGAATACGTAGCGTTAGCACGGGGTGGCATGGCAGGTATGGCCGAGAGCGTTTACTTGCAGGACGGGCATACGGGCGAAACAACAGCCACCGTACTTTACGACTGCGTGCTGACCGGATACGGTACAGAGGCACATGTGCAGACGTTCGGAATACCCAACTATCCCGGCGACGGCTATACACGCGCCGATCAGACCTACACGCTGAATTTGGAAGTGTGCCTCAAGAACGGCAAACTGCTGAACTATAACTTCGACATCACCGACCAACTGGAAGACCAGCCCCGGGGAGGAGTCATCACCGTGACCGGTATCGAAGTGTCCGACAAGGACGGCACGGAAGGCGGGTCGGGCTTTAATCCCGATATAGACGGATGGGGAGAGTATGAGGACATACCGATGCCTATTTTATGAGCATACTAATTCTAAAATAATTCTATGTTTCACTTTTAAAAAAGCTACTATTATGAAGAAAAGTTTATTGATGCTTGGCGCAGCCGTAGCTGCTCTGGCAAGTTGTACCAACGAAGAAGTGCTCAATGTAGCACAAAACAAAGCCATCAGCTTTGAGTCTTTTGTCGGAAAGTCCACAAAGGCGATTGGGGACATTGACGAAAACAACCCTCTTTCTGCATTCTATGTATTCGGCGGATATGGTGAGGATAAGAATAGTGTAGATTTCACCAATGTATTCAACAATACTAAAGTAAATGCTGATGGAACAGCAGAAACGATTGAATATTGGAACGACCAATACTACCAATTCGTAGGTTACAGCGATGGAAACCAGAAGTTAGAGAACGCAACTATCAAGAACGGCGTCTTATACATTCCTGCATATACTGTAGGCGAAAAAGATTTGATTGCTTCTAATGTTAAAGACCACGGAACACAAAAAGGTACTGTCAATATGACTTTGAAGCACTTGCTAGCCAAAGTGAAATTCACATTTACAAGTACAATTCCTGTAGGCTACGAAGTGGAAATTAGCAACTTACAATTTGAAGCAGACAAGGATGGAGCTTATACTGGAGCTATCGGAGATGCTACAGGGCAGTGGGAGATAGGTACCCCAAGTGCTGACAAGACTTACTCTTTCAATATAACCAATCCTGTAAAAATCAATGCTACTGGGGATGAAACCGCTGTAAGCGATGAATTTTATGTTATTCCACAAAATCCGTCTCTTACAATTACCTTTACCGGTATATTGAAAGACGACAATGGTACTGAAATCACAAGAAAAGACTTCACATCAACCATGTCTGCTACTTGGATTTCAAACAATGCCTACAATTATACAGCTGAATTGACACAGGAGAAGTTTGATTTAAATGATAACAATATTATTAAATTCGAACCGAATGTGAAGCCGTGGGAAGGCGAAACCATCTCCCCGGTAACACCGGACTTTCAATAATTCTTTTTAGCTTGAAGACCGTATCCCTACAGTCTCTCCATGAACTTGACGATTCAAAGTTAACACACAGGCTGTCGGGGGTTGAATGTCCCCCGACAGCCACTATGGGCAACCATGTTTGAACAACAGCGACAACACCTCCGGCCCGCAGTCATTGCAAACGGAATCAAGGCGGCAAACAAGCCTCCTTTCGCAGGAAACTCAAAATCAAGACAGCAATCGGAAAAACAAAATATAGCAAGAATATGAAAAACTTCTCACCCAAAACAACACTTGCCGCAGCAGCCACTCTGTTGCTGACCGTGGCTTGTACCAACGAGTTGACCGACGGCCCGGACGGAGGGAAAGGACGCATCGCCTTCCATCCCTTGCCCGAAACAAGGACTGTAGTGGAAAATGCCGATGGCATGGCTGGCGGATTCAACGTATGGGGATGGTACGTCAAGGACGGTGAAACTGCCCGCCACAACGTATTCAATCAAGCCACCGTAATGAAAAACGGTGACAGCTGGGCTTGTAGTGACACGAGATATTGGATTCCCAATACCACGTATAACTTCTATGGCGTATTTCCTGCCGATATGGGTACCTGCACCGAAAACGGCACACTGACTGTAGCCGACTTTGACGCGACACAGGGACATGACCTGATGACCGCCACATCCGCCCCAATGGACGGTGACCAGCTTGCAAGTGTTGTAATGCCTTTCCGCCACGAGCTAAGCAAAGTAGCCGTACGTGTAGCTACCGATCCGGGTATAACCGCAACCGTCTATTCTGCCAAACTCTACGGCATGGACACACAAGGGACTTTGATACGCAGCACTTCCGGTGTTTCCTGGACGGATATTGATGACGACGATAAAAGCACCGTAGATACTCCCTCATTCACTTTTGACGATGAAATTGAGATAAACGCTTCAACACCGCAGGACTTATTTAAAGGCCTGTTGCTTATTCCGCAAAACGTTCAGGGACTAAAGTTGGAACTGAGTTTTACCCGTGGCAGTGACCGGCAAACAGTTCAAGTTCCTTTGGACACTTCCATCACCCGATGGACGGCAGGAGAAGCCTACCGTTACGTGCTTACCATTGAAGCGGATGCCATCACCTTCAAAGGTATCACTGTGGACGGATGGGATGAAGCCCATACAGGCGGTGATGTGAACATTGAAGACAGGTGATTGATGACCATAAGAAAGAATATACAAGTAATATACCGATTATGAAAAGACAACTGATACGTATCTCCGCCCTGGCCGCTTTGCTGGCTGCCGGCTGCCAACAAGAAGAATTGCCCGGAGGAAACGGATATTCCAGCGAGGCCATTGTTTTTACCTCTCCTTATACAACCACCAAATCGCCCAACATGCGCTACGGTTCTTTCGAAAAAGGCGACAAGGTGGGCGTATTAGGCTATGGACCGGCCTGGAACGGCGGAAACAACTATGAGGAATCGGACTGGAACACCAAAAAAATGTTTGCCACTCCCGACGTGTTTTATAACCAACTGCTGGAATATGCCGGTGACGGATTGTGGAATTACAATTGGACCGGCACCGGAAACCAAGGAGGTTTGCAACCTTGGGCAGATAATGAAAATATGAAATACGCTTTCTTTGCCTATTATCCTTATGCGGAAGTCACTCCTTCAGATAATAAGACCAATAAGGGAGAAATAGAAGGCGGAAAGGGTACCATCACCCTGTCAAACCAACAACAGACCGGTGATCCTATAATCACTTATACATTGCCTTTCTCTGCGGGAGGAAAAGAAACCACTGACCGCGATTGGAAAGATGTGCCCGACTTGATGCTGAGCTATGTCATTGACCATACCAAAAACAACGGGCCGGTCAGCCTCAATTTCCGCCACTTGTTCTGCGCTTTCGAGTTCGAAGTAAACAATTACAATGAGACACCAGTCACAATCAGCAGCTTAAGTTTTAACGGGGAGCATTTTTATCGCAGTGTAAGCCTGGCCGGGCAGAACCAAGATTACGAAATAGGCACTGACTACTACAGCGGACAATTCAACATTGTTACCGCCAACGATCAAGTGCAGTGTGATGCCGCTAAAAAAGATGCTAATGGCAACGTGACTCCTACTACCAAGAAAATCATTGTTACCAATACCAATGATCCGGTAGATGTATTACTCATTCCAGATGCAAACGGTAAAATCACCCAACAGGGTAAAATCACCGTTAGAATCAGCATAAACAATGCCAATGCAAAAACCCAAGATTTGGATTCCGGTATCAGTTTTCAACCCGGCATGCGCAGCATATTCAGTATCAACATTGTGGGCAACGACTTTATCGTACAAATGCGTAGTGACGGTGCTTGGGAAGACGGAGGAGATAGTGACGTTAATTTTGACTGAACAACAATCCGACAGATGTATAACCGAGATTGTGCAGAAAAGCGCAATAATAATTGCAACTCATTTTAATACAACCTCTTCAAAAAATAACTATGAACTGGAAAGGAATAACATTGGGTCTCGCCGCCCTGTTGGCGACCTCCTGTACCAACGAACTGGATGAATCGTCCATAGACAGCAGCCTGCGCGAAGGCGAAATAGCGCTGCAATGGCTACCCGCCAATATGGGAATACACAAAGTGCAAACCAAGGGTACTGATCCTAAAACTGCTGCAGAACAGAAAATATACAATGCACATGTATTTATCTTTCAAGACAACGGCAATTACCTGGAAGCCAAAGAGAATGATGCTTTCCAAGGTTACCGGTATATAGAGAACGGATCCAACTTGGTGTTACAAAGTGGCATGTTTGGCGAGGGGGCGGACAAAGCTACTATCTATGTGCTGGCCAATATGCCACGTGACATTTTCAAGGACAGCGATAACAATGGACGCCCGGATGAAATAACAAAGTTGTCTGATTTTGATAACTTCGTGTTCAACCTACCCGAATTCACTGTCACGCTTCCCGCCACCGGCCTGCCCATGGTGGGACAGCTCAGCAATCAGAACCTGACATCGAAAGCCACTGAAAAGATTATCCTTATGCAGCTGAAGTCACTCATGGCACGCATTGACTTGAATTTTACAATGAATCCCCGACAGGAATCGGAAGATGCCCAATTCCCGTCGTTGCGGATTGACAATGTAAAGATATCCTCGTTCCCCAACGGAAGTGCTGTCGTACCGCAATTAGATAAGGCCGGTACTGAAGAAACCAACGATATGAATGGAAAAATCCAATTGAAAGGAAAACGAGACAACGAATTAGAGGTGGAAGTCGATGAATTCACCGGCCGCATCATCCGCAAGGGAGCCCCGCAATCGCTGACACTCTATATGTTCGAGCATGCACGACCGAAACCAAGTATGCTATGGCCCGAAAATATCAAAGAGGAAGAAAAGCAACGCTATAAAGCCCAATTAGCCGATGAAACAGCTGCCTACATTGAATTGGAAGGTATCTACACCAACCACAACGGTTATATGTATAAAGTGGCCTACCGCCTCTATCCCGGCGCCAACCCCATCGACGACTTCACCATCAAGGCCAACCGTCAGTATAAGAATAACATCAGTATCAGCGGCATTAGCGTAAATAATGAAGGAACGGAAGCATTACTGGATACTCGCGTAACGATTGATACGGAAGTCAATCCGTACTTCATTGAAATGCTGCGCGAACGTGAACATGATGCTCATTTCAATATCACTCCGATGGATATCTTTATCTATGAGCCCGGCACAGTAACGGTAGAAATTGTGGATCCGGAAAAGACTCCATGGATACGCATGGAACCGATAGGACGTGCGGCAGAGAAAGCCGGGGACGGAAAGCGCGAGTATTTTACAACAGACTTGCTGGAAGAATTGAACGAACAAACAAATAGCAAAAGCTATACGGTAAAAGATGGCATGGATGCCGACAAAACGTACGAAGAACGCATCTACTTCTATGTCGATGAAAACGTACCTGGGGCACCATACAATACAGAAGTGACGAACGGCGCCCCCGTACGCGCTCGTGAAGCCAAGCTGAAAGTCACTTATGAAGGACGGGACAATGGCGTGAAGCATACACGCGAGATACCTATCAGACAAGCAGGACTGAGGCAAGCTATATATTTTGACAAATACAAGAATGGACCAGCTAAGGCCCAACCGTTTTATTTCTATATTGAAGAATACGAAGAATATTTGACACATTACGACGGTAAAAATGAGTATTCTGACACTTACGAAGGATTCAAATGGGGACTTCCAGGTTTGAATAGCGGATTAGGAGTAACCGACGGCAACTATAATCAATACATGAGATGGGGGTGGAAAAATACCATGCAGATTATGGAACGATATCGTACTTCTCCCGGTTGGCCTGGTGAAATGACCTTAAACGATACCCCTAGTGGTGCAGCTGAATATTGTTACAATAAGAATAAACGAAATAAGGAGGGCAAAGTGGTGGAAGCGCGCTGGTATCTGCCTACCATTTCCGAATTGGAATATGCGTTGGAAAAATATTATGGTATATTTAATGTATTTCAAGACAAATGGTATTGGTCATCAAATCCCGGTGCTGCCGGAAATCAGGGAAATGATGGGGAAAATCCCGATTATGCACGGGCAACCCGTATCAAATACGACCCGAATGATGATGAAGCTACAGATGAAGGATTCGTACACTATCAAAGTTCCCCTAATCAAGAAGGACATCAATTGCGCTCTAAAGAATTCCGTATTCGTGCTGCCTACATTTATCAACCGGCAAGTGACGCACCTTCAGTAAAGGTAAATTATTAGTAAAACATATCCGGCAATTCTGCTTTGTGAAAAGTAGGTTTGCCTCAAAAAACAGAAAAAAACAGTCTGTAAAAGCAGGCTTTATTTTCCCCTCTGTCCGGATCGTCTGCGAAGATACAATATCCGGATAGATCTGTTTGTTTGCTAACTATCAACTTCATCCCTGTACAGCGGTCAATTACTCATTAATAGCCCCGCAATGCGGACAAACACCCTTTGCCCGTATCTTCCGCCCACACTGCCCGCAGCAATAACGGGATGCCGCCAACGAAGTCTTCATTTTTTTAAGGAATATCCACAAGAACGCCGCAAGAAAGATATAGCCCACATAAATGGAAGTAGTCAGAATAAAGAAGAAGTAGCAGAAGATGCAACAGGAAGCCAACCCCAATAAATAGAATATCGCAGCTGCCGGAGACAACTGGCGGAACAAGTCATCGAGTACAGCTAGAAGTACAATGATAAACAGCCAAATGCTCATCAGAAACACGGAGAGAATAAACGGTACCTTGAACGGTGACAACGTAGGATTAAAGTAGAAGTGCTGCCACGTATCGGGTACAAACACCTGCATGGACTCATAAACAGTAGCGCTGAACGCCATCAGCAGGCACAGCAACAAAGGGAAAATACTGTCAATGTCATTAAAATAGACCATCCTCAGCTGCTTACGACGGAAGGCCCGGAAAAGCCAGACTGCCACAAACAAGGCAAAGATCATGACAAAATAAGAAGCATGCGTATCACTGAACAAATAAATGAATTGAGAAATACTGTCTGTCGGCACAAAGGCATGCATCATTTCCGACTCCCGCAACCAGCCCTGAATCTCTTGAGAATGCGCCAATTTCACCCATACGCTGTCCACGCTGTCCGTGGGATGAATGGCAAATTCCGCTACCACCACCCGGTCTCCCCGATGAAGCATATTATAGCAATCCTTCACCGGCAGGCAGGCAAGATTCACTGAATCGGCATGCACTTCCAGATTTGTGTTCCAGGTGTAATGCCGCTCATACAAATAAGCAAGTGAATCGCGCGTACTCTCACTCAAGTTTTCGTCTTCCAGATCAGGATGCGGATAATGGCAGGAAACCAAAGAAATGAAGAATGAGGAACAAAGAATGAAAAATAACATCCGCCACCCATTCTTCATTCTTAACTCTTCACTCCCCATGCTTAATTCTTCATTCCTCATTTTTCATTCTTTGTTCTTCATTAAAGAAAGCTCCTTCATCTCCATATACTTTCATTTGACAGTTCTTGCAATCAAAACTCAAACGGAAGCGCTTCCCGTCCGTACCCACCAGATAATAAGGTTCACGATAAAGCGAATGACCTTTCTGGTGAGTAGGACACCAGCCCATACTATAACGCAAACAATGCTTGCAGAACATAAGCACCGCATCGGGTACCGCCTGCTTTTCGTAAGCAGGAGCAACGGAGGACAACCCATGTTCCAAATAAAAACTACGGGCAGCATCATTCATCACATTTCCCAAATAAGTCAAAGCAGTTGCAGGGAAAGCATGTCCGGTAGGTTTCCAAACAGCCAGTTCACGACGATAGGTTACACGACGGGCAACCACCAATTTATCAATAACCTGGCGACGCCAGTCAGCTATTACAGAAGCAGGCAAGAACCAGTTACCGGAAAAACGAATGATAACACCGGATGCCTTGCCTGCCAAAGAGTCACTCACTTCAAAAGGAGTATTGCCCAACCTGGACAATTGGGTACACAGATTCTCTTCCTGCGGCGTACGGGCCATCTCCCTCGGATAAGGGAAAGATAATACAACCCGGTTGTCATCCTCATCCGTGGCCGACAAGGCAAAGCCGAAAGAAGTATCCCACAATTCCCAAACAATGCCAATCTTTCGTTCAGAAGATTTACGGGTAAGAATACGTTCAAACTCCTGGTCAAAATTGCGGTACAGACGGGTACGAGGCCGGATGCGAGGTATCTCCCCTGCCGGATAAAGTTTATTGCCATCCACACGGTTGATGCGGAAACCCTGCAAACGTCCCTGCTCGTCCAAATAGCAAACCCCGTCTCCATTATGGAAAGGTTTTACTCCGGCTACAATCAGATAATTTCCACGTTGCTCCTTCATGGTCCCCATCTCTTCACCCAGAGACTTGGGAGTATCGAATGAAGCAATACCCCGCTCCCGTCCCTGTAAGAAATAATGGGTAAATCCACGGCTGAAACTCTTGTCCAGTTGCGGGCTGAAGTCAAAACGGCAACTACCTGAAGACGCCCGGACATATTCCTTGCGACGGGCAAAGACGGCATCCAACCGCCGACGATAAGCGGCCGTCACATTCTTTACATATGTAACATCTTTCAGACGACCTTCAATTTTCAAAGAAGAGGCCCCTGCGTCAAGCAAATTCTCCAAAACTTCACTCTGGTTGAGATCTTTCAAGGAAAGTAAATACTTGTTACGCATAAGCGTCTTACCATCTGCATCCACCAGATTGAACGGCAGACGACAGAACTGGGCACACTCTCCCCGGTTGGCACTACGTCCGAAACAAGCCTGACTGACATAGCACTGCCCACTGTAGCTGACACAAAGTGCTCCATGTACAAAAACTTCAAGCGGCACTTCAGGACATGCATCATGGATACGGCGTATCTCCTGCAAGGAAAGTTCACGTGCCAGCACCACTTGCCTGAAACCCGCATCTGCCAAGAACCGTACCTTCTCGGGAGTACGGTTATCCATCTGCGTACTGCCATGCAGCGGAATAGGCGGCAAATTCAGACGCGTAATCCCCATATCTTGCACTATCAGGGCATCCACACCGATACGATACAGTTCCCAAATCATCCGCTCTGTCTCCTCCAGCTCCTCTTCTTTCAAAATAGTATTGACCGTCACATAAATACGGGCATTATACAGGTGGGCATGTACCACCAAAGCAGCAATATCTTCCAAAGAATTAACGGCAGCAGCACGTGCACCGAACTTAGGTGCACCGATATACACCGCATCCGCCCCATGGTTGATAGCTTCGATACCACACTCTAAGTTCTTGGCAGGAGCCAACAGTTCTATTTTACGTTGCTTTATCATATTCAGTTCGGGCTTGCAGCCCCTAGTTTATTCTATTTCATTGATATTATATGGTGTCTCCTGATATACAAAATAATTCAGCCAATTGGAGAACAACAGATTGGCATGCGCACGCCAACGCACCAAGACACCTTTCTCCATATCGTCATCTACATAATAATTACGCGGCATTTCAATGGGCAGGCCTTTGCCCAAGTCGCGGCGGTACTCCGTATCCAACGTCAACGGGGAGTATTCGGAATGGCCGGTTACAAAGAACTCACGTCCCCCACGGGCTACCACCAGATGGACGCCGGAATCTTCCGATTCGGAAAGCAAGGTCAGCTCCGGCACTTTCAAGATGTCTTCTTTCCGTACCTCCGTATGCCGACTGTGGGGCACATAAAAAACATCATCGAACCCACGAAAAATGGGATGCAGAGGAAGCAAAGGACGGTGTTCGAAGATACCGAACATCTTGCTGCCCAAAGCATACTTAGGGATGCCATAATGATGATACAGCCCGGCTTGAGCCGCCCAACAAATATAAAGCGTGGAAGTGACATGCGTACGGGCCCAATCAAAAATTTCAGTAATTTCATTCCAATAGGTCACTTCTTCAAAGTCCATCTGCTCTACCGGAGCACCGGTGATGATCATACCATCGTACTTCTCACCGCGCATTTTATCAAAATCCGTATAAAATGCCTTCATGTGCTCTACCGGCGTATTTTTGGAGGTATGACTTTTTATTTTCATGAAAGAAATTTCCACTTGAAGAGGTGTATTGGACAATAAACGGACCAAATCCGTCTCAGTGGTAATCTTCAATGGCATCAGGTTCAATATCACAATACGCAGCGGACGGATATCTTGCCGGGTTGCCCGAGAATTGTCGATGACAAAAATATTTTCTTCTTTCAGCAACTCTATGGCAGGAAGCTTGTCGGGTAAATTTAAAGGCATGAGTTTATATCTATGGTTTAACGTGTTACTATCTACGATTTTAGCGTGTAAAGTTAGACAAAAAATCAGAGTGTGATAAATAAATTATAAAAGTTTTTATTGATTTATAGTTACCGGATAGATATATAAAGCTACATTTGCTTTCATTTTTGACAAATAGTGCAATAAACAAAAGAGTGAAAAGTACCATGACTCCAAGCGAGGCATCCATAATTAGCATCTGAAAGCACAACAACTTTTTTATACCAATTCGGTTCTACTCAATCCTAAATTTTGATACACTAAATTACTGAGTACAACCGGAGAATGAATGTCATTCCTCCACAAAACATGATAACATGAAAAAACAAACTCTATCCACGGCTGCTTTCACCGCAATGTTATTTTGCTGTTCTTTATGGAATATAGCCTGCGTAAACGAAATCAACGAAGAAGTCCAAGAAGGGAACGTACCGATTACCTTCTCTACTAAAATAGGAAAAACGTCCACTAAAGCCACCAACACGGCTTTTGACAAAGGAGATGAAGCGGGGCTGTTCGCATTCCTGACTTCTTCAAGCATTGAACAGAATCCTTACATAGACAACCTACGCCTTGTATGCGGAGACAAATCAACGTTGATACCGGAAAAAGCCGTATTCTATCCCGAAGGTGACTTAACTTTAGACTTTATCAGTTATTACCCCTATCGGCCGGAAGGTAAAGCGGAAGGTTCATCCACAATTCCCGTATTCGTGGAAAAAGACCAAAGCGACAGTCTCAAACACTCAAAAAGTGATTTCCTGATAGCCCAAAAAACAAAGGTGAAAAGCAGTTCAAAAGCGGTAGAACTGGAATACTGGCATAAGCTTGCCAAAATAAAGATAGCCCTTACCCCCAGCCAAGATGAAAAAATAGAGGACATGCTGAAAGCCAACCCCAGAATCATTGCAACCGGATTCAAGACCCAGGCAAACTATAATCTCCAGGATGACACTTTCAGTGATTTTAATGGCGAGGCAGACATTGTCGCCTTTGGCAAATGGAGCATCGAGGAGGGCACACTAATCGGCAAAGAAATCGTAATCATCCCTCAGAATGCCAATGCAGACATACATTCTTTCACGATGGAATGGAACGGCAAACTATACAGTTGCGCCATACCCGACCTGGACTTGGAAAGCAGTACGGAATATACCATCAACATCTCGTCCATGCAAACCAACAGCAACACGTTCCAAGGGATTATCGGCAAAATAAGCAACTGGAAAACCGGAAGCAATGAAAACACAGACAACCAAAAAGAATATGCCACAATCCATCTGTCCGCCTTATCCTTCAAAAAATCCAATATCTACCGGGTGTACAACGGCGGAAAACCTGTAGCGGAAATTTGCAAGGAATATCTCCAATCGGAAAACCTCACCTCAAGGGCAATCGTAGCCTATCCTGTGCAAGACAATGAAGACACGGACCTGAGCCAGGGAACCGTCTTGCAACTTTTAGACCAGGAAGAAGCCATTAATGGAGGAAAAATAAGCTGGGATACAAATAAAAACAGTTTCAGCTATCAGAAAGGGAATTCTACCCCGATACTCCAATTTTACCTGAATGCCCAAAAAGAAATTCTTTTGGAAAACACCGTGGATGCCATCAACGTCAACGTCGCAAGCTACACTTTGAGAGACCTTAGAGACGGTACTTTAGAAGAATATCCGATCGTAAAGATAGGTACACAATATTGGATGAAAGCAGAACTTCGCGCAACGGCTTACCAGACCGGAGAAAAACTGCTCCGGCAAACGAATTTGGGTAAGGATGCCGGTTACTTCAAACCTGCCAATTACGACATATACTTCTACAATGGGGAAGCCGTACTCAGCGGCAAACTAAATCCCTCCGGCTGGAAAATCCCTTCAGAGGACGACTGGAACCAATTAAGGAAGTACACCAATGAAAGCGCCGCTTCGCTGAAAGCAGGCGAATGGGAAGTACTGTCCGCAGGTAAAGTGTCCCCTATAGACAACCTCACCATGTTCAACGCCTATCCGGTAGGAATGTGGTTCAACGGGAAACACTATAGTGTCCATAAAATGACAGGCTTCTGGAGTTGGGACGAAAGCAAAAAAAGCATTCCCGAACAAACCGTTTTCTTCATCGGCGAGGAAGACAAATTCGTTTCAAACGGAACCCTGGTCACCAACCAAGATTACTATAAAGCCCTTTCTATCCGCTGTATCAAAGAATAATAGCCTCTGTTTCTGCATTTCTCATTTCTTTTTCGTATTTTTGTTCCCAATGTACGCAAGATTTTTGCCAATCAGACAAAGATAACGAAAAAAGAAATGAGAGTAATCGACCTGATAAACAGCAACGAAAAAACAGCTTTTTCTTTCGAGATATTGCCTCCATTAAAAGGTACCGGGATTGAAAAGCTGTACCAGACCATAGATACATTACGGGAGTTTGATCCTAAATACATCAATATCACCACACACCGCAGCGAATATGTCTATAAGGACCTTGGCAACGGATTGTTTCAACGTAACCGGTTGAGACGCCGTCCGGGTACTGTATCCGTAGCCGCTGCCATCCAAAACAAATACAATATCACGGTGGTTCCCCACATTCTGTGCAGTGGCTTTACCCGCGAAGAGACGGAATATGTGTTACTCGACCTTCAATTCCTGGGCATTACCGACCTGCTTGTATTACGTGGTGATAAAGCCAAGCATGAGTCAGTGTTCACCCCCGAAGGAAACGGTTACCATCATGCCATCGAACTACAAGAACAAATCAATAATTTCAATAAGGGTATTTTTGTAGATGGCTCTGAAATGAAAGTAACCAATACTCCATTTTCTTACGGTGTAGCCTGCTATCCCGAAAAACATGAAGAAGCACCGAATATACATACGGATATCTACTGGTTGAAGAAAAAAATGGAAACCGGAGCCGAATATGCAGTTACCCAGCTTTTCTATGATAACCGGAAATATTTTGATTTTGTGGAACGTGCCCGTAAAGAAGGCATTACCATTCCTATCATTCCGGGTATCAAACCGTTCAAAAAGTTATCGCAACTCAGCATGCTGCCCAAGACTTTCAAGGTCGATTTACCGGAGGAACTGACAAAAGAGGCCCTGAAATGCAAGAGCGATGCGGAAGCCCGACAGGTAGGCATTGAATGGTGTGTACAACAATGCAAAGAATTGATGGCTCACGGTGTCCCAAGTCTGCACTTCTACTCTGTAGGAGCCACAGACAGTATCAAGGAAGTTGCCAAACAGATTTATTGAAAGATCAATAGTCAACGAATAACTTCAATCTTAAATAACAAATTATATTATCGTGTTCAGTTTTAAAGATATAATAGGACAGGAAGCCGCCAAACAAAGGCTTGTACAAGAAGTGCAGGAAGGACGCATACCGCACGCCCAATTATTCTGCGGGCCTGCCGGAGTAGGCAAACTCCCGCTGGCATTGGCGTATGCCCGTTATATCTGTTGTCCTGCCCATACGGAAACAGATGCCTGCGGCGTTTGTCCTTCTTGTGTGAAATGGAATAAACTGGTACACCCGGATGTACATTTCGTATTTCCTATCATAAACAAAGCCAAAAGTCCAAAGGTATCCGTATGCAATGACTTCCTCCCCCAATGGAGGCAGCAACTGCTGACCTCGCCCTATTTCTACCTCAGCCATTGGTTGGAAGACATGGGTGCAGAAAACAAGCAGGCTCAAATCTTTGCCCAGGAAAGCGATGAGATCATCCGGAAACTAAGTCTGAAATCCAGCGAGGGCAGTTATAAGGTAACCATCGTATGGCAACCTGAAAAAATGAACCAGACCTGTGCCAACAAACTGTTGAAGCTACTGGAGGAACCGCCCGAAAAGACAATATTCCTGCTCGTTTCCGAAACTCCGGAAATGATTTTACCCACTATTCTCAGTCGCACACAGCGTTTCAATATCCCCAAGATCGAGGAGAGCCATGTGGCAGAAGCCTTGCAAATGAAATACGGGGTAACAGCAGGAGACAGCACCACGATTGCCCATCTTGCCAACGGAGATTTCGTCAAAGCCTTGGAAACTATTCACCTGAATGAAGAGAGTGAGTTGTTCTTCAACTTATTTGTCAGTCTGATGCGCCTCTCCTATCAACGCAAAATACGGGAAATGAAGCAGTGGAGCGAACAACTTGCAAGTATAGGGCGGGAACGCCAGAAGAATTTCCTGGAATACTGCCAACGCATGATTCGGGAAAACTTCATCTACAACCTGCATTGCAAGGAAATGAACTATATGACTTTGCCCGAACAAAACTTCGCCACCCGGTTTGCCCCGTTCGTCAATGAACGGAATGTCATGGGTATCATGGGCGAACTGAGCGAAGCGCAGATACATATTGAACAAAATGTGAATGCCCGCATGGTATTCTTTGATTTTTCACTGAAAATGATTGTATTATTAAAACAATAGATAAGAATGGAATTTAAACTACATAACGGAAGCGGAGGTCTTTGCTGCAAAAGTTGCGGCAGGCAAGACAAGCAACTGAACACCTACGACTGGCTCGCCGACATTCCCGGCAATGCCGAAGAAAGCGACATGGTGGAAGTTCAGTTCAAAAATACCCGTAAAGGCTATTTCCGTAACAGCAATAAAATCCCCCTGGAGAAAGGGGACATCGTTGCAGTAGAAGCTACACCCGGTCATGACATTGGCGTGGTCACTCTTACGGGGCGTCTCGTACCACTGCAAATGAAGAAAGCAAATATCAAGTCGGAAGCTGATATCAAACGGATCTACCGCAAAGCCAAACCGGTGGACATGGATAAATACAACGAAGCAAAGAGCCGGGAACATTCCACCATGATACGTGCCCGTCAGATTGCCTTAAACCTCAATCTTGACATGAAAATCGGTGACGTTGAATATCAGGGAGACGGGAATAAAGCCATTTTCTACTACATTGCCGATGAACGTGTGGACTTCCGCCAACTGATCAAAGTATTGGCAGATGCTTTTCGCGTGCGCATCGAAATGAAGCAGATCGGCGCCCGCCAGGAAGCCGGACGCATTGGCGGTATAGGGCCGTGCGGGCGCGAACTATGCTGTGCAACCTGGATGACTTCTTTCGTATCGGTATCGACCAGTGCCGCCCGCTATCAGGACATCTCACTGAATCCTCAAAAATTGGCCGGACAGTGTGCCAAACTGAAATGCTGTCTCAACTACGAGGTCGATTGCTACGTGGAAGCACAAAAGCGCCTGCCTTCCAAAGAAATCGAATTAGAAACCAAAGACGGCAGTTTCTTTTTCTTCAAGGCAGATATACTCAGCAATCAGATTACGTATTCAACCGACAAGCATATTCCTGCCAACCTGATAACCATCAGCGGCAGACGCGCATTCGAGATTATCGGACTGAATAAACGCGGCATCAAGCCGGATAGCCTCATCGAAGAAACTCACCGCACCGAGCCCAAGAAGCCTGTAGACTTGCTGGAGCAGGAAAGCCTGACCCGCTTCGACCGCAACCGCAAAGGCAGAAACGGCGGCGAGAGAAATGGCGGCAACGGCAATGAAAACAACAACCGGAACAAGAAAAAGAAAAAAAGCGGTAACCGTCCCCAAGGAGGTGAACAACCGGCTGCCATCCAAGCCAATAATCAAGGAGAGCAACAGCCCAAACAAAGGGAGCAAAGACAGGGAGAACGTCCGCAACGCAACAATAACCGCAGACCGCCCCGTAACAACAAACCCAAACCTCAAGGAGATAGACCAACCCCCAATGACAAACCGGCCCAAGAATAGAAATATCTGTCTGAAAGGTATCATACTGCTGTTTGTCGCAAGCCTGTCAAGCGCTTGCGACAAACAGACTGTATATCATTCCTTCCAATCCCTTCCCAGTGAAGGCTGGATGCGAAAAGATACATTGTATTTCAATGTGAACGTCTCTGATTCACTGACGTATTACAAACTATCTATGGAAGTACGCAACCGAAACAACTACCCTTACCAAAATCTGTCCCTGTCCGTCTGCTATGATTCTCCTGACAGCGTTTCATTGCCGGCAGACACCATTCAACTGGCCTTAGCCGATACTGAAGGAATATGGAAAGGTGACGGCTGGGGCGGACTATACCAGACAGCAGTTCCTGCAGGAAGCATCCGAATCGACAAATCCGGAACCTACCGTTTCAAAATCGCTTATGTATTGCCTGACGAAACCCTGCAAGGGCTTAATGATATAGGTATCAAATTGGAAAAGTAAAATTCCGGTCACAGCCTCCGGTTACGCCCCGCGTCAATCCGCAAGAAAATAAACAACAAGATTGTAAAACCCCAGAGCGAAGAACCCCCGTAACTGAAGAAAGGCAACGGAATGCCAATAACCGGTGTCAATCCCAATACCATGCCTATATTGATGAACAAGTGGAACAGAAAAATACTAAGCACCGAATAACCATACACTCTACCAAACGCGGAAGGCTGGCGTTCCGCTACGGAAATCAAACGTAGTATCAACGTCAGGAAAAGCAACAGCACCACGGTAGAACCTATAAAACCTTCCTCTTCACCTACCGTACAGAAGATAAAATCCGTATCTTGTTCGGGTACATACTTCAACTTGGTCTGGGTCCCATTCAAGAATCCCTTACCGGTCAACCCTCCGGAACCAATCGCAATCTTCGACTGATTCACATTGTAACCGGCACCTGCCAAGTCTTCCTCCATACCCAGCACCACTTTGATACGTATCTGCTGGTGCGGTTCCAATACCTGATTAAAGAAATAATCACTGGAATAGAGAAAGCCAATGGAGCCCAGCGCAAACAGTCCGATCAGAAAATAAGCCAAATGACGTTCACTTAAAGACAGAAAGACAAGGTAACCGACAACAAGGACACAAAGCCCCCACTGTACCCATACCAAGTTGAAAGGTATAACATATTCTGAGATCAGATAAGCCACAAGCAGTGTGCCCAACGAACCCACCAGGATATTCCGTACAGGCTCCCACCTTTTCTTATACACCCACACCATTCCCCCGGCAAAAAGCAATACCATCAACAATACGGCAAACTCCCCGATAGGCGTCGGTGTATCAGCAATCATTACTGCATCAAAGCGGATGCCCACCACAAAATACACAACCGCACAAATTCCGGAAAACAAGACCACCCCCGGCATTCCTTCCCGGTAAAGCATCAGGAAAAAAGCAAGATATACCAGTGCCGACCCCGTCTCCCGCTGCAGAATAATCAGCATCATGGGAAACAGAACAAGAAAAGCCAGCATCAGTGCATTTTTCCAATTTTTCATGGTAAACGAGTAGGCACTCATATACTTGGCCAATGCCAATGCCGTAGCGAATTTGGCAAACTCGGCAGGCTGCAGGCTGACAGGCCCCAGAATCAGCCACGAACGGGAACCTTTCGTATCGGGAGCAATGAATATCGTGACAATCAGAAGCAGCATCAACCCTATATATATAAGGTAGGAAAACATATCATAAAGGGTATCATCCAGCATCAACAGGACAAATCCCAAGCCAAAAGAACATATAATCCAGACAAACTGCTTTCCCGCACGGGTAGAGAAATCCAAGAAGTCACGATCCCCATAATCATAACTCGCGCCACAAATACTGAACCAGCCAAATATAATCAGCATCAGGTAAACGGCAATCGTCACCCAGTCCAGTGATTTCCATATACTGTCTCTCCTCGTCACCAATTTATTTACAATTTTACGATTTATAATTGAAACCACTCAATCTTTTTATCATCTCTCTTCATCACCGTAGAGTATCACTCGATTACTGAATTCCTCCGCCCTTATTTCATTTTCAGGCGATAACTTTCCATGCAAATATTGATCCATCATCATGGCACCGATAGGCACGCCATAGGTCGCTCCGAAACCTCCGTTCTCCACATAAACCGCAATGGCAATCTTCGGATTATCCATTGGAGCGAAGCCCATGAACACGGAGTGGTCTTTTCCACGATTCTGGGCCGTCCCCGTCTTTCCACAAACGGCTACTCCCGGCAAGATAGCGCCTGCCATACGGCAGGTAGCACTCCCTGTACTGCCATCTACAGCAGCCCGCATACCTTTCACCACCTCTTCATAATACTCCCGGTCAATGGTAGGATATCGCGGAGTACGGTAAATACTGTCCAATTCATTATCTTGTATCTCCTTCACGATATGAGGAGTAATAAAATACCCGCGATTGGCTATAGTTGCGCCCAGATTGGCTATCTGCAAGGGAGTAGCAAGGATTTCGCCCTGCCCGATAGAAATACTTATCACCGTCAAGCCATTCCAAGAACCCCGGTATGCCTTATCGTAAAATTTGGCATTCGGTATCAGCCCCCGTTGCTCTCCGGGGAGATCCGTTCCAAGACGGTAACCGAAACCTTGTGATACCATGTGATCCTTCCATACAGTAATCGCATTCTGCGGTGAACCATATTTTTTGTCACCGAACATGCGGAACAACCCCCAACAAAAATAAGAGTTACAGGAAGTAGCAATAGCGGGAACCAAGGACAAAGGCGAAGCATGGCCGTGGCAGCCTACGTGCAAACCTCCATAATTAAACCCGTGGGCACAAGGATAGCTGGGATAGTCTTCATGGATAATTCCTTCCTGCAAGAAGGTCAGTGCCTGCGCCGTCTTGAAAGTAGAACCTGGAGGATAGGCTCCCATAATGGCGCGGTTCAGTAAAGGTTTCCGTTTATCCATCTGCAACAAACGATGATTCTTCCCGCGCTGGCGCCCAATCATGAGATGAGGGTCAAAGGTCGGCGAGGATACCATGCAGAGAATCTCACCGGTAGCGGGCTCAATGGCTACAATAGCCCCGATCTTATGTTGCAGCAGTCGCTCTCCCAACATCTGCAGTTCAATATCAATTCCCAACGTCAGATTCTTGCCGGGTATGGAAGGACGGTCCAGTTTCCCATCCATATAGTGCCCTTGAATACGTCCGTGAGCGTCACGAAGCAATATCTCCACTCCCTTTTCGCCACGAAGATATTTTTCGTAAGATTTTTCAATCCCCTGCTTCCCGATGTAGTCACCGCGAATATAGTAATCATCGTTCTCGATATCCTTCTTGGAGACCTCACCGATATCCCCCAAGGCATGTCCGGCAGAATTATAGGTATATTGCCGGATTGTACGGCGCTGGATATAAAAACCGGGAAATTTGAATAACTTCTCTTGAAACACTCCACACTCTTCAGCCGAAAGTTGCGTCAGGAATGTCTGATGTGTATATTTGGAATAACCGGGATTCATCCAACGGTTCTTTACATCCTTCATACGTTTCCGGAACTGCTCCAAAGTAATATTCAGTGTACGGCAAAGATCAAGCGTATCCAGCTGTGTCACTTCCCGCGGCACGAAAGTAATGTCATAGGCAGGCTGGTTAAACACCAGCAACTTGCCATTACGGTCATAAATAGCTCCACGTGAAGGATATTGTATCTTATTGAGAAAAGCATTGCTATCGGCATTCTTCTTGTAATCATCCGTCATGATCTGCAAGTCGAACAACCGGAACACGTATATAAAGACAATGACAACCGCTGCCATGCCTATCACATATTTCCGCTTTTCAAGTATATAATCTTTCGCCATTCTATTTCTTCCTGATTCCTTCTACAGCCATGATGCATGTCACAGTCAGCAAGGTGCTTGCCACCATTCTCAACAACAAAGTACCGATATGGGCAAAAGAGAAAAATTCAATGGCAAGCAACATCGCATGATGTACAAAAGCACTGACAATCAAATATTTCAAAAAAGGGAAAACCCCCATCGTACGAATAGAGGGTATTAAAGAGTCCAATGTATCACGAGGAACGAACAGACGAAGAAAAACAGGGCGCAGAAAAGCCAACAGAACTGTAGCCGAAGCATTCATGCCCGGAGTGTCGGAAAATATATCCACACTCAAGCCTAAGAAGAAAGCCCACAACATTAAAACATTACGGGGGACATCCGACTCAAACTTCAATATCAGATAAATATATAGAAACGGTGTGGCATATCCGGCAATATGCACGTTATTCAGAATCAGCACCTGCAAAAGCACCAAACCGACAAACCACCCTATTTTATGCAAATAATTAAAAACCAAGATTATCTACGATTTAACGATTTACGACTTACAATCAAGATTACCACATCGTAATCCTATCCGTTTTTCCCCTATTCCTTTTCCCGGGCTTCCAAGACCTTTTGCTCCTCCTGCCCGTTGCGCGAAATCACACGCACATTGCTCACCTTTCCAAAGTCCGTTGCCAACTTAATCTTCAACAGATATGAAAGTCCGTCATGCGAATCGGACATGTCATCTACCGTACCGACCAATACCCCTTCCGGAAACACAGCGGAATAACCACTGGTCACCACCGTATCACCCAAATTAAATTCCGCATGCCGGGGCAAGTCTTTCAGATAGGCAAAACGGGAATCACCTCCCTCCCATTTCAGATATCCGAAATAATCGCTGCCTACAATCTTGCAACTAATACTGGACTTACTGTTCAACAAAGGAATCACCAACGAGTAATGGGGGGAAGTCTTATAAACGATGCCCACCACGCCGTTGGCATCCACCACGCCCATTTCCGGACGAATGCTGTCTGCCGCGCCACGGTCAAGGGTGATGTAATTATCCGCCCGCGTCAGACTATTCTTCACGACATTTGCCTTAAAGATGTCATACTTTTCGGGCGACAGACGTTCCAGGCTATACAACCTTATAGAATCCAAGCCTTTCTCCAGCAAGGCTTTCTCCAGAAAAGCCACCCGTTGCTCCAGCCACACATTCCGGTCAAGCAAATCCTCGTTGACGGACTTCAGATGGAAATAAGAACTGATGCCTCCGGAAATTTCATAAACTTTCCCGGCTATTCCGTTGGCAGATGTAAAATAAACACTCTGCTGGTAATGGTTGAAACGGAACAATAAAACAAAACTGGTAACCTCTAATAACAGAAAGAGGAACCAGTAATTGTATTTAATGAGGAAGTTCAGTAAATTTCTCATGTCACGTTATCTCATCAAGAAAGAGAAACGGTCCACATTTTTCAATGCTACACCCGTACCTTTAGCAACTGCATGCAAAGGATCTTCCGCAATGTGGAACGGTATGTTGATCTTATCCGTCAGACGCTTGTCGAGTCCACGGAGCAAAGCGCCTCCACCGGCCAGATAGATACCGTTGTGTACAATGTCGGCATACAATTCGGGAGGTGTATTCTCCAATGCACTCAAGATGGCGGTTTCAATCTTGGAGATAGACTTTTCCAGACAGTGCGCCACTTCCTGATAACATACGGGTACTTCCATGGGCAATGCAGTGATACGGTTCGGACCGTGAACAATATAATCCTCAGGAGCATCCTCACCCAGTTCGGTCAAGGCGGCACCTACATTGATTTTGATACGTTCGGCCATGCGTTCGCTGACTTTCACGTTATGCTGGCGGCTCATATATTCCTGGATGTCGGCGGTCAAGTCATCACCGGCAATACGAATGGAATTATTGGAAACGATACCTCCCAAAGAGATAACGGCAATTTCCGTAGAACCACCACCTATATCAACAATCATATTGCCTTCCGGAGCTTCCACGTCGATACCGATACCGATAGCGGCGGCCATAGGCTCAAAAATCAAATAGACATCACGTCCGCCGGCATGTTCGGCAGAGTCGCGTACGGCACGAAGTTCCACCTCGGTACTGCCCGAAGGAACACCGATCACCATACGGAGTGAAGGGGAGAACAGACGGTTACGGTTGTTCACCATCTTGATAAGCCCGCGTATCATCTGCTCACAAGCGTAGAAGTCAGCAATCACACCGTCACGCAGAGGACGGATGGTACGTATATTTTCGTGGGTCTTTTCATGCATCAGCTTAGCCTTCTCACCCACGGCAATCATCTTATCGGTACGACGGTCCAATGCCACAACCGAAGGTTCATCCACCACAATCTTACCGTTCGTGGTGATGATGGTATTGGCTGTACCAAGGTCCATCGCTATTTCTTGTGTAAAAGAGAATAATCCCATTGTTTTAATTGTGAATTATGAATGATGAATTTTGAATTGTTGAATCTGGGCAGACCCATTCAAAATTCATCATTCACCATTAATATTAGTGTTTAAAATGACGGAACCCTGTCGTTACCATTGCAATGCCATGTTCGTTGCAATACTCAAACGAAAGTTCGTCCTTAATGCTTCCGCCCGGTTGGATAACAGCTGTCACACCTTCATTGCCGGCAATCTCCACACAGTCGGGGAAGGGGAAGAAAGCATCGCTTGCCATCACGGCGCCATTCAAGTCGAAACCGAAACTTTTGGCTTTTTCAATAGCTTGTTTCAAAGCATCTACACGGCTGGTCTGCCCTACACCGCTTGCCAACAGTTGCTTGCCTTTTGCCAATACAATAGCGTTTGACTTACTGTTCTTCACAATCTTGTTGGCAAACAGCATATCTTCTATTTCCTGGGCTGTAGGCGCTTTGGTTGTTACAGTCTTCAAATCTTCGGGAGTCTCCACCTTAAGGTCACGTTCCTGCACCAATACACCGTTCAGCAAAGAGCGGAACTGTTTCTTGGGCAAAGAGGCCTGTTTGCGTACCAGGATAATGCGGTTTTTCTTCTGACCGAGGATTTCCAATGCATCCACGTCATAATCGGGAGCGATAATCACTTCAAAGAATATTTTATTGATTTCTTCGGCGGCAGCCTTGTCAACCACAGCGTTAGTGATGAGCACACCGCCAAAGGCAGATACCGGGTCACCGGCAAGCGCATCGTTCCACGCTTCCAGTACCGTCGGACGTGAAGCCAGCCCACAAGCATTGTTATGCTTCAGAATGGCAAAAGTGGTATCTGTGAATTCATCAATCAGATCAACGGCAGCGTTGATGTCGAGCAGGTTGTTGTAAGAGATTTCCTTGCCATGAATCTGGTCGAACATGGCGTCGATATTACCGTAGAAATAACCCTTCTGGTGCGGGTTCTCACCGTAGCGCAACATCTTCTGGTTATTGGCGGACTGGCGGAAAGCGGAACCTTCCTCACCGTCAAAGTAATTGAAGATGGCCGAATCATAATGGGAAGAAACGGCAAAAGCCTCCTTGGCAAACCAACGGCGTTCTTCAAGGGAAGTAACGGCCCCGTGTTCCATCAACATGTCACGCAACGGCTGGTACTGGGCTTGTGAAGCGACAATCACCACGTCATTGTAGTTCTTGGCGGCAGCACGGATCAAGGAAATACCGCCTATATCTATTTTCTCGATAATGGCCGGCTCCTCGGCACCGCTGGCCACGGTTGCCTCAAACGGATAAAGGTCAACGATCACGAGGTCTATTTCGGGAATTTCATATTTTTCAATCTGTTGCATGTCTTGCTCCAATCCACGGCGGCAAAGAATACCTCCGAATACTTTAGGATGCAGGGTTTTCACACGCCCACCCAGGATGGAAGGATATGTCGTAAGGTCTTCCACCGCCTTGCAGGGATAGCCTAAGGATTCTATAAATTGACGGGTTCCGCCGGTTGAAAGGAATTCTACACCTTCTTCATGCAGTTTGGTAATGATTTCGTCCAAACCCTCTTTGTGGTAAACAGATACCAAAGCCGTTTTGATTCTTTTTGTTTCAGACATGATTTGCTTATTTAAAAAGTACGCGTATATTTAAATTAGTGGCGCAAAGTTACGAATTTTGTTCATTCTCACATACATTCATATACAATAAATTAGCTATAATTAAAAAAGGCGGCACCTGTTTCCAGCCTGCCGCCTTTCCGAATCCATTATTTTATTGGCTTACCAGATAGATACCCGTTTTTCCACCGGAACAAACATCGGGTCCTTTTCTGTGACATTGAAAGCTTCATACCAAGAGCCGATATGCGGCAACGCACCGTTCACACGCCAGATACCGAGCGAGTGTACATCGCTTTTCGTGCGGTTCAGCACTTCTTCAGGACGGATATCGTTTGCCCATACTCCGGCGTATGCCAGGAAGAAACGCTGTTCAGGAGTGAACCCCTCCATCACCGGCAACGGATTGGCGGCAGTAGCTTTCTTGAAAGCATTGTAAGACACCTGCAAGCCCCCATGATCGGCTATGTTCTCGCCCAATGTCATGCGACCGTTGGCATATACGCCCGGAGCCACCTGTATGCTATCAAAGAAGTTCACCATCACTTGAGCACGTTCGTCAAAGTTCTTGGCGTCTTCAGCAGTCCACCAATCTTTCAAGTTACCGTCCTTGTCATATTGGCGGCCTTGGTCGTCGAATCCGTGAGTCATCTCATGACCGATTACCACACCGATGGCACCGTAATTGAAAGCATCGTCGGCATTCATATCGAAGAACGGGTATTGCAGGATAGCAGCGGGGAAACAGATTTCATTGGTAGTGGGATTATAATAAGCATTTACAGTCTGCGGAGTCATCAGCCATTCGTCCTTATCAACCGGTTTGCCGGCTTTGGCAATCATCTCGGCATGTCCCCACTGATTGGCCCGTTCCATATTCGCCCAGTAAGAATCATCTTTGATTTCCAAGGTAGAATAATCTTTCCACTTGTCGGGATAGCCTATCTTTACGTGGAAAGTAGCCAGTTTCTCCAAAGCCTTCACCTTTGTCGAATCACCCATCCACTCAAGGTTACGGATACGTTCGCCCAAGCTTTCCTGCAAGTTCTTCACCAAAGCCACCATGCGTTCCTTGGCAGCGGCAGGGAAATATTTCTCCACATACATCTGTCCTACAGCCTCGCCCAAGGCAGAACTTACAGTACCTACCGCCTTTTTCCAACGGGGCTGCATCTCTTGTGTGCCGGACATCGTGCGGCTATAGAAATCAAAATTCTGTTCGGCCATAGCGTCATTCAAACAGCCGGCAGCAGCGTCTATCAACTTCCATTGCAAATAAAGTCCTTGTTGGCCGGCAGGCAGCGTATCCAGAATATCGGCAGCAGCTTTCAAAGAAGCAGGCTGGCCGACAATTATTTCCTTCACATCCTTCAACCCCAAGGCAGACAAGTATGCATTCCAGTCGAAAGTAGGATAAGCCTTCTGCAACTCCTGCATGTTCATCTTATTGTAGTTGGCATGCGGATTACGCAACTCGGTACGAGAGCGGAATGCCTTGGCAAGACGGGTTTCTACATCCATCACCACTTCAACGCCCTTCTTTGCCGTTGCTTCATCAAAGCCCGCCAATTGATACATTTTCTGTACATGGGCACGGAAGGCATTACGGATTTTAGCGGTAGCCTCATCGTTTTCCAGATAATATTCGCGTTCCCCCATACTCAAACCGGACTGATAGGATTGAACGGCATTCATGGAGCTGTTCATTTCGTCAGCCCCCACATACATTACATTGTAGGCAATGATACCCTTCTTCTGCAAGTCCCCCAGCAGTGCATAGACCTCTTTCGTATCCTTCAAAGCACCAAGTTGGTCCAATTCCGCCTTAATGGGTGCTACCCCTTCTTTGTTCAGCTTCACGCTGTCCATTACAATTTTATAGAGATCACCGATCTTTTGGGCTACACTGCCGGCTTCATGCCGGGTAGCGGCTAAATCTTCGATAAGTCCTTGAATCTGCTTGCGATTGTTTTCCGCCAGAATAGTAAAAGAACCATATTGTGAATATTCGGCAGGAATAGGATTATTCTTCATCCAACCTCCACATGCGTATTCATAGAAATCGGTTCCGGGAAGAGCCGTTGTGTCAAGATTGGCAAGCTGGATGCCGGCTGTTAGTTCCGCCTGCTGCTTGCCGGTGTTACAGGATGTTGCCATTAGACAGAATGCTGCAATGGGTAAATAATGAAATGCTCTCATACAATAAAAAATTTTGTTATAAAGTGATTACTGTTTCTTTGCTTCTTCCAATTCACTCGAAGCCTCATCCCACTCTTCCATTACACAGTCCAGTTGTTTTTTCAGCTTCTGATGCTGCTCATAAAGAGCCATGTCCGATGCACCCTCCGGGGTAGCCATCTTAGCTTCAAGAATGGCAATGGCAGATTCGGTCTGTTCTATTTCAGCCTCACAGTCTGCCACACGGCGCTCCAGTTTCTTGAGTTTCTTGTTGAGTTCTTTCTGGGCTTCATAAGAAAGTTTGTTATCCGAAGGGGCAACATTTTCTGCTTCTGCGGTCTTGGCAGTAATCGGCGAAGCGGACAAGGTAGGAGATTTCTGCAATTCGTTCAGGCTCTCTATCTGTTTCTTTTGAAGGAAATCATAGATGCCTCCGAGATGTTCTTTCACCAGTCCGCCACCGAACTCATATACTTTAGTCGCAAGGCCGTCCAAAAAGTCACGGTCGTGGCTGACAATTATCACCGTACCGTCAAATTCGCGGATAGCATCTTTCAGCACATCCTTGGAGCGCATATCAAGATGATTCGTCGGTTCATCGAGGATAAGGAAGTTTACCGGTTCCAGTAAAAGCTTAATCATAGCGAGGCGGGTTCGCTCGCCACCCGAAAGAACTTTCACCTTCTTGTCCGAAGCCTCTCCGCCAAACATGAAGGCACCGAGGATATCACGGATTTTAAGACGGACATCCCCTACCGCCACACGGTCGATTGTATCGAATACCGTCAAGTTCCCATCCAACAGCTGCGCCTGGTTCTGGGCAAAATACCCTATCTGCACATTATGTCCCAACGTGAGCTTTCCGGTATAGTCCCTGATCTCATCCATGATACATTTCACGAGCGTAGATTTACCTTCACCGTTCTTGCCTACGAAGGCTATCTTCTCGCCCCGGTTAATCGTAAGGTTTACGTCATGGAAGACCACATGGTTGCCGTATGCCTTGGCAACGTCCTCGCAGATAACGGGATAATTGCCGCTGCGGCTGCTGCACACGAACTTCAAGCGCAAGGAGGAGTTGTCCTCCTCATCCACTTCGATACGTTCTATCTTCTCGAGTTGCTTGATGCGGCTTTGCACCTGCACCGCCTTGGTGGCTTTGTAGCGGAAGCGCTCGATGAAATCCTCCGTGTCCTGTATCTGCTTCTGCTGGTTTTCATAAGCGCGGAGCTGCTGTTCGCGGCGTTCCTTGCGAAGTACCACAAACTCGTCATACTTCACTTTGTAATCATAAATACGCCCGCAGGTGATTTCAATGGTACGGGTGGTGACATTATTCAGGAAAGCCCGGTCATGGCTGACCAGTACTACCGCATTGGCCCGTGTGGCAAGGAAGTTCTCCAGCCACTGGATGCTCTCTATGTCAAGGTGGTTGGTAGGCTCATCAAGCAGCAACACGTCCGGACGGCGGAGCAGCAACTTGGCCAGTTCGATACGCATGCGCCATCCGCCGGAAAACTCGCTCGTGGAACGGTCGAAGTCCTTGCGGGCAAAGCCCAATCCCTGGAGCGTACGCTCTATTTCGGCACGATAATTGGTACCGCCCATCATCAGGAAACGTTCGTTCTCGTGGGTAAAGCGATCGATCAGCTTTTGATAGTCCTCGCTGTCATAATCGGTACGTTCGGCAAGCTGTCGGTTCATGCGCTCGATATCGGCCTGCATCTCAAAAATATGCTCGAAAGCGAGTTCGGCTTCCTGCATGACGGTACGCTCGTCACTGAGTATCATCACCTGGGGCAGATAGCCGATGGTACATTCGCGGGGAACGGCGACAACACCGGATGTGGGTTGCTGGATACCGGCCAATATCTTGAGCATGGTAGATTTGCCCGCACCATTCTTGCCCACAAGGGCTATGCGGTCTTTTTTATTGATGACGTAAGAAACGTCTTCGAACAAGGGTGTGGCGTTAAATTCGACTTTCAGTCCTTCTACGGATATCATAATGTCAATGAAATTAGTGTTCAGGACTGCAAAGGTAACGATTTTCAGCGTTATGCCACATCGCGGGCTCACATAAATCTTTCCGGAACCTTTTCCCCGGACAGCCCGCAACCGCCACCATCATGACGCAAGGCAGCCCCAGTGGGAATGGGAAGTACATTCAGTCGTTATGGGAAAGGTATTCAGTCGTTATGGGAAAGGCATTCAGTCGTTATGAGAACAGAGTTCCACTACCGGAAGAAACCATGGAACTCATATCCGGCTGGCTACAAGCACATTGCACCAACGCCCTCCTATCCCGGCAAAAGATGTTCGTCCCAATCGTATCCTTCGGTATATCTGTCGAATTCGGGAGCTATCCCAACCCCGTTGTGCGCGAAGATACGGGCAATTTCCTCCTGTTCTCCCGGAGGAAGCGGACGCTCCTGGTGCAGAATACGGTAATAGGTGCTTTTAGAGTAGATGCGGCGTATCCGGCTTTTCAGGTCCAAGGCAAGGGTATAGGGAATCTTGTCGAACATGGCATCTATTCCCCATGCCAGGCGCAGCTTACGGTTGCTGCGGAAATAAGGGCAGGAAGCGGTATCCTTGGGATAGGCGGCGGGATTCAGCGCCTTTACGGCAACAACGGATTCGGGGGCATGCAATGCGACCAGATGTCTGAGGCATTCGTTCCTGCGCGGGCACTTCCCGTTGAAACAATGAAGGTAGTTGAGAGGGACAGATTGGTAGTTGAAGTCGTCTTTCATTACAGGTTGTCTTTCTTTTTTTAGTTGAAGGTACAAATGTAGGGAATATATATATTCAAAAAAAAGGATCTGCCCCTTGTTTGAAGAGACAGATCCTTCTATTTTTCGGCTATCAGTCCTTAGAACAGTTTTGCAGGATATTCGCCCGCATCAACCAACGCCTGAATCTTATCGACCACACTCTGGCGATCTTCCGGATAAGTCACACCGAACCATTTGCTGGTAGTGTCAAGTACCTCACAAGTTGCAGTACCGTCGTTAATCAACTTATCCACCATCAACGGAATGAAGAATTCGCTCTTCAGGTTTTCCATATTCTTCGGATCGCTGAGGAATGTCTTGAAGAACTCCTGGCTATAAGCAAAATAATCGGGAGTAAAGCCCCAGAAGTTCATGCTGACCGGAGTGTTCTCGGAAGTAGCCGTCCATTCGCCATTGTCGTCAATGTACTTCACTTCACCGTCCATGCGCTGGATCTTGGTACGTTCTACTACGGAAGTCAGCAGATGGTTTGCATCTGTTCCGCAAAGACCGCGGGAAACGGTACCGCTGTCGCTCAGAGTATTGCCGATGCGGAAACCTACCATAGAATATACGTTCTTGGAACCTTCGGGAAGCGCAGAAAGGAATTTACCCATCACCTGGAATGAGTCGCGGCCGTAGAAGTCGTCACAATTGATGACAGCAAACGGTTCCTTGATTACATCGGCACCCATCATTACAGCATGGTTGGTACCCCAAGGCTTAGTACGGTCTGCCGGGCAGGTAAATCCTTCGGGAAGTGCATCCAAAGCCTGGAATACCATTTCACACGGGATATGACCTTCATATTTAGAGATGATTTTATCACGGAAATCCTGTTCAAAGTCTTTACGGATTACAAAGACGAGCTTACCGAACCCGGCATTGATAGCATCGTAAATAGAATAATCCATAATAGTTTCGCCGTTAGGACCCAGTCCGTCCAATTGTTTCAAGCCACCATAACGGCTGCCCATACCGGCTGCCAGTAAGAATAAAGTTGGTTTCATATCAGTTATTATTAAAAGGTTAGTGTATCATTGTTGATAACTGCTGCAAATGTACAAAAATTTATGACTGCTCATATCGAGTTTTAGTCCATTCTTTAGCATAATTCATTCAAAAACGTTCTTTTAGAACGGATAACCGATTGCAAAATGCAACGCCATGCTATCCTTGAACTTAGGAATGTTATAATATCCCGACTTGCCTGTGTCATACGGATCATGCAGCCCGATACCCAGATCGAGACGAAAGACCAGGAAATCCAAGTCATAACGCAATCCTACTCCTGTGCCAAGCGCTATCTGCTTCGCGAAATTCTTCAAGGTGAGTTCACCGTGCGGGCGGTTCTCTTCCTTACGCATCAGCCAAACGTTACCCGCATCCAGGAAGACTGCCCCGTGAAGATCAGAGATGATGCGGAAACGGTATTCCACATTGGCCTCCATACGAATATCCCCCACATGATTGATGAAAGAGAACTTGTCTTCTTTATCAGGCGGATAACCACCGGGACCAATACTGCGGGCGCTGAAAGCACGCACACTATTGGCACCGCCGATATAGAACTGTTCCGTATAAGGAGCAGCCTGCATGTTGCCATAAGACCAGATGACACCGCCTGCAACACGCGATGCAATCATCTGGTTCTTGTCTATCCTGTAATGGTAACGCAACTCCGAGTTCAATTTCAGAAACTGTGCAAAAGGTACTCCAAGCAGTTCTTTTCTTCTTTTATTGAACGGTTCGCCAAAAGCACGGAAAATAACAGAAGTTATGTTACCTGCCGAGGCAACAGTGGTCTGCCACCAGATAGGATTACGCTTACGCGGCAAAGAGGCATTGTCGTATGTATAAGTATATTCCATAGCCGGAATAAACTGGTCGCGCAAACTGACATAAAGTGCGGGATTCTCCGCCTGCAAGTCATTGAAAGCCTGTGTCGGGTCTCTCAGCACATTGAATGTCAACCGGAAAGGAGTGATACTGTGTTTACTGGTAGGCTTCGGCTGGAAGTCGTAAGTCACATTGCCGCCAAACGCCAGCAACTTATAGTACTTGGCGCGGTTCAACTGGTTGGCATACAATTTGAAAGTCGTAGCCGCCGGGAAGTCATATTCACGATCGCCCATGCGGGGAAACACAACACGGGGAAACGTCAGTGCAGTAGAGATACCCAGTTCATAACTGTTCATCAGCGAAGAACGGTCTTTACCGGTCTGCCACTCGTACGAACCGTCCAACTTCACATTCCAGCTTTCACCGCCGCCGAACACATTGTTCTTGGTCACCGTGAAGGAAGCGCCGGGTCCCATCTGGTTGTTGCTCTTCATCTTGACATTAAAGTCAAGTTCAGCGTCGTATGGCTTGTCCAGAGCTGCATATATATTCAAATCAAGCGTGTCGGAAGCAAAGGTCGTATCCCGCGGAGTATATTGCATTTCCACATAACGGAAAATACCGACATTGGCCAAACGCTCCTGCACGCGCGTCTGTCTGTACAAACTATACAGGTTTTCCATGGAACGGCGGCGCGACATGCCGGTACTGTCCTGTACCTGGCGTTTTTTACGGTATCCCTGATAATTCAGCCAACGGTAAAGCATGTTGGGACGTACCCCCGGTTTGTTATAATAATGGATTTGTATTCCTTTATAGTCCATACTGTCATTAGGCTGCTGTCCCTGTTTGCCCATCAGATATACCGACTGGTTTCCAACATAGAATGGCTTTTCGGCCACCGCAGGCATACCGGCTACGGGTATCATACGCATGCTGACGTGTCCTCCCGGAACCAGGGTGGTATCAGCCTGGTAAGTCAGGTAATCGGGACGGAAATAATAACAGCCCACATTACGCAGCAAAGTACTGATACGGGTACGCTCTCCGTCAAGGTCGGCCACATTAAACTGTTCACCCGGACTGATGAGCGAACGGCGGCGCGACAATTCCATAATGCGCCGCGTACGGTCACTGAATCCGCGGTAAACCACCGTATCAATAAAATAAGGATTCCGCATATTCACCGTATATTGTAATTTGGCCTTCAGGGAGTCCTTCGGATCTACAAAGGTCTTGTAGCTGACCGTCCCGTTAAAATAACCATAATCACGCAACAGGTTAGCCGCCGCTTTCTGCCGGATTTCCGGAGTGACGGAAGACATCAGCACCGGAGTGGCGGCAAAACGGTTGAATATCCATTTGCCGACTCCTTTCTGGTACTTTACAAAGCCATTATAGATCCATAACCCCATCGGGAAAGGAATACGCAGGGTCGAACTGCCTAAAAATGAATTATTCGGTGCCTTGGCAAGCGCCGCCTCCACTTCCTCCATCGCAGTCTCACCTACCGGAGTGGTGCTCCGGTTCTCAACAATCATAGGTTTCTGTCCGGTATATAATACTTCCCCTTCGGGCAGATGCTTCGTTGTAGAGCACGCTGCCAGAATCATGACTCCCACTATGTATATTATCAGTCGTTTCATATCGTTTATTGTCCTGTCACTTCCTACTTTGTCCCTTTTCTTCTTGTTGTCCCGCCACTTTGTTCTTTTTCTTCCTGAAGATAAAAAGCTCACCCAGCCGGTCCATCTTCTTGCGAAGCACAAGACCTACCCCCGTTTCTGTGATTTCACCGTCCAGTATGCTTTCGTAGTTCTTGTCATAGAATACACGGATATAACGGGTCCCGGATACATCCAGGCGATACTCCAGAGAAATATTGTCGATGAATGACTCGACGTCGTTCGTAGCATTGGCACCGGTAGATACCTTGCCGCCAATCACAATCTGTATGCGGTCGTTGAAGAAGCGCTGCGAATAACGGAAACTATAATCCGTTTGCTTATCGCCCGTTTCGGACGAAGTACGGTCTTCAATCCCCATACTGAGAGAAGCGTTTTTCAGATTGCCGGTCAAAGAGTTAATCTGGCTTTGCAACACACTGTTCAATGCCGCTCCCATTGTCAGGCCTCCACCTTTACCGCTATTGTTGAGGTAGATACCGGTAGCAAGCATGGTAATGGCCTGCTTGCTGCGTTCTTCCGCACCCATAGCCTGCAATTCATTTTCGACAGTGGCGTCATCGGGAGCGGAAATGTCAAAGATCAGTTCCGGTGATTCCAGACGGTTCTTGATTGAAATGGATACATCGAAATTAACCATGCGCGAGCCGTCACCGCCATCCGCATCGGCTACAGAAGCACGCATGCGTTCGGTAGCCTTCAGGTTCAAGGTAGGATTCATGATATTGCCGCGCCAATCCACGTAGCTGCCGGGATTGAACTGGAATTCCTTCAACGGGATGATGGGCAACGAATATTTCATGATACCGCCCGAAAGGGTATAACGGCCGGTGAGGCTCATATCTCCTTGTGGAGTGTATTGCATATTCAGGTCACCGCCACCTTCCAATTCTATAAACTTGCTGCGGTCAGGGCTAAGGTCGGCACGAAGGCGGACCGCATCGTCAATATGGACGGACATGAACATCTCCAGCCCTCCCAAAGACATGGCAGGAGTCTCGCTCTCCTTAACGGAGGTAGTATCATTGAAGGAGGTAAAGGTTACCAGCCCGTCAAGGCGGTCCTCCACGGTCAAAGGAGAATCTGTCAAAACATACGTTACATTGGTATTGCCCAACAAGTTCATATTCCCACGCATGGTCAACGCATCAAGAGGCCCTTTCACCGTGGCACGGAGATCGACGAATACCTTGCCGTAAACCAGGCTTTCGCGGGTACGGGGAGCATCCAGCAGGGTATAGTTCTCGGCCAACAAATTAAGATTGGCAGTGGGACGCTCCAGGTTACGGAAATCAACCTTGCCATCTACCGTAAACGGATTCTTGCTGGTAGTATAAATAGCGAACTTGTCAAATATCAGCTGATTGTCCTTTATCTGCAACGGCCGGTTGTCAAACCAATAGCGCGCGCCTGCCTGACGGGCATATACAGATACACTGTCCAATGAAATGTCCCCATGCATTTGAGGTTTCTCCAACGGGCCGTAAATATACATGCCGCCATCAACGTCTCCTGTAAAGGAAACCATCCGGTCCGGAACGAAGGCGTTGGCAATCCGCAAAGGGAAATGCTCGAAGCTGGTGGTGACTTCCAGCGTATCCTTACCGTTCTTCTGAGTCAGAATACCATCGGCGGTCAGCACCTCCTGATTATCGATCATAAAGTATGTATTCAAATAATGCGTCCCCCCGTCGCCCGGCAACCAGGTAGCCCCCAATCCGATATCTCCCACCTGTTGGCGCTCATAAGTCAGTTCATCGATATTGGCTTCCGCAGAAACCTGCAAGGAAGTAGCCGTCTGTATGTATTTGGCCTCCGCAGAAAACAGACCGGTCAAGCGAGGCATATAAGGCAGCACCTCGCTCAATTCACTCAGACGCAGGCGGCTCAACTCCACATTTATATTCTGCAAGGAAATGGAATCACTCCTGTCGGACTGCATGCGGAAACACAACCCGTCGTCACTGTCCATATCCACATTGGCATACACCCGCATATTCTTATGCAAGTAAATCCAATTACTATTATCTACAAAACGGAATTTACGGAAAGCAATGACAGGTTCGGCAGGTATAAGGTTCAGAACCACACCGTTTCCTTTGCCGTTACCTTCGGTCAGCGGACGGGCATTGACACCGAACAACACACCGGTTTGTCCTTTTCCGTCCACATAGTCAACGGTCAGTTCGGCATCTTCATTGCGGATTTCACCAGTCAAGGTACTGCGGAACACAAACTGCGGATTCTTCGGTCCGTTAATAACCCCACCCTGCAACTTCATACGGGCGGTATCCTGCTTCACGGCAAAAAAGATAGTATCCAGCTGAAGGGAGTCCATGTGCAACCCATGCACGGAAGTACGCCCGTTGATGCCCACTTGTGGAGTAAAGCCGAAACTCAGCTTGAGATCATGGTATGATATACCTTGAGTGGCAAGGAAATAGCTGGCAGGATTCTGATTCCCCGCTTTCAGATGCATCCCTGCCGAAGGCAGTACACGGCGTAAGGCAGCATGGTCCAGCCGCCGTTCCTCTATTTGTTTGGTCAGGATGGAGACGAATTCATCCGACTGTTCCAGTAATTTCTCCAAAGTGCTGTGGGCACGGAAGCGGAAGTCCAGATCACCGGCATCCAGATTCAGTTTAATCGAATCATGACGTGCTTCCGCCCCCAGGTTGAAAGCAAACGGATGTCCCATCGGCTTGGGCGCAATGCCCAGTTTATGCAAATCGAGCTCTTCGACCTCCAGATTGAGTTTGCCGTCGAGGTAACGGCGGTCCAGGCGCATATCGGCCTCTCCGTGCATTTTCAGCAAAGCATTATCACTGGTCAGACGGACGGTAGCGAGGGAAGATTTCAATCCGGCATGCAAATCTACCCCCGACACATTCCAATGCCCGTATTGCAGTTCTTTCAAAGAGGCTTCCAAGGCGGCAACGGTTTTACGGGATGCCATATCCACCCCTTGCCCCTTGGCGGAAATATGGGCCGTCAAAGTATAGATGGAATCTTTAGGCAAGAAATGATGCACTTGCAAGGCATTGATATCAAGATTGGCATGGTAAGCCTCGGTTGCCAGATTATAGGAAGCATCCAGCCCCAAGAGTCCTTCACGCTCTTTCACCTTCAAATCTGCCGTACATTGCGTTCCTTCTATCCCCAGGCGGGCAACCAGGTTCATACTGTCGGGCACTACGACAGAGCCGTCGGGAGTGACACCTGTAAGCCCGGTCAGGAAGTTCAGATTCTGCGTCTGCATCTCGAAGTCCATCTTGCCATTACGGGTCAGGCTGTCGGTCAGATTCCAGAACTCGCCGCCACCGCTCACAGAGAAGGCTCCGGGCAAGTCGGCTGTGAAGCGGGAAATTTGCATTTGCTTCAGATTCCCTTCCGTACCGGCATGGATGACAAGCGGACGGAACGGATAAGCCTCTTTGAAGGTTTCGGGCAGCCCTCCGGCAAAAAGCAACACGTCTTGCTTGCCGATTCGGGCATTGAAGCGGGCGGAAAGACGGCCGGTAGTGGGAATGTTTATCAGTTCCCAATAGGTCTGTGCCGTAAAGTTCATCTCACTATGCGGGGTAAGCAACTGCAACGAAGGGACACGGATTACCGAAGAATCGGCAAAGAGGCGTCCGGTAAGGGAAGTCACACTCAAGCCGGAACGTTCGTTCATGGAAAACTCACGGATAACGGCATTCATGTTTCTGCCGTAATACATCACGGAGTCAATGCCCAGGCGAATGTCCCGCAAAGCAATATGCGAAGCATCGAAACCTTCCGCCGGTCTTATGGCGGTACTGTCGGCAGGATCCAAACGGCCGGTATCATAGTTGACGGACGAACCGGTAAGGAGGAATTTCTTCCAGCCATAAAACTGATGCTTCAAGTCGGCAGCAGCATCGGCAATCTCGGCATTCCCCACATGGGCTGCCATACGCATGGAGTCAAGCGGCATCTGCAAGCCAACCGACACATTCTTCAGTTTCAATTTATGGAGGGCCACTTTCCAGTTCACCGCGGTTCCGGTAGTATCTTCAGGAGTATCGGTAGTATCGGCAAGCAGCACTTGCACATGGGTATCGCTCAGTTCAACAGTATTGAGGATCGCGTCTTCCTTAGTGAGGTCTATGCCGTGGCTTTCAAGAAAGAAATGCCCGAGTACACCTTTTACCCGCATCCCCTCTATCAGATTGGAGGAATTGACAGCAACCTGTTTCAAGGTAATGTCGTCCACCTCCACTTTCCCCTTCAACAAAGGCCACGCCTGCACACGTACATCCAGGCTTTCCAGGTTCAGCAAGGTATCGGGATGCTGCACACCGGCAGTGCCGTCAACCGGTTGTACCACAAGCACGCCACGGACCAGCAGATTCAAAGGGAAACGTAAATCAATCCGTTCCACGGATATATCCATACCCGTGGCATCTGACGCAATCGCTGTAGCTTGCTTCCGTATGAAACTTTGTACGGGAGGCACATAAAGCAATATCATCAGTATTATAAATAGTGTTATAGGAGTGAGCAGCACCCAGAGTGCTATTTTCAACCATTTTCTTCTCATCGGAACATTAATCAGTCGTCAATTTAAAAGTCCTACAAAGTAAACAAATTCTTGTGACATTTGGTTGCCCGCCCATGAAAAAAGAGTAATCGGAAGAAAAGTATCCCCGCGCGGTACGGACACGTCATGCAGGCAGGGAGCCTATGATATCCTCGACAAGAGCCAGTGAAGCAAGCACCCGGTCTTTCTGTTCTGCCGTAAAAGGAGCATCGCCCGACCTCTCCAAGACTTTAAGCAAACCTACCAGCTCCGTAGCCCCGATTAAAGTAAAAAGAGGAATCATCTTATGCGATACGGCAGCCACCTCATTCATATCTCCGGCATCTGCCGCCTTTTGCAGACGTCCGACATTGAGGCGGGTTTCAGAAACAAAGCTTTCCAAGATGGATTTTGCCGCTTCGGGATCATCTCCCGAAAAAGCGGTAAGGGCCGAGAAGTTATAGCCCGGCACCGAAGCTTCATCTTCTCCCCCCGAAGGTGTCTCTTCTCCCTCCGGAAGTTCCTCTTTTGTAATATTCACCTCCCGCAACAACTCCTGCACCGTAAACGGTTTATACAGGCAACCGGCAAAACCATGTGCCGTAAACTCTTCCCGTTTCATATCGCTGCGGGCGGTCACCGCTATCACGGGAATCGCACGGGCTTGCGGTATGTTCGAGGCACGCAGCAGTTCCAACAAATCGAAACCGTTGATGGCAGGCATCTGGACATCGGAAAGAAGTATATCGAAAGTATCGGAACGCAAGGCATCCAACAGTTCGTCCAACTGCAGGCAAGAGACAGAAGCAATGCCGCTCTGAGACAGCATAGCGGAAGTCAATGTCAGCTGAATACGGTCATCGTCAATCAGCAGTACCTTTAATTTTTCAGATGAAGAACCTCCTTTAAATGAAGAATCGTCATTGTATGGAGAAGAAGACTGCGCTGCTGCGTCCCCGCCGGAAGGACATTCTTCATTCTTCACTTTTCGTTCTTCATTCAAAGACTGTTTTTCTTTATTCAAGGGGTAAATGGGCACGCTAACCGTAAAGGTACTCCCCTTGCCCGGTCGGCTATCGACTTCTATCGTGCCTTCGAGCAACTGCACCAACATGCGTACAATGGAAAGCCCGAGGCCGAAGCCTTCCTTGCCCTGTGCTCCGGGCAGGCGGGTAAACTCCTGGAAGATGCGTTCACGGTCGGCCGGTGCCATGCCTTTGCCGGTATCGGCAATGGCCACCACAAGTTTTCTGTTCTCATAGCGCGCAGTCATTGTAATGCCGCCATGGTCCGTAAACTTTTCGGCATTGGACAGCAGGTTATTGATAATCTGGCGCAGCCGCAACGGGTCAGAGATAAAGGTAGAATTCAATTCGGGAGCAATCTCACAATTCAACGTCAACCCCTTGGCGGAAGTCAACGGCTCAAAGCTGACATGTATCTCTTCCAACAACCGGGACGGATGGAAAGAGACACGGTTTATTTCCGCCTTATGAAGGTCGAGGCGATGGAAATCAAGCAAATCGACCACCAGCTTCAACAAATGTTCCGAGGAGGTTTTCATATTATCCAGGTAGAAGCGCTGGCGCTCATCCACCGTCAAGCGCGAAAGCAAGTCGGCATATCCCATAATGGAACCGAGAGGAGCCTTGAAGTCATGGGTAATGGCAAGCATCAGCTTTTCGCGCGTAGCCAGCAAGTCTTCGGCGCGGCGGCGCGCTTCCTCCAGTTCACGACGGTAACGGTTGCTGCGGGTAATGTCGCGTCCGATAATTACCAGGAAGAATGCAGAAAGCAGCAATGCTCCTACAGCAATCCCTCCGATAATTTTGGCGGAACGCTGACGGACAGCCTGCTGATACTCCGCTTCCTCACGGGCCCGCGACAGAGTTTCGGCTTCATAGTCTTTCAACAGGCTGTCAATGCGGGCAGTCAGCATGTGGTCAAGACGTTGCAGGTTGCGTTTACGCTGCTGTACAATGACACTCACCGCTTTCTTCTGCTGAGCCACGGCACGCAACTTCTCATGAAGGGAATCCGCAGGATTATAAGGGGCAATCACCGTATCGGTGGCAAATTCCAGGGAGGTCTTCACCTGAATGGCCGTATCTTTCTTGGGAGGAACAAAGACTTCCCCCAACCGGCGGAAGAACCCTTTCTTCTTGGGACGCGTCACCACTGTATCGCGATGCGAGATGATGCGGTGCTGTACACGCTGCCGTGTCACCACCGAGTCCTGCTCCGCTATGATGTGCTCGATGTCACTGGTGGAAACCATGCTTTCATTCGCCTCGCTCAGCGTACGCAGCATACGGATGGTATTGGTATCTTTTTCCCGCAGGAGGGTCAACAGACTGTCTGTCCACTGTATGTCCCTGTCATCGGAAAGCATAAGGTTTTCCATTTCCCTGTTTACAAAGAACAGGGAAAAGAACATGACCGCAAGCAGCAAGGTGTAGCCTACGGCAATCTTAACCTTAGAGACGCTGTTCATGTTTCGCTCTACACATGTTTCGTTTTATACCGGAACCGCAGCCAAAGCATCAGACCTGCACTGGTCAGCCCGAACGGGAAAGCCATCCAGACGCCCACCAGTCCCCAGCCAAGCACAAAGCCGCAAAGATATCCTACGGGCAAAGATATAACAAAATAGGAAATAAAGGCAATGACCATCATCGGTTTAACATCCGAAATGCCACGCAGGGCATTGGCAAAGTTGATCTGCAAGCCATCACCGAACTGGTAGATCAGGAAAGGGAAGAACAGGGCCGATACCGCCGTAGCCACCTCCGTGCTGTCCGTAAACCAGCCTCCCACCTGGTCGCGCAGGGAGAACACGATGCTCAGCAACACGACTTCCATACAGAGTATCAGATGAAAACCTGCATAGGTAGAACGTCTCACATTCTGCATATCGCCCTGCCCCTTGAAGTTGCTGACACGGACGGCTACCGCCGCTCCCATTCCATAGTACATCATGAACGTGAACTGCGAAATAGTCAGCATAACCTGGTGTGAGGCCAGCGCAATGGTGCCCAGCCATCCCACCATAATGGCGCTCAAGCTGAAAGAAGCGGTTTCCATTCCCATCTGCAGGCCAACGGGCCAGCCCAATGCATTGAGTTGCCGGAAGAGTTGCTTCGACCATCCCAGACGGAAGAAACCGATACGGTAACGGATGAAACGGCGGCTGCGAAGTACGATCACCGCAAACACCACTACCATGACAATGCGGGAAAATAAAGTACTGATACCTGCGCCAAGCAGTCCCAATTCGGGAAAACCCAGTTTTCCGTTGATGAGGATATAATTGCCTATGATGTTCAGCGCATTCCCTCCGAGCAGAATCCACATCGCCGTCTTGGTGTCGGTGATGCCATCCGTGAATTGCTTGAATCCGTTGAACAGCATGACAAAGACCAGCGAGGCAAGCAACACCAGATAGTAGGGTTTTATCAGCGGCATCAATTCATCGGGCTGTCCCAGCCGCTCGACGTTGAAATAGACAACCGTCATGATAAAAGTCAGCAGCAATGCCACCAGCACATTGGCCAGTAAGCTGGAGCGCAACGCCTGTCCCGCCTCAGCAAAGCGACGGTTGCCATAAAAACCGCCCACAATGGGAGTCAGCCCATAGCTGAAACCGGTGCTGAATATAATACAGAGAGTAAATATGTTATTGACGAAAGAAGCAGCTCCCAACTCTTCGGTACTGTGATGACCGATCATCAGTGTATCCGCAAAACCGAGGATGATGACACCTACCTGGCCGATGACGATAGGAAGCCCTAAAAGGAACAATGCCTTGTAATGTCCCTTATACATTTCATAGAAGGTTTTCATTTGTTTCAGTTCTGTTTCTTGTAATACAATACCGCACTGTTTTCCTCACGGAAAGCCTGCTCTGCCACGGTATGAAGCTGTTCTGCCGTCACGGAACGGTATTTATCCACTTCGCGGTCTATATCTTCCGCCTGCCCGGCCAACTCAAACCAAGCCAGGTTAGTAGCCACATTCAGGTAGTTGATATTACCGAATATCTGTGCAGACTCAAACTTATTCTTTACTTTCTCCAACTCCTGTGTCCCGACAAGAGCATTCTTCAATTCGTCCAGTTCCTTGCGTACAGCCGCCTCAGCCTGCTCCAACGATACACCTGCCGCCGGTTTGCCGCTGATATGCACCAATCCCGCATCCCGTGTACCCGAGATATAGGCATCCAGACTGGAGAACAACTTCTGTTCCTGCACCAGGCGACGGTTCAAACGGCTGGAGCGTCCATTGCTGAGAATATCCGAAAGAATATCGAACGCATAGTAATCCGCATCCTCACGGCTACACATGTGATACGCCATAAACAATGCATCCAAGGGCACATTGCGCTCTACCGTCCGGCGGCGCTCCCCTGTCTGCAGGGGTTCCCGGGGCAAGCTCCTTACGGGAACGTCTCTCCGGGGAACAGGCGCAAACCATTTCTCGGCCAGACGGACGGTATCCGTCCATGAGATATTTCCCGTTACAGCAAGCACCGCATTGTTCGGCGCATAATAGCGGTAAAAGAAGTCTTTGACTTCATCCAGGGTAGCGTTGGCAATATGTGAGAGTTCCTTGCCGATCGTAGGCCAGCGGTACGGATGTACCTCGTAGGCCAACGGGCGCAACAGATGCCCCACGTCTCCGTACGGTTGGTTCAAGCAACGTTGCTTGAACTCTTCCATCACCACACCACGCTGCACTTCCAGGCTCTGCTCACTGAAAGCCAGCTCCAGCATCCGGTCGGATTCCAGCCAGAAACCGGTCTCTACATTCGACTTCGGGACTGTGAGATAATAGTTGGTGATGTCATTGTTGGTCCATGCGTTATTCTCACCACCCGCCAACTGCAAGGGGGCGTCATAGTCGGGAATATGTACCGAACCGCCGAACATCAGGTGTTCAAACAGATGCGCAAATCCCGTATGGTCGGGATGCTCATCACGGGCACCCACGTCATAAACGACGTTCAACGCAACCATTTGCGTGCTGGTGTCCTCATGGTGCACCAGCCGCAAACCATTGTCCAGTGTCTTTTTATTAATCTTCAAGGACAGTCACTTTTTTGATCACCACATCTTCTTCCGGACGGTCGCTGCGGTCTGTCTTTACCTTCTGAATCCGATCGACGATATCCAGCCCTTCCAACACTTCGCCGAACACGGTATATTCGCCGTCCAAATGGGGAGTGCCGCCCACTGTGGTATAAGCTTTCACCTGTTCCGGAGTGAAATGGAATTCCGGTTCTCCCGCCACTTGTGCCTCAGCCTGCGCGATCAGAGAATCCTGCAGGTTCATCAGTCCTTCCTGGTCACCGGCCTTGCGCATCTTATAAATCTCTTTTGTATGTTTCTGCGCCAACGCCTGGAAAGCATTGTTCAGACGCATCTGGTTCATCTGCTGTTCCATGCCCAGCAGGGTGGAATCATTGTACACCTTTCCGGTCACAATATAGAACTGGCAGCCGGATGACTCCTTCTTCGGGTTTACATTGTCGCCCTGACGGGCTGCAGACAAGGCACCTTTCTTATGGAAATACTTCGGATAGACGAATTCCGCGGGAACGGTATAACCCACGTCACCGGCTCCCAGCATCTTGCCTTTCGGGGCATTCTTGGACTCCGGGTCTCCGGCCTGTATCATAAAGTCTTTTATCACACGGTGAAACAAAGTACCTTCATAAGTACCTTCCTCAGCCAGTTTTATGAAATTATCACGATGTCCGGGTGTTTCGTTATACAGTTTCACGATAATGTCACCCACACTTGTTTCAATCTTCAACTTCGTCTCTTTTTCCATATCTCCATCTTTCTTTTGTCCCGGCTTGCAGCCTGTCAAAGCGCAAGCCAGTATGGTTAATAATACAATGAAATTCCTTTTCATCTTCCTTTTTGTTTAATTTAAGTCTGCAAATATACGATTTTCGCACAAAACCGCTTACCTTTGTACTTATAAAAGAGATAAAAACCAAAGGCAATGAGATCCATATTAATCGTAGAAGACGATATTACTTACGGTATGATGCTTAAAACGTGGCTTGGGAAAAAAGGTTTTCAGGTAACGTCGGCCAGCAGCATCGCCCGCGCTCAGAAACTGATTGAGACGGAACATATCGACTTGATATTATCCGATCTGCGCTTGCCCGACAAGGACGGCATCGATCTGCTGAAATGGTTGGGTGAACGCGGCTTGCCGATACCGCTCATCATCATGACGGGATATGCGGATATACAATCGGCGGTGCAAACCATGAAACTGGGCGCCTGCGATTACATTGCCAAACCCGTAAACCCGGATGAGTTGTTAAAGAAAATGGATGAAGCCCTAAACACATCATCCGACGTGTCGAAACAGATGATGCATTCACCCCAAACAGATGATGCGTTTGCCCCAAACAAATCATCCGTTTCGTCCAAACAGATGATGCATTCCGGAAAAGAGAAAAATTCCGCCGAGAAGGACACCACAGGCGTATCCGCCCCTTCCGATTTTCTGGAAGGAGAGAGTGACGCCGCCAGGCAACTCTATAATTATGTAAAACTTGTTTCCCCTACCAACATGTCCGTGCTCATCAATGGAGCCAGCGGTACGGGCAAAGAATATGTGGCCCATCGCATCCATCAGCTCAGCAAACGTTCCGGACAGCCGTTTGTTGCCATAGACTGCGGTTCCATCCCCAAGGAACTGGCGGCCTCCGAGTTCTTCGGACACGTAAAAGGAGCTTTCACCGGTGCGCTTACAGACAAGACGGGAGCCTTTGTCGCCGCCAACGGCGGTACCATTTTCCTCGACGAAATAGGAAACTTGAGCTATGAGGTACAGATACAGTTGCTCCGCGCCCTGCAAGAGCGCAAAATACGTCCTGTAGGCTCTACCAAAGAGATACAAGTGGATGTGCGATTGGTCTCCGCCACCAACGAAAACCTGGAACAGGCCATTGAGAAAGGCACGTTCCGTGAAGACCTGTATCACCGCATCAACGAGTTTACCCTGCGTATGCCGCAGTTGAAAGACCGCCGCGAAGACATCCTGCTCTTCGCCAACTTCTTCCTTGACCAGGCAAACCGGGAAATGGACAAACATCTGACAGGATTTGACGAGAAGGCGTCCAGGGCTTTACTGGAATATCACTGGCCGGGAAACCTGCGTCAGATGAAGAACATCGTACGCCGCGCCACATTGCTGGCCCAAGGCAGATTCATCACCCCCGATGAACTGAGCGACTTGCGGGAACCTGCCCCTGCCTTTGCCGGCATGCCGCTGCGCAATGAAGAAACCGAGAAACAGCACATCCTCGAAGCTCTCCGCCAAACAGGCAACAACAAGAGCCGTGCCGCACTATTGTTGGGCATCGACCGGAAAACGCTGTATAACAAACTGAAATTATACGGAATAGAGAGCTGACGAAAGCATGTTCCGTTCCCTCCACAACCGAAGTGTGGAATATTTCCACACTTCTTGCCACACTTTCCACAGTTTTCCACACTACCCTGCATTGCATCATAGCTTCTACGGCATCCTGTATCCTTGAAAAACAAGAAGTTACATTTTCCTTTTTCTCTTTGGCACATCCTTTGAGCATACCTTACGGGAAGCGTCAAGCTTCTACCGGAATGAAACACTTAAACTTGACTAATTATATATGTAGCCCAAAGCAAATGTATCTATGATCCTAAGTTAGTATTAGTAGCAGCCCTGTTTATGTTTGTTTGTGGTGGTTCTTTCTTGACAAGACTCGGATTCATACCGAGTGTGTCAAGAAAGAGCCCGACAAAAGGCCGAAAGTTATCCAGCCCATAACCGCCGCGCTTATAACGGAAACATCTGCAAAGACTGCCGAAGAAGAGTAAGCACACTAACAAAAAAAGCCGTTCCCTCCTTGTCTATTCTGGGGAACGGCTTTTTTATTTGAATATAAGGTGACATTTTCCAAACATCCTGCCACCTTATCACTTTCTTTACCAGTGTCTTTCCGGATAGAGGTCATTCCACCATGCCGGGCTGTCCTGCAACCAACGGGCAAACCATGCCATAATGGAGTTTTGCCACAGCTCACGCTTCGCATAATCCAGCACAAAATGATTCTCGCCATCTACCGTAATGAATTCAACCGGCTTGCCCAGGATTTTCAGCGCATTGTACAACTGGATGCTTTCACCGATAGGCACATTCGTATCCACAGTGCCATGCAACAACAGCAACGGAGTCTTTATCTTGTCTGCATTGAACAGCGCGCCATGCTTGGTGAACAAATCGGGATTGTTCCACGGATAGCTTTCTGCAGCCGCAACGGAGTTATAGGAATATCCCCAGAAACCTTCGCCCCAATAGCTTGTCACATTGCTGATACCGGCATGTGAAGCGGCGGCGGCGAACAAATCGGTCTTGGTCTGCAAATACATCGTCATGAAACCTCCATAGGAAGCACCCAGGCAACCGATACGCTTTTCATTGACAAACGGATGGGCCTCACAGAACTTTTTCGTTCCTTCAATGATTTCATCGGCAGTACGTTCCCCCCATGCATTCACATGACGGGCAGAGAACTCCTGACCGTATCCGATAGCGCCACTGGGCTGGATGACATAGACCACATAATCGCGTGAAGCGAACAGCTGCGCGCAATAAGGAGAAGTGATGCCACGTGTAGTGGGCGTAGTACCGCCATAGTAATAAACAATCAGCGGATATTTCTTATTCGGGTCGAATGAAGGAGGCAGGCACATCATCCCCTTAATCTCTGTGCCGTCTGCCGCCGTAAAGTTCCATTCTTCCATCTTGCCGAGTTCTATCTTGTCCAAAATGGGTTGCATCGGATTGGCAAGCAAAGTGGAAGCCTTCTTTTTCGCATCGTATGTATAAGCAACGCCCACACTGGTATTTCCGCCTCCCACATAAGCAGCTATCGCCGGATTGTCTTCCGCCAGCGTGAAGGAAGTGATCACGTCCTCTTTCAGGGGAAGCATTTCAAACTGTCCGGTCTTCGGAGTATAGCGGTAGATGTGCTGGCAGTCGCCGTCAGTAGTATTGAAATAGATACAGCCGTCTGTACGGTTCCATTGCAAGAGATTCACCGTAGGATTGAAGTCACGCGTAATGGGAGTGACCTTCTTCGTGGACAAGTCCATGATGAAAGCCTGGGTATCAAAGTCATTGGCTATAGGGTGTTCGCCGCAGTTTTTGCCGATACCTCCGAAAGCCGACGGACTACCGGTCAGCAACAGCTGCTTTCCGTCCGGAGAGTAAGAGGCACCTCCCGCATAAGCATCCCAGGAAACCAACGTATCAGCCTTCAAGGTGGCCAGGTCTATCTCGAACAAAGAGGAAAGCGAGAAAGGACACTTCGTTATATCAGGTTTGGAAGTAGAACACAAAAGTTTCTTTCCGTCGGGAGAAATATCATTGAGATAAACGTTATGGCTTCCATAAGTCAGACGCTCGGAAAGTCCGGTCGCCATATCATACTTCACCAAGTAACGGCGGTTACGGGAACCGGGGATGCGGTCGTCAGGATGAAGGAGACGCTTCAACGGTCCATTCACCTTTTCACCCTCATCCACAGGCGCATAAATCAAGTAATCTTCCGTAGGCGACCAATAGAAATAACCTTCGGGGACATTTTTGAACAACACCTCTTCACGCATGGTAGCGGGATCATATACCACCAAGTCTCTCTGCCGTTCGCCTACCACCGTGTAATAGAGTTTATTACTGTAAGGCATCCAACGCATACTCTCGTTGGCATCGGGCAATATCACACGTCCGGTCTTCACCTCCGTGAGTTCACAATGCGTTCTGGAACGTTTCGTGGAATAATTGTCGGAGTAGCGTGTCAACAGGTACTTCCCGTTCGGCGAGAGAGACACCGAACTGACACGACAACCGAATGCGGTATTATACAAGGAAAAACGCCTCTTCAAGTCCGGTGCCATCCGGTAACCGACCTCGGCAAAATCTTTCTCCTTCTCGAATTCGCACTTCAGAACCGGCTGTATCTTGTCATCGGCCGCAGACAGCAGTTTGATGACAATTTCATTATCCGCTTCCGGTTCAAGACGCAAGCTGACTGCCACCGGACGGACTTCGGAAAGACTGTCTTCCGCCGTTTCTTTAGTCTGCTTGGACACACCGTTCACAAATACCTCAAAGCGGGCAGGAGAATAGATATTCAATTTACCTTTCATAAAGCGCTCTGCACGCAGGTTGGTAGCAAACAGATAGACAAGGTTATCCTTGTCCGCTTTCTGCACAGCCACATAACCGGCAGTATCGGCGGACATGCGCTCATACGGACGTCCCTCAAAATCGAGACTGATATCCGTCTTCAGCAGATTGCCAACCGTAAACTTTTCTCCGGTGAAATTGATACTGTCACTCTGTAGAGGAGTGCGTAACGCAACGGCAGGGCGTACGTTGTACTCCGTCACCCGGTCTTGTGCCTGGGCTGCCAGTCCGGCTAAAAGCAGCAACCCCGATAAAATAGTGTTTTTTTTCATTGAATTTAGTTATAAAAAGGTTCTAAATATTTTCAAATCCGTTCCACAGATTCCCGGAAGGAACAGGCGCTTCCACTGCAACCATCTCCTTGGATACCGGATGCACAAAACGGATAAAACGTGCATGGAGGCAAATACTGCCATCCGGATTGGAACGGGGAAAACCGTACTTCAAGTCCCCCTTGATGGGGCATCCCATCTTTGCCAGCTGGCAACGGATCTGATGATGGCGTCCGGTTTTCAAGTCTATTTCCAATAAATAATAGTTTTGCGATTTTCCGATGAGCCGGTAATGCAGGATCGCCTTCTTGCTGCCGGGTCTCTCCTTGTCGTACGCGTAACTTTTGTTCTGCTTCTCGTTTCGTACCATATAATGTACCAGTTCCCCCTCTTCCTCGGGAGGGCGGTTTTTCACCACTGCCCAATAGGTCTTCTTCACCTCGCCGTCCTTGAACATCTCGTTGAGACGGGAAAGGGCCTTACTGGTCTTGGCAAAAACAACAAGACCGCTCACGGGACGGTCCAACCGGTGCGTAACACCAATGAAAACATTGCCGGGCTTATTGTACTTTTCCTTCAGATATTGCTTTACAGTCTCTGAAAGCGGCGTATCACCCGTCTTGTCTCCTTGAACAATCTCGGAAGCGGTCTTGCTGACTATAATGATATGATTGTCTTCGTATATGACAGTCATTCTTCATTTATTTTACATATTCATACCACCATCTACCTGGATAACCTGTCCGGATACGTATGATGACATATCAGAAGCCAAGAAGGTAGCAATATTCGCCACGTCTTCGGGAGTACCGCCACGACGCAAAGGTATCTTCTTGCACCATTCCGCCTTTACTTCATCAGACAAGGCAGCAGTCATGTCAGTCATGATAAAGCCCGGAGCGATAGCGTTGGCACGAACCCCACGGGAACCTAATTCCTGCGCGATAGACTTGGCCAAAGCGATCATACCCGCCTTGGAAGCAGAGTAGTTGGCCTGGCCCGCATTGCCGTGAACACCTACCACAGATGCCATATTGATAATGCTACCTGCCTTTTGGCGCATCATGATTGGTGTACACGCATGAATGAAATTGAACGCGGACTTCAGATTCACATTAATGACCATATCCCATTGCTGCTCGCTCATACGCATCATCAGACCGTCACGAGTAATACCGGCATTGTTCACCAGAATATCAATCCGGCCGAAATCTTTGTGAATTTCTTCCACTACCTTGGCAGTATCTTCAAAGTTGGCCGCGTTAGAAGCATATCCTTTGGCCTTCACACCCAACGCCTCTATTTCTTTTGCCGTAGCTTCAGCATTCTCATCAATCACCAGGTCGGTGAATGCGATGTTTGCTCCTTCCTGAGCGAACTTTAAAGCGATAGCCTTACCGATGCCACGTGCAGCACCAGTTACAATGGCTGTTTTTCCATCTAATAATCCCATACTGTTTTCTAAATTATTGATTAATGTTATTCTGTTTCTTTCCTGTTGCACCCAACGCCCCCAGCACCAGCCGGGTGACATAATTGTCACGCGTCTCGTCATCCAGGTAGGCTCCTACATGCCCGCGAATGTAAGGTGTTTCAATGCCCTTGACACAATAGTGCACAATCTCAGCCGTCATATCCAAGTCGTCTATCCGGAAAACGCCTTTCTCCATGCCTTCACGCAACACTTCCCTAAACAGCTGGATTTCATTGGCGTCAAAACGCTTCCTTACTTTCTCCACCCGCCATATATCACGGAAGAAGTTGGCCCGAAGGGTTCCATTGCGGAAAACAACCTCTTTCACCGCATCCAAATGAGTATAAATCATCTCCATCAGCTTTTCGTCCGGCTGAATAGTCTTCTCAGCCACACGTTTCATCATATCCGACAGGATATCCAACTCGGACTCGACAACTGCCAAATAAATATCTTCCTTGCTTTTGAAATAGGTATAAAGTGTTCTTCTACCTTTTTTTGAAGCGAGAGCGATATCATTCATCGTAGTATTTTCGACACCCATCTTTGCAAACAGCTGACGGGCGACGTCCACTAATTTAGCTTTTGTCTTCGATACGGTCATAGATTAATTGCACATTGCTTAATAATTTGAGCAAAAGTAAGACATTTCCGCATATCTTACAAGAAAATGAAGATTTTAAACCACTGGCGGGATTCTTTTTTCAGTAGAAAAAGCTTTATTCAAAGCTTATGAATATCCGTTCGCAAGCTTTGAATACATATTCGCACGCTTTGAATATCCGTTCGCGCACTGCGAACAGAGTTTCCACTTAACTCCTCCAACTTTTAGTCTTAGCTTCGGAAGTTTTTGCAGCAGCTTCCCGAAAACTTTTCAAGAGATACCCTTCACATAGGAGCATATAACATCTTCCAAACAACAATTCAGCCAACAGGCATGTCTTATCAACATTCAGAATGAAAAGAGAAGCTTTAAAAGGCTATCCGTTTATCAGCTTATTATCAACAAATTACATATCACAGGATATTTATTTCATAAAATAATGCAGATTTTATTTGCATATTCCAATAAAAGCCGTACCTTTGCACTCACAAAATCGCGGAGTGGAGCAGTTGGTAGCTCGTTGGGCTCATAACCCAAAGGTCGTCTGTTCGAGTCAGGCCTCCGCAACTAAGAAAAAAAGAATCGCAATCGCGATTCTTTTTTGTTTCTGCCCCTTTTGGGGGTTCTACCGGATAATATTACCCTCAGAATATTTTGATAAACAATAAGCCCAGCGCGATAGCCACCACCGTTGAAACAAGTCCGGGCATCATAAAAGAGTGATTCAACACATACTTGCCGATTCTGGTTGTTCCGGTACGGTCAAAATTGATGGCCGCCACAACCGTAGGATAATTGGGAATAAAGAAATAGCCGTTCACTGCGGGAAACAAAGCAATCAATATCATAGGAGAAATGCCCAAGGCTATGCCCAAAGGCATCAATGCACGGACTGTAGCAGCCTGGCTATAAAGCAGGATAGACATTACAAACAGGGCGATCCCGAACAGCCAGGGCATTTCCCGTACGACTCCCTCTATGGAACGGGTCAATTGCAACAAGTTACCTTGCAGGAAAGTATCACCCATCCAGGCAATGCCGAATATAGCAATAACCGCTTGCATACCCGCCGGAAACACCGAACCTTGCGTTGCTTTCATCCCATCCGTCTTAGTCAGCAGCAGAATAAGGGCGGCGGCAGACAGCATAATGATTTCTATAATTGCAGACATACCGAGCTTCACCGTCTCACCATCCACAACAAACGAAGGACGCAAAGCGTCAAACGAACCGAAGAACACAATAAAAACCGTAGCAAGAATAAAGATGAGTACAGACACCAAAGCATGACGCTTGTTATGCAAACTCGCTATCTCTATTTTCTTGGTATTAAGATAACCTTCTGCAAGCCTCTTCTGATATTCAGGATCATCTACCAGCTCCTTACCCACTTTCATTGAAAACAAGGCCCCTACCAGTACGCCGATAATGGTAGCAGGAATTGTAATCTTCAAGATATCGAACAGGGTAATATCAAATCCCGTCAGCAAACCGAGCAGTGCTACCGTTGCTGCCGAAATAGGGCTGGCCGTAATAGCCTGTTGTGAAGCAATCACGGCTATTCCTAAAGGCCTTTCGGGACGTATCTTGGTTTCTGTGGCAACTTCGGCAATCACCGGGAGCACTGAATAGGCCACATGTCCGGTACCGGCAACAAACGTAAACAGATAAGTTACTATAGGACTCAGGATGGTGACTTGTGACGGATTCTTGCGCAATAACTTCTCCGCCAGTTTCACCATATAATCCAAGCCGCCGGCAGCCTGCATGCAAGATGCCGCAGAGATGACGGCGGCGATCATCAGCATGACATCAATAGGAGGTGAGGTGGGCTGCAATCCGAAGCCAAAGACCAGGATTGCCAGTCCGATACCCCCCATAACTCCAAGGCCGATACCTCCTAAACGCGCACCTATAATAATAGAGACTAATACAAATATCAATTGCAAGACCATATACCGTAGATTTTATTTCTCACAAAGATAATGCAAAATCCCGATTAAGCGAATTGGGAGCGAACTTGTTTCTTCCCCACCTGCGTGAAGAAAACAAACTTAATCCATTTCAATCCTCACCGCCTGGTTCAACTCCACATTCAGAGAAGCGTCTTTATTTTTCGGTGTCCAGAGAACCCTACGGCATTCTCCCCTCTGCAACACATTGTGATACCTTCTGCTACCCGTCAGATGCTCCGTATCAATACGGAAGGAATCGACTTTCACTCTACAGTCGGCGGTACCGTCCAAATTCAGATGCAAATTCCGCACTTCACCGCTATTGAGACGCAGGGTCCGTGCCTGTGCCGCCAAAGAGACAATACGACAATCTTCCACCCTGGCAAAATCCCGCACCTTGAAAGCCAGTGTGTCGCAACAGAATCCGCGGAAATCCGTTTGCATGCCCTCAACATCCACTAAAACAGCCTGTACACCCTCCGGAATGTTCAGTTGCATCTTTTCGGACTTGACCTTCAACCAATGAACATCCCGAAAACGCTTTTCAATCTTCCCGTCCGAAATGTCAAATTCTATACACACAGTATCGCCTGCAGCAGTTACCGATACAAAAGGCACCATATCACCTGCCAGAGACAAGCTCCCCTGCAGAGAATCTACAGGAACAACGGCCAACGGAGCTTTTATAAACGAAACGACACGCTCCGCTTCTACAATCCCCTTGCTCTTCTGCTTCCACACGGTCTGGGGCTGAGTGAGTTTCACCACCCTGCATGGCGGCAGCGCTACAGTCTGCCTGTCCCCTTTGATTTCCATAAAAGTTTCTTCCCATTCGATAGTATATAACGACATATAGAATATAATGCCACTCATCGCCAACAGGCCGGCAAGCATTACTCCGAATATTATATAAGTTGTCCGTTTCATAATTACTTTATTTTTGTTTCTTGGTAAACTCGCGGTACATATCCGCCAGTTCTCCGGCAGAAATACCCAATGTAAATATCTGTTTGAAGAAATAATCCACTTCTTCTTTCAGGAAATATTCTTTCCGCAACGAAAGGATTAGCTTACGTGCACCGGCAGATACAAAGTAACCGATACCCCGTTTGTTATAAATAACCCCTTGCGTCTGCAGGTAATCGTACGAGCGCATCACCGTATTGGCGTTAACCTCTACCACAGCCGCATACTCCCTTACCGAAGGAATACGTCCTTCCTCCCGGTAGTGGCCCAGAAGCACTTCGTCGCAAATGCGGTCTGCTATTTGCAGGTAGATGGCTTTACTTTCTTTGAAATTCATATTCTTTACCAGCGGTTAATGATTTCAGATTCTTTGAAACGGAAATAGGCAAGTATCCAGTTGAAAAGAGCCATCGCAAAGGCAACCACCGTCATACAAGCCCACAGCGCCTCCTCCGAAGGATGTTCTCTATCCACATAGTAGTCAGATATCAGCAGCTTGGCAAGCATAGTCCCTATCAGGGCATAGACGATAACGATGATTACTCCGGCAGCAAACGTCTTCAGGAAAGCATTCTTCGGCCAGATGGAACTGCCAAGCACAAAACAAGACTGGAAAAAGAAATAACCGCTCACACCGAGCATGAATCTCCAATAATCGGGAAAAGCCGTCCAATGTTCAGTACAAGTTCTACACTCACTGACCATGTGGGAGCATAGCGGAACTTGCCCAATATGGTCCATTTCGGGATATTTCGCCATGAAAACCAAGATACGCGTCCAATCCGCCAATTTATAGGCTATAATATAAACTACCAGAAACACGAACGTAAACACTACCCAGCGTGCAAAAAACTTCTCAAACATAGTGGCGGGCGTCATCAGCATAGCCATCCGGCTGGTCTTCGTCTTCATGCGTTCCATGGTAAACGAAGCACTGAGACAGCCCATCACCGTGATGCCCCAGATAAAGGCCACAATGCCGAATGACCAAACGTTCCTTTCTATCGCCTCCCTGCTTCTATCTCCGTCGTATTCAACGTAGGCATTCCAGACAAGCGCAATCGCCAACACACCATACATCAGCACCATGCGGAGCAGATTGGCCTTCCAACCCTCCACCATCTCCTTGCGGCATACATTTACGAAACGATGCCAATCAAAAAAAGTATCTCGTATCATTGTTCGTTCATTTTAGCGTGAAACATTTCCACTATCTTATCGGGCATAGCAAGTGTAGCGCCAAACAGCAGTTCTAGATTAATTTCCGATTCTTCATTTTCCGTATTAGGCAATAAAAGGAGATTTCCTTGTACGGACGGAAGCGTATAGAGTGCAGTCTTGGCCAACTCACGGTCGTCACTTTCTACAAACAGCAACTTGTCACAGATACTGGTAATGGACTGGTCCAGCAAGACATGGCTGTTATCCATGATCAATACATGATCCAGCACCTTATCAATATCGCGAACTTGATGGGTAGAGATCACGATTGTTTTATCATCCGACATGCCCGAAGCGATGAATTTACGGAACTGGCTCTTGCCCGGAATATCCAGTCCATTGGTGGGTTCATCCATCAGCAGCAACGAGGTATTGGTGGCCAATGCAAAGCTCATAAAGACTTTCTTCTTCTGCCCCATAGACAAGGCTCCCAAGTCCGTGTCCAAGTCCATTTCAAAGAAGTGCAGATACTTCACCATATCCTCTTTGCTGAAACGAGGGTAGAAGTTACCGTTCAACTCGATGTAGCTGACCAAGGAAATAGGCGGCAGTTCAAATTCTTCGGGTACCAGAAACATGTCCTGCAGGGTAATAGGCAACCGACGGCGCACATCGGTATCATGATACATCACTTTCCCGTGTTTGGGAGTGAGCAAACCGCTCATCAGATAAAGCAGCGTGGATTTACCGGCTCCGTTCTTTCCCAACAAGCCATATACCCTACCCTTCTCCAGCGAAAGCGAAAAATCGCTCAGGACTTCTTTCTTGCCCCTGCGATAGCTAAATGAAATGTTTTCTACTTGTAACATACGCTTGGATCTATTAAAGATTATATTGTTTACGTGTATTAGTATAATAGTACACCGCAAAAGTATATATTCTTTTTAGAACAACAAGCGTTTCAGGAAGAAAATAATAAAAATAATCCGGGGAAGTACATGCCTTCATTTTATTTGACAGATACCAGACTGAGCAGGCTTTCTTTAAAAACCCTCTCAAAAGCTACTGCAGAGCATGAGAAAATGATTTAATAAATCGTCATCCGAGTTTTAGTAAAAAGAAGAAGAGGGTCTGGTAGGACATCAAAAAGAAGAATGAAAACAGGTTACAAAAGGGCAAAAAAAGGAGGAGCTAAGAATCACTCTCCACTCCTCCCGACACGACAAACAACTAAAATTATTGCTATTTGATGCCGTCCAACGCTTTCTTTGCAGTAGCGTTGGTGGGGTCGATAGCCAGAATTTTATTCCAATACTCTTTCGAAGCAGGATAATCACTCTTCAACAGATAGTAGTAGCCCAGATAACTGTAGCACTCTATCAATGCAGAGTTGTACTTCGGTTCGTTTTTAGCCAGGAGAATGTCCACAACCTTCTCATAATGAGGCTTCGCAAGACCCTCTGTCGTTTCAGGGTCCATAGCGGAATTGGTTCTGGCACGCCACAGCTCTCCCAAGTAACTGCCGGGAGCTTGTTCAGAGACAAGAGTGAACACAGAGTCTGCTGCCTGTAAAGCCGCCTTACGGTCGGCAGGCCGGACGGCAAGGGTATCCGTAGAAGTCCCTTGCCCGTAATATAGGCGTCCTAACTGGAATAAGGTTTCGGGCGCCTTTTTATCTTGATCCAACGAATCATAATATTTTTGATAAGCGATAATTGCCCGGGCATAATTGTTATCCTGCTCGTATGCATCGGAAATTTCCCGCCAAACGTCATTCTGAGTACTGTCTTTTTCCAGAGCCTTGCCATATTCCATGACAGCCCGGTCGTATTTCTTCAAGGCACTCAACAAAGCTCCGTAATAGCGATAGTCCAGATAGGAATAATCGGCATTATCCGAATCATTGAAGAAGGCATCAGCCGCTTTTTCGGCTTCTTCATAACGCTTCAAGTCGGTATAATTATACATTGCAAGACGATTGAATGCCGCATGACGGGCATTTTGCTGCAATCCTTTTTGGGCAACCTGCAAAGATTTCTCGAAATCATGGTTCAGGAACAAAGCAAAGGCATATTTCAAAATATCATCTTCCGTGGCGATGGGAGTATCGATGAACTTTGCATACGCCTCGGCCGCCTTGCCGAAATGATTGTTGGCATAATATACTTCGGCCAGCACCTTATCAGCTTCCAGATAGTCCGGAGCGATTGCCTTCAGTTGCTGTAACTTCTCGATGGCCTGCGCAGGACTGGCCGACTTATAGGCCTGTGCATACTTGAGATAGGCTTCCTTGCAGTCAGGATCAAAATAAATGGCTTGCTCATACAACTGGCACGCCTTGCCCACATCTTTCCGGGCCAAAGCGATGTCACCTTCCAGGACTGATACCTCGGGAGCCTTGTGGTCGGCCTTCCGGGCCTTCTCCAAATAGGCTTCCGCTTCCGTCAGCTTTCCGGCGTCCAGATAAACGCGGGCTATGGAAGTTACCAGCTCCACATTTTTCTTATTCTTGCCTTTCAACAATTCACCGGCTTCTTCCGAAGCTTGATCCAGGTTGTCCTTAACCAGACTTTTAACCTTATCTACCCCCGCCTGCCACTCGGGCACCGGCGTTTGTGCGGCGAGCGTACCTGTCAGCAGTATCGCTCCCATACATAATACAAATCTACGTTTCATTTTAGCTTTCATTTTAGTTATTCATCCTTGACGTTTACCACGCGCACCGGTTGGGTGGCAGGCACTAGTCCCGACTTTAATATAATCCGCTGCCCCCGGTCGGATGCGAGGAAAGAAGCAAAGCCCCACGGAAGAGCGCTCCGCGGATCATTCAACAAGACATAAATGCTGCGTGCCAGCGGATAGTCGCCATAAAACAAATATGCCTGATAAGGCTTGTAACTGTTTTCCGGCGTAGCCTTACCGGCTGCACTGACGGACATCACCTGTACCTCCTTGCTGAAAGAAAGCCCCGTACTGTCATTCCGGTCACTCAACCAGTTCACACCGATAATGCCGACGGCATCCGGCGTTCTTGACACATAGTCAATGACCTCCTTATTGGTCTTCAACGCCTTTACCCGATTTGAAAGCGCAGCTCCCTTGCAAATGGAATCAACTGCAAAACGCACCGTACTGGAATTCTTGTTGTCAAACACCAGACTGATGTCTTTCAATGCAGATTCCGGATAAAGTTCCTTCCACCGCGTAATCTTGCCCGTCAAGATATTACGGATATCACTCACGGTAATCAAGGTATCGGGATTCCCCTTATGAGTAATAAGCGCCAGACCGTCCGTAGCGATCTTTATCTCCTGCGGAAAAAATTTACGGCTGTTAAAGGAGTTCATCTCCTCCGGAGTCAGCCTACGGCTGGTTATAGCCAACCGCAGACTGTCCTTGAGCAAGAGATTGACGGCTTCCACTTCCGTCACATAACGGGGCACAATTCCTGCCAAGGGAAACAGACCTTCGAATACATTGATTTCTTCCTGTACAATGGGTCGGAAACTTTCGTCGGCAGCAATTGCAACCACACCGGAAGTATAGGTATCCGTCTGTCCGTCCTTGGGCTTGCCCTGGCAGGCTGACAAAAGAGCCAGCATCGCCAGCAAGCCTGAAAGCTGAAGTTGTTTCACCGTTTTCATCACACACACATTATTGTAATCTGAAGGTAATGGGCACTGTATATTTCACAGCCACCGCCGCACCGTTCTGCTTGCCGGGAATCCAGTTGGGCATTGACATGATTACCCGGATTGCTTCTTTATCGCAATAAGGGTCCAAGGTCTTGATGACCTTTACGTCACGCACCTTGCCGTCTTTACCCACCACAAACTGACAGGTCACGCGTCCCTGTACACCGTTTTCAGCGGCGATGGTCGGATACTTCAAATGGTTGGCGATGTATTTCAGCAACTCAGTCTGACCGCCGGGGAACTGCGGCATCTGCTCTACCATGTCAAATACCTTTTCTTCTTCCACCGGAGCCTGGGTAACCACTTGCTTCAAATCAGCGATGTCCTTGCCGTTTTCTTCGTCATTGCCTTTCACATCGGCAATGGAAATAGCAACCTTGGTCTGGGTAAGCTCCTCCTGGCTCTTGATCTCGTCTTCATCCCTTACCTCCTCGTCCTTCTTAATGACAGGAGCTGTAAACTTGATAGAACTTTTCAATGCGGGAGGAGGCGGAGCCACCGGTTCCACACGTTTCATTTCCTCTTGTTTCACTTCCGGTTCTTCCAGTTGTGAAAGGGTAGTCACTTCCGTCATCACTTCCTTCTGTTTGGGAGTAGCCATCTTTATCAAGGTAGGGACGCTGAAGCCCACCAAGGCAATCACTATCACCAATACAACAGCTATGTTGTGACGTTTGGGAGAATTTTCCCTCATCTTATAGGCGCCATACGCTTTATTCTTGCCGTTGAATATAAGGTCACACCATTCCGCAGAACTTAAATCTACTTTAGCCATATTCTTTTATCGTTTTAGGTGTTACACATTATTCGGCAATGTTCTGAGACAATTCACCTTTGCTTTCATAGTTCTTCATCAGAAACTCGTCAGCTTCGGCGATATCCGTTATCACATACTTACCTATATTACATATTTGCATTTCATCGAGAGCATCAATCAGATTCTTATACGACGCCGCATCAGTAGCCTTGATGATAACCGTAGGCGTATCCTTCCCGCTTTTTATCTCGGAAAGCCGTTTCGTAAAATCTTCCTCTGATATCTTCAGTTCCATCTTCTGCTGCTTCAGCTTGTTCACTTCATTCACAGCAGTCCTATTACGTCTCAGGAGCATATCCCTCAAACCATCCGGCTGATAGGTAGTTTCCTTCAGCGATGTATAGTCTTTGTAATTGGGCTCACCGTCATAATAATACAATTTGTCGTCATCACCCAGCAGCAATGTGATGGCTTGGGATGCTTTCACTTTACTCTGCTGTTCCTCGGTAATGCTTTTATCGTTGCTCGGCATGCTTATCTCCATAGTCTGAGGTTTACTCAGCGAAGTACAAAGCATGAAGAAGGTAATCAGCAACATATTCATGTCCACCATCGGGGTAAAGTCCACCCTAACGGTCATCTTTTTTTGCTTGCTTTTCCCGCCTTTCTTATTGCCGCTTTCTTGTATTTCAGCCATAATGTTTCCTTTCTTTTTCTACTTGTAACTCATCACTTGCAACGTGTTACTCGTCACTCGTCGTCTTCAGAGAAGTAATCAGATTATACCGGTTCTCCCTAAGGTCCTGCAGTGAGTTCATTACATTCTTGATTACGGAATAAGGAGTATTGGCGTCTGCCTTGATAGCAATACGCAGATCACTGTTCGCAGCACGGGCATTGCGTACCCAGGCTTTAAACTGATTGTCAATGCTGTCTGCCGGTATTCCTTCATTCTTTAATACAGCATCTTGCTGGTCTTGCGGCAAATCCAGAAATTTCTTCATGCTCTTCATCGGTACCCCGAAAGTAGTTGCCAGCGTAAATTTCTTGATTTCTTCAGGAGTGAAAGTCACTCCATACTCTTGCCCCATAGCCTCCAACACATTGCGCAAGTCGGACTGCTTATCCAGACTCATGAATATTTTTCCGTTCGGATCGACCAATATCTGAAGGATGTTGGTTTCCGGAATCTTAATCTCGGAAACTGATGCAGGAGTGGTAACCTGTACCGGCTCTTTCTTCACGAACGTAGAAGTCAGCATGAAGAAAGTCAGCAGCAATACGGTCACGTCACTCATCGCAGTCATGTCGATGAACGTACTTTTCTTTTTTATTTTTACTCTACCCATAATTATTAAATTGAAAATTGAGAATTTAAAATTAGAAGTTTAGAAATCAATAACAGGCATACAACAGTTTTGCACTGCCCAATTATCAATTGTCAACTATCAATTATCAATTTACTTATGTGTAGCAGCAAAGGTCTGTACGATAGAAAAACCAACCTCGTCAAGGCTGTAAGTCAGTTTATCAATCTTATTGGTGTAATAGTTATAAGAGATAACAGCCAATGCACCTGTCAAGATACCGAATGCCGTATTAATCAAAGCCTCGGAAATACCTTGAGACAATGCCATTGAGTCGGCAGAACCTCCGGCAGCCAAAGCGGCAAATGAACGAATCATACCGATAACCGTACCGAGCAGTCCCATCAATGTGCCCAGAGTAGTAATAGTACCGATAATCGGAAGGTTCTGCTCCATCATCGGCAGCTCCAATGCAGTAGCCTCTTCAAGTTCTTTCTGGATAGCAAGCAATTTCTGGTCTTTAGACAGAGTCGTGTCACTCTCCATCTCGGCATACTTTTTCAAAGTGGCATTTACCACATTTGCCACAGATCCGCGTTGTGCATCACAAATCTGCTGAGCCTTATTCATATCGCCGGCAGCCAATGCCGCTTTAATATTTTCCACAAATTTCACCAATGAGCCTTTACCGAATGCTGCACGGATAGCGATATAACGCTCAATACTCAAGGCAATGACAGTCAGCAAGAGAGTTTGGATAACAGGAACAATAAATCCACCTTTATAAATAGTCCCCAAGAAATTTCCTGGCAACGGGTGGTTGTTCGGGTCATTGTTCATGAAGTTAGAGGGATTTCCCAATACAAAGTTAAAAATAAGCAGGGCGATGATAAAACAAATTACGATTACCCAACCAGCGGATTTGATGCCTTTAAAAGAGGCAGACTTTTTTTGAGTAGTTTCCATGATGAAAAGTTTAATTGTTGGTATTAAAATTGATTTTTGAAAAAATGATTCGTAGGGGTATAGTTTCCCTGTTACGATTCCCAATAGGACGTAATCAACCTTGCAACCTTATTTCAGTGCTATGCACACCAAAGGCTACCTACTTTCAAACACCTAGGAAAGAAGGGCAAAGGGGAAAAACAAGAAGGAATAAATGCCAGCTAAATCAAAATCCGCCGAAGCGTGTAGATATAGTAGTCACTACCCGTCAATGCATAATACGGGTCTTTGTCAGAATAGTATAGCTTGGACCGACCTTGTACGAGATGATTCTCGTGATTGGATAATATTAAAAGAATATTTCTAAGAAAAAGATTATCTTCAAGAACTCTACGCAAACGTTGTTGGTTGGAAATATAATTTTCAGAAACAGGTTTACTTCCCAACTCCATGTCCGTAGTCCATGCAAACTTAATGTTAGTAAATAAAGAAGTACGTTTTTGAATATTATCAGAAGTAGCGGAACTTAAAGACGAAGAGACAGAAACTGCATCGGCATCACCCAACTTAGCATCCACCTTTGTCAGATCAATGGCTTTTCCACTCATGCTGTAAGCCAACATCAGTACCATACAAATCCAAAATGTCTTTACAGTTGTTTTCATGTCGTCTAATAATACTACAATAATAAACGCCTTAAGTTTATTATTGTTTTCTCAAAACAAAATTTTCTTTTATAAAAACTAAATTATTTACCAACAAAAGGGCTTAATGCACCTTTAACACAGAGTAAAGATAGGAATAAAAAATGAAATAGAGAAGTAAAAACGGAAGATAAATCTTTGATTTTAAACACTTTTAAATTTTTCAGATCCATAATATTCCCTAGGATTAAGATAAGTTGCATACACAAGAAAAAGGACTTTTACCCTCTAATCCGAATACCCTCTCGTTGCATATAAATTGAAAAGAGTTGTATGGAAAAGATTTAAGGTAATCACTTTCTATATTGATTTCTCATTCCAGGCGCGGTAAGGGA
>NZ_GL882622.1 GCF_000195635.1 Bacteroides fluxus YIT 12057 | reverse complement strand
AGTATGCACTAAATTAATTCCGCCAACAGGTAGTAGCCGTAGATATTCATGCCGGCTTTCAACCATTTTTTTATTTTGGTATCTACTTTCAAACGCCAGCTATATACACTGTTTTCAGAACCTTCGATAATACCTTCGTTGTTTTCATAGCGTAAAGAAGCTAGGAATGTGGTTTTTTCGCCACCGCCAGAGATTGACATTTCATAATTCTGTGTGAAAGCAGGGTCACGGAACATGTTTTTTACATAGTCATACCCGGCTGTGCCGTTCTTGAAAGCCTGTAACTGTTCCTCATTGTAGTAAGTCTTGGCAGGTTTGTTCTGTGATTCGAAATACTCTTTTCCGTACTCATTTGCTAATTTGGCATATTCATAAGGAGAGAGTACATCTGGATACTTTGCAACGGTCTTGAAATTGGCAAAAGCATTGAATGATACAGTCAGCTTGTCTTTCTCAGGATTCTTGGTAGTGACAAGGATGACACCGTTGGCACCACGGGAACCATAGACAGCAGTTGCGGAGGCATCTTTCAAAACTTCGATAGAAGCGATATCAGAAGGGTTCAGTGCTTTCAGGGAGCCACCGATGAAACCATCGATTACAACTAACGGACCGGTTTCTGCCGTGATGGAGTTGATACCGCGTACGCGGATTGTATTGTCTTTAGAGGGGTCACCGGAACCGGATAATACAGATACACCGGCCATGCGTCCCTGCAATGCATCAGACACATTGCCGGAAGGTGTCCCTTTCAATGCATCAGCTGCCTTTACAGAAGCTACCGCACCTGTCAAGTCGCTTTTACGTTGAACGCCGTAACCTACTACTACTACTTCTTGCAGCAGCTGGCTGTCTTCTGCTAATTTCACATTGATTTTAGTCTGTCCGCTTACTGCGATTTTTTGTGTTTGATAACCAATGTAAGAGAACACGAGGGTTGCGTTAGAGGGTACATTGGGGAGAGAGTAGTTTCCGTCAATGTCTGTGATACATCCGTTGCTTGTTCCTTCCACTTGAATAGAGGCACCAATCACCGGACCTAAATTGTCAGTCACTGTACCTGTTACTGTGATGTTCTGCGCATTCGCTTGCGTGGCAAATAATACAGAGAGTAACATAATACCTAAAGCTTTAAAGAAGCCGGATTTCTGTTTCATAAATATTAATTTAATAAGTTATTAATAAAGGTTGTTTATTTTTTGTTTACTACCCATAAAAATGATTGAATCACACCGCAAATGTATGAGTTGAGAAGTGGATAAGTATTAGTGAATTGTTCGCAAATAGTACGAATTCGTACAAAACTTGCGAGCAATACACTTCTTGTACTATTTCCTGTTCTTTTGGTTTTTACTCTCTTTAACCTCCTCCAACAACATTGAGAGGGCCTTTACCTTGTCAGGATGTGCCTCTGCGACATTACTTTTTTCCGAAGGATCTATGGATAAATTGTACAGTTGGGGTTTCGGGGCATTGCCCATTTCCGTCTTGGTCCAATATTCCAGGGCAGGTTTGTCACTGGGTTCTATATACTTCCAGTCTCCTTGGATGATGGATAGGGTATTGTTCAGATTCTGCTGTACGATATAGTCACATCCGGCAGTATCTGTTCCCAGAAAGTTGTTCAGCTGGTCACGACTGTCAGGGGCGATACCTGCTTGCAAGGGATGGTTCAGCAAGGTAGCCAATGAGGCATAGACATCTATCATGGAGAACAAGGCCTGTTGTTTGCCTGGTTTGATGCCTTCGGGCCAGCGTACGATAAAGGGAATGCGTGTACCGGCCTCAAAAGCACTGTATTTTCCACCACGATAATGTTTCATGGGAGTGTGCCCGTTCAGCAGTTCACGTGCCTGGTCTTGATAGCCGTCGTCGATGACAGGGCCATTGTCACTGCAGAATACGAAGATGGTGTTGTCTGCAATGCCCAGGCTGTCCAGTGTATGCATGATCTCTCCGACAGTCCAGTCCAATTGGAGGATGACATCGCCCCGGACTCCCAATCCGCTCTTGCCTGCGAAACGAGGATGTGGTACACGGGGGACATGGACGTCTTGCGTACCCATATATAGGAAGAAAGCTTCGTTTTTGTGGGATACGATGAAGTTTTTGGCTTTGTCGGTGATGACGTCTGCGATGTCCTCATCTATCCAGAGGGCGGATTTGCCGCCAGTCATCCAACCGATGCGGGGAATACCGTTGATGATGGTATTGTTGTGCCCTTGGCTTGGTTTCATTTTTACCAGTTCGGGATTTTCCAGTCCGGTGGGCCAGTTACCTACTTTATGGTCATAGCTTACGGTAATCGGGTCGTTCGGATCGAGTCCTACTACCTGTCCGTTCTCCACGAATACACAGGGGACACGATCTACAGTGGCAGGGATGATGTATTCATAATCGAAGCCGATATCTTGAGTATTGGGCTTTATCCGGCGGTTGAAGTCGGTGCCGCCCTTAGGGCCTAAGCCTAAGTGCCACTTGCCGACGGCAGCGGTTACATAGCCTTCTTCTTTAAACATATCCGCCATAGTGACGCATGCCGTATCTATAATCAGTTCGGAGTTGCCGGGGGCGATTCCTGTATTCTGTTGTCTCCAGGGATACATGCCGGTCAGTAGTCCGAAACGGGAAGGGGTACTGGTAGAGGAGGTTGCATAAGCGTTGGTGAATTGCATGCCTTGGCCGGCAAGGCGGTCAATATTGGGGGTGCTTACTTTGGTGGCGCCATAGCAACTCAAATCGCCGATGCCAAGGTCATCTGCAATCAGGTAGATTACGTTCGGTTTCCGGGGCTGGTCGTTTCTGGCTTCTTGCCTGGAAGCGTTGCCGCATCCCGCTAAAAGCGCTGCACCCGGCAGAAAGGGTAAAAGTGAAGATAAATGTCTCATAGTCTTTGGACTCTAAAGTTTGATTTCAGGGTCCAAAGATAGGGCAGAGTTTAAAAACAAGCGGCTAAAGGAGTACAGGGGAGGGGAAAAAATGTACAAAAGTACGGGTAAATATACAGAAAAGGATGAATTACTCCTCTTCTTCTCCTTTCTCTGATTCTTCTCCTTTGCGATATGCCAGCGGACTGACGTGATATACATCCTTGAAACACTTCGAGAAGTAGCGTGACGAACTGAATCCTATCCGGTCTGAAATCTCGGTGATATTCAATTCCGGATTGTTACGCAGCATCATTGCGCCTTTCTTGAGACGGATGGTGAGGATGAAGTCATTCGGTGTCTGGCCGGTAATTGCTTTCAGCTTGGTGAACAGGTTGGTGCGTGCCATTGCCATTTCACGGGCAAAGACATTGACGTTGAATTCGGTATCATCCAGATGTTGTTCGATGACTGCCATGGCACGGTCCAGAATCTCCTTGTCAATGGGATTGGTGGCGAGCATTTGTGCATAAGCCTGCGGTTGCTTGCTGAACTTCTCCTGCAGCAGGATACGGGAATTCACCAGGTTGTTGCAGCGGGATATCAGCAGGTTGGTATTGAACGGTTTGGTGATGTAGTCATCCGCACCGATACGCAATCCTTCGATATTCTGTTCGATGGCTGTACGTGCCGTCAGCAGCACGACGGGGATGTGGCAGGTATTGAAGTCACTTTTTATCTGTTTGCATAACTCTGTTCCCGACATTTTGGGCATTACCACGTCGCTCACCACGATGTTCGGCATCTCGCTGTGTACGAGTGCAAGCCCTTCTTCACCGTCAGGGGCGGTCAATACTTCATAGAATGGATGGAAGATATTCGCCAGCATCTCACGTATGGAAGCATTGTCTTCCACAATCAGTATTTTAGCATCCGGCAGACGCTTGTTCGGAGCATTCTCTTCCAGCTCGGCTTTCAACAGGGCGTCGGTTTCCGGCTTGGGAACTTCAATTTGCTGTACGCTATCTACGTGTTTGCTGATTTGCTCTTCTTCAAACTGTCCGTTGCCCAGTTGCAGGGTCACGATGAAGCTGGTGCCCTTACCCAACTCGCTTTCCACCCGGATGGTTCCGTGGTGAAGTTCTACGATGCCTTTCGTCAAGGCCAGCCCGATGCCTGTACCGGTTTTGCCGGCATCGGTAGAGTCCATCTGGTCTATCTGGTAGAAGCGGTCGAATATCTTATCTACTTCAGCGGCATCTATACCGCTGCCTGTATCGGTCACCCGGATTACGGCATTATTGCCTTCGGTTTTAATGCTGAGGGTGATGGTGTCTTCTGCTTCAGTGTGCTTGATGGCATTGGAAAGCAGGTTGTTGATAACCTTCTGCATCTGTTTCTGGTCATACCATACCTCCAGGCTATCCGTCTCTTTTTCGAATTTGAAGTTGATTTGTCGGGTGCTGGCATATTCCAGGAACAATAAATAGTTCTCGTACAGGAAATGCACCATGTTGTGCGGGCTGACCTTGATTTTCATGTGTCCCTGTTCCTGCTTGCGGAAGTCCAGCAGCTCGGTAATCAGCTCCCTCAACTGGATACTGTTCTTGTAAATGCTCAAGACCTTGTTATAGATGGCAGGAGTAAAATTCTGTAGTTGCAGCAGTGTTTCCACTTGGGCCACAATCAGTGTCAACGGTGTACGGAATTCATGCGAAATGTTGGTGAAGAAACGCAGCTTCGACTGGTTCAGCGCTTCTATATCCTGAATGTGCTTTTGCTCGTACTTCAAGGATTCGCGCAGCTTGATTCTTGATTTGTAGGTACGTATCAGATACCACAGCAATGCCCCCGTTACTATCAGATAGATAAGGTAGGCGAGGGGGGTCTTATAATAGGGTGGCAGTACATGGATAGTCAGGTGCACCTGCGGACAAAGATTCTCGTCTTTTCCGTTGGGCTTGATAAGCAGGTTGTAAGTTCCCGCATTCAAATTGGTGTAAGTGATGGTATGCTGTCCACGGGTACTGTTCCAGTCATTGGAGAAGCCTGCCAGCTTGTAGATGATGTCATCTTTATTGGCGGCTACATAATTGGAAGTGGCGAACTCGATGCTGAACATGGACTGGTTGGCATTGAGGGTTATTTCGGGAGTGCAGTACAAGGATTGCTGCAGGATGCCCGTATTGTCTCCCACCTGTATTTCCGTACCGTTCACGATGAGGCGTGAAAGGATGATTTTATAGGGTTTCGGCGTGAAGTTCAGCTCCATTTCATGGAAAGAAATCATACCTTGCGTACTGCCTAAGAATATTTCGCCGTCACGGGTTACGCAAAGTGCGTTTTCATTGACGGCAGTCAGTGGGAAACCGTTCTCCGTGCTGAAGTTCTGGAACTGCTTGTTCCGGCAGTCGAAGATGGAGAATCCCTGGTTGGTAATAAGTAGCAGCTTGCCGCTGGTGGGCGATTCCTGTGTTTCGTAGATGCAGTCGCTGGCAAGTCCGTTCTTTACCTGGTCGAAGTTTTCAAAATCATCGGTGGATGGACGGTATCTGTCCAATCCGCTACCGGAAGTAGAGAACCACAGGTTGCCTTTACTGTCCTGCATGATGTTGTTCACGTTGTTGTTGCTGATGCTGTGCGGATTTGCCGCATCATGACGGTAGTTGGTCAGTTTCCGGCTGTCAAAACGATAGCTGAACACCCCTTCTCCGGTAGCGGCGATCCACAGGGTACCGTTATTGTCAAAAGTCACGTCTGCCACCATCTTGATTTTCTTGCCCTCTTTGGTATCCCGGAACAGCTGCCGGCATTTCCCGTTTTCGGGATTGAAGAGGCATACGCCGTTCTGGGTTGCCACTATCAAGTAGTTCTGATAGGGGGCGATGTCACGGATAATATCGGATGGGAGTGTCTCCGGGTTGTCAGCTTCCATCCGGTAGTGTGTGAACCGTCCGGTACGGATGTCCAGCCTGTTCAAGCCTCCCAGGTGGGTACCTATCCAGATAATGTCTTTGGCGGCATCATAATAGAGTGCCTTTATGTTGTTGTGTGAAATGCTGTTCGGATTGTTTTCCGGACAGAACCATTTGAATTCCCGGGTGCGGCGGTTGTAGAAATTCAGTCCGCCCCCTTCGGTGCCAATCCACAAGTTGCCGTCTTTGTCTTCTATGGTACGTCCTACTACCGGGTTGCTGAGCCCCTTCGGTTCTGTCGAAGAGTAGGTGTAACGTGTGTATATCTCATATTCCGGATTGAAATAGTTGACACCGCCGAAATATGTACCTAACCATAACGTGCCTTGATTGTCTTTGACGATGCACCAGATGGAGGAGTGCGTCAGCCCGTCGCTTTGCGCGTCGCTGGCTGTGTGGTTCTGGAAGAGTCCGGTACTTTTGTTATAGCGGTTCAGTCCGTTGAATGTTCCTATCCAGATATTTCCTAAGTTATCTTCGCAGCAGGCTCTTACGAAGTCTGATGAAATGCTGTGGGGATTTCCCGGTTTGTTCTTGAAGTTGATGATTTCCCCGTTGCTCTTTACCAGGAACAAGCCTTCTTCCCAGCTGCCAATCCACAGTTCACCTTCGCTGTCCTGGTAAATGCTGGTGATATTCCCTTTTTGAATGGGGTGTGTGAGTTCCTTGTCGGTTAGGTTGAGACAATATACACCATTGCTGGTGGTACCCATCCAGAAGTTGTCTTTGTCTTGATGCATGCAGAATATCTCCAGGTTCTCTCCTGCCAGTTGGTAGTACAGGTCGAAATTGCCTGTCTGTTCATTGTAGCGGTAAATTTCATTTTTCTTGCCTATAAAAAGCCCGTTGTTGTAATAGATGCTGCTGATGCTTCCTTGCAGCAGGGTGGTGAACTTTTGTGTGGAAAGGTTGAACTCCGCCACTCCCTCTGTGCAAAGGATATATATTTTCCCGTTGCGGTTGCCTGTTATCCGGGATATGTTGTTGCAAAAAAGGCTGTTCGGATCGTTCTTTCTCAACTTGTAGGTCTGTATGTCGTTTCCGTCATAGCGGTTCAATCCTTCCCGTGTGCCTATCCACAAAATGCCGTTTTCATCGATATAAAGGCTGTTGACGGAGAACTGTGACAGCCCGTCATCGGTTGTCAGATGACTAAATGTAATGTTTTGTCCTTGCAAGGGGATAGAAACCATGCATGCTAAGGCTATGAATAAATGGATGATAAACTTCTGCACTTTTGGGGTATATATTAAGGTTTCAGTTACAAATATAAGTATATTTTGTGCAAGAGTTCTTATTTCTTCTGTAGTTTTTGCGGTTATGTCTATTTTAATGTATAATTTTGAAGGCTCTTAGAATGATATATACCTTGTTGCCATAAGGTAGAGAGCATATCTTTATACACTAAAATTAATCTATTAATGATCATGAAAGACCTTTTATCTATTGTATCTCATTTTCAAATTGACGGTACGGTTCAGGAGATTAAACCTTTGGGCTCGGGCCTGATTAACGACACGTATAAAGTGACTACCGTCGAAGCGGAAGCTTCTGACTATGTGTTGCAGCGTATCAACCATGCCATTTTCCAGAACGTGGAGATGTTGCAGGGAAATATTGATGCCGTAACCCGCCACATCCGCAAGAAACTGGAGGAGAAAGGTGAAACGGACATCGACCGTAAGGTGCTCCATTTCCTCCCTACTGCAGATGGAAAGACCTATTGGTATGATGGTGAAAACTATTGGCGTGTAATGACTTTCATACCCCGTGCCAAAACTTATGAAACCGTGAATCCGGAATATTCCTATTACGCGGGAGCTGCTTTTGGAAACTTCCAGGCCATGCTTGCCGATATTCCCGATACGCTGGGTGAAACCATTCCCGATTTTCATAATATGGAGTTCCGCTTGAAACAGCTCCGCGATGCTGTGGCTGCCGATGCTGCCGGACGTGTCAAGGAAGTGCAGTATTTCCTGGACGAAATAGAGAAGCGTGCCGACGAGATGTGCAAGGCCGAGCGTCTGTACCGTGAAGGTAAATTGCCCAAACGCGTGTGCCATTGTGATACGAAGGTAAACAACATGATGTTTGATGAAGACGGTACGGTGCTTTGTGTCATTGACCTTGATACGGTGATGCCGAGCTTTATCTTCTCCGATTTCGGCGATTTCCTCCGTTCGGGAGCCAATACCGGTTTGGAAGATGACAAGAATCTGGATAATGTGAACTTCAATATGGAAATATTCAAGGCTTTCACAAAGGGGTATCTGGAGTCGGGCAAATCTTTCTTGTTGCCGATAGAGATTGAGAACCTGCCTTATGCGGCTGCCCTGTTCCCATACATGCAATGTGTACGTTTCCTGGCAGACTATATCAATGGCGATACTTATTACAAGATCCAGTATCCGGAACATAACCTTGTACGCACCAAGGCTCAGTTCAAGCTGTTGCAGAGCGTAGAGGAGCATACTCCGGAAATGCAAAAGTTCATAGCCTCATGTATCTGAGAAAGTATTTAATGTGGATGGTGGCAGTGTTTTGTGTCCTGCCACTGTCTGCAATTAATCCTCAAAATAGTAAAATGAAAGAACTGAATGTTAAGAAAGTAAGTGCGGCAAACATACCGGTAGAATCGGTGCCTGCTCTTCTGGATAAAGAGAAAGTGGATTTTCAGCCTATAAAGTCCGTGAATTGGGCTGAGGCGTTTCCCTACTGCCCGGATGTTGAATTCCGTATCGCACATACGGACGATGCCATCCTGTTGCACTATAAAGTGAAAGAAGGAAGTGTGGCTGCGGTTGCAGGACGGGACAATGGCCCGGTATGGGAAGACGCTTGTGTGGAGTTCTTTTCCATTCCTGCCGGTGACGGAGTATATTATAATATAGAATGCAACTGCACAGGAACGTTGCTTATCGGTGCCGGTGCCGGACGTGGAGAACGTCGGCATGCTCCGCAGGAAGTGCTCGATAAAGTTCAGCGCTGGTCTTCTTTGGGTCGTGAAGCTTTTGAAGAAAGAGTAGGCGAGTGCAGCTGGGAAGTGGCTCTGGTGATTCCTTACTCTGCTTTCTTCCTGCATGATATCACTTCCTTGGACGGAAAGGCTGTTCGTGCCAATTTCTATAAATGTGGTGACAAGTTGCAGACTCCCCATTTCCTGTCTTGGAATCCTATCGGACTGGAAAAACCTAACTTCCACTGTCCGGAGTTCTTCGGAATGCTGAATATGGAATAGTTTTTTCAATATTTACCCTCATACCCTCACTCTGATTGCTGAATTCCCTGTTCATCGGGGAGATGGGGTGAGGGTAACAAGACACAGGGTGAGGGTAGATACCCTCACCCTGTTTTACAAACAGGCGTACGTGCGTCTAGCATCTGCCTTCTTTTGACGATGTCTGTACCTCCATTTATTTCTGCCCCATGAACGGTAGAGAATGAATAAAAAACGTTATCTTTGATGCCATACCTTTACTAAAACGAAAAACAACTCATTATGAATGAAAAATTGTCAATGAGTGCCAATAAGTTAGTGGCATTCCTCCAAAAACCGTCTTCCATGTTTACTAAGGAAGACATCATTTCGTTTATTCAGCAGAATGACATCCGTATGGTAAACTTTATGTATCCTGCCGGTGACGGACGGTTGAAGACACTGAATTTTGTTATCACGGACTTAGCTTACCTGAATGCCATTCTCACTTGCGGCGAACGGGTGGACGGTTCCAGTCTTTTCTCATTTATAGAAGCAGGCAGCAGTGACCTTTACGTCATTCCCCGTTTCCGAACGGCCTTTGTTGACCCGTTTGCCGAAATACCTACGTTGTCCATGCTGTGTTCCTTCTTCAATAAGGACGGCGAACCTTTGGAGAGCGCTCCCGAGCATACCCTTCATAAGGCAAGCAAGGCATTTACCAAAGTAACCGGCATGCAATTCCAGGCAATGGGTGAGCTGGAATACTATGTCATAGCTCCCGATGCAGGAGTATTCGAGGCAACCGACCAGCGTGGCTATCATGAATCGGGACCTTATGCCAAGTTCAATGAGTTCCGTACTCAATGCATGTCTTACATTGCCCAGGCGGGCGGGCAGATAAAGTATGGACATTCCGAGGTGGGAAACTTTACATTGGATGGCTACATCTATGAGCAGAACGAGATTGAATTCCTGCCTGTTGATGTGGAGCAGGCTGCCGACCAACTGATGATAGCCAAATGGATTATCCGCAACCTTGCCTACAAGTTGGGATATAATGTGACCTTTGCTCCCAAAATTACAGCAGGAAAGGCAGGTTCGGGACTGCATATCCACATGCGTATGATGAAAGACGGGAAGAATGTCATGCTGGAAGATGGTGCCTTGTCCCAAACCGCCCGTAAGGCTATTGCGGGAATGATGGAACTGGCTCCTTCCATTACCGCTTTCGGCAATACGAACCCCACTTCCTATTTCCGCCTTGTTCCCCATCAGGAAGCCCCTACCAATGTTTGTTGGGGTGACCGTAACCGTTCTGTATTGGTGCGTGTACCGTTGGGATGGTCTGCCAAGACTGATATGTGTATGCTGGCAAATCCGTTGGAGAAAGAAAGCCATTTTGATACCAGCATAAAACAGACTGTAGAGATGCGTTCGCCGGACGGTTCGGCAGATCTGTATCAGTTGCTTTCGGGACTTGCCGTGGCTTGCCGTCATGGCTTTGAACTGGACAATGCCTTGGAGATTGCGGAGAGGACTTATGTCAATGTAAATATCCACCAGAAGGAGAATGAGGGCAAGTTGAAGTCATTGGCGCAGTTGCCCGACAGCTGTGAGGCTTCCGCGGATTGTCTGGAGAAACAGCGGGCCGTTTTTGAGCAGTACAATGTATTCAGCCCGGCAATGATAGACGGTATCCTCCGTAAGCTCCGCAGCTACAAGGACCGGACTTTGCGTGCCGACTTGAAAGAGGACCGGGAAGCAATGCTGAAACTGGTGCACGAGTATTTCCATTGTGGATAACCCGACGGGATGAAATAAGAGAAAGGTGTGCCGGAATGATAACGGCACACCTTTCTACATATCTTTATTCAAGCCAATCCGGACTTGCGTTTCTTACTTTACAATTCCTTTAGAGCCTTTGATAAAGCTGAGTATGTTGCGTATCTCGTCGCTCATCGGAACCTGGTCTTCAATTTTCTGCAGGGCATCCTGTATGCTGAAATTACCTTGGTAAACCAGGCGATAGGCATTGACGATGTGCCTCAATACACGTTCTGTAACCTGGTGCTTATGTTGCAGTACGGCTGCGTTGATTCCGTGGTATTCGGCAGGATTGCCGTTCATGATGATATAGGGTGGAACATCCTTTGCGATACGGCAGCCGGCCTGAATCAGCACCCAGCTTCCGATGTGGCAGGACTGGTGCAGGATGACGTTGCTGCTCAAGATGGTGCAGTCGTCTATCTGGCACTCACCGGCTACGGTAGTTTTGATACCCAGAACGCAATGATTGCCTATCTGTACGTCGTGGCAGAGGTGTACGCCATCCATCAGATAGTTATCATTGCCGATACGGGTACTTTGGCCGGCATAGGTAGCGCGGCTGACAACCACATTTTCGCGGATGTCATTGTTGTCACCGATTATCAGTTGGCTTTCTTCACCTGTATAATGAAAGTCTTGCGGTTCACTGCCCAACACCGCGCCGTGGTGCACTTTGTTATTATTACCCATGCGGGTGCCTTTAAGAATCTTCGCACCTGACATGATGATGCAGTTGTCACCGATTTCCACGCCTCCCTCAATATAGGCGAAAGGCTGGACCGTTACATTCTTGCCGATTCTGGCAGCGGAATCTACATAAGCTAATGGACTAATCATAGTATCATTCGATTTTAATAATTACTCTCCCTTCCTCCTCCGAGCGCTTGATACAAGCTGACTACGGCTTGCATGCTGGCGAAGGTGTCAGATACCTCTGAAAGTTGCGCGCTGAGATAAGACTGCTCGGCAGACAGAACCTCAAGATAAGTTGACGTGCCTAATTTAAACAATTCTTTTGTATCTTCCGCTGCTTTACGGGCGGAATTTACTTGAATATCGCGTGAAGCGGCTTTTTCTGCTGTCATCTGATATTGATACAAGGCGTTGCTCACTTCGTTTCCGGCATTGAGCAGGGAAGTCTGGAACTGAATCTTGGCTTGCTCCTCCTGTGCCTTTGCCTGTTTCAGACGGGCGATGTTGGTACCGCGGTAGAACAAGGGTTGCGTCAGTGAACCGATGGCGGAAGCCAAAAGTTTGCCCGGATTGACAATGGCCGAACCGGCACTGTTGGTCCATCCTGCCGAACCGCTTAATGTAATCTGCGGATAGAAAGCCGCACGTGCGCTGTTGGTATTGTAGTATCTGGACGCCAACGACATTTCGGCTGCTTTCACATCCGGGCGGTTGGACAACAGTTGTAAAGGAATGCCGACTGAAAACTCTGTCGGTAACTGTTGTGCTTCCAGCAGGCCGCGTGAGATTTTCTGTGCCGGCTGGTTCAGCATCAGGCACAGTGCATTTTCCGTCTCACGGATGCTTTGGCGGATGTCCGGCAGCGAGGCCATTACTTGTGCGTATGCAGTGCGGCTTTGCTCTACGGCGGCAGAGGTGGTGCCGTATATGCCTGCATCCTTCATCGCTTCTACAGTCTCCATATTCCTTTTCAGGATATCGACCGTACCTTCGGTTATTTGAAGTTGGCGGTCGAGCATTAACAAGGTGTAGTACATATTGGCTACATTGGCAATGACTTGGGTCTGTACGGCCTGTTCGTAGAACTGGGTCTGTTTCAATGAAACCTGTGCATTACGTTTCGGATTCAGTAGTTGGCCGAAGAGGTCTATTTGCCAGCTTGCCGTTACGGGTAATGAGTAAGTTTGCGTGGCTTTGCCCTTGTCCCAGCTGCTGACAGTCCCTTGCGGGGAAAGTCCCAGCATGGGAGCGTACGCCAGACGTGCGGACATCAGTGCTGCCTGTGCCTGTTTTACGTTCAGTGCCGCATTGCGCAAATCGGCATTGTTGGCAAGTGCCTGTTCTATGAGTATCTGCAGCTGGGGATCTGTGAATACTTCTCGCCAGGGCAGATTACCGAAGTTGGCAGTATCTGCGGCAAGGGTATCGTTTACAGAGGCTGTATCACGATACAAGCCGTCGGCATTGATGTCTTCGGGTCTGTCGTATGATTTGTAGATGTGGCAACTGCTCAGTAAAGCAGTTGCACACATCAAGCATAGTATCTTTTTCATATTCCTCTATTTTTCATTTATTTAGTATATTGCTCAATCTCTGGTTCTGCATCCGAGTTATCTACATCGGTCCATTCCATCGGCTTGATTTTTTCCTGCAAGTACTGGAATGCCACGAACAGTGCGGGTACTATGAAGATCTGCAGAATCATACCGATTAACATACCACCGATGGCGGATGTACCTAATGTACGGTTACCGTTGGCACCCGCCCCGGAGGCAAACATCAACGGGAGAAGACCGACGATCATGGCCAGGGAGGTCATCAGGATAGGACGCAGACGGGCGGCGGCACCCAATACGGCGGCCCAAGTGATGCTCATACCCATCTTGCGGCGGTCAAGAGCGAACTCTACAATCAGAATGGCGTTCTTGGCCAACAGACCCATCAACATGATGAGGGCAATCTGCATGTAGATGTCGTTTGACATGGTGCCCAGAATCATTTTGAGTGCGGGAATGTTACCCAGTGAACCTATGCCGCTGACAAACAGGAAGCTGCCCAACAGACCGAATGGTACGGAGAGCAATACGGAAAGCGGAAGGATGTAGCTTTCATATTGTGCGCTCAGCAACAGGTAAACGAATACGAAGCAGAGTATAAAAATCAAGCCTGTAGTGCTGCCGCTGGTTTCGGCCTCTTCACGTGCCATACCGCCGAGTTCGTAAGCAAAACCTGCCGGCAGGTTCTCTTGGGCGACCTCTGCAATGGCGGCCAATGCCTGGCCGGAGGTATAACCGCTGGCAGGAGCCACCATTACCTTCATGGATGTATAAAGGTTGAAACGGCTGATGATATCCGGTCCATATACTTTCTTGATGGATACGAATTGAGTGATGGGAGCCATTTCGTTTCCGTTGCGTACCTTGATGCTGGAGAGGGACTCCAAGTTTTTGGTTGCGTTGGGTTCCGCCTGGATCATGACACGGTACATCTTACCGAAACTGTTGAAATTGGAAGCGTATAGACCTCCGAAATATCCTTGCATGGTGCTGAGGATATCACTTGGGCTGATGCCGGCTTTTTTACAGGCGGCAGCGTCTATATCCAGCATATATTGCGGAAAGTTCGGGTTAAAACTGGTCTTCGCAGAGTTGATTTCCGGACGTTCTTCCAAAGCGGCGGTATATTTGTTCACCACGTCGAAGAAATGATTCAGGTCACCACCGGTCTTATCCTGCATGTTCAGCTCAATGTCGCTGGATGCCGAATAACCCGGAATCATAGGCGGAGCAAAGAACAACACCTGCGCTTCCTTGATGATTTTCTGTGCACGCATGAAAAGAGTGGCATAAACAACCGTTGAATTCTGCATGGTGGAACGTTCTTCCCAGTTCTTCAGTTTGATGATGAGCGAACCGTAAGAAGGTCCCTGGCCGCCGATGAAGCTGAAACCGGAGATGACGGTACGTGATTCTACTGCCGGGTCGGCTGCAACAAGACTGTCCACGCGGTTCAGTACTTCCATGGCGCGTTCTTGTGATGTGCCGGGAGGAAGTGTTACTACACCCATGATGGTACCGGTATCTTCATTGGGAACCATACCGGTCGGCGTGATATTCATAAATACCGCCAAAAGGACAATGGAGCCCGCGACAATACCGCCGGACAGCCATTTCTTCTGGATAAAGCGGAGTACCTGCTTCTTGTATTTGCCTAAGATGGAATCGTAGGAAGCGTTGAAAGAATGCTTGAACTTATCGGTAGTCATGCCTGCCAACGCCAGTATGCTGATTACAATCATAACCAGACAGAGTACCGGATGGTTCTCAAAGCTGAACAAACCGAAAATCATGCCCAGAATGGCGACGGCGGTAAAGAGTAGTGTCAGGCCGGGACGCATCATCTTGCCGATGGAGTCGGCATAGCGGGCTACCATGATTTTGCGGGCTTCTTTGGTGGCAATCCCTATCCGCTCTTTCATGCTGGCATCGCTGTTGTGCGGTTTCAGGAAGATGGCACACAAAGCCGGACTTAACGTCAGGGCGTTCAGCGCAGAGAAACCGATGGCTATAGCCATTGTAAGTCCGAACTGGCGGTAGAACGTACCGGCAGTCCCCCCCATGAAACTTACGGGTACAAACACAGACATCATGACCAATGTGATGGAGATGATGGCACCGCCCAGCTCGCTCATGGCATCGATGGACGCAAGTCGCGCCGATTTGTATCCTTGGTCAAGCTTGGCATGGACGCCCTCGACGACGACGATGGCGTCATCGACCACAATGGCAATGGCAAGCACCATAGCCGAGAGGGTCAACAGGTTGATGCTGAAGCCAATCAGTTTCAGTACGAAGAAAGTGGCGATCAGGGCTACCGGGATGGCAATGGCGGGAATCAACGTGGAGCGCATATCCTGCAGGAAGATATACACCACGATAAATACAAGGATAAATGCTTCAATCAGCGTCTTGATTACTTCGTGGATAGAAGCAAACAGGAAGTCGTTCGCGCTTTGCGCGATATTGATTTTCAAGCCTGAAGGTAATGTCTCGGATGCTTTGCTGAGCACTTCTTCCAGGTCGCTGATGGTTTGGGTAGCATTGGTGCCGGCCATCTGGTAAACGATACAAGTTACGGATTTATGCCCGTTTACCGTGTTGTTGAAGTTGTAGGACAAACGTCCCAATTCAATATTTGCTATATCTTTCAGACGGAGTACTTCGCCATCGCCCAATGCCTTGACAACGATGTTCTCGAACTCTTCTGGTTGTTGCAGACGTCCTTTGTAGCGGATCGTATATTGGAAGCTCTGGTCACCGCGTTCACCGAATTGGCCGGGAGCCGCTTCAATGTTCTGCTCTGCCAGGACACCGGCAATATCATTGGGCACTAGTTTGTACTGTGCCATGATGTCGGGCTTCAGCCAGATACGCATGGAGTAGTCCTGCCCCAGCACGGTAGCGTCACCTACACCATTTACACGTTTTACTTCAGGGATCAAGTTGATGTTGGCGTAGTTTTCCAGAAACTCGATGTTATATTGGTCGGCTTCATCATAAATGGAGAATACCATCAGCATGGAAGTCTGGCGTTTCTGTGTGGTTACACCTACTTTGGTTACTTCGGCGGGCAGCAGGCCTTGCGCCATGGACACACGGTTTTGTACGTTGACGGCTGCCATATCCGGGTCAGTACCTTGTTTGAAGTAAATGGAAATGTCGGCCGAACCGTTATTGGAAGCATTGGAAGTCATGTACATCATGTTCTCCACACCGTTGATCTGGTCTTCAAGCGGTGCGATGACAGAGTTCAATACCGTTTGGGCGTTGGCACCCTGGTAAGTGGCACGTACCGAAACGGTAGGAGGTGCGATGTCCGGGTATTGGGTGATAGGCAGTGTTGCCAGACCAATAAGTCCCAGGATTACTATCAGGATGGAGATTACCGTTGATAGTACCGGACGGTTAATAAATCTATCTAATTTCATTTCATGAAAGATTAAAGAATTAAAAATTAAAGAATTAAAATGTGGCAAGAATCAATGCTGTGTCTGTTTTAGGCAGCTTTTCATTCTCTCATTTTTCATTCTTTTATTGGAACGCCGTTTGAATATTACCTTCTTTCTGGTCTTTCAGAGCTTTTTGGTACTCAGCTTCTTTTTCAGCAGGAGTGATGGGCGTGATGCTCTGTCCGTCTTTTAGGTTTTGTACGCCTTCGATAACGATTTTTTCGCCTGCTTTCAGGCCATCTGTTACATAGTAATATTTGCCGTCATTCAGACTGAACACCTGGATTTCTGTATTTTTCAGTGTGTTGTCGGGCTGCAGGACAAATACGAACTTTTTGTCCTGGATTTCTGTAGTGGCTGATTGAGGGATCATGATTACATCATGTAGCGGATTGGGGAATACCACATTACCCGTACTTCCGCTACGTAGCACATTATGCTTGTTGGGGAAGAGGGCACGCATGGTTACCGAACCGGTAGTTTGGTCGATAACTCCGCTGATGGTTTCCACGCGGCCACTGTCGGCATACATGGTTCCGTCGATGAGCTGTAACTGTACATCCGGCATCTTTTCCAGAATTTCCTTGATGCTGCCTCCTTCACGGATCTGTGCCAACAGTTGTCTTTCGGTCATGGAGAAGTAAGCATACATTTCGGAGATGTCGGCAACGGTAGTCAGCGGGTTGGCTACGGAAGGACTCACCAAGCTACCTACACGATAGGGGATGGTACCTACTACACCGTCGCTGGGGCTGGTTACACTGGTATAGGACAGGTTATTCTGGGCATTGACCAGTTGGGCCTGTGCCTGTGCCAGCTGTGCTTTGGTTTGTGCCAGCTGATTCTCGGCCATCTGCAGGTCATAGTCGCTGATGATGTTTTTCCTGTTCAGTTCACGTTTGTTGTTGACTGTAAGTTCTTGGGTGTTTACGGCAGCCTTGGCCGTTTCAACGGCAGCTTTGGCCGAGTTCACGGCAGCTTGGTACTGTACCGGGTCGATACTGAACAGTACCTGGCCTTTACGCACTACAGCACCTTCGTCCACATGTAACTTGGTGATGAAACCGCTTACCATCGGACGGATTTCTACATCTTGTTTACCCTTAATAGTAGCAGGGTAGCTGTTTGTTAAGTTGGCAGTGGTCGTTTTTGCCTCAATCACTGCAAATTCGGGGGCTTTGCCCGTGCCTTTGTCACCTTGTCCGCAACTGCTCAGCAGTACCAGGCAACATACCAATAATCCTAATCTACTCTTCATACTCTTTTTATTCTCTGTGTATAATTATGTTCTTTAATATCGAAAGGGGGTACTGTGTAGTTCATAAATTGAGAATAAGGATACAAGGAAACTGAATGTTCTCATCTAGTTTTCGTCCGCAAAATTATTCTTTTCTCTGTATATAAGGTGTGAAAAAGCTCCTTTTTTAACTATGTTTCATACATGAATAGGGACAAAAGCCCGTTTTTTTTATAAAATACTGTAAAGCATACTGCTAATTGCCGGATAACCTTTATTTTTGCATCATGTTAGATTGTAAACGTCATAAGAACATGAAACCGCTTTTCCGCCGGTTGATGGGGGCTGCGGGTATAGCTGCCGCACTGTACTCTTGTGCAAGTGTAGGCCGTATAGAAGGGGGGCCGATAGACGAGACGCCTCCCCGTTTCCTCGGCAGTACTCCGGCTTCGGGTGCACTTCATAACAAAAAGAATAAAATTGTAATCGAGTTTGATGAATTCATCAAACTCGACAAGCCCAATGAGAAGATTGTGATATCTCCTCCGCAGGTGCAGCAGCCCGAAATCAAGTCAAACGGCAAGAAAGTAGTTATTACTCTGCAAGATACCCTGAAAGCCAATACCACATATACGGTGGACTTTGCGGACGCCATTCAGGATAATAACGAGGGGAACCCGTTGGAGAATTTCTCTTTCTCGTTCTCTACGGGTGAAAGCCTGGATTCCATGGCAGTGGCGGGTACTTTGTTGAATGCCGCTAATCTGGAGCCGGTAAAGGGGATGTTGGTGGGACTGCATTCCAATCTTGCCGACTCGGCTTTTACGGCATTGCCTTTCGAGCGTGTGGGGCGCACCGACAGTCGCGGGCATTTCTCCATTCGCGGAGTGAGTCCGGGCAAATACCATATCTTTGCATTGCAGGATGCCGACCAGAATTTTGCCTTTACCCAGCCTACCGAAATTATCGCTTTCCATGATTCCATTATCATTCCTACCATGGAAGAGCGTATGCACCAGGATACGGTGTGGGTGGACTCTTTGACGATAGACACTATTTTTGACCATAAATATACGCATTTCCTACCCGATGATATTTTATTGCGCAGTTTCAAGGAAATCCATTACTCCCAGCGCCTGGCAAAGAGTGAGCGTCTTACTCCGGAGAAGTTCTCGCTTTATTTCACTGCTCCGGCAGACAGCCTGCCTCTGTTGGAAGGATTGAACTTTGATGAGCGTGATGCGTTTGTTATAGAGCAGACTACCGGACGTAACGATACACTGCATTATTGGATAAGGGATTCGCTGATTTATAGGCAGGATACTTTAAAAATGAGGCTGACGTATCTTTATACGGATAGTCTGCAACAGTTGGTTCCCCGTACGGATACTCTGAAGCTGCTTTCCAAACTGACTTATGAAAAGCTGCAGAAGCAGAAGAGGGAGGCAAAGGAGAAGGAACAGAAGGAACGGGAAAAGAGAAAGAAAAAGAAGGATGAGGAACAGGAGAAACCGGATACGGAATTCCTGACGGTAGATGTGTATGCTCCTTCCGCAATGGATGTGTATGATTATATTACTCTTTCCTTTACCGAACCGCTGACAAGCATAGATACGGCAGCCGTCCGTCTGAAGCAGAAAGTGGATAGTCTGTGGGAGGATGTACCGTTCGATTTTGTCCGTGATTCCATAGACTTGAAACGTTATAATGTATTTGCGGAATGGCAACCGGGGGAGAGCTATGTATTTGAGGTGGATTCTACCGCTGCGCATGGCTTGTACGGGTTGTTCACCAACAAGATAAAAAAAGAATTCAAGGTGAAGAAGCTGGAGGAATATGGACAGATCTATTTTAATGTACATGGCGCAGATTCTTTGGCTTTCGTTGAATTACTGGATGGGCAAGATAACGTGTTGCGTACGGTACCGGTAACAGATGGAAAGGCCGATTTCTATTACTTGAACCCGGGTAAATACGGGGCACGGTTAATTAATGATACGAACGGAAATGGTGTGTGGGATACGGGAAGTTATGCCGGAAAGCGCCAGCCGGAAATGGTTTATTATTATCCGATGGTTCTCGAACTGAAAGCGAACTTTGATTTGACCCAGGAGTGGAATATCTTGGAGAAGCCTTTGGACAAACAGAAACCGGAGGAGCTAAAAAAACAAAAGCCAGATGAAGACAAAAAGAACAAAAACAGGAATAACGGGAATAGCAGCAGCGGCCGCAACAGTGGCAGGGGCTATAGTTATTAGACGCAAGCAGTGGCTTGTCGGATTGCTGGTGGCGGGAATAATGAGTTTTGCCGTTACCGGGACAGCCGGTGCCCAGTGTGCGGCGAAGAATGAAGCGTTTCAGTCCGGTGAGCATGTCATGTATGATTTGTACTTCAATTGGAAGTTTATCTGGAAAAAGGTAGGATTGGCAAGCCTTACGACGAATGCCACTACTTATCATTCGCAACCTGCCTTTCGTTTTAATCTGCTTTCCATAGGCAGCAAGAAAACTGATTTTTTCTTTAAGATGCGGGATACGCTTACTTGCTATGTAAGTGACAGGCTGGAACCGCTTTATTTTCGTAAGGCAGCCGAGGAAGGTAGCCGTTATACGGTGGATGAAGCATGGTTCTCCTATAAAGAAGGTGTGTCGAATGTCAGGCAGAAGCGTACTTGGCACAATCCGGTCCGTGAACCGCAGGAAATGGAGTATAGCGACAGCCGTTGTATCTTCGATATGCTGAGTATCTTGGCGCAGGCGCGTTCCTATGATCCGAAGGATTATAAGGTGGGCGAGAAGATACTTTTTCCTATGGCAACCGGGCGTAGGGTAGAGGAGCAGACACTGATTTATCGCGGTAAGGAAGATGTCAAAGCGAATAATGATACAATTTACCGCTGCCTGGTGTTTTCCTTTGTTGAATATAAGAAAGGGAAGGAGAAAGAAGTCATCACGTTCTTTGTGTCCGATGATAAAAACCACCTTCCCATCCGCTTAGATATGTATCTCAATTTCGGTTCGGCAAAGGCTTTCTTTAAAAGTGTAAGAGGGAACCGTTATCCGATGACGTCAGTGGTAGGCAGGAAGTAGTCACTTGCCACCCTTGCCTACGGTGAATGGTAACTTGTCCTCTTTTCGGAATACGCTTGATTCAAAAGTGGCAATCAGTTTTCCTTCTTGATTCGTAATGTCAATCTGGTAATATCCGGTAGTGCGTCCGGTATAGCGTTCGCGGGCTTCGGCATACAGTATGTCGCCCGGCCCGCTGCCACGAAGGAAAGTGATGCTGGATGAGAGCGAGAAAGCCAGAGTACCGTGTGAGTTGGCTGCTGCTGCCAATGCCAGGTCGGCAAGGGTGAAGATGGCACCGCCTTGTGTACGGTGGCCTGCATTGAGATGCTCTTCTGTGATTACCAGACGGGCTTTGCTATACCCTTCTTTTATTTCGAGTAGTTCTACACCGACTTTTTCGGCGAAATAATCCTTTTTGAAAAATTCTTGTGGAGACATAGGAGGTCGGTTGTGAATTAATGAATCGTTGGCTGTGATATTTCAATTGATATTGAACATGCGGCAAATATAATGTTTTTTGATGACAAGTGTGTCTTTCGGAAGACTTATCTTGTCAATTTTAGTCGGATGTTCTATTTCCCGAATACTTCCGGAGAATTGTTTTGTTTTCTTTATAAATTGACCGGATGTTTAATGGAGGAGGCTGGAAACTATTACGCTAAATTTTGTAATCTTCCGTTCTTTTTAACACAATTTCCCGTTGAACCTTTTCCCTTAATTACCTATTTATACGACTAACTTCTAAAACCCAAGTCGTATGGATAATCAAACAAACTTTCTGGCCTACATGGCTTCCGTCGTCTCCCGTCTGGAGGGAGAACGGCGTCACGGTACCGCGCACGTGTACCGCAGTGCCTTAAAACGCATTATGGAATTTGAGTGCCGGGATACCTTGGAATTTCACGAGCTGACCCCTCTCTGGCTCAGAGCCTTTCAAGAGTACCTGTTGGGCAGGCAGCTCCGGTGGAATACCGTCTCCACCTATATGCGAATGCTCCGTGCGGTTTACTTCCGTGCCGTGGATGATGGACTCGCCCCTTGGCAGCCACGCCTGTTCCGGGGGGTATATACTGGTACGAAAGTCACGGTGAAGCGTGCAGTGGACGAAATGGCTTTCCGCAAGCTGAAAGCCCCCGTAGAGCCCTCGGAGCCCCTAGAGCGCGCCCGCCTGCTCTTTCTCTTGCTCTTCATGCTCCGTGGGATACCCTTCGTGGACATCGCCTACATGCGGCGCTGCGACCTCAGGGACGGTACTCTGACCTACCGCCGCCGCAAGACCGGGACATGGCTCACCGTAAGGGTGGAACCCGAGGCAATGGACATCATCGGGCGCCTGCGAAGCCGGGATGAGGGTTCGCCCTACCTCTTCCCCTTCATCAGTTGTCCGGGACACGGGGAGTACCGCCAGTACAGCAATGCTCTGCGCGACTTTAACCGTCGGTTGAAGGAGTTGTCGCTGTACACGGGTGTTGAAGGCCTGAGCAGTTACAGTGCGCGCCACAGTTGGGCCACCATCGCCAACTACCGGAACTACCAGCCGGAACTCATCAGCAATGCCATGGGACACTCCTCCGTAAAAGTAACCGAAACTTACTTCAAAAAGCACACCGACGAAAGAATTGACGAAATGAACAGGGGAATAATATCATACGTATTCGCAGTATAAAAACGCATAACATGCTGATTACAAACCATACAAAAGAAAAAGCAACCGTTCCCGAACCAACATCGGGACATCTGTTACTTTGTAGGTAACGG
>NZ_GL882621.1:113939-189579 GCF_000195635.1 Bacteroides fluxus YIT 12057 | reverse complement strand
ATCTTGAGTTTCGCATAAGCCATTCCATAGGCGGTACATAATCTTCCATTTTCGTCATGCTGGCATTGTGATGGAAGTAAACCTCGCCCGTTTCACCATTACGATGCTTGGCTATGATAACTACCCCCAAGCCATCGGCAGGATAAGTGCTTTTCTTATCCGTCGCTCTCCCGTAGAGGGCCGGGCGGTAGAGCAGCATGACCATGTCGGCGTCCTGCTCTATCGCACCGGATTCCCGAAGGTCACTCAACCCGGGACGATGGTCGGACCGGCCGTCACTTTCACGGTTCAGCTGGCTAAGCAGCAACACAGGAATATTCAGTTCTTTGGCAAGGAGCTTCGCCTTACGGCTGGCCTGCGCCACCTCTTGTTCGCGGTTGCGGTTCTTCTGGTCGGACTTCATGTTGCAAAGTTGCAGGTAGTCCAGAATCACCATGTCGCACTTGCCCTTGCTCTGCAAGAGCCGGGCGGAGGAGCGTACACGGTCCATGCTCGTCACCGGATGGTCATCTACATGAATGGGCAGCCGCGAAAGTACCCCCGAAGCTTCATGGACTTGTTGAAGTTCGCCGGGCGTCAGTTGCCCGTTTCTCAGATGGCGGGCATCCACATCCGGGGTGGAGGCAAGCAGCCAGCGGTCGCCCAAGCGCTCGCCCTGCATCTCAAGGCTATACACCACCACATGACGTCCCGCCATAGCGGCAGCCTGCGCCAGGTGCAGGGCAAACGCCGTTTTCCCTACCGAGGGACGGGCGGCAAGGATATTCAGGTCGCCCCGTTGCCAGCCGGCAGTCAGGGCATCGAGATCGGCAAATCCGGTAGGGATACCCGTGACGCCTTCCTTTCCGGCGGCGGCGCGCGCCTCCACCTCGGCGACCGTATCTTCCATCAGCCGGTCCATGGAGCGCAGGTGGTCACCCGCGCCGCATTCACTTTCCAGCCGCTCAAGCAGCCGGTGGGCTTCCACCATGATGTCGTCCAGATCCATCGACTCGTCGGCGCTGCAGGCCAGCAGCCGCTGGAAACCCAACCGCATTTCGCGGCGGGTATATAGCTGCCGCAGGATGAGCGCGTGATACTCCAGGTGCGCACTTGAAGCCACTCTTGAGCTGATGCTTGCCAACCGGCAAGGGCCACCCACAAAATCGAGCTTGCCACGAACGGCGAGTTCATTCTTCACCGTAATAATATCAATGGACTTGCCCTCGCGGTGCATGGACAGCAGGGCGGCAAATATTTCACCATGTCTCTCGTCATAAAACATTTCCGGACGCACCTTGTCGGCTATCAGCGGCATGGAGGCGCGCTCTATCAGGCAGGCGCCGAGGATCACTTCTTCGAGTTCTCCGTCATGGGAGTTGGGGGTATCAGTCATCATATTCATCTTTAAAGGATTTGTCCGCCAGATAGGAGGCGGCTTGTTTGCAATACTTGATATGGGCCAAATGGTCGTAATACTCGTCTATATTCTGCAGAGCCAGGCGCCTCTCTTCGGGAGAGAGCTTTTTCCACTCGCGGCGGGCACGGCCGATGTTGACCTTCGGCTTCTCGGTAATCTCGTGATACTTCTGCCAGAAGGCATCAAAGCCTTCGCCCGGAGCATCTTTCACACGCGGGGCCAAGGGGCGGCTGTTTCCGGTCAGCAACTCATAATCGGGAATGCGAATATGCGTAGCGTAAGGATTCAGCAGCTTTTCAATCAGCCCCAGGCCGAACATCCGGTTGAAAAAGTAACGGGTGCGGCTACGGTTCCAGCCGAAAATCTCGGCCCAGCGGACAAATGTCAGAGCGGACTCGCCCCGCGCACAATCGAACGTCCTTCCCTTGACACAGCATCGTACGGTGCTGTAGTTGACGTGTTTCAATACCAGCACGAACGCTTCGAAGAAATCTTCGGCACGACGCACCTTTTTCGCTTTCATTTGTTCCTCAAACAATGCTTTGGGGAAGAGGAGATAGCCTTTTTTCAGCATCTCCGGTGTAATGTAACTCATGTCTGATTTTTTAATTTGTTTGACTAATCACGACGCGAAGTTACCACACCCGGACGTCCCTATCAATTTATCGGTTTCCAAAGGTCAAAAGTTGCTTTATCGGGTCCGAAAGGTCGCCCGCAGGCCCCGTTTCGCCACAGCCGCACGCACAGCCACTCCCCTGCCCCGCCGCAAAGCCCTGCCCGTCGGGCTTACGGCCGATGCCGCAAAAGGGTATCGCCCCTCATGCAGCCACATAATAATATATATAAAATAACTAATGCATTAAAATGCATTCTATCTTTTGAGGACTTTTCGATTTTAATCATTACCTTTGTAAACAAGAGAATATCATCGGTTAAAACAAAAATTGGCATGAGCAGATTTATCAACCCCTACTCGGACTACGGTTTCAAACTGTTGTTTGGCAGGGAGGTATCAAAAGACCTGCTGATAGACTTTCTGAACGGTCTGTTAGTGGGCGAACGGGTAATCACCGACCTCACGTTCCTGAACAACGAGCAACTGCCCGAGTACCAGGAAGGGCGGGGAATAATCTATGACGTATATTGCACGACCGATACCGGAGAAAAGATTATCGTAGAAATGCAGAACCGCTCACAGATCAACTTCAAGGACCGGGCGCTGTTCTACTTGAGCAAAGCCATCGTAAGCCAGGGAGTGGCGGGATCCGGATGGATGTTCGACATCAAAGCCGTCTATGGCGTGTTCTTTATGAATTTTCTACTCGACGGTGAAGAACCCAAACTACGCACGGACGTTATTCTGTCAGACCGGGATACCGGCCGGCTCTTCTCGGACAAGCTGCGGCAGATATTCATCGCCCTGCCTGTGTTCGAAAAGGATGAGGAACAATGTGAAACGGATTTTGATCGCTGGATTTATGTATTGAAGAATATGGAAAAACTGGAACGAATGCCATTCAAGGCAAGAAAAGCAGTATTCGAAAAACTCGAAGAGATTGCAGATGTAGGCGCCCTCTCCAAACATGACCGGGAACTGTATGAAAACAGTCTGGACGTTTACAGGACACACCTGTGCGTTATGGAGGCAGCAAAACTGGAAGGACTTGAGAAAGGACGCAAGGAAGGACGTGAGGAAGGACTTGAGAAAGGACGTGAGGAAGGACGTGAGGAAGGACGCGAGGAAGGACGCGAGGAAGGACGTGAGGAAGGACGTGAGGAAGCAAAATTGGAATTTGCCGCCAAACTGAAATCCGACGGAATGTCCTTCGATGCCATCATGAAATATACGGGCCTGTCTCTTGACGAAATCAAAGCCTTATAGCACAAGGAAACATCCCTCTGTCGAGAGGGTGTCAAAACTCAGATTTTGAAACGATGAACTTATCATTTGAAATCCGAGCCTATTGAAAGGCTAAAGAAAGGGTCGTATCATTACTCAATACAGAGCTTGATACGACCCTTTTAAGTGTCATAGGTATAAGCCGTAACTTTGGGGAGTGGTCATTTTAGTTTTGACACTCCTCGACTTCCAAGCATCTTCATATCTTCTTGTAAACCTTAGGAACCGCAAGATAGGAATTTTCCCCTATCATGCCATCCACATAATCGGGCAGTCCCAGATGGCGGACAATGATACTGATCTGCATGGGACAGAGATGGGTCGTCTTTACCGTATAGCCCGCATCGGAAAGTTCCTGCGACAATCTTGAATTCTCCTTTATAACACGGCGGAAAGACTTCACGGCCGAACTGTTATGGGCGTAATGCGAATAATAGGCAACAGCCACTTCCGTAATCAAATGGCAGCCCACGAGCAGCCAGTCATAACTTTGATGTTTCATGATTTCTAATTAATTTAAAAATAATGCGGCAAAGTTACGGCAGGGTAAAAAAAGGGGAAAAACCGGCTGTTACAAGAAAGACTTTATAAAAAGAATCTTATCCAAGAAAATCCCTCTCCCGCTTGAAATAGCCCAATACCGTAGCGGGACTCAATAGCGGACGGTCTATTTTTCTGTTTTCAAAATCATAGCGGGAGCATAACGCGAGGCAGAACCACACGTAATTCAACCTGCGATGCAGGCGGTGCTGCAAATAGTCAAAGACTTCGGAGGCATGGATGAAGAAGTCGGACACATGCCGGCAGGAAACCACACGCTTCGGCCTCGCTCCGGCACACTCCATCTGCCGGAGGGTATATTCCAGCTGCTCAATGTCATTACAGGTGTTTGCCATGGTTTGCTCCAGCTTCTCCTTGCGGGCCTGCTGTTTGGCAAAGCAGTTCTTCTTCTCTTCCAACAGGGCACGGATATCAGCTATCACCATATTTATCCCCTTGTTCTTTTCGTTTATTACATTCATTTCCTTTTAGCTTTAGTTTTATAAATTACATGATGCGTTTACCCCAAACGCATCATGCGCCAGCGTCCAATGTATCATGCGTTTGGGGCAAACAGATGATGCGTTGAATTCATAATTATTTTTTAACTTTAAAAAATCGGAGGACAAAATTAGAAATAAATCGAGTCATTCCATACGATAACCTAAAATAATTTAATAAATAATTTTCGCTTATAAACATTTATTCCAAACCACTTTGTCATGAACTTTGTTCACACTTTATCGTTCCGATATTTGTAAGGTTTAATAACCACATATTAAAATCATCACGAGCATCAGTGTTGAAACATTTATTACACAAGCCAGCAAAGGGACGCGGCAGTGCGGACAATACAGCACAGCCAAGGACAATATCCCAAACCGATTTGGGAACCCTAAAAGAAATATCCGCATCCTGCCTTCATCACGACTGCGCAACCTGCTGGTTATCAGTATCAGATGCAAATGTAAACCTCCAGCCGGTGTACTTTGTTTCCATATAAATAAGGAGGATTAAGTATGGATGCAGCCATTGACTTGTTGAAGAAGCCACATTGCCTTGTCTTTATGTAGAATAGATGGTTAGTACAACTTGCCTGGGTTTTGAAACAAATCATTATATCTGCCACTGACAATCAAACTATTTAAAAGAAATGTCTGATCTTTACTGGAAAACTTAATAGATATACATACTTCTTTCCCTGTAGGAAGGGTACAATATATGGCCCTTCGCCCCTGTCCGTTTCAGGAGTTCTTAGGAGCGACGGGCGAAGAAGCATTACTGCCGGTTCCGGACAAACCGGAAATCACAGCAGCCTTTCTGCCTGGTGGGCAAGCTGGACAAAATACGCCGCATGAAATTATCCCCCGCCTAATGTGACAAACAGAAAAACATTGCGACAGATAGGGTAAATATCAACCTAATTATTTATCTTTGTTAGCTTATTTAAAGTTAGCATACCAAAAGCAATAAAACAATGAAAGATTTTCTGAAATTTACGCTCGCCACCATCACGGGGCTCATCGTAACGGGCGTTATTGTATTTTTCATCAGCATCCTGGTGTTTTTCAGCATGGTATCATCCTCGGAGTCGGAAACACAAATACGCAAGAACTCCATCATGATGCTCGACCTGAACGGCGCATTGGCCGAACGCAGCCAGGAAAACCCGTTCGAGTTCCTACTGGACGACGAATACAGCACGTATGGCCTGGACGACATTCTCTCCTCCATCAAGAAGGCGAAAGAAAATGAAGAAATCAAGGGAATCTATATTCAAGCCACCTCACTGGCCACCGGCTTTGCTTCACTGGAAGAAATACGCAGCGCCCTGAAAGACTTCAAAGAGTCCGGCAAGTTCATTGTAGCCTACGGCGACACCTATTCGCAGGGACTTTACTACCTGTCAAGCGTAGCGGACAAAGTGCTGCTGAACCCGCAAGGCATGATAGAGTGGAGAGGCCTTGCCGCGGCTCCCATGTTCTTCAAGGATTTATTGGCCAAGATCGGTGTAGAGATGCAGGTATTCAAAGTAGGTACTTACAAATCGGCCGTAGAACCGTTTGTCTCCACCGAGATGAGCCCCGCCAACCGCGAGCAGGTCAATGTATACCTGGCTTCTATCTGGGGACAGCTAACCAGTGACGTTGCCGAATCACGCAAAGTGTCCGTGGACTCCCTGAACGCCATTGCCGACCGCATGATAATGTTCCACCCGGCAGAAGAAAGCGTGAAATGCGGGCTTGCCGACACCTTGATATATAAGAATGACGTGCGCAACTACCTGAAAGCGATGGCAGGCATCGATGAAGACGACCGCATGCCCGTTCTTGGACTGAAAGACATGGTCAATGTCAAGAAGAATGCCCCCAAGGACAAGAGCGGGAATGTGATCGCCGTATATTATGCCTACGGAGAAATTGACGGCGGCACCTCCTCTTCCACCGGCGAGGAGGGCATCAATTCCGTAAAAGTCATCAAGGACCTGCGCAAGCTGAAAGAGGACGAAAACGTGAAAGCGGTTGTGCTGCGTGTAAACTCACCGGGAGGAAGCGCATACGGTTCCGAACAGATATGGTATGCCGTAAGCGAATTGAAGAAAGAGAAACCGGTCATCGTCTCTATGGGCGATTACGCCGCATCGGGCGGTTACTACATCTCCTGCAATGCAGACACCATCGTAGCCGAACCTACCACACTGACCGGTTCCATCGGCATCTTCGGCATGTTCCCCAACGCAAAAGGTCTGACCGATAAAATCGGCTTGAACTTCGACGTAGTGAAAACCAACCAATACGCTGACTTTGGCATGCTGACCCGTCCGATGAACGACGGTGAAAAAGGACTGATGCAGATGTATGTAAATCAAGGATACGACCTCTTCCTGACACGCTGCTCCGACGGACGCGGCATCGGCAAAGAAGAACTGGACAAGATTGCCCAAGGCCGCGTCTGGACCGGAAGTACAGCCAAAGAGCTGGGACTGGTAGATGAGCTGGGCGGCCTGGACAAAGCCGTGGAAATAGCCATTGCCAAATCGGGTGTAGATGCCTATACGGTAATGAGTTATCCAAAGAAGGAAAGTTTCCTTGAAAGCTTGATGAATACAAATCCCGGCAAGTACGTCAAGGCACGCATGCTGAACGGCAAAGTCGGCGAGATGTACAGGCAGTTCAGCATCCTTGAGAATTTTGACAAGTGCGACCGCATCCAGGCGCGCGTACCTTTTGAACTTAATATCCAATAACCGGCCTATCTCCGGAGACAGGTCTCCCCGCAGAGTGCCGGCATTTACAGAATGGAGGAAAACTTTATCAAGATATATCACTGGCTGTATCCCCTGTCCTGGCTTTACGGGATGGGGGTAAGCGTGCGAAACAAACTCTTTGACTGGGGCTGGCTCCGGTCAAAGAGTTTTGACGTTCCCGTGATATGCGTGGGAAACCTCGCCGTAGGCGGAACAGGCAAGACCCCGCATACGGAATATCTGATAAAGCTAATGCTCCGGGAAAAGCTGCATGTAGCCACCCTGAGCCGGGGATACAAGCGGAAAAGCAAAGGTTATGTGCTGGCAACCGCCGAAAGCGGCGTGCGGAAAATCGGTGACGAACCGTACCAGATGAAAAACAAATTCCCGGATATACGGGTAGCGGTGGACGAGAACCGCTGTCATGGCATCGAGCGGTTATTGCAGCTGAAAGATCCTGCCGTGGATGTAGTGCTGCTGGACGACGCCTTCCAGCACCGGCACGTGAAAGCCGGAATGAACATCCTGTTGACCGACTTCCACCGCCTGCTGTGCGATGACGCCCTACTGCCCGCCGGAAGGCTCCGCGAACCTGCCGGAGGGAAGAGCCGGGCGCAAATCGTCATCGTAACCAAATGTCCCGACGACATCAAGCCGATAGATTTCAACATCATCACCAAGCGGCTGCATCTATATCCGTACCAGCAACTGTATTTTTCCCGTTTCCGCTACGGAAGGTTACAGCCGTTGTTCCCCGACAGGACAGACAGCCGCCGGGCGCTCTCCTCACTGACCGGAAAAGAACAGGTGCTGCTGGTGACGGGCATCGCCTCTCCCGCCCCGCTGGTGAAGGAGGTGGAGTCCCATACCCCGCACGTCAGCCTGCTGGCATTCGACGACCACCACGACTTTACCGCCAAAGACTTGCAGCAGGTAAAGGAACAGTTCATGCGCCTGGAAGGGCGGAACCGCCTGGTCATCACCACGGAGAAAGACGCCGCAAGGCTGAAAGCTCATCCGGCACTGGACGAGGCACTGAAACCGTACATCTACGTGCTACCGATAGAAATAGAATTCTTACAAAATCAACAACATATATTTAACCAAAACATTATTGGCTATGTTAGAGCGAATTCAAGAAACCGCAGCTTATCTGAGAGGTAAGATGCACACGCAGCCTGAGACAGCAATTATCCTCGGTACCGGACTGGGCAGCCTTGCCGGTGAAATCACCGATAAGTATGAAATAAAGTATGAGGAGATCCCCAACTTCCCCGTATCTACCGTAGAGGGACATAGCGGCAAGCTGATTTTCGGCAAGCTGGGCAACAAGGACATCATGGCGATGCAGGGACGTTTCCACTTCTACGAAGGCTATTCCATGAAGGAAGTGACTTTCCCGGTACGTGTGATGCGTGAACTGGGCATCAAGACGCTGTTCGTATCCAATGCCAGCGGCGGCACGAATCCGGACTTCGAAATCGGCGACCTGATGATTATCACCGACCACATCAACTACTTCCCCGAACATCCGCTTCGCGGCAAGAACATCCCTTACGGCCCGCGTTTCCCGGACATGAGCGAGGCGTACGACAAGGAACTTATCCGCAAGGCTGACGAGATTGCCGCAGAAAAAGGCATCAAAGTACAGCACGGCGTATATATAGGTACGCAAGGCCCCACTTTCGAAACTCCCGCCGAATACAAGATGTTCCACATCCTGGGAGCGGACGCGGTAGGCATGTCCACCGTTCCCGAAGTAATCGTCGCGAACCATTGCGGCATCAAGGTGTTCGGTGTATCTGTCATCACCGACCTCGGCGTGGAAGGCAAAATCGTGGAAGTTTCCCACGAAGAAGTACAGAAGGCTGCGGACGCCGCACAACCGAAGATGACGGAGATTATGAGAGAATTGATTAATAGAGCGTAAAGAATGAGAACTGAAATAGCAACTCTCGGTGAGTTCGGGCTGATCCGCCACCTCACCGAGGGCATCGAGTTAAAGAACCAATCGAGTCAATACGGTGTAGGCGATGACGCGGCCGTCCTCTCCTACCCTGCCGGGAAAGAGGTGCTCGTCACCACCGATTTATTGCTGGAAGGAGTGCATTTCGACCTGACATACGTGCCGCTCAAGCATCTGGGCTATAAATCGGCGGTAGTCAACTTTTCCGATATCTATGCCATGAACGGCACGCCCCGGCAAATCACCGTTTCACTGGGATTATCCAAACGTTTCAGCGTGGAGGACCTGGAGGAGCTGTATGCCGGTATCCGTCTGGCCTGCGAAGAGTACGGGGTGGATATTGTCGGCGGTGACACCACCTCTTCCTACACGGGACTCACCATCAGCATCACTTGCATCGGTGAAGGCGAGAAAGGCAAGGTTGTTTACCGCAACGGCGCCAAGGAGACCGACCTCATCTGCGTTTCCGGTGATTTAGGCGCCGCCTACATGGGACTGCAATTGCTGGAACGCGAGAAGGCCGTCCTCAAAGGTGGCGACAAGGACTTGCAGCCCGACTTCTCCGGAAAAGAATATCTTCTGGAACGCCAGCTGAAACCGGAAGCACGCCGTGACATCATCGGGAAACTGGCAGAAGCGGGCATACAGCCCACTGCCATGATGGATATCTCGGACGGTCTTTCCTCTGAACTGCTGCATATCTGCACCCAGAGCAAAGTTGGATGCCGCGTGTATGAGGAGCACATCCCCATCGACTATCAGACGGCAGTGATGGCAGAGGAGTTCAACATGAACCTGACCACCTGCGCCTTGAATGGCGGCGAGGACTACGAACTTTTGTTCACCGTCCCCATTGCCGACCATGAAAAGGTTTCCGAGATGGAAGGCGTCAAATTGATAGGCCATATCACAAAGCCGGAATTGGGCTGTGCCCTGATTACCCGCGACGGACAGGAGTTTGAACTGAAAGCGCAGGGATGGAACCCGTTGCAGGAAGAAGCCGCTACCGGAGAGGAATCCGAGGAAGCCGGACAGGATTCTTGAACAGGCCGCCAAGCCACCCAAACGGATAAGTCTGAAAAGGATACCGAAAAAAGCGGGTAAAGTTCCAGCTTCCGTCCGGGTTTTACCTCTGCAGAAACTGAAAAGACAAAGGCAAATAAACTTTTTCAGTATTTTTTCTAATAATAGAAACGCTGATACTTAGCCACATAGGCATTTATCAGCGTTTTTTATTTCAAAAGCTATTGCACAGTCCAAAACTTTCACTACCTTTGCAACCGCAAAAGAGATAGAAATGGTGTCATAGCTCAGTTGGTAGAGCAAAGGACTGAAAATCCTTGTGTCCCCGGTTCGATTCCTGGTGACACCACAGCAAAGAAAAGCAAGACCACGTAAAATCCCGGTTTTCAATGAAAACCGGGATTTTTTATTTTCTCCTAAAACGCAAAAGAAGTGCGGTTCACCTTCATATCCGCCATTATTGGTCATGCCATATTCAAGATGAGATTTTCTTCCCTATATAGAACACATAGCCGTAAAAGTCCTTATACTTATCATATAAGTACATTTCGTGCCGTTGATTGGCAATAAAGTCCTCTGCCGTCTTATTCCCGGCATACTTCTTCAAGAATAGCTCCTGCGCCTCCACTTGCGGTTGGTAGAAATGTTCCGTCCAGCAGTTCTCCGGTAAAACGAAGGTGGAGACCGGAAGGTAACCCGCCTTTTGCATTTGCGCCACTTTATTCGGAATGGTATCAATCTCGGGATACGCATCCATCCAGAAGTCATTGATTTCGGCGGGACGTTCATCAGTGAACCATGACACCTCCGTAACCGCAATATAACCGCCCTTCTTCAGAAACTTCCTCCATTCATTCAGCCCATGTTCAAAACCGATGTTGTAGATTGCTCCTTCAGACCAGATCAGATCCAGTTCCCCTTCCTGAAACGGAGGCTGCTCCATGGAACCGACCACGCCCCTCACTCTACCTTGCAGATTGCGTTGTTCAGCATTCCGGTTAAAAAGACGGATGAACTCGGGAAACAAATCAAGTCCCGTGATTTGCCCCGGAACATTCTCCGCCAGCACCATTGTCTGCCCACCGGTACCACAGCCCAGATCGGCAATACGCGCTGTATCCGTAAGACCGCCTATAAAACCCAGTGCCTTCATCGTCACTTCGGGACTGCCCGGACCTTGACGTTCCACACTCGAAAAGTATTCACAGATCAAATCAAAGTCGAACTCATGAATAGATGTATTTTCGTTATCCATATTGTTTTAAGTTTAGTGAATTGACATTCCGTGCTCCTCTAAACAGATTAGAGTCCACGATACAAGACGTACGACAAATCTTCTGCAAAAATAGAGATTATTCCTTGCAAACAAAGATTTATGGGCAGATAACAAAGCGGTGATGATAAAATGAGTTTTTTTCCCAATTCTTTCCAGATTTCCTTCCCATCTTTGCAATACAGAAAACAAATAAAGTATTAATCGTTAAAAATAGAGAAGCATGAAAAAGTTAGTTATGATGTTGGTTTGTATGTTTGCGGTGCACACAATGGTAATGGCGGATAATGACAAGCCGATAGAAGTGAGCCAGTTGCCGGCAAAGGCACAGGCATTTATCAAGACTTATTTTAAGGATCATAAAGTGGCGATGGCCAAATTGGAGTCGGGAATGTTTTATAAAAGCTATGATGTGGTGTTCACGAATGGGGAGAAGGTAGAATTTGATAAATCGGGAGAATGGAAGGAAGTGCGATGCAGGCAAAGTGAAGTTCCTGCACAGATTGTACCGGAGGCTATACGCAACTATGTAAAGACCAACTATCCGGACGCAAGAATCCTTCAGATTGAGTATGATGACAAGGAGTATGAGATAAAGCTGTCCAATCGTTGGGAGATTACATTCGACTCAAAAATGAGGGTGATTGACATTGACGATTGACCACAAGAAAAATCGAAAGCATGCAGGTTACAAAGTATTGAACAGCGTTTTCAGTCCGTCATAAAATCCCGGAAGAGCAACCGTCCCGTGCGTCTCTTCCGGGAACTTTTTTTGATATCACCCGCCAATGCCGCTTCTCCATGCGGGGAACCGCACTCCCTATGCAATCATCTGTCAAAGGAAAATGAATCAGTTTCCTGTCGCTCTCAGCGGAAAACCGAGCCAAGTGACAGCTCCCAATATGAACAGGATATGCAGGCTTCTCATTTCAGTCTTTTTCAGCCCGCAAAGTTCGCAGAAAATAAATAGATTACCTATCCCTATTTTGAGGCATTCTTTCATTCGTGACAAACTCCTGCGCATGTGGTTGATGACGCAAAGAGAATACCCGCCATGCCCTGCTTACTTCATCTTCGCTTTACGCGCCAAGTCGAACAAGGCGGGATTGATGTGGCAATATCCACCGGGATTTTTGTCCAGATAGTCTTGATGATAATCTTCGGCGGAATAGAAATTCTTCAAAGGCTCTATCTCTACAACCAACGGACGGGAGTAGTTGGCGGCCAGGCGGCCAACGGTTTCACGGATAACGGGCAGGTCGGCGGCATCCGTATAATAGATGCCCGTGCGATACTGTGTACCCCTGTCGCCGCCCTGCTTATTGAGGCTGGTAGGGTCAATCGTCTTGAAATAAAGGTCGATAAGGAAAGGCAAGTCCACCTTACCGAGATTGTACTGTACTTTTACGGTTTCGGCAAAGTCCGTGGTGCCGGTACATACTTGCTGATAGGTAGGATTGGCTATATTTCCATTGGCATATCCCACCTGGGTAGCTTCCACCCCTTCTATTTGTTTCAGGAAATGTTCGGTTCCCCAAAAACATCCTCCTGCCAGATAAATTTCTTTCATTGGTTTCATGTCTGTTCTCTTTTCAGACCGCCCTCCCGGCCTACCGGCACAGGACAGGCAAGTCATTAACATTGCAAAAATAAACATTATTTGTTTCATACCTCTAACTATATGAAGATTATAACAAGAAAAAGGGCATTATGGTTGCCCCCCCCGTGAGTGAGAACCAGCCTCAACAATGGCTTATAAGCGAAATCAAGGGAAACAACTGCCCGAAACTGTGCAATAATTCCTCAGATGTGTTACCCGATTCCACACCTTTCCACACTCAAACAGTTCAACCGCAGATGCCATTTCACCCGTATCATATTAAATACAAGGCATTTATACAAAAAGCGCGCATTGTGGCATCCCCTTTGTCCTATATTTGACGTCAGAGACATTAAAACGAAAATATTCACCTAAACTTTACGATTATGAAAAAGGTATTAGTAGCATTAGCAATGGTTTTAGGAGTAAGCAGTTCTGTAGCATTTGCACAGGAAGCCGGTAAGTCAACAACAGCCGTAACCGAAACTCAGGTTCCTCAAGATGAATTTGTAAAGATGGATCCCACTCAATTACCCCAGGCTATTTTACAGGCTTTGGCAACCAATTATGAAGGTTCATCCGTAAAAGAAGCCTATGTGAAAGAAAAAGACGGAGCAAAAATCTACAAAGTAATCATTACCACTCAAGACGGCCAGGAAGCTGAAGTGCTTCTGAATGAAAAAGGTGAAGCTGTCAAAGAATAAGCTTCCCGGTGTAAATAACTCATGGAACAACAATTCCGGTTCGCGACGAATCGGAATTGTTTTTTTTACAGGCCTATCATATGGTTGCAGATAAAGCGCCGGCGAAGCCCAAACAGCAGCAGAAAAGGCAGACAATCAGAAAGACAGGGGACACAACTTAGCCGATCTGAACATGACGGCGCCTGAGAATATCATCCATGTGTTCCAACGCCCAGCCCACCAATGACTCCACATGCGGCATTAAGCTCAATCCCGTTTCCGTCAAGCTATATTCCACACGTGGAGGGATTTCCGCATAAACCTCTCTGACAACCAGCCCGTCAGTCTCCAGCGAACGGAGCGTGACCGTCAGCATACGCTGTGAAATGTCACCTATCGTTTTCTGGATGTCACAAAAACGCATGGTTCCATTGGCCTTCAGCGTGACCAGAACAAGCATTGTCCACTTGTCTCCCAACTTGCTAAGGACATCCCGTATCGGGCAGCCGCCTGTGTGATGAAAGTTTTCCATTTTCAAACCTCTACTTATTATAATATATCCCGTTTATCCCGCAGCCGAACCATGCGAAGCCTCCCAGGCAAGGATCGTCCGGGGTTTCTTTGTAGATCGATGCGGAAACTGCACCGGATCCTCTTGTATAAAGTCAATACAGTGGTACTGCCTCGCCCATGACAAAAGCTGCCATTTCGTTTCTTCGGTCCTCTGGAAAAATCATGTTTTTATCTAAAATGCAAAGATATCGAATTTATAGCAACATCGGACAAGTCCCCTATCTCTTTTCGCCTTATTTTTGCATCGTGAAAATGCAAATAGAAAATAAGTGAAAACGATTCAAGCGGATGCATTTATTCACTACTTTTGCACGGCATTGCGTGAGACTAACAAATGATGAAACAGACAGTTCTGAAACATCTGCTAAAAATCAAGATAAAAGATGCAAAACAACCAGATAAAAGGATATATATATGCGGCACTTTCCTCATCTACATTCGGACTGGCGCCTTTTTTCACGATATCATTACTGACTGCAGGGTTTTCTTCCTTCGAAGTATTGGCATACCGTTGGGGAATCGCTTCACTTTCATTGGCCTTATTCGGAATGATGCTGAAAGAGACATTCCGAATCGGCCGCAAGGATTGGGGAGCGGTATTCCTGCTCAGCCTATTGAGGGCGGCAACTTCATTCAGCCTCGTCATCGCCTACCAACACATAGCCAGTGGAGTGGCATCTACCATTCACTTCATGTATCCATTGGCCGTGGCACTTGCCATGATGTTGCTGTTCGGAGAGAAAAAATCCTTCTCGGTGCTGTTCGCCGTCTCCATTTCACTGATAGGGGCCGGATTGTTGTCATCCGGAGAAATGAACGGGAATAACGGGAACAGTACCATAGGCATGACAGCTGCAATACTGTCCTTGTTCTTTTACGCGGGATACATCATCGGGGTACGCAAAAGCCGGGCCACCCATATCCCCTCAACGGCATTGACATGCTATGTCATGGGGCTGGGAGCACTGTTTTTCATTATAGGGGGATTCCTGACAGGCGGCATCCGGTTGGCAACGGACGGACATACCTGGCTGAATATACTTGGGCTGGCACTGCCGGCAACAGCTATTTCCAACATAACCCTGGTCAAAGCCATCAAGCACGTCGGCCCCACCCTGACATCCATATTCGGCGCCTTGGAACCACTGACTGCCGTAGCCATCGGATACAGCGTATTTCATGAGAGTTTCACGCCGGCAAGTGCCATCGGCATTGTACTCATATTGACTGCGGTAACCATCGTGGTCATGCATGAAAAGAAAACACACCGTCAGCGCACGGCTCGTCTGTAATCTGCGATAAATCCTTCCATCAACCACTTTGCCAACGCCTGACGGTTGGAACTGATGACAAAGCGGCGCTGGTCAAAGGTATTCTGGATATTGCCCAGCTCCACAAACACGGACGCAGGTGAAGTGTTGGCAAGCACATACAGATTACGCGCGCTGACCGTCCCCGTAAAGCCACGGTTAGGCTGATGTTTGTCATATTTTGACTCAAAAGTATTCTTCATGGTCGTTGCCAGCCTTTTGCTGTCAGGCTTGTTCCTGGAATGGTAAAAGAACACATCAGTCTGGTGTCCCTTGCTGCGGCTATCTACATGCAGGAAAATGGCACGGCAATATTTATAGTTCTTCCGGTCTTTCCTATAAAGTTCATTGATTTTGGCACAACGCTGTTGAAGGCGTGCCACCTGGTTCAAGGGAATGGCGGCCCCCATACAAGTTTCACGCTTACTGTTCGAAAGATAACGGTCATCACGAATACCGTCTTTAGCATCCTGGATAATGATATGGACTTCGGCACCTTCCTGCATCAGATTACGGGCGAGACGCAAAGCGACGTCATAGGCGTATTCGTCTTCATGCAACTCTATTCTGCCGATCTTGCCGATGGCTCCCGGGTCGGGACCTCCGTGCCCGCTGACTACATAAAAACAGGCACCCCGCAAACGGTCCGAAGTAACCTTTACATTGGCAAGCCCTTTTCCGAACAAAGGCTCATTGATGGCCCTTTTCCTGTTACCGGCCGATCTGGAGGCAGAACTGTTCCGCAATGGAGGCAGTACGTACTTCACTCCCAGTCGTAATTCCTCTTTCCCTTTAAGGCGTTTCTCGTTCAGTTTCAAGAACTCTTTATAATAGGTTCTCCCCGGACGCTTGTTGCGTTCCAGGAAAGCAGAGACTCCTTCTCCACGTCTCGGACTGTCCCGCTCTTCTTGAGCCGAAGCATTAAAAGCAAACAAAGTGCAAAAGAGAATGGCCAGTAGGCAAAGTATGCGTTTCATATTCCAATTATTCGTCATTTATTCGGTTCGCTGCAGATTTCCAGCCGCTAATTTATAGCATTTTACCGTTACTGCACACAAAATTATATTTTTTTCCCTACTTTTGCGGCAACTTACTTGATAATTAGCAATAAACTTAAAAAGACAGATAGCATTATGACAAAACAATTCAAGCCGGAGACCCTGTGCGTACAAGCCGGATGGACTCCTAAAAAGGGGGAGCCCCGCGTACTCCCCATCTATCAAAGTACAACATTCAAATATGAAACCAGTGAACAGATGGCACGCCTGTTCGACCTTGAGGAAAGCGGCTATTTCTATACCCGCCTGCAAAACCCGACGAATGATGCCGTAGCCGCCAAGATAGCCGCCCTCGAAGGCGGTGTAGCTGCCATGCTGACCTCCAGCGGACAGTCTGCCAACTTCTACGCTATCTTCAATATCTGCCAGGCAGGCGACCATTTCGTCTGTTCATCTACCATTTACGGCGGAACGTTCAACCTTTTCGGTGTGACGATGAAAAAGCTGGGCATTGAGGTTACTTTCATCAATCCGGATGCACCGGAAGAAGAAATCTCGGCTGCTTTCCGTCCGAATACCAAAGCACTGTTCGGCGAAACAATCTCCAACCCTACACTGGAAGTGCTCGACATTGAGAAGTTCGCACGTATCGCCCATAAACACGGCGTTCCCCTGATTATAGACAACACCTTCCCCACTCCCATCAACTGCCGCCCGTTTGAATGGGGCGCAGACATCGTGGTACACTCTACCACCAAATACATGGACGGCCATGCCACCAGTGTAGGAGGAGCCATAGTAGATAGCGGCAACTTCGATTGGGATGCACATGCCGACAAGTTCCCCGGCCTGTGCACTCCGGACGAATCATACCACGGGCTGACTTACACGAAAGCCTTTGGAAAAATGGCTTATATCACCAAAGCCACCGCACAGCTGATGCGCGACCTCGGCAGCATCCAGTCACCGCAAAACGCATTTTTGCTGAATCTTGGTCTGGAAACCCTGCACCTGCGCATGCCCCAACACTGCAAGAATGCCCAGGCTGTTGCCGAATACCTTTCCAAGAATGATAAAGTAGCTTGGGTAAACTATTGTGGCCTGCCGGGTGACAAATACCATGAACTGGCACAGAAATACATGCCGAACGGTTCATGCGGCGTTGTCACTTTCGGCCTGAAAGGAGGACGGGACGTAGCCATCAAATTCATGGATTCACTGAAACTGGCCGCTATCGTAACCCATGTAGCCGATGCACGTACTTGTGTGCTGCATCCTGCCAGTCATACACACCGCCAGCTCACGGACGAACAACTGATGGAAGCCGGTGTACGTCCCGACTTGATTCGCTTTTCAGTAGGCATAGAAAATGCGGATGACATCATTGCTGATATTGAACAGGCACTGAATGCATAACAGGCACTGAATGCAGGAGAGATAGTGCCGCTGCCGAAAGATACTATATCCCCCAGCCGTCAGATGTCTATTGAAAACTTCACGGAAAGCTAAAGAAAAGACTTTTGAAGCCAAGACTAAAAAGCCGCGGAGTTAAGTGAGATCTCTGTTCGCAGTGCGCGAACGGATATTCAAAGCCTGCGAATATATATTCAAAGCTTGTGAACGGATATTCACAAGCTTTGAATAAACTTCTAAGAAGAATTCAGCCAATGGGCCCCTTTACCGCCCGACAGCCAACGTTATCGGCAAACTCTCTTTCCCTTGATAGAAAGTCTTTGCCTTAACGGCTGAAGCTTCACATTTCACCGGCGCCTTCCACAATGCAGATTGCGCGCCAGGTTCCGTTCCATCCGTCGTGTAACGTATTTCACCGCCTTGAATGGCCACATTGGCGTAAAGGTTGCCGTCTTTCACCATCAGACCCGGTTGCGGCAGACGGAAATTAATGCCGTTCTTTGCCCAATAAGGCATTTCCTCCTTGCTGATTTTCTCATAATAAAGCGCCAACGCTTGATTGAAAGCTTGTTGTTCCTGCGCACCCGACAAAGATTCCCATGCCGGATGGGCATTCCAACCGCGTTCTGCCAACCCCATCAGCTTCGGGAAAAGAAGATATTCCACCCCTTCAAAGCTACGGATGGTTTCGGCAAACAGCTGCCCCTGCACACCTACTATATTCCGCCTGCCCGCTTCAGTCAAAGCAGTCTTTCCTTTCTCCGCTTTATCCAAGTCAACGGGATTGCCCGCCATATCCACACGCAACGAGCGGTAAATGCTGTAAGGAAGCATCGAAAAGGATATGGACTCATCAACATACCCTCCCCAATCAAGGCCACGTTCATCAGGATGGCCGTTATATGCCATATCCATATAGAAATTACCCACATTGCAAAGAATGACAGGATAACCGTTGTTCGCCGTGTGATAGACCACTTCATCAGATCCCGGAACGGTATTCCAGCAATATACACCTTCAGTCTGTTGTCTCAACTGCCGGTGAGCTTCTTCCGTATGCCCCAAGGCAACTTCTTGCCAGCCGCTGACCTTCAAGCCGTTCTTTTGCAGGATGCCCGCCATCCGTGTAATGAAATACTCCGACAGATCATGGGCTTTTTCCATCCCCTTTTCTTTCATCAGTTTCCGGCATTCGGGAGACCCCATCCATACACCGCGCGGAACTTCGTCACCGCCCAGATGCACGGTAGTCAGCGGCACACCCGCTTCCTTATACATGGCATTAAGTTCCTGAATCACTTTTTCCATAAAACGGTAAGTGGAAGGCAAGGCCACATTGATGACATTATCCGTATAGTATTGTACAGAAGTATAACGGGAAGTATCTTCCGGTTCGCTCAACAGATACTCGGTCGCCTTCTCAGGGTCGGTCCCGATGTATTTGTCATAACGGGCCTTCATGGAAACGATGGCCGCACGGGCATGTCCCGGAGATTCTATTTCCGGTATCACGCGGACATGCCTTTCAGCCGCATACCGCAGCAGGCCGATAAATGCCTCACGGGTATAATACCCGTTGCCGGGAGTCTTCGCATCGGGATCATATCCACCGTCATAGCATGGATAGAGACATTGGCTCTCGTCCGTAGTATGTCCCCGGCGGCTTCCTACGGCAGTCAGCTCCTCCAGACCGGGAATTTCCAGGCGCCAACCTTCATCATCGCAAAAATGAAAATGAAGGACATTCATTTTATAGGAAGCCAAGACATCAATCAGCTTCTTCATGTTTTCCGGTGTGGTATAGTCGCGGGCTATGTCTATCATTTGTCCGCGATAAGACAGGTCCGGATAATCCTGAATAGAAACCGCTTCCAGCTGATAAGGAGCCTGCTTTCCTTTCAACATGGCCAGTAAAGTCTGGATACCGTTGAAAATGCCATGAGAGGCAGCAGCGCTTATCTTTATCCGGTTATTGTCTATATCCAGGGTATAGTATTCATCGTTGACGGCTTCTTCCTTGTCAGCCAAAGGCTCCAGAACGATAGTCACAGGGGCCTTTTCAGTCACTTCCATTCCATAAACACCCGCCAACTTTTCTTTCAGCAGACTGGCTTCGACCGAAAAATCATCAGGATAAGCCACCGCAACTTTACCTTCCAGAACAAGACTACCCTCAACCCGCACGGCTTTCTTTACAGAAGGCAGGAGATCCGACTCTTTCAATGCAGGCGCATCTGCCAGGCGAAGGTTGGCTTCATAGATTCGGGAAGCGTCCGGATAGCCGCCGACAGATTCGGGAGAAGGCAATGGAAGTGCATTCAATGCCACGGGAAGCGGTTTCCCTTCTTTACCGTCCATAGTCTCCACCCAGTATGTCCCTTCCGGGACATGGGAATTTCTGTCCAGTTTATAGGTACAGCGGAAAGTAATCCGCATTGAATCTCCCGGAGCCAAAGGGGTAAAGTTCTCCGTGGGAGACATTCTGAAGAAATTACCGTTCACCGCCTCGACCTTGACGGCCGGGGCACCCTCCTGCTTTATGACGCGCGGCAGTTGGGAATAGTAGATGGTCCAGCCTTTTCCCAAGAGTTCATCAGAGATATTCTTGAGAATAAAAGTATTCTCATAATATCCGGGTTCAACGTTGTTTGCACCCATTTCCCAAGTCAAGGCAACCGGTGCTTTCCGGTCCTTGCCCGCCTTGCATCCTGCAAACAGGGTCATTGCCAACAGTAACAATCCCGCTAAAGGGAGTTTCAAAAATCTCATGTCATTGATGTATTAAGTTAATAAATGGGGGATAATATCTCATTACGGTGCCAAAAATAAGCATTTTTAGCTTATCCGCTGATAATTATAATAGAAATTATCAGCTACAGAAAACAATTTAGAACTTTTATCCCTACATTTGCAGCAAAATTATAATCTATTTAACTAATCTACCATGGCAAAGATAACCAAAGAAGCTGCTTTGCTTTACCACTCGCAAGGCAAGCCAGGAAAAATTGAAGTAGTGCCTACCAAGCCCTACAGTACGCAAACCGACCTTTCACTGGCATACTCTCCAGGTGTTGCAGAACCTTGTCTCGAAATCGAAAAGAATCCGCAGGATGCATACAAATATACCGCCAAAGGAAATCTGGTGGCTGTCATTTCCAACGGGACAGCCGTATTAGGCCTCGGTGACATCGGTGCCCTCGGCGGCAAACCCGTGATGGAAGGAAAAGGCTTGTTGTTCAAGATTTATGCAGGCATTGACGTGTTTGACATCGAAGTGAACGAAAAAGATCCCGACAAGTTCATTGAAGCCGTCAAGGCAATCGCCCCGACTTTCGGCGGTATCAACCTGGAAGATATCAAGGCGCCCGAATGTTTTGAAATCGAACGCCGCCTGAAGGAAGAGCTCGACATCCCCGTCATGCACGATGACCAGCACGGTACCGCCATCATTTCGAGTGCCGGACTGCTGAATGCCCTTGAAGTGGCAGGCAAGAAGATAGAAAATGTCAAGATTGTGGTAAACGGTGCAGGTGCTTCCGCCACGTCATGCACCAAACTGTATGAATCACTCGGCGCCCGCCGTGAAAATATCCTGATGCTGGACAGTAAAGGCGTCATTACCAGTGACCGTGAAAACCTGACAGAACAGAAACGCTACTTCGCCACCGAACGCCGCGACGTACATACACTCGCAGAGGCCATCAAGGGTGCCGACGTATTCCTCGGACTTTCAAAAGGCAATGTACTGACCCAGGACATGGTACGCAGCATGGCCGACCATCCCATCGTATTCGCCCTTGCCAATCCTACTCCGGAAATCTCTTACGAAGACGCAATGGCGGCACGCCCGGATGTGTTGATGTCCACCGGACGTTCCGACTATCCGAACCAGATCAATAACGTAATCGGCTTCCCTTACATCTTCCGCGGCGCCCTTGACACACAAGCCAAAGCCATCAACGAGGAGATGAAGATTGCTGCCGTACATGCCATAGCCAATCTGGCCAAACAGCCCGTACCCGATGTCGTGAACGAAGCGTACCATGTAAACAATTTCACTTTCGGTCCCGAATATTTCATTCCGAAACCGGTGGATCCACGCCTCATCACCGAAGTATCCTGTGCCGTGGCACGGGCGGCCATGGAAAGCGGCGTGGCACGGAAGAATATAGAAGATTGGGACGCCTACAAATTACAGCTGCGTGAATTGATGGGTTACGAAAGCAAACTGACCCGCCAACTTTACGATACGGCACGCCGCAATCCGCAGCGTGTGGTATTCGCCGAAGGCATCCACCCCAATATGCTGAAAGCTGCCGTCGAAGCCAAAGCCGAAGGTATCTGCCATCCTATTATATTAGGCAATGACGAAGCTATCGAAAAACTGGCAAAGGAGCTCGACCTCAGCCTTGAAGGCATTGAGATCGTAAACCTGCGCCATCCCGACGAGGCTCCCCGCCGCGAACGCTATGCACGTATCCTCTCGGAAAAGCGCGCACGTGAAGGCGCTACTTATGAAGAGGCCAACGACAAGATGTTCGAGCGCAACTACTTTGGCATGATGATGGTGGAAACCGGTGAAGCCGATGCCTTCATTACCGGACTATATACCAAATACAGCAATACCATCAAGGTTGCCAAAGAAGTTATCGGTATCCGTCCGGAATACAAACACTTCGGCACCATGCATATCCTCAACTCCAAGAAAGGAACTTTCTTCCTTGCCGATACGCTTATCAACCGCCACCCCAACGCCGCCACCCTGATTGACATTGCCAAGTTATCCGAACATACAGTACGCTTCTTCAATCATACACCGGTAATGGCCATGTTAAGCTACTCCAACTTCGGAGCCGATAAAGAAGGAAGTCCGGTAAGTGTACATGAAGCGGTTGACTACATGCAGCAGAATTATCCGGAACTTGCCATTGACGGTGAAATGCAGGTGAATTTTGCCATGAACCGCGAGATGCGCGACGCCAAATACCCCTTCACCCGTCTGAAAGGCAAAGATGTGAATACACTTATCTTCCCCAACCTGAGTTCAGCCAATTCTGCCTATAAATTATTGCAGGCCATGGATACGGACGCTGAACTGATCGGTCCTATCCAGATGGGATTGAACAAGCCCATTCACTTCACCGATTTTGAAAGCTCTGTACGCGATATCGTCAATATCACCGCAGTAGCAGTAATCGATGCCATTGTCGATAAAAAGAAAGCAGGTAAATGAGAAGACCGTTATCAAAATCCCAAATAGTTTGCATTGTGCTGCTTTGGGCAGCACTTTGCTACTTTGTTTTAATATCCGTTGAACGAATTGACGGTCCAATCCTTCTGACACTTGCCATTTCGGCAGCTTTAGTCTTTATTCCGGTGATAAAATCACTCAAAAGAGAATAAATAATATCTTTTTATTCCTTTTTGCGGGATAAAACATCATTTTTGTTGTTTTATCCCGCATTTTATTTATAATTTGTTTGCGTGTTTCATTTTTATGTGTACTTTTGCAAACAGAATAAGAGAAAAGAAAACAAACCGACAATCGAATTGTTTTAGGTAACATTTAGTAGCAACCAATAAAAGAAATAGATTATGAATGCAGCTAAGGTATTAGAAGACCTGAAAAGACGGTTCCCCAATGAACCGGAGTATCATCAAGCAGTAGAAGAGGTTCTCTCTACCATTGAAGAAGAATACAACAAACATCCGGAGTTCGACAAAGCCAACTTGATTGAACGTCTTTGCATCCCCGATCGCGTTTACCAATTCCGTGTTACCTGGGTGGATGATAAAGGCAACGTACAAACCAACATGGGCTACCGTGTACAGCACAACAATGCTATCGGCCCGTACAAAGGCGGCGTTCGTTTCCATGCTTCTGTAAACCTGAGCATCTTGAAATTCCTTGCTTTTGAGCAGACTTTCAAAAATTCATTGACAACCCTACCTATGGGTGGCGGTAAAGGCGGTTCCGACTTCTCTCCGCGCGGCAAATCAAATGCCGAGGTTATGCGTTTCGTCCAGGCTTTCATGCTGGAACTGTGGCGTCATATCGGCCCCGAAACGGACGTTCCCGCCGGTGATATCGGTGTAGGTGGCCGTGAAGTGGGTTTCATGTTCGGCATGTACAAGAAGCTGACTCATGAGTTCACCGGAACATTTACAGGCAAGGGCCGCGAATTCGGCGGGTCACTGATTCGTCCGGAGGCTACCGGTTACGGCAACATCTACTTCTTGATGGAAATGCTGAAAACAAAAGGTACTGACTTGAAAGGCAAGACCTGTCTGATTTCCGGTTCCGGTAACGTAGCTCAATATACAGCCGAGAAAGTGCTGGAATTAGGCGGTAAAGTGTTGACCATGTCCGACTCAGACGGCTATATATATGATCCGGACGGCATTGATCGCGAAAAGTTGGACTACATCATGGAGTTGAAGAACTTATATCGCGGACGTATTCGTGAATACGCAGAACAATATCCGGGCGTCAAATATGTGGAAGGTGCCAAGCCTTGGGGTGAAAAGGCCGACATCGCATTACCGTCCGCTACTCAGAACGAATTGAACGGTGACCATGCCCGTCAACTGGTGGCCAATGGCGTGATAGCCGTTTCCGAAGGCGCCAACATGCCTTCTACCCCGGAAGCTATCAAAGTATTCCAGGAAGCCAAGATCCTGTATGCTCCGGGTAAGGCAGCCAATGCCGGCGGTGTATCGGTATCTGGCCTTGAAATGACCCAGAACTCCATCAAACTGGGCTGGAGCGCTGAAGAAGTGGATGAAAAGCTGAAGAGCATCATGAAAAACATTCACGCTGCCTGCGTGCAATACGGTACCGAACCGGACGGTTACGTTAATTACGTGAAAGGCGCCAACGTGGCCGGATTCATGAAGGTGGCCAAAGCCATGATGTCACAAGGTATTCTGTAAGACTAAGCCATAGTAATACAACCATAAAAAGCAGAAAGGCGGGAAACGGCATGGAGTTCCCGCTTTTCTGCTTTTTATAACTATTAGCACTAAAAATCTCCGATATCCGGCAGTATATCATAGAAATGAAATACATTTGTAGTGGTTAAACGGCAAGAGCCATCCAACCCAACAGAACAAAACCGTAACTATATGAATACAAAAGAAATTCCCGTACTGCTTCTGACCGGATATCTGGGCAGTGGAAAAACAACCTTAGTGAATCATATCCTTGCCAACAAACGCGGCATCAAGTTTGCCGTCATTGTCAATGACATAGGAGAAGTGAATATAGATGCCGACCTCATCCAAAAAGGAGGGATTGTCGGCAAGAAAGACGAAAGCCTCGTGGCACTTCAGAACGGATGCATCTGCTGCACCCTGAAAACGGACTTGATAGAACAAATGGGAGAGATCATGAAAATGCAGCGCTTTGACTACATCGTCATCGAAGCCAGTGGCATTTGCGAACCCGAGCCTATCGCACAGACACTCTGCTCCATCCCAAGCCTGGGGGGAATGTACACCCGGTACGGTACTTGCCGCCTGGACTGCATCACCACCGTAGTGGATGCCCTGCGCCTGCAAAGCGAGTTCGCTTGCGGCGACGACTTGACCCGCAAGGGTATTGAAGACGAGGATATCGAGAATCTCATCATCCAGCAGATTGAATTTTGCAACATTATCCTGTTGAATAAAGCCTCCGAGGTCCAACCGGAAGAGCTGAAACGCATCAAGCAGATTATCCGTACACTACAACCCGGTGCTGAAATCATAGAGTGCAATTATGCCGACGTGGATCTGGAAAAGATTATCCATACCGGGCTCTTCGATTTTGAGCGTGTCGCCACCTCAGCCGGATGGATTCGGGGAATAGAAGGGCATGCGCACCACCATCATCCTGCCGAAGGAGGCGAAGTGGAAGAATATGGCATCGGTACATTCGTTTACTACCGCCGCCCTGCTTTCAACATCCATAAGCTCGACCATTTCATCGCTACCCAATGGCCGCGGAATATCATTCGCGCCAAAGGGGTCTGCTACTTCAGCCATAATCGCGACATGTCCTACCTCTTCGAGCAAGCCGGTGTACAAAAGCAACTCACCGAAGCCGGTCTGTGGTATGCCACCGCTCCTGAAGAAGACCTGATAGAACTGAAACGCCAAGAACCGGGATTGATGCGGGACTGGGATGAGAAGTACGGAGACCGTATGCAGAAGATTGTGTTTATAGGACAGCATCTGGACAAAGAACAACTGGCACATGACTTGGACGAGTGCCTGGAATAAATTCCCGTGCTTGTAAGTGGCAACGGAAACTTCTCCTAACGGGAAGTGCCGTCGCTACCTACAGAATATTTCAACTCTTCATATACTGCCGGATGCAGGAAGTAACGGATATCCTTTCCTTCATCCATGGCCCGGCGAATGAACGTGGAACTAATTTCAAAAACAGGAGACGTGGCCAATCTTACGTTTTGCGGCAAGGATGCAGCATCTACCGGATAGCCGGGACGAGGATAGACAATCATCTGATTTTCCGCAAGAATACGGTCCGACTCACGCCAACGGGGGAAAAGTGTCCAGTTGTCGGAACCGATAATAAGGTAAAAAGTATGTTCGGGGTGAATGTTTCCCAACTCCTCCAACGTACGGACAGTATAAGAAGGACGGGGCAGATTAAATTCCAGATCGGAAGCCCGGAACTTAGGATACCCCGCTATGGCAAGTTCCACCAATTTCAGGCGGAACTTATCATCCATCAATCCGCTCTCCTCTTTCAAGGGATTGTGGGGAGTAACCATAAACCACACTTCATCCAGCCCCTCGTACTCACAAAGATAGTTAGCGAGAGCCAAATGTCCGATATGTACCGGATTGAACGAGCCGCTGAAGATTCCTATATTCATTGGTAACTATCGCTTCATGACTTCAAGAACTCAGTGATCGCTTTCAAAACTTCCGCTTCAGCTGTCTCTAAATCATCATTGACAATCACTTTATCGAATCTTGGAGCGAAACCAAGCTCATATTCAGCTTTCGCTATGCGGCTCTCTATCACTTCCGGAGCATCCGTAGCCCTGCCTACCAGACGTTTGCGCAACTCTTCCACGGAAGGCGGCTGAATAAAGACAGACAAAGCGCGTTCACCATAGAACTTCTTGATATTGCAACCACCTACCACATCTACATCGAATATCACATTCTGTCCGGCAGCCAGCTGCTTTTCCACCTGCGCCTTCAATGTACCGTAAAAACGGTCCTGATACACTTCTTCATATTCCAGAAACTCACCGTTGGCTATGCGCCTGCGGAATTCATCGGGAGTCAGGAAGAAATATTCCACCCCATCCTTCTCTGTCCCGCGGGGCGGACGGCTGGTAGCAGATATAGAGAAAGCCAGATTCAGATTTTGAGTCAACAGATAATTTATAATCGTTGACTTTCCAGAACCGGAAGGTGCTGAAAATATAATAAGTTTTGCCATATTGATTCACGGATTACATCACGTTCAAGACTTGTTCCTTGATTTGCTCCAGTTCATCTTTCATCTGGACTACGATTTTCTGCATCTCGGCATGATTGGACTTGCTGCCTAAAGTATTGATTTCACGTCCCATTTCCTGAGCAATGAAACCCAACTTCTTCCCCTGTCCGCTTCCACCCTCCAGTGTACTGATGAAATACTTCAGGTGATTGCCGAGACGTTGCTTTTCCTCATTGACATCCAGCTTTTCAATGTAATAAATCAACTCCTGCTCCAAACGGTTCTTATCATAATCTACGCTCAACGTCTTTTCAAGAGCATCGGTGATGCGTTCTTTCACTTTAGCCACACGCTCTTTCTCGTACGGGGTAATAGTTTCCAACAAATGGGCAATATTGGCAATCTTCTCGCGGAACTTCTTTTCCAGAGCCGCACCTTCCTGCTTGCGGAAGTCCACCAGATGGCTGATTGCTTCCTCTACGGCAGCGTGAGCCATGGCCCATTCCTCATCACTCAGTTCCTGTATTTCATTCTTGGTCATTACATCCGGCATACGGAGCAAAGTGGAAAACCAGTCGGCCGGTTCAGGGATTCCGGCAACAGCAGAAATCTCTTTAATTTTTTTATAATAAGCCTCAACCAGTTCCTGATTGATGGGAGTGGCAAGCTGTTCAGCATCTTTCTTCTCAATCCAAAGGCTGAAATCCACTTTCCCACGTTCCAGAATCTTGGATATTTCGCTACGGATTTCAATCTCCTTTTCCCGGTATAACGGAGCGATACGGGCAGACAAGTCCATTGCCTTGCTATTGAGAGACTTGATTTCAACGTTGATTTTCTTATCGGGCAGTTCGACAGTTGCCTTGCCGTATCCCGTCATAGATTGTATCATAATGTTATAGTTTTGCGCAAAATTACATGATTATTTTTATTACAGAAAAGATTTCGGGAAATATAGTTTACTCTTTCGTCCAAATACGGGTATTCAAGTTGAGTTCATCTACTATTTGGAGCAATGAGTAAATGATTTCAAAGTCAGCTTTAAGGATGCTTAAGTCAGTCATTGACGTCCATATACTTGCTTCAAAGCAATTTCGCGAATTAGGGATTGCCACAATAATGTAGGAATCGCGAAAGCTGATTGTAACCCCATTTTTGAAACTGTCGTTCAGCTTCAGCAACCGTTCCATCATTGAAGGAGTAATAAGGTAACGCGCCTCGACCTGTCCGGTAGAGAAGACATCAAATACCTTCTCAAAATCGGGATTTTCCATTTTTACTCTTGACTCGCCCCACTTCATCTTGAACAGGCTGTTTTTCATGACGGTTGTCTTTCCGCTGAAGTCCTTATGGAAATCAGCCATAAACAAGAAACCACGGAAGATGGTCACCCAATAGTGTTGCACACCGTTTTTGGTAGAACGAGTTCTAAGCTCCTCGGCATGCACTTCGGAACAGGTGAAGGTCGTTTTACCTAAACAGCCCGATATCTGATCTTCGGCATGATAGCGGTCGGGCGATTGAAACAATCCGCTATTTCTGAATGCAGCCTCGCTAATGCCTTGTCCGGGCACATAAGAAGCTCCCGGACAAATATTCTGAACAACCTCGTCAATCACTTCTTTCTTATAATAGGAAGAAAGAAGTGACGACTTTTTGCTTACACAGCACAGAAATACGATTAATGCAACAATTCCTGCTACCGACAGGCTGAATACAGGTTGAACACCGCCTTTTGCCAATATCACGAAAATAAGAAAAAAGACAATGGCAGCCCATATTGCTCCTTCCGCGCTTCCCTTTCTCAATAACTCCTTGCGTTTCCGCTCAAGTTTTTGCAACACCGGATTCAAACGCTGTACCAAGTAATCAAATTCTTGATTTTTCATTCCTTGACCGGTACTTATGAGTTAAATAAATTCTTCACGTCCGGAGTAGCACGTTCAGCTTCGGGAATGGCCAGCACTGTTTTGCAGGTAAAACCCATCATGCCTGCCAACACATTCGTGGGGAAGCTCTGAACGGCATTATTATAATCAGTAACACAAGCATTGAATGTACGGCGGGCAGCCGCAAGTTGTTCTTCCGTTTCATTAAGCGCACGCTGAAGTTGCAAGAAGTTTTCGGACGCTTTCAGTTCAGGATAATTCTCGGCAACAGCAAAAAACTTGGAACGGATACCGGAGAAATTCTTGTCGAAATCGGCTTTCTCGTTTTCAGTAAGGGAGGTATAGGATTTGTTACGCATCTCGGTTATTGCAGAAAACGTATCAGCTTCATGCTTGGCATATTGCCGCACACTTGCCACTAAATTGGGAATCAAGTCGAACCGTTGCTTCAGCATCACATCAATAGAAGCAAACGCATTATCCACCTGGTTTCTCTTTCTTATCAACGAGTTGTACATAGTAACCACAATCAATACAATCACCGCAACTACAATAGCTATAACCATACTCTCTTTACGACACTCCTTATGCCGGTTTATATTAGTGTTAATTAATCCAGGAGCTTTTCCCGAAGACATCGGCAAATATAGAAATTATCTAAAGATTTACCTAAATATGTAATGACATAATCAAGTCTTCTTAAAGATGAGCAGACTACGACATGACAAAGATGCCGAACCGTTTAATAATTCGCTTGTGTATCTGAAAATAAACCAGTAAATTTGCGACAATTTAATTCAGTAAAAACTATGTCGTGTATCTTGCACATTGAGACTTCCACTTCTGCATGCTCCGTTGCCGTGAGCGAAGATGGACAAAATGTATTTTCAAAAGAAGACCTGAAAGGTCCTTCACACGCCGTTTCATTGGGAGTATTCGTGGACGAGGCACTTTCGTTTGCCGACAGTCACGCCCTGCCGTTAGATGCCGTAGCCGTAAGTTGCGGCCCGGGTTCATATACAGGATTGCGTATCGGGGTATCTATGGCCAAAGGTGTCTGTTACGGACGCAACCTGCCTCTTGTCGGCTTGCCCACACTGAAGGTATTGTGTGTGCCCATACTGCTTTATCACGAAGAACTGCCTGATGACGCATTGCTGTGCCCGATGATTGACGCCCGCCGCATGGAAGTATATGCCGCCGTTTATGACCGTGCCCTGAAACCCGTACGCGACATTGCCGCCGACATCGTAGATGAGAACTCCTACCTTGAGTTTCTGGAGAAACGTCCCGTCTATTTCTTCGGCAACGGTGCCGCCAAATGCAAAGAGAAGATAACACATCCCAATGCACACTTCATCGACGGTGTCCACCCGCTTGCCGGCATGATGTTTCCTCTGGCGGAGAAAGCCATTGCCGAACAGGACTTCAAGGATGTGGCCTACTTCGAGCCTTTCTATCTGAAAGAGTTCGTAGCCAGCAAGCCTAAAAAGCTATTGTAAAAAGGATTGTTTTAAAAATTACCAACTGTCAACTATCAATAAAGATATGCAATATAATACTCAACAAAAGCGGATGCCCCTGCCGGAATACGGACGCAGCATCCAGAACATGGTAGATCATGCACTGACGATTGAAGACCGTGCAGAACGCCAGCGTTGCGCCAACACGATCATCAACATCATGGGAAATATGTTCCCGCATCTGCGCGACGTACCCGACTTCAAGCATAAGCTGTGGGATCATCTAGCCATCATGTCCGACTTCAGGCTGGACATTGACTATCCGTACGAAATCATCCGCAAAGACAATCTCAGGACAAAACCCGAAAATGTTCCCTACCCCAGTACCAAAATCCGCTACCGCCATTACGGACGTACACTGGAGGTTCTGATCAATAAAGCCATTGATTTCCCGGAAGGAGATGAAAAGCAAAGTCTGATTGCATTGATTTGCAACCACATGAAGAAAGACTACATGGCATGGAACAAAGACACGGTTGATGACCGCAAGATCGCGGACGACCTCTCCGAGCTTTCCAACGGCAAGCTGCAAATGACCGACAGCATCGTCCGCCTTATGGCAGAACGGATCGACCAGAATTACCGTCCGAAGATGAATAACCAAAATAACAGAAACAACAGGAAAAGGAAATACTAAAAGGAATCTTGAATGATGAATGATGAATTTTGAATCAGGTGTTGTCATTCAAAATTCATCATTCATCATTCAAAATTCAAAAACATTCATTTCATGGCATCATTCGTAATTGAAGGAGGACATAGACTTTCCGGTGACATATACCCCCAAGGAGCAAAAAACGAGGTGTTGCAGATTATCTGTGCCACATTGCTCACAGCCGAAGAGGTGATTATACACAATATACCGGACATCCTGGACGTCAACAACTTGATTCAACTGATGCGGGACATGGGAGTCCATGTATCGAAAAAGAGTATAGACACCTACAGTTTCCAGGCGGCAAACGTGGACTTTTCTTATCTGGAAAGTGATGAGTTTCTGAAGAAATGCTCCAGCCTGCGCGGTTCTGTCATGCTGGTAGGCCCCATGGTAGCCCGTTTCGGCAAAGCCATGATTTCCAAGCCGGGAGGAGACAAGATCGGCCGTCGTCGCCTGGATACCCATTTCATCGGTATCCAGAACTTGGGTGCCGGTTTCGTTTACAATGAAACAAGGGAAATATACGAGATATCGGCCAAACAGCTGCAAGGCACTTATATGCTGCTGGATGAAGCCTCCGTTACGGGAACAGCCAACATTTTGATGGCAGCCGTACTGGCCAAAGGCAAGACCACAATCTACAACGCAGCTTGTGAGCCTTACATACAGCAGTTATGCAAAATGTTGAACCGGATGGGTGCCAAGATAAAAGGTATAGCCTCCAACCTGCTCACCATTGAAGGCGTGGACGAACTGCACGGTACCGAACATACCATTCTCCCCGACATGATTGAAGTGGGCAGCTTCATCGGCATGGCAGCCATGACGCAAAGCGAACTGACCATCAAGAATGTATCCCATGAGAACTTGGGAATCATCCCCGACAGCTTCCGCCGTCTCGGCATCAAAATGGAACAGCGCGGAGATGACATCTACGTACCGGCACAGGAATCTTATCAGATAGAGTCTTTTATAGACGGTTCCATCATGAGCATTGCAGACGCCCCTTGGCCGGGCCTGACTCCGGACCTGCTCAGCGTCATGCTGGTAGTCGCCACCCAAGCCAAAGGCAGCGTACTCATCCATCAGAAAATGTTCGAAAGCCGTTTGTTCTTTGTGGATAAACTGATAGACATGGGAGCGCAAATCATTCTTTGCGACCCGCACCGCGCCGTCGTCATCGGGCATAACCATGGCTTCAAGCTACGTGGCGGCAACATGACCTCGCCCGATATACGCGCCGGCATTGCCCTGCTGATAGCCGCCATGAGTGCCGACGGCATCAGCCGCATCCACAACATCGAGCAGATAGACCGGGGATACCAGAATATCGAAGGACGTTTGAACGCATTAGGGGCAAGAATAACAAGAATTTAAAACAAGGCAAGCATGATACGTAGAGAAGAAGTATATAAGATAGGTATATTCAACAAGCCGCACGGCATCCACGGAGAGTTGTCGTTCACCTTCACGGATGACATTTTCGACCGGGTGGAAGCCGAATATCTTATTTGTATGTTGGACGGTATCCTGGTACCCTTTTTTATGGAAGAGTATCGTTTCCGTTCAGACTCTACCGCCCTTGTCAAGCTGGAAGGAATCGATACGGCAGAGCGTGCCCGCATGTTTACCAATGTCGAAGTCTATTTTCCGGTAAAACATGCGGAAGAAGCGGAACCCGACGAATTAAGTTGGGATTTCTTTGTAGGTTTCCGCATGGAGGAAACCCACCACGGCAAGCTCGGAGAAATTACAGATGTGGATACTTCTACCATCAACACCTTGTTTGTGGTGGACCATCAAGGGGAAGAATTGCTGGTTCCGGCGCAAGAAGAGTTCATCGTGGATATTGACCGGAAACACAAGGTCATCACCGTAGACCTGCCGGAAGGATTGATTGTTTTGGACGAAACAGAGGAAGTATGAAAAAGAAACGCAAAAAAGCATTTTGGAGTAACATCAAGTTCAAGTACAGGCTGACGGTTACGAACGAGAACACCCTTGAGGATATCATCACGTTGCGTGTATCCAAACTGAACGGACTCTCCGTATTGCTTTCCGTATTGTTCGTATTGTTTCTCATCGCTTCCCTGATCGTGGCCTTCACCCCGTTGCGCAACTACCTGCCCGGATATATGAACAGCGAGATTCGCGCCCAAGTAGTGGAGAATGCCTTACGTGCCGACTCACTCCAGCAATTGGTAGCAAGGCAGAACCTATACATCATGAATATCCAGGATATTTTCCAGGGTAAGGTAAAGGCCGACACCATCCAGTCCATGGACTCACTGACCAACCTGCGCGAAGATTCCCTTATGGAACGCACGCAACGGGAAGCCGAATTCCGCAAACAGTACGAAGAAACGGAAAAATACAACCTGACCAGCATTACCGCCCGTCCGGAAGCAGATGGCCTGATCTTCTACCGCCCCACCCGCGGCATGATTTCATCTCCTTTCAATGCAGAGAAAAAGCATTTCGGCACAGACATCGCCGCCAATCCGGGCGAAAGCGTGCTGGCCACACTGGACGGTACCGTTATATTAAGTACCTATACCGCCGAAACAGGCTATCTTATAGAAATACAGCACAACCAGGATTTCGTGTCCGTCTATAAACATTGCGGCTCTTTACTGAAACGGGAAGGAGATGCCGTGAAAGGCGGCGAAGCCATTGCGCTGGTAGGAAACACCGGACAGCTAAGTACCGGCCCGCACCTCCATTTTGAGTTGTGGCACAAGGGAAGAGCCGTGAATCCGGAATCGTATATAGTATTTTAATCAAAATACTTCCAGAATATAAATGAATTGTGACAACATAATTATGAAGAAACAAATTGCCATACTTGGTTCTACCGGTTCCATCGGTACGCAGGCGCTACAGGTCATAGAGGAACATCCCGACCGGTACGAGGCGTATGTGCTGACAGCCAACAACCGCGTGGATGACCTCATTGCCCAGGCGCGGAAATTCAAGCCGGAGGCGGTGGTAATAGCCAACGAAGCGAAATACCAACAACTGAAAGAGGCTCTTTCCGACCTGCCCATTAAAGTGTATGCCGGTGAGGAAGCCCTCTCTCAGATTGTATCGGAAGCCCCTATAGACATGGTACTGACCGCCATGGTAGGTTATGCCGGACTGAAGCCGACCATGAACGCCATACGTGCCCGTAAACCGATAGCCCTCGCCAATAAAGAGACCCTGGTAGTGGCCGGTGAACTCATCAACGACCTGGCACGTTTCAGCGGCACCCCTATCCTGCCCGTCGATTCCGAACATTCCGCTGTTTTCCAGTGTCTGGCCGGAGAAGTGGGCAACCCGGTAGAGAAAGTGATACTGACCGCATCCGGCGGTCCGTTCCGTACCTATACCAAAGAGCAGCTGGCAACAGTCACCAAGGCGCAGGCGCTGAAACACCCCAACTGGGAAATGGGAGCCAAAATCACTATAGATTCCGCTTCCATGATGAACAAAGGGTTTGAAGTGATTGAAGCGAAATGGCTATTCGGAGTACGTCCCGACCAGATAGAGGTAGTGGTACATCCGCAGTCGGTCATCCACTCCATGGTACAGTTTGAGGATGGCGCCATCAAGGCACAGTTGGGAATGCCCGATATGCGCCTGCCCATCCAATACGCGTTCTCCTATCCCGACCGCCTGAAAGCCACGTTCCCCCGTCTGGACTTCAAGCTATGCACGGAGTTGACGTTCGAACAGCCGGATACCACCCGTTTCCGCAATCTGGCATTGGCCTACGAGGCACTGCATCGCGCGGGGAATATGCCTTGCATAGTCAATGCAGCCAACGAAGTGGTAGTCGCCGCCTTCCTGCACGACCGGATATCCTTCCTGGGCATGAGTGACGTGATAGAAAAGACCATGTCCCGCGTATCCTTTATACAAAAGCCTACTTATGAGGATTATGTAGCGACGGATGCGGAAGCCAGAAGAATAGCCATGGAAAGCCTCCCCCCTACTCCTCTCCGAAGGTAAGGGGAGAAGGGAATAGTACCGGCTTCTTGAAGTGATAGTGAATTATCTCAAAAGTTTTTAAGAAGACAACAACGTAAATTTATAAAAAACAGTATTAACATTGCCTCACATATAAGGAAGCAACTTTCTCTCCTCTCCTTCGGAAAGGAGTCGGGGGTGAGGCTTTAATTTAATTTTTAATGGAAACATTCTTGATCCGTGCCCTGCAACTCATCATGAGCCTTTCGTTGCTCGTTATCATTCATGAAGGGGGGCACTTCCTTTTCGCCCGTCTGTTCAAAACCCGTGTCGAAAAATTCTGTTTATTCTTTGACCCGTGGTTCACCCTCTTTAAATTCAAACCCAAAAACAGTGAAACCGAATATGGCATCGGCTGGCTGCCGTTGGGTGGCTACGTTAAGATAGCCGGCATGATAGACGAGTCTATGGATACCGAGCAAATGAAACAGCCCATGCAACCGTGGGAATTCCGCGCCAAACCCGCGTGGCAGCGTCTGCTGATTATGGTAGGCGGTGTCTTGTTCAACTTCCTGCTGGCACTGTTCATCTATTCCATGATACTCTTTACCTGGGGAGACGAATATATACCCGTACAACAGGCACCGTTGGGTATGGATTTCAACCAGACCGCCAAGAATGCCGGTTTCCGCGACGGAGATATCCTGATATCCGCCGACGGTGTCCCCCTGGAACGCATGGGAGGTGACCTGCTCACAGCCATAGTAGATGCCCGTCAAGTCACCGTACTGCGCAACGGACAGGAAGCTTCAGTCTATATCCCGGAGAACATGATGGACCGTCTGCTCGCAGACAGCGTACGCTTCGCCGATTTCCGTTTCCCGTTCGTTATCGACAGCATTGTTCCCGGACGCCCGGCCGCCTTGGCAGGCCTGCAGGCAGGTGACAGCATTACCGCACTGGATGGAAAGAAAATCGCTTACTTCGACTTCAAGGAAGAGATGCTGAACCGCCAGAAAGCAGACAGCGCCGACCATGACATCACATTGGCTTATGTCCGCAACGGAGTATCCGACACGCTGACATTGACCACCGATGCCAATTTCGAAATAGGCATCGCTCCCCGCACTGCTACGGACAAACTGCTGCCCGTCGTACGCAAGGAATACAGTTTCCTTTCTTCTTTCCCTGCCGGTGCAGCATTGGGAATCAATACCTTGAAAGGATATGTAGGCCAGATGAAGTACCTTTTCTCCAAGGAGGGAGCCAAGCAACTCGGCGGTTTCGGTACCATCGGCAGCATTTTCCCGGCAACGTGGGACTGGCATCAGTTCTGGTATATGACGGCATTCCTTTCCATCATCCTCGCCTTCATGAATATCCTGCCCATTCCTGCATTGGACGGAGGACATGTGCTGTTCCTCATCTATGAAATCGTAGCCCGCCGCAAACCAAGCGACCAATTCATGGAACGTGCGCAAATGGTAGGCATGTTCCTTCTGTTCGGCTTGCTGATATGGGCGAACTTCAACGATATATTAAGATTCTTCTTCTAAAGGATTCTTCTAAAAAAAACAGACCATCTGCTTCCAACGAAACAGATGGTCTGTTTTATATAAACGCATGATCCGTTGAGACCAAACAGATGATCCGTTTGGCCTCAACGAATCATGCGTTTTTTGTCGGTACATTCATTATACCAGATGTCCGATCCATTCCTCACGCTCACCCGGCAGCAAATCGATGACCGGAATTTCAACCATTGTATAGCAACCCGGTTGCTGACGCATGGCGGCACGGGCCACACAGACCAGCACCTGAGCCGTAAGAGCCGGATTATTGATACGCATATTGAATTCAAAAAGCTGGTTCTGCGTCTTGCCTGACACCCCTTTACGGGTAAGGTTCACACCATGTCCCATATCCAATAACGCATCCACACTCGGAACAAGCTTCACATGTGTTTCATCATTCACGAAATAGGGATCCGATTGGATGGCAGCGGCCACCTTATCGAAATCATAGCCCTCTTTCAGTTCAATATAAACCATACGGCGATGAATTCCGGTACCTGTAGGGATAGTCATGGAAAGGGCAGCCTTCACGCCGTCCACCGCTTTTACGGCCACCGTATGTCCCATGCTCATGCCCGGACCAAAGTTAGTATAGGTAATACCCTTCGGAGCGATGGCTTCCAGCAAAGTACGTACAACAGAATCGCTTCCCGGATCCCAACCGGCAGAAATTATGGAAACCGCATTATGGGCTTTCGCCTCAACATCCAGCGTACGGCGCAAAGCAGTAATGCCGGTGTGGATATCAAAACTATCCACCGTATGAATGCCCAAGGCCAATATTTCTTTGGCATACTTTTCAACGCTACGCGTAGGCGTACAAAGAATAGCGACATCTACACTTTCCAACTCCCGGATATCCTTTACAACAGGGTATCCACTCAACTCCTCAGGACGGTTTTCAGCTCCCGCACGGCGTACTACACCTGCTACTTCAAAGTCGGAAGCCGCTTGCAAGGCTTCAAGCACATAATGCCCGATATTGCCATAGCCAACGATGGCTGCTCTTACTTTTTTCATTCTTTTATCTAATTTATTAATCAGTTTTCTATTTTATCGGCACAAAAATAATCATTTATCTACATTTTTAGCAATACATACACACTTTTTCACAGATTATCTGCTTTTTTGTTTTTTAAATAAGCTGCCCCTCGTCATAAAAAAATGGACACGTTCATTTTATTCTGCTCCCGGTTTGCATTATCTTTGCACCATGATAGAATACATCAGAGGCGGAATTGCCGAACTAAGTCCGGCAACCGCAGTTATAGACTGCAACGGACTGGGATATGCCGTTAACATTTCATTGAACACCTACGCTGCCATCCAGGGCAAGAAAGAATGTAAACTATATATTTATGAGGCTATCCGTGAGGATGCCTATATTCTGTATGGTTTCGCCGACAAGCAAGAGCGCGAACTGTTCCTGCTGCTGATTTCCGTATCGGGCATCGGCGGGAATACGGCCCGCATGATACTATCCGCACTCTCGCCGTCAGAGTTGGTCAATGTCATCAGTACAGAAAACGCCAATCTCTTGAAGACGGTAAAAGGCATCGGATTGAAGACCGCACAGCGTGTAATCGTGGATCTGAAAGACAAGATCAAGACCGGCAGCGCGGCTGCAGGAGACACAGGAACCATAGGCGGCTTGTTAACCGCTGCCAACGCCCAGATACAGGAAGAAGCGGTAGCCGCCCTCACCATGCTCGGTTTTGCGCAGGCACCCTCACAGAAAGTAGTGCTCGGTATCTTGAAAGAAGATCCCGACGCATCGGTAGAACAAGTAATCAAATTGGCATTAAAAAGACTGTAATCCCTCTTTATAACGGGCAATAGGCAATGATACGGCAAGTTTTTCAGCCTTTTCAGGCGTTTACGTGAAAAAAAGATTACCTTTGTCGGAAAAGCAAACATAATATGGCTACAATTACGATGAAAGAATGGCTGGGTGCCAATGAACGTACCCGAGTGCTACTAACCGATAAATGGTATCTTGATTTCGCAATAAAAGTTCTTCCTTTTATCAAGCAATCTTCCGTATTCAAGTATGAGAACAAGCGTGCCCAAACAGAGGCGGCCATTTCGGTCAGTCTATACCTGCAGGACGCCATTTCCCAAAATGGAGGCTGGAAACTCTTTTCAGATTTATACTTCAGGCAATATGGCACGTATCTGCCTTTCTACCCGTTGACTGACGAATATATACCGGATGAGATCAATACAGAAGACATTGCTTTCGTTATATGGACATTAAAATCACATTTTGCCATTTGGGAGGATGACCAATATACGCTTTTCAGCCCCTATGACGAAGGCTTGCTGGAATTAAGCCGCATACTCTACGACATAATGGACGAGTGTTTCGAAGAAGCTCCGATCAGTAAAGAGCCTTCTTCCGACATTTGGGTCATGGGGCCGGACCTGTTGGAGATGCCGACTACCCCACTACCGGAAATCACTCCGGAAACCAAACTGAAAAAAGACGTCGAACGTTGCCTTGAATACAGCAAGGGAGCCCCTTTGTTGTATTTCGCCAATTATAAGGAACTATGTACTTTCTTCGTCAAAGTCTTGAAATGGGAGGACAATCCCTCTTCCCTCCTGCCCGACCTGAAGTACAAAAAAGAGTTCGTGATTTATGCCAATGCCAAGGGGATGCTCATTGCCCACAATGTGGCCGCCTACTTCTGTGAAGACCACAATCCTTTGTATGATGCCAAACGTGCCGCAGCCGAAGGATACAGGATGTTCTGCCGTCCCGGAGCCTGTCCTTTCGATTTATTGAAGTATGGAATGACCAAAGGCATCTTACCCGATGTACAGCTTCCTCTCTTTAAAGGAAAAGAATTATTACAACAATATTGGGACTTTATAGCCCGTTATTATTTATGCGAATATTATGAAGGGGAATAGCCATTCTAATGCAAGGCCCAAACGGGCCAATAAAACAAAGACAACCGGCAAACGGATTGGCAAATCGAAACCTTCAAAAGCAAATAACCAGTTGAACAGAAGAGTGAAATAGCCGGCAAAAGTATTCTCTCCCGGGCAATGAGCGTCCCCGGGGAGAATACCTTATTATATCTGTAAATGTTTGTGTTATTTGAGGAACGGATTTCCCTTTTTATCAGTACTTACCACCCAACGGAAAGCATTTATGAACAAAAGGTTTTGAGTTGCATCAATAAATTCCTCATCACCGTGTCCCATGTTCAGATAAATCATTCGGTATCTGGTGTTTGTCCACACAATGGGGAAGTCACCGAAGTTGACCACATCTTTTATTCCCAATGGATAATTCTTGGGGGAAATGGAAAGAAGTACCTCTACATCCTTGTTTTGACGGGGGCTTGGATTCCATTGGTACCACTCGCTGGCAGGCACAACGAATGTGTCCGGCAGGTTCCCGGTAACAGGATGGTTCCCGTTATCTACTTCCACCAAGACGGGTTGGGGAGGCCAGTTGTTGCAGTAGAAGACTCCGCCACCCAGAAAATCAACGAACCAGGGCCAGTTGGTATTCTTGTCGTTGTAGGCAGCTACGTGGAAACCGACCCAGCCACCACCGTTTTCCATATATTTTTCAAAGGCATCGCGTTCGGCTTTTGTATTTGGATAGCCGTCAAGCATCACTATTACACTATAGTCTTTCAGCTTTTCATAAGGATATTGAGACAAATCCATGGTAAAGTCCAGAATGAAACCGTCTCCGTAATTTAGTTTTTTGAAGAACTCCACAGCTTGCAGGGAGAACTGATAATGGGCTTCTTCCGCATGCTGTGTGTAATACACCAGCGCCTTGAAACGGGGAGCCTTGGCATAATTTGCCGGGTAGCCCTCGGGAGCCTGCGCATGGACCAGCAGTGCACAGGCTGCCAGTAACAGAACGAGAGAAAATTTAATGATTCTCATAGCATATTTTGTTTTACGTAGTTAATAATCCGTTTTTCAATATTCAGCGATAAGGGACAGCCATTTCCCGGCGGAAGTTACCCATACCTCTTTATAGCAGGCATTGTTTGTTTGAGGCCAATAAGGAATATCCGCATTGCCTAAAGTACGTATGCCGACAGGCATTTCTCCTGTGATTTCTCCGGAAGAGAAACTGTTCAGCTGCGGATAGTTATGCCCCTCTCCGTAAATCAGTGACTGGCCGAAAGGATTTTTACCTACAGTCCAGTATAGTTGTTCCATACCTATGTCGAGCAGTTCCTTGTCTTTTAGGAAGTTTCCGCAAATGGCTGCGGACTTGCCGCCGGACAGATGGATGGCCGTATTTCCATTGAAGATGTTGAACCATACGGGAAAGCGTTTTATGTAATGTTCCTTATCCAGTTTGACACCCTGTTTCACCTGCTCCGTATAAAGTTCCTTTGCATTGGCGGGCGGAAAGAGGTGGAGGGCATAGAAGTTAGCGGTATCCTTATATTCCTCCGCATGATAGACGCCGCTCGGCAACATACCGTAAGGACGGATGTAGTGCATCAGCCCTTTCAGGTAGTTGCCGTACAGACGTATGGAGCGTACCCATCGGGGGTAATCGGGATGCTCCGGTTGAGTCTCGCACAGTAAGGTCATGGCTTGCATGTAAACCTGTTCGCGCGACTGGTGTATATAGTGAACAATTGACTGTCTGTTTTTGTCTCTATAGAAGAATCCGCATGTTCCATCCTCGCCTTCCAGAGGCTCCGTACGTTGGCAATCCAAAGTATAACGGATGAATTCTGTAGCTACATCTGCATAGCAAGCCTTCTTTGTCAGTTTGTAGAGCTGGCTGGCAGACCATGAAACGGTAGCCATATATTGGCTCTTGGAGGTATTATAACTATGTTCATAAGGCTGGATGAACTTGTCGAAGCCCTCCCTTCTATATTTCTCCATAGCAAAGGAGAAATCCTCTTCGGCCACTTTTAGCAGATATTCCTGTAACATGGGATCATCGTCTAAAGTCATGGAAGCGTACGCTTCATACCCGGCGTAGAGGAAATTGTCGAACGCCATATTCTGTACACGTACGGAAGAAATGTCATCCAAAGTGTTGAATACCCCGTCCTGCCAGACCAACAACCCCATGCTGCTGGCGCGATAACCATCGCCGTAACGGTTTTTAAGGATGAATTCAAGTCCCCATTCTGCCTCCTCACGCAGGCGGGCGGCAAGGGCCGGGTTCCTGTCTTTCTGCTTTTGGTAGGCTTCAAGGAGAGAGAAAGTTACATCTCCCGTCTGAAGCGTCTGCTGCGACAAGTCGCCTGCATCGTGCCATCCTCCTGCATAGGATATGCTGCGCCCGTCATGTTTGGAGAACAAGTCTATATGACAGGTTGCATGTTTGCCGGGAACCGGATAGCCGCAACGCTGGCAGAAAAGGAAATTAAGCACTTTCCAACTGGAATCTTCCCAGATTCTTTCACCGATACGGAATGCAGGCGTCAATGAATCGCCGGCTTTCAGTTGATACACTCCGGGAAGATCGAAGGCGGTGAAATCAAGAAGGCCGAATTGACCAAGGGTAGTCACTTCCTTCTTGATTTCGCCTTCGTAAACAATTTGCCCGTTTTCCGGACTCAGCAACTGAAAATGATTACTGTCATATATAGAGGTGTCTGTGTTTACAATGGCTGTTTTAGGATAACCAGAAGTATATCCTGTGGTTGAATAGATGATTTTTCCGTCTTCGGGCATCCAACCGCTTACTTTCGCGGGATTCTTCACCGTCTGCAGTTCGATATTATCTATATAGTAGGCGGCGGAATCACCGGTGGTTCTGTCTTTGCCTTTGAGGGCTGTGCTGAAACTTATTTCCATGACTCTGTCCCGCTGATACTCGTCAATCTCCAGGAAACAATGGTTCCATTCCTTGTTGGCAAGATTGATGAGGTGGGAACCGGAAGGCCGGTTGTATCCTTTCTTGGGGGGAGTGCCGGCGTTGACGAAGGTCAGGTTCATGTTGACGACACGTGCACCGTCACAGTCGGGATATATGGAAAATATGATCCGGTTGTATTCCTCCAGATTGGTTCCATTCAAGTGATAGGTAACGCAGCTGTTCCCATAGGTAGCATAGTCGGGATCGGAAGGGGATCCGGTCGCTCTCTTCCCGGTAGAGGTAGGGAATTGCAATTTGATGCTTCCTTTGCCCGAAGTTGTTTTTACGGTACTGACAGACAAGGTTCCTATGCCGGAATGAGTCCATCCCTCAGTACTTGCCGATGCGGCAAGCGGAATGCTTTGCAACACTTCTTTCTTCCACCCATTGGCTTCAAAAGAATTGGCAGTATTCAGAGGAAGGGGTTGATGTATTAATCCGCTTTCATGAAGTTGCTTCTCTAATTCATCATCCTGCGTCAGCCGGGTCTGTCCATATAGATAGTTTACGGACAGAAGGAATAAGACAACTAGTGTTTTTCTCATTTTCATGTTAACCGTTGGTTTCTGTTGCAAGGTTAGCCATAATTATCCGGAACGAGGTTTGATAATTGCCATAAATGCTTTAAAAATTATCCGAATAGGGGGAAATGACAGGATGTAAACCTTGGAAGACGCTTTTTAAACCTTGAAAGCGTTTGACGTTTTATTATTATTTAATCAAAAAATAACGGCAAAATATAGCAGGATTGAAAAGTTTTCCTATATTTGCAGTGTTATTCGTTGACACTTTGCTCGAATAATCTTAAGTCAACAAGGTAAGAACCTTTAAAACGTAATATTATGAATATCGAACGTATCATGGCCTCTTTGGAGGCAAAGCATCCCGGCGAGTCTGAGTATCTTCAAGCCGTAAAGGAAGTTCTTCTTTCCATAGAAGATATCTATAATCAACATCCCGAGTTCGAGAAAGCTAAAATTATAGAACGTCTGGTTGAACCCGACCGTATTTTTACCTTCCGTGTTACTTGGGTGGACGACAAGGGTGAAGTGCAGACCAATCTCGGTTATCGTGTACAGTTCAACAATGCTATCGGCCCGTACAAAGGCGGTATCCGTTTCCATGCTTCCGTGAACCTTTCCATTCTGAAGTTCCTAGGTTTTGAACAGACCTTCAAGAATGCCTTGACTACATTGCCTATGGGTGGTGGTAAAGGCGGATCCGATTTCTCCCCCCGCGGAAAGAGTGACGCTGAAATCATGCGTTTCTGCCAGGCTTTCATGCTGGAGCTGTGGCGCCACCTCGGCCCGGATATGGATGTGCCGGCCGGTGATATCGGTGTAGGCGGCCGTGAAGTTGGCTATATGTTCGGTATGTACAAGAAGCTGACCCGTGAATTTACAGGTACTTTCACCGGTAAAGGGTTGGAATTCGGCGGTTCATTGATTCGTCCTGAAGCAACCGGATTTGGCGGCTTGTACTTCGTTAACCAGATGTTACAGACAAAAGGCATTGATATCAAAGGAAAGACCGTGGCCATTTCCGGTTTTGGGAACGTGGCTTGGGGTGCGGCAACCAAGGCTACCGAATTAGGTGCCAAGGTCATCACGATCTCCGGTCCCGACGGCTACATCTATGACCCGAACGGTATCAGCGGCGAAAAGATTGATTATATGCTGGAACTTCGCTCATCGGGCAATGATATCGTAGCTCCGTATGCCGAACAGTTCCCGGGCTCTACGTTCGTGGCAGGCAAACGCCCATGGGAAGTAAAGGCGGATATCGCACTGCCTTGTGCTACCCAGAATGAATTGAATGGTGAAGATGCACAGCATCTTATCGATAATAAGGTTACGTGTGTAGGCGAGATTTCCAATATGGGATGTACTCCCGAAGCCATTGATCTCTTTATTGAGAAAAAAATCATGTATGCTCCGGGCAAGGCTGTCAATGCCGGTGGTGTAGCTACCAGTGGGCTGGAAATGTCACAGAATGCCATGCACCTTAGCTGGAGCGCAGCCGAAGTGGATGAAAAACTTCATGCCATCATGCACGGCATCCATGCACAATGCGTAAAATATGGGACAGAACCTGACGGTTACATCAACTACGTGAAGGGTGCGAATATCGCCGGCTTCATGAAGGTGGCTCATGCCATGATGGGTCAGGGCATTATCTAAGAGAGAAACTTTGTTTAGTTGTATTTGTATTTGTGGTTTGTGCTGCTCTACGCCTGAGAAGGTATGGGGCAGTACTTTTTTTTTAGATTTATGATTCGTGATTTATGGGGGAGAATCGTATCTTTGCACTTTATATGGATGCAGCTTTTGTACATACCGGCCAAAGCGCATAAATCATAAATCATAAATTATAATCATAAATCCCCAAAATGTTACTACCGGAATTAAAGGTGAGACGCGATAAGATACGCATACTCATGGCTCAACAAGGAATTGACGCCGCACTTATAACTTGTAATGTAAATTTAATCTATACGTATGGTCGCGTTGTCAGCGGTTATTTATATTTGCCGTTGAATGCTCCGGCACGTTTGTTTATAAAACGTCCCAACAATATTGAGGGTGAGCATATTCATCCTATCCGTAAACCCGAACAACTTCCCGACTTGATAAAGGAATGTGGCTTGCCGGCACCGGCCAGACTGATGCTGGAAGGAGACGAACTGCCTTTCACGGAGTATAGCCGTCTCGCCGCCTGTTTTCCCGAAACAGAAGTGATACCTTGTGGCACCTCTTTAATTCGCAGGGCACGAAGCATAAAGACGAATCTTGAAATAGAGATGTTACGTCGTTCGGGCGCTGCGCATACCAAGGCATACGAGCAGATTCCTTCTGTTTATCAGTCGGGCATGACAGACCGCCAGTTGTCCATTGAAATAGAAAGGCTGATGCGCCTGGAGGGTTGTCTGGGTATTTTCCGTGTATTCGGTCAGAGCATGGAAATCTTTATGGGAAGCCTCTTGGCCGGTGATAATGCGGCTGTACCTTCTCCATACGATTTTGCATTGGGAGGTGAAGGACTTGATCCGTCATTGCCCGGTGGCGTAAACGGTACTTTGCTTCAGGCAGGACAGAGTCTGATGGTGGATATGGGAGGGAATTTCTATGGATACATGGGAGATATGAGCCGGGTATTCTCTATCGGCAAGTTGCCCGAAAAAGCTTATGCCGCACATCAGACTTGCCTGGAGATTCAAGAGGCCATTGTGCAGCAGGCTAAGCCGGGAACTGTCTGTGAAGATCTTTATAATCTGGCTATCGACAGGGTGACCAAAGCCGGATTTGCCGATTATTTTATGGGAGTAGGACAAAAAGCCAAGTTCATAGGCCATGGCATCGGACTGGAAATAAATGAAATGCCCGTATTGGCTCCGCGCATGAAGCAGGAACTTGAACCGGGCATGGTCTTTGCGTTGGAACCCAAGATCGTATTGCCCGGAGTAGGGCCTGTAGGTATTGAAAATTCTTGGGCGGTAACGGCGGAAGGTCTGGAAAAATTGACCTTATGCAGTGAAGAGATCGTGGAACTTTGATAACGCAATACTGCATTTAAGCTTGCATCGGTGAACACAGGACTTTCATTGCCGTGATAAATTCTAAACCCACAAAAAAAGCGGATATGCTCTCCACATATCCGCTCCATTTGATGCATAATGACCAACAGGCCGAAGTCTTATCGGTTCAATGTCCAACTTATGGCATTTCTGAACATAGTAGTGAATCCTTCCGTTTCGTACAGTTTGCCGCTATGCCCAATCTGGAAATAAACATTGCGGGCTTTTACCTTTTCATTCACCCAGACCACCGGATGATCGCCCATCTTGATATCCGAAGCAGGTGTATAGCTTGATTCATCCACATTGGCAAGTACATGCACATTCGGACGGGGACTTTTGTCATAGGTGTACCATTCATCATCCGGAACCACGAAAGAGGCAGGCACCCCTTTCATGACCGGGTGTTCCCGGTCTTCTACCACCAACGTGCCATCGGCAAGAGGAGCGATATAGCTCTTGAAACGTACTCCGCCCATAAAGTCCGAAAACCACTGCCACATGGGATAACCGTCAAACTCACCCAATAAAGTAGCATGATGGAAACCGATCCAGCCGCCTTTACCTTGTTCTATATAATTGATAAAAGCTTTCTCCGCTTCCTCCGGCCAGGTATAAGGAGGGAAATCCAATTGGATAACCAAACTGAATTGTGACAGGTAGGCCTCTGTGACAGGAGCCGCATTATTGATTTCTGTTATGCTGAAATTCTGTCGTGCACTTTCGTCCGCCAACCATCGCATACCGGCATCGGTAAATCCTCCATGTTGGCCGCCCCTCTCCGTCAACACCAGCACCTTGGTCTTATGCTTCTTGCCCAACAGATTCTCGGCTACCGTACGCCGCAAGTCACCTTGCTCGTTATCACCGCTATAATCCCAATACATGCCGCCCAGCAAATCCTTGTCCAGAATATACTGGCATTTGATGGCCAGGGAGCGGGGATTCTCAAAACCGAATACCAGTGTATCATCCCCGTTGACCAGATAAGGAACCTGCGCGACGCTGTCCCATTTTTCCGTAAAATCCTTATTCGTGTTTCCTACCTTATTGAAATCCTGGAAATTGGGATAACCATTGCCTCCACGGCCATAAAAAGGCATACCCATCACTAACTTGGAAGGAGGCACGCCGGCTTTCAGATGTGCAGCAACGGCTGCATCCGAAGTGATGTCACCACTATGTTCCGAAGGATACAGCGCCGAATGATGCTTGGGTGCAGACGCCATATCATAGGCCATGATATTCACAAAATCCACAAAAGGAAGAATAGCCTTGAAATCTATATACTTGGCAGACGCAACCGTTGCCAGCGTCAGTTCCTTCTTGTCACCGATGGCCGTTCTGATATCACGCATCAGCAGTGTAAAGTTCTTCGTATCATCTGCCGAAGAAGAAATATTCGCCATGGAACTGGTAGGATATTCCCAATCAATGTCGATACCATCCAAACTATATTCTTTCACAACACGGTCGCAGTCCTTGGCAAATGCCATACGGTACTCATCACTGGCAGCCATTTCACTGAAACGCCCGCTGCCCCAACCGCCGATAGAAAGCAATACTTTCAACTCCGGTTTCTGTTTCTTCAAATCTACAATCTGTTTCAAACGCTCTTCATTATCAATTCCGACACCGTTGAAACTTTCGTTAACATGACCGAAGGCATAATTGATATGCGTCATGTACCGGGGATCCGGCAATACATCACTCCAGGAAGTGACATAAGCGACAATCACTTTTGAATCCAGGGGATCCTGCACGCTTTCCCCCGACTTGGTGCCGCCGCATGAAGCCAATACAGCCAATGCAGCCGCCATCATCATTTTCAGCTTTTTCATAAGTACTATCTTTAATTACTAATTACAATCATCGCAAGTCTGACGGACCCGTGAGCCCACCAATGCATAATACAGCATAAATACCTCGCCCAAAAGTACAACAAACCAGGACCATCTCCAACCGCCAAGAACATCGGCAAGCACACCCTGCAACAAAGGCAGGATAGCTCCGCCCACTACACCTATCATAAATACACCGGAGGCAACCGAAGTATATTTGCCCAAATGGGCAACGGACAATGTAAAAATAGCGCCCCACATAATGGAATGGAACAACCCGACTGCCGTCAGTAACCAGGGATTATTCAGAAGAATGGCCAGCAAAGCAAGTACCCCGGCCGACACCGTAGTGACCGTCAGCTGCACACGCGGAGAAATCTGGCTCAATCCGCTGCCTATCAATCGCCCGACAAGCATGCCACCCCAATAGAGCGTAGCCATCAGTGCCGGAGAAGCATAATTCTGTTCAATGGCATACAGGTTTATATTAGCGCCGATACAGACTTCCACTCCTACATAAAAGAAGATAGCCACTACCCCCAAAGTCAGATGGCTGAATGACCAGACGCTCTTTTCAAGCTTCTCTCCTTTTTCCACTCTGGTACCCTGAATGTCGGGCAAAGACAACTTCATCAGCAACAACACGATCAGAGAAATCACTACCATTAATAAAAAGAATGGAATCATCAGTTGGTCTATCCGGATATCCTCCATTGCCAGACCACCAAATACGATACCCGTCACAAAGTAGGGCGCCAAGGTAGTTCCCACAGAATTGGCAGAACCACCGATAGCCAAACGCTGAATGGATTGTGTACCTTTCACGTGGCAAGCCGTAAGGTAAGGATTGATGACCACCTGCAGAATGGTAGCCGAGGCTCCGACGACAAAAGAGCCCAACAGGAAAATCAAGAATCCTCCGGGGATAACATTATTTCCTACATGCCAATTGGCCGCGGGAAAGTGCACGGTGAAATATGAAGACGCAAAGAACAGGCCCAGCCCAACGATCATCACCAGCAATCCACGCATCAGCGTACCTTTATAGCCGTATTTGCTGATCCAGGATGAACCTACCCCACCACAAACCGGATAGGCAAGAAACCAGGAAAAGGTTATCAGAGTGGCGAAGGTATTCTTCAGCCCGCCCACTTCCGAAAGGAAAGTTTCCTTCAAAGGCCCTTGAAACTGCGTATTGGCAGTAGTGAGGAAGCCCACAATGAAAAACAGGAACACCATTGTGACGAAAGGGCCTGTATAATTGATTTGTTTTTCTTGTTGTTTCATAATATTAATCTCTAAGTCATAAGTGGCTGTTTATTATCAGTTATACTATCCTGCCTATTTATGCGGGCCAGTAGTCAAGCATGAAAGTTTGGCAGCCGCTTCACCGTCCAGCAGAAATTCACAATTGGGATGAAGTTGCAGGATGGATGCCGGGACATCTGTCGTGACAGGACCTTCAAGCATCTCTTTGACAATATCCGTCTTATTGGCTCCTTTAGCAACCAAGACAATCCTACGGGTCTGCATGATATTCTTGATGCCTAAAGTGATGCCGCCCAATTTCTTTTCAGGAGGCGTATTGGTTTCCTTCCGGATACGCACCTCCAGTTCGGCATGCATATCGGTAACCCATGTTTCTGTATCAAAAGGATTTCCCGGTTGGTTGAACCCCAAATGCCCGTTCTCTCCCAGCCCCAAGATCAACAAATCGATCCCTCCCCGTCTTGCTATCTCCTGCTGGAAGTCCTTACATGCCTTCTCGAAATCGTCCGAAACGGTAGGGAGCATCAGAAAATTTTCTTCCCGGACACCCAGAGCATCCATCAGTTCCGTTTTCAACATCGTGTAGCACGCTCCTGCATATTCGCGGGGAACATTTGTCACTTCATCCAATCCCAGGAAAGTAGCGGAATCAACCTTAAAAGGATATTGGGAATAAATCTCTCCAATCAACCGGTGAAGATTGCCGGTAGTACGTCCTGTTGAAAGCCCGATCACACTCTCCGGCTTATTCAGTATCTGCCCGATCACCCTCCAGGCAGCCGTGCAGTCAAACTCTTTCTCGTTTTTTGTAACAGTTATCATGGTTTTATTGATTATGAATGCCCAACTACATATTCATTGCTACCGCACCCGCCCCCAACAGGCCGATGAAGCCGGGGTTTAACTTCGTAATGACAACGCCATTGCTGACAAAACGCATGGTGACAGGATGGAGCTTCTCCAGGATTTTTTCGTGCATGTATCCATCGGCCACGATACCGCCGCCCAACACGACCGTATCCGGATCAATCACACGTACCATGTTCATGATGAGATTGGCCAACGCCTCTGCCGCATTCTCCACCAAAACCGTACAAAGGGGATCTCCCTTCTGGCTGAGCGCAAACACCTCGCTGACAATCACCCGTTCTCCTTTTTCTGCCGGGATATGCAGATTCGTTTCATATCGGTTGCGCAGCAGACGGGCACAGTTATCAAACCCGATACCGGCAGCGATAGCCTCCACACAGTCCATCCTGCCGCATCCACATTTTATTCCGACATTGACACCTACACGCAGATGCCCCACTTCACCGGCATTGAAATGGCTTCCACGGATTTGCCTGCCATTCACCACCGTACCCACGGCAATGCCTGTCCCTACATTAATATAAATGAAATTCTTTGAGATTTGTCCGAATCCCCAAACACGCTCGGCTCTGGTGGCACTTTTCACATCATTGTCTATGTGGCAGGGCATGCCATAAATGTCCGACAGCTCCTTAGCCAATGCGATAGGCTGCGTCCGTCCCGGATCTATCTGCAACCATATCCCCTTCTCCGGATCCACCCTGCCAATCAGGCCGACTCCCATAGCCAACGGTTTCTGGTCATACCAGCCCACCGTCCGGATGTAATCATCCAGAGACGCTTTGATTATTTCCAGAGCCGCCTGCTGGTTAAAATAACCGGAATCGTATTTCTTATACCTTAGAATATTACCATGGATGTCCACCTCACCAATCAGCAGTTTGGTGCCACCCAAATCAAGACCTAAATAAGTTTCCATTCTTATATGTGTTTTTATATTGTTTACTGTTCACAATAGTACGCACTATCAGTGGAAACGGGGTTTATTATCTAACAAAAAAGGTTCGATACTTGCCCGCAAAGGTTGAAAAGCTGTCGTAATAGCTTCAAATTTTACTGGGACTGGCGCCAAACTGCTTCTTGAAGCAAGTACTGAAGTATTTCGGGTCCGAAAATCCGACCATGGTAGCCACTTCTCCAATGGAGTATTTTCGGGAAGCCAACAGTTCCTTTGCCTGGTTCAGACGTACAATCCGGATAAAGTCATTGGGACCTTGCCCGGTCAATGTCTTTATTTTATTATAAACAGAGGTGCGGCTCATGCCCAGCATCCGGCAGAAATCATTGATAGAAAATTCCGAGTTGGAAAGTTCTTCCCGGATTACTCCCATTACTTTGTCAAGAAACTCCTTGTCCAGCTGGCTGGTATAATCCGTCTCTTCCGGCCGGGCATTCATGGATAATACCGTATCCCGCAAACGTTGCCTGTTCTGAAGGATATTCCTGATCCGCACTTTCAGTACGGACAGGTCGAAAGGCTTGATGATATAATCGTTGGCACCGGCCTCCAGTCCGAAGATGATATTTTCCCTTTCACTGAGCGCCGTCAGCAATATAACAGGTATATGGCTCGTATCGACGGACGACTTCAGTATCCGGCATAGCTCATCCCCCTCCAGAACCGGCATGACAACATCCGAAATGATGATATCCGGATTGATTTCCCTTGCCATCTCCAAAGCTTTCCCGCCATCGGGCACACCAACCACTTTATATTCCGAAGACAGGCTGTTCGTCAGATATTCCCGCATATCCGGATCATCTTCCGCCAAAAGAAGAACATTCCTTCCCGTATCTCCCGTTTCTTCCGGTGGCGTACCGGCGGTTGCGGAAATCTCCGGAGTGTCCTTTTTAGGTTCAACGACCACACTTGCCTTTATCTTCTGCGGAAAAGTTACGGTAAACGTGGTTCCCTTTCCTTCCACACTGCTGAAAGAAATCTTGCCATGGTGCTGCTTCACAATGCGCCGGGTTATCATCAGACCGATACCCGATCCTGTTTCTTCAAAGTTCATGGCATTCTGCGCCCGATAGAACTCATGGAAAATATTACGTTGCTCCTCTTTCGGAATGCCGATACCCGTATCCCTTACATCAATAGACCATTTCTTCCGAGTTGCCCTCACCCGGACATGAATGGTACCCTTCTCTATATATTTCAAGGCATTGGACAACAGGTTATCGACAATATGATCCATCTTCTCCCTGTCAATCCATACCTCCGGCATGCCGGAATCCACCTCCAATTGCAACTCGATGCCTTTCTGCATAGAGGCCAAATGAAACTCCGCCATCTTTTCCTCCAAATAAGCCTTGATATCATATTGCGCAACCTTCAGACATTCCCCGGCATGTAACTCCGTCTTCTGCAAATCCAGCAACCGGGTAATCATGCCCAGCAACTTCTCCACATTCCTGGCGGCTACCGCAACGGTTTTCCGGCTCTCTTCCGGAAGTTCCCGTTGCTCCTCAAGCTCACTCAAAGGAGCCTTTATCAAAGTTACCGGGGTACGTATGTCATGGGCTATACTGATAAAGGAACGTATCTTTTCCTTTACCCGGTCCTCATTGGCCTTGTGCTTTCTGTTCTGAATGAACAGATAGACAAAGACGGCCAAGATAATGAAGTAAACCAGCAGCGCCCACCACGAAATCCAATAAGGCCTGTGAATCACAATCTCCAGCCGGCGTTCTCCCAACTGTTGCCCGGTATATTTATCAAACGCTTTCAGACGGAAGGTGTACACACCGGGAGACAGGTTCGTATAATTCACGCTCCCCACTGAGTTGGAATGCTCCCACTGTTCATTGTAACGGGCCAACATATATTCATACCGGATGCGATGCGGAGCGGTGAAGTTGATTGCGGAAAAAGAGATTGAGAATGAATTCTGATTATAACTTAAACCGACCTTCCGGGTATCATCAATGTTCGCCTTCAGAAGAGAACCCTCCCTCCCGGCCTTCACAGACTCATACAGCAATTTAAAATCTGTAAATATCAACTTTACCGGGCCATGCTGTTCCATGTCCAATGAAGGAGAAAAGGCGATTGCTCCTTCCGCCGTACCGAATACAAGCTGCCCGTCAGCCAGTCTGAAGGCAGCGTTGGGATTATAATATCCCCAGGTGATGTCCAGAAAATCATTGGCATTGACAATGGCGTCTTTCGCCAGATCCAAGCAATAAAGTTCCTTCTCCGTATTGAACCAGATTCGTCCGTCGTCGTCTTCCAAGAGGCTGTTGACCGAATTGGACCCAAGCCCGTCTCCGGCAGTATAGACGCGTGATGTCTTCTTATCCGGATTGAAACGTACAAGGCCTTCACCGTCTGTAGCCATCCATATGTCCCCGGAGGAAGACTGCAAAAGGCAGCGAACAGGATAATGCAGCGTAAAGTCTCCGAAACGCCGATGCCACTGTACCTTTCCCGTAGCCTTGTCAAATACGGCCAGTCCATCGCACCCCGCCAACAGCAAGGAACCGTTTTGGCCCGGTTCAATGTCTCCTATACAACTTACCGGATAGTAAGTATAGCTGTCCGTACGCGTATTGTAACGGGTAAAATCCCCTTCAATTCCTCCGAACCAGAGATTATCCCCCTCTGCATGGATTGCATAGACATAGTCCGTTGCAATGCCTTTGTCTGAAAACGCACGCCTTTTCTCCAGCTTCTGTATCTGTCTCGTTCTCTTCCGGATACAGTAAACGCCTATTCCATAACCACCTGCCCAGATATTCCCGTTTGCATCTTCGGCAAGGGACAACACAACCTTGGCACTGTGTCCCGTGCCGTCCAGGTAATGCGTCCATTTACGTAATTCCGGCTGATAGAGGCTTACGCCATTGTTTGTACCATACCAGCAATCTCCTTCCGAGTCTTGGAACACCACATTGACATGATTCGACTTCAGAGAATTCGCATTGTTCCGTTCATGCCTAATCCGGCGGATATCCGGCATGCCAGGATCCAGATAGCAAATGCCGTTAGTGGAGGTGCTGACCCATATACCTCCGTGTTCATCCACGCAAATATCCGATACGGTATTCCCGTTCAAGCTTCTGTCATCATCCTCATCCGCCATATAATGATTCAGCAGTTTTTCCGTTACAGCATCTATCCGGAACATTCCCGCACCGTCTGCCCCTATCAGCAACCCATTACCTTCAGTCTCTGCGAAAGTACGGATAGGGACGTGTGGAACAAACTCACCCAAGGGATGCACCATGCCTGTAAATCTATCAAATACAAAAACTCCGTCGGAAAATGTGCCGACAAACAGTTTGCTGCCGAAAACATACAATGATTCGATGCGCATTTCCTCCGGGAAAGCCACCCGTTTCTCAATAAAGGAATGTTTGCCGGCTACTTTCGTCAATTGATAAACGCCCGTACTTGTCCCCGCAAAGAAGGACCCGCCGCCTGCCCCGGCAACGCAATTCACACATTGACCTTCCAGGCCTGCAAGTGCCAGTCCCGTACCGTCCCACGAATAGATACCGTCTGACATACACAGCCAGAGATGGTTGTCCCCGTCAAACAATATATTGTATAAAACCGGCCCGGAGAGATGCTCCGACAAGTTGATACGCAACGAAAAAGTATCCGCCTGCCTGTCATAGGCATATATTTTCCCGTTCTTTAAAGCAACCCACAGACTGCCGGAACGGTCGCAGGTCATAACAGTAGAAGATAATATATGGTCCTTGGACTCTACTGTATCATCCAGCCTGTAATGCTTTATCTCGTTCCCGTCATAACGGTCTATCCCCATGTGGGTATAAGCCCATATAAAGCCCGCCGAGTCCTTGTTTATCTGGAACACCTGACGGCTGCTCAACCCTTCCTTCATACCCAATGAACGGAATGAGCCCGCCCGGCCTGCCGGAGCAAGGACAAGAAGACACAGCAACAGTGCCGCTACTCTGCCTGCGCCGTACTTCCGCCGTATATTCCCTTTGTTTTTCCCCGGTCTAAAGAAAGGAAAGCCATATTTTGCCATACAAGTATTCTTTTTACAAATTACAATGCCGGATGGCATTTTACGGATGCAATATTAAGGACAAATATAAAAAAAGTGGTTGAAAAACTATCCGAATAGGTTTGATTTCTATTACTTTTGTCTTCCGAATCAACAAACCGCGAGAAACTATGCTCAGTAAGTTTAAATTAAACCAGCTCTATTTCAAGGATACGCAATTCGCCAATCTCATGACGAGACGCATTTTCAATGTCCTTCTGATAGCCAATCCTTACGATGCCTTCATGCTGGAAGATGACGGGCGAATCGATGAAAAGATATTCAATGAATACACCTCCCTTTCCCTTCGTTATCCGCCGCGCTTCACGCAAGTCTCCACCTGCGACGAAGCCTTGAAGCAACTTTCTTCCATTTCTTTCGACCTCATCATCTGCATGCCCGGTACGGGAGACAATGAAGGATTCGACATAGCGCGGTATATCAAGAGCCAGTACGAGCATATCCCCATGGTAATACTGACCCCCTTCAGCCACGGCATTACCAAGCGTATCGCCAACGAGGACCTCACTCCCTTTGAATATGTGTTCTGCTGGTTGGGGAATACGGACCTGCTGCTTTCCATCATCAAGCTGATAGAGGACAAGATGAATCTGGAACACGACGTCAAGGAAGTGGGCGTACAGCTCATATTGCTGGTAGAAGACGGCATCCGCTTCTACTCCTCCATCCTGCCCAACCTTTACAAGTTCGTGCTGAAGCAAAGTCAGGAATTCTCTACGGAAGCCCTGAACGCACACCAACGCACATTGCGCATGCGGGGACGTCCCAAGATTGTTCTTGCGCGTACTTACGAGGAGGCCATCCAGATTTACGAAAAATACAAGAACAACATATTGGGAGTGATTACCGATGTCCGCTTTCCCCGTGTGGAACGCGGCGAAAAGGATGGGCTTGCAGGTATAAAACTATGTGCAGCCATCCGTAAGGAAGACCCGTTCGTACCCCTTATCATACAGTCCTCCGAATCGGACAACGTGGCGTATGCCGCCAAATTCGATGCCGCCTTCATCGACAAGAACTCCAAGAAGATGGACGTAGATCTCCGCCGCATCGTATCGGACAACTTCGGTTTCGGTGATTTCATCTTCCGCAATCCGGATACACTGGAAGAAATAGCCCGCGTAAAGAATCTGAAGGAATTGCAGAACATCCTTTTCGCCGTACCGGCAGAATCCTTCCTCTACCACATCAGCCGTAACCACGTCAGCCGATGGCTATACTCCCGTGCCATGTTTCCGGTTGCCGAATTCTTGAAACCCATCACCTGGAGCAGCCTGCAGGATGTGGATGCACACCGCAAAATCATTTTCGAAGCCATCGTAAAATACCGCAAGATGAAGAACCAGGGTGTGGTAGCCATCTTCAAGCGTGACCGTTTTGACCGTTACTCCAACTTTGCCCGCATCGGTGAAGGTTCGCTGGGAGGCAAAGGGCGCGGTCTGGCGTTCATAGACAATATGGTGAAGCACCACCCCGAATTCGAGGAATTCGAAAATGCCCGGGTCGCCATTCCCAAGACCGTTGTACTCTGCACGGATGTGTTTGATGAATTCATGGATACCAACAATCTGTACCAAATAGCATTGTCCGATGCAGACGACGATTTGATCCTGCGGTACTTTCTGAAAGCCAAACTCCCGGACCGCTTGGTAGAAGACTTTTTCACTTTCTTCGACGTAGTGAAGTCCCCTATCGCCATCCGTTCCTCCTCGCTGCTGGAAGACTCGCACTACCAGCCGTTCGCCGGGATTTACAACACCTACATGATTCCTTACCTGGATGACAAATACGAGATGCTGCGCATGCTCAGCGATGCCATCAAAGGTGTATATGCCTCTGTCTATTTCCGTGATTCCAAAGCATATATGCAGGCAACCAGCAACGTGATCGACCAGGAAAAGATGGCAGTCATCCTGCAAGAAGTGGTAGGAAACCAGTACGGCGACCGTTACTATCCTTCCATGTCCGGCGTGGCACGTTCCCTCAACTACTATCCCATCGGTGACGAGAAAGCGGAAGAGGGCATTGTCAACCTGGCTCTCGGCCTGGGCAAGTACATCGTAGATGGCGGCATGACTTTGCGCTTTTCGCCATACCACCCCAACCAAGTGCTGCAAACCAGTGAGATGGAGATTGCCTTGAAGGAAACCCAAACCCGCTTCTACGCCCTCGACCTGCGTAATGCCGGACAAGACTTCTCCATTGACGACGGCTTCAACCTGCTGAAACTCCACGTCAAGGAAGCAGAAAAAGACGGTTCCTTGAGCTACATCGCCTCCACATACGACCCGTATGACCAGATCATACGTGACGGGCTCTATCCCGGCGGACGCAAAGTAATTACATTTGCCAATATCCTGCAGCACGATGTCTTCCCGTTGCCGCGTATCCTGCAGCTGGCCTTGAAATACGGGCAACAGGAGATGCGCCGTCCCGTCGAAATAGAATTCGCCGCTACCATGAGCCGTGAAAAGGACAAGACCGGCACTTTCTATCTGCTGCAAATCCGCCCGATAGTCGATAGCAAGGAAATGCTGGACGAGGACCTCACTTCCATTTCCGATGAAAAGGTACTCCTCCGTTCCAACAACTCTTTGGGACACGGCGTCATGAATGAAATCAATGACATTATCTATGTGAAAACCGACGATTACAGCGCCTCCCATAACCAGGAGATTGCCTGGGAAATAGAAAAGCTGAACCAGCAGTTCCTGAACGAGGGCAAGAACTATATCCTGGTAGGGCCGGGACGTTGGGGAAGCAGCGACACTTGGCTTGGAATCCCCGTAAAGTGGCCTCATATCAGCGCTGCCCGCGTCATAGTGGAAGCCGGACTGACGAACTACCGGGTAGATCCCAGCCAAGGGACACATTTCTTCCAGAACCTGACCTCTTTCGGAGTGGGCTACTTTACAATCAACGCGTTTATGAACGACGGAGTGTATAACCAGGAATATCTCAACACGCAACCTGCCGTACATGAAACCAAATATCTGCGGCATGTACATTTTGAGCAACCCATGGTGGTAAAGATGGACGGCAAGAAGAAACAGGGAGTAGTACTGATGCCCGAAGAACAGCAAAATTGACTTAATGCAAGACAGAAGATGGCACAACACCCAAAGCGAACCGTCAGTCCTTCAACTGATGCAGCACAATCATGATTACCTCTGCCGGTGCGAACATGCGCACCGCCTTTTGTGAAGTACCGATACCATTGGTGATAATCATCGGTATATGTTTGGAATTGTACTTCAGCCCCGTAAGGAAACGCTGTCCATAGTGTGAGGGAACAATCGGAGCATAAAGGCCGAACAGGGTAACCTGCCCGCCGTGCGTATGTCCCGCAAGCACCAAGTCGCTGTTGGTAACCGGAACATCTTCCGCATAATCAGGGGTGTGCGTCAGCAGGATAACAAAATCATCGGGAGAAAGCCCGAGCGTAGGAGATTTACCGTTCTGTGCCAGATCAAAAGGATTGCGCACGCCTGCTACCAGTATCCGGGCACCCTCCCGGTTCAGCGTATCTACCTTGTGTTCCAGCAGATGCATCCCATAATGGTCCATCTCTCTCACAATATCATCATAGCAGGCCTCATAATCATTGTTGCCCAATACAGCATAGGTGCCCATCGGTGTCTTCACCTTGGCAAGCGCGGCCATGACCGGCGGCACATATTGGCAGCCTTCATGAAAATCACCGCCAATCAACAGGACATCGGCTTTCTGGTCTATGAGCAGACGCACAAGGTCATTCAACCCTTTCTCCTTCAACAGGCTCTTATAATGCAGGTCAGAAACAAAAGCGATGCGGAATCCTTCAAAAGCGGCCGGTACATCACGGTGAGTGAAATCATACACCTTGATGCGGCTGACTCCCTCATAAGAGGAAGGTACATGAACGGTCTTAACCGTGATTCGCGTACCGCGCTGCACGATTTGCCTGTGGGGTTTCGACGGTTCCTCCTTTTTCGGCTTCCCGGCGGGACGCTTCACTGGCCGGCGACGGACATTACGCAAATCGGACTGGTCGAAAGTAAGCATGGGCGAAAGGGCGGAAGACAAACCGATCGTATCACTTAAACGGGTACTGTCACCCTTCATCACTTGTTGCGGCAGAGACGAGACAAGATTTCTTTTCGACTTACATGACGACAAGAGCAGCAACAAAAGAACAGGTATATAAAATAACTTCTTCATCATAAGCGACTGCAAAGATAGGCATTTTCCGTATCTTTGCCGACAGACGTTGATACTTATTAAAACAGACATGAAAGAGATTAAGCAAAATTCACTCCACGCATGGCTCCTCGCCGCCCGTCCCAAAACATTGACCGGCGCCGTCATCCCCGTACTGACAGGAACTTCCCTTGCACTTGCCGACGGACAGTTCAAAGGCATGGCTGCCTTGCTGTGCCTGCTTTTCGCCTGCGGCATGCAGATAGCCGCCAATTTCATCAATGACCTGTACGATTACCTGAAAGGCACTGACCGCGAAGACCGCCTCGGCCCGGAACGCGCCTGCGCCCAAGGATGGATTACGCCGGAAGCCATGAAACGGGGCATCGGGCTCACGGTCTTCCTGTCTTGCCTCACCGGCTGCGGACTGCTGTATGCATGCCGGGGACAACTGCCATACCACGGCTGGGAACTGGTCTTATTGGGAATGTTTTGCGTCGTATTTGCGTTTCTCTATACCACTGTCCTCTCGTATCAAGGCTGGGGTGACCTGCTGGTATTGATGTTCTTCGGTTTTGTCCCTGTAGGCGGCACTTACTATGTGCAGGCCTATACCATTACGGCGGATGTCATGGTTGCTTCCCTCATCAGCGGACTGGTGACAGACACCTTATTGATAGTGAACAATTACCGGGATCGCGAACAAGATGCCCTCAGTGGAAAACGCACGCTCATTGTGCGGTTCGGTGAACCTCTCGGAAGATACCTGTATCTTGGGCTAGGAATGGCAGCCACCCTCCTCACCCTATGGTTTGCCGTCCGTAACGGCGGGGACATGCAGGGAGAAACCGGCGTATTGTCTTTTGACGTTACCGCCGTACTCCTGCCATTCATTTACCTACTGGCACATGTGCGTACCTGGAAGCGGATGTGTGAAATACGAAGCGGTAAAAAATTAAACAGCATATTGGGCGAGACCTCGCGCAACATGCTGCTTATGGGATTGTTGTTGAGTGCAGTTATCCTGGCTACGTAAGACGATTCATCACCTTCTTCCGTACATCTTTTCGTAGTATTTCTGATAATCACCGCTGGTAACTTCCTCTACCCATTCCTGATTGTTCAGGTACCACACGATGGTCTTGACAATACCCACCTCAAACTTTGTTTCAGGATACCAGCCCAAGGCAGCGGTAATCTTTGTAGGATCGATGGCATAACGCTGGTCATGTCCCAGGCGATCCTTTACAAAAGTAATCAGTTCTTCGTTGATCCAACTGATGTCAATCTGTCCGTCGGCACCCTTTTCCTTCTTCTTCAAGACTTCACGGTACCTGGGTTCTTCTTCCATCAGACGGCGGATAGTAGAAATAGTCAGCTTCACAATCTCAAGATTGGTCTTTTCATTGTGACCGCCTACGTTATAAACCTCTCCTTCCACACCTTCACGAACCACAAGGTCTATAGCCTTGCAATGGTCTTCCACATACAACCAATCGCGCACATTACTGCCGTCACCATAGACCGGAAGTTTCTTTCCTTCGAGTATATTTTTGATAATCAACGGAATCAGCTTCTCCGGGAAATGATAAGGACCGTAGTTGTTGGAGCAGCGGGTAATGGTTACCGGCATTTTATAGGTATCGTGATACGCCATCACGACCATATCAGCGCTTGTCTTGCTGGCGCTGTACGGGCTATGCGGACAAAGCGGAGTCTGTTCCGTAAAATACCCTTCCGCACCCAATGAGCCGTAAACTTCATCGGTAGATACCTGATGGTAGCGTACCCCCGGACGCCAAGTGGGATAACCGGACGCATCCTTCCCCGTTACCCAGGCACGGCGGGCAGCATCCAGCAAGTTTTGTGTACCCAAGATGTTTGTCATCAGGAAAAGTTGGGGATTCTCAATGCTGCGGTCCACATGGCTTTCGGCCGCAAAGTTCACCACATAATCAAACTTATATTTGGCAAACAGTTCGTCGGCAAGCACACGGTCGCAGATGTCACCTTTTACAAAGATACAACGGTCATCGTCTATGTCATTGGCGATGGTTCCCAAGTTTCCGGCATAAGTAAGAGCGTCCAGTATGACCACTCTAATGTCACTATGTTTCGCCAGAATATATTTGATATAGTTGGCGCCGATAAATCCGGCAGCACCGGTTACGAGATAAGAAGTCATGAGTTTGAGAATTATGAATTTTGAATTTTAAATTTTGCGATATGAGTTCTGGAATCGGCCAGTTCCATCAGATACTTGCCGTACTCGGTCTTGCCAAGCTGCTCGCCCAGACGATACAGCTGGTCGATATCTATCCAGCCTTTGCGCCAGGCAATCTCTTCAATACAGCTGACACGGAATCCCTGGCGGTTCTGGATGGTGGCGACGAAGTTGCTGGCTTCAAGCAGACTGTCACAATTGCCCGTGTCAAGCCAGGCAAAGCCACGGCCGAAGAGCTCCACCTTCAAAGTACCCTCTTCCAGGTAGAGGCGATTCAAGTCGGTAATTTCATATTCACCGCGGGCGGAAGGCTTCAAAGCGGCAGCCTTGGCCGTGACGGTAGAGTCGTAGAAGTAGAGACCGGGAACAGCATAGTTGCTTTTGGGCTGCGCAGGTTTCTCTTCAAGGGAAATGGCCTTTCCGTCGGCATCAAACTCCACTACACCGTATGCACGGGGATCTTTCACGTAATACCCGAAGATGCAAGCCCCCTTGTCAATGGAAGCGGCACGTTTCAGCATGGCCGAAAAGCCCTGTCCATAAAACATATTGTCACCTAAGATCAAGCAGCCGGGACCGCCGTCCAGAAATTCGGCGCCCAGGACAAAAGCCTGCGCCAATCCGTTGGGATTCTCCTGTATCTTATAAGAAAAGGACATGCCGAGCTCTTCACCGGTTCCCAACAGTTCACGGAACATGGGCAAATCACGGGGGGTAGAAATGATCAGGACTTCACGTATGCCCGCCAGCATCAGCGTGGAAAGCGGGTAGTAAATCATGGGCTTGTCATAGACAGGCATTATCTGCTTTGAGATAGCCTTGGATAACGGATAGAGACGAGTGGCGCTGCCACCTGCAAGAATAATTCCTTTCATATTTCAGTTCTTTTTTCGGTGATACATCAAACGGAGAATAAAATAAGAAGGAGGACGATGCCCCACGGCTCTAACTTGCTATTCAAGTTGCAAAGATAGTGTAAACCGAATGCAGTACAAAATAAATTAAATTATTTTTAATTCTAAGCTACCGCTCGGATCCGTTTCCGTCACCCCGCCAATTCTATCACCTCCAGGTCTTTGAAAGTACCGTTGTCTATCACAAACCGGACCATTGTACGTACTTTATGAAAACCGGAAATGCCTGCCGCCCCCGGATTGATATGAAGCATGCCCAACGTCTTGTCGTACTTCACCTTCAGAATATGAGAATGCCCGCTGACAAACAATTTTGGCGGGCGCACCAGGATGCTGCCTTGTATGGAAGGATCGTATTTGCCCGGATAACCGCCGATGTGCTTCATCAGCACTTCCGCCCCATCTACCGTAAAGCGCAGAATCTGCGGATAGAGTTGACGAATCTCCTGCCCGTCGATATTGCCATATACCGCCCGGAACGGACGGAATGCAGCCAGCTTCTGCGCTACTTCCAGTGAACCGATGTCACCGGCATGCCATATTTCATCACACGATTCGAAATATTGCAGATACTTCTCGTCCCAATAACCGTGCGTATCTGATAATAAACCAATTTTTGTCATCTTTCTATTGTTTATTAGGACAAAGGTAATTATATTTGGGAAAGTTTAAACAGGAGGGTGTGCTTTATGATTTCTTTTAGGCACTTTTTACACCTCTCCCTTAACCTTAGCATTATGGAAAACAGATATTTCAAACGCGATATCAGCTGGCTGTCTTTCAACTACCGTGTACTGTTGGAAGCCGAAGACGATTCCTTGCCGCTGTATGAGCGCATCAACTTTATTTCTATATATTCTTCCAACTTGGAGGAGTTCTACAAGATACGCGTGGCCGACCATAAAGCCATAGCAACAGGGGCTGCACACAACGATGAAGAGTCCGTACAATCCGCCATCGAACTGGTTGGAGAGATCAACAGGGAAGTAAACCGCCAGCTGGAGGAACGTATCCGCATCTACGAAGAAAAGATACTGCCCGCCTTGCGGAAACACCATATCATCTTTTACCAAAGCCGCAATGTGGAGCCTTTCCACCGGGAGTTCCTGCGCAAGTTCTTCCGGGAAGAGATTTTCCCGTACCTGGCTCCCGTGCCGGTGAGCAAAGACAAGGTCATCTCTTTCCTGCGCGACAACCGGCTTTACCTGGCCGTGCGCCTTTATCTGAAAGGCGTGCCTGCCGGTTCACCCGACCGCACACAGTACTTTGTCATGAAACTGCCTTACAGCAAAGTGCCCCGTTTCATCGAATTGCCCAAAGTCGGGAAGAATTACTACCTGATGTTTATCGAAGACATCATCAAAGCCAATATAGACACCATCTTCCCCGGCTACGAGGTAGAGAGCAGCTACTGCATCAAGATTTCACGCGATGCGGATATCCTGATAGACGATGCCGCCAACACTTCCGAAATCATAGAGCAGGTAAAGACCAAGGTGAAGAAACGCAAAATCGGAGATGTCTGCCGTTTTGTCTATGACCGTGCCATGCCGCAGGACTTCCTGGATTTCCTGGTAGATGCCTATCATATAGACCGGAGGGAACTGGTGCCGGGCGACAAGCATCTCAATATGGAGGACTTGCGGCACTTGCCCAATCCCAACCATACCGTACGCCCCATCAAAAAGCCGCAACCCATGAAGCTGACCTGCCTGGACGAACGGGAATCCATCTTCCGGTATGTAGAGAAGAAGGATTTGCTGCTGCACTATCCCTACCACTCTTTCGACCACTTCATACATTTCTTATATGAAGCGGTACACGAACCTACCGTACGCGAAATCATGGTTACCCAATACCGTGTGGCGGAAAACTCCACGGTCATCAATACCCTGATAGCCGCCGCACAGAACGGGAAGAAAGTGACCGTATTCGTTGAACTGAAGGCACGCTTCGACGAAGAGAACAACCTTGCCACCGCCGAAATGATGAAAGCCGCCGGCATCAATATCATCTACAGCATACCCGGACTGAAGGTCCATGCCAAAGTGGCCCTCATACTACGCTGCGACAAAGAAGGGCACAAGCTGACCAGTTATGCCTACATCAGCACCGGAAACTTCAACGAGAAGACCGCCACCCTCTATGCGGACAGCGGACTTTTCACCTGCAATCCTGTTATCGTCAATGATCTGCACAACCTGTTCCGCACCCTGAAAGGAAAAGAAAACCCTGTTTTCCACCGCCTGCTGGTGGCGCGGTTCAATCTGATACCGGAACTGAACCGGCTGATCAACCATGAGATGGAACTGGCACAAAGCGGAAAACGGGGCAGAATCATCCTTAAGATGAATGCCTTACAAGATCCGGCCATGATAGAGCGCCTCTACGAGGCATCGCAGGCAGGAGTGGAAATAGACTTGATTGTACGCGGCATCTGCTGTCTGATACCCGGGCAACCGTACAGCCGCAACATCCGGATAACCCGTATCGTAGATACCTTCCTGGAGCATGCCCGCATCTGGTACTTCGGCAATGGAGGTGACCCCAGACTTTTCCTCGGTTCGCCGGACTGGATGCGCCGTAACCTGTACCGCCGCATCGAAGCCGTCACTCCCATATTGGACCCGGACCTGAAACAGGAGCTGACAGACATGCTCTCCATACAACTGTCCGACAAGAGAAAAGCCTGCTTTGTGGATGACCGCTTACGGAACCGCTGGAAGTCAAGCCGTCCGCAGAAAGAAAAGACCCGGTCGCAATACACCTTTTACGAATACCTGAAACAGAAATAGATAACCGGATATCATTCGTTTCGTAACATTTCTGTAACATGTATGACACTTCCCTGCAACACAATTTACGTTCCTTTGCAGCGGAAACAAAATACATATTTATGGAAACAATCTATTTAGGTATCGTAGTCTTTCTGTTCGTACTTGCGATTTTCGATCTTGTAGTAGGAGTCAGCAACGATGCGGTTAACTTTCTTCAATCGGCTGTCGGAGCAAAGGCAGCCTCTTTCAAGACCATACTGTTCATAGCAGGTATCGGTGTATTTATCGGCGCTGCGCTAAGTAACGGTATGATGGATATTGCACGACATGGCATCTACCAACCAGAACATTTCTATTTTGCCGAAATCATGTGCATATTACTTGCCGTCATGCTGACGGATGTCGTACTGTTGGATGTCTTCAACACAATGGGCATGCCTACCTCCACCACCGTTTCTATGGTGTTCGAGTTGCTGGGAGGTACATTCGCACTGGCACTTATCAAGGTTTACAACAGCGACACGCTCGGGTTCGGCGACCTTATCAACACAGACAAAGCCCTGTCCGTCATCATGGGTATCTTCCTTTCCGTAGCCATCGCGTTCTTCTTCGGTATGTTGGTACAATGGCTGGCACGTATCGTCTTTACTTTCAACTACAAGAAAAAGATGAAGTACAGCATTGCCCTGTTCGGTGGTATCGCCGCCACTTCCATCATCTACTTCATGCTGATAAAAGGATTGAAGGACAGCTCGTTCATGCCCCCCGAAAACAAACACTGGATACAAGACAATACGGGAATGTTGATTACCTGTTGTTTCGTGTTCTTCACCATTCTGATGCAGATCCTGCACTTATGCAAAGTCAACATATTCAAAGTAGTGGTGCTGATGGGTACATTCTCGCTCGCCCTTGCTTTTGCAGGCAATGACTTGGTCAACTTTATCGGTGTGCCTCTTGCCGGCTATTCTTCATTCATCGATTATACGACCAACGGTACGGCAGCCGGAGCCGACGGCTTCCTCATGAGCTCCCTCCTCGGCCCTGCCAAAACCCCTTGGTACTTCCTTATCGGTGCAGGAGCCATCATGGTCTATGCACTTTGCACTTCCAAAAAAGCACATAATGTAATCAAGACTTCCGTTGACCTCTCCCGCCAGGATGAAGGTGAAGAGAATTTCGGCAGTACTCCCATCGCCCGTACACTGGTACGTTTCAGCATGACACTTGCCAACGGAATTTCCAAAATGGCTCCCGAAAGCACCAAGCGCTGGATAAACCACCGCTTCCAGAAAGACGAAGCCATCATTGCAGACGGTGCGGCTTTTGACCTGGTACGCGCTTCCGTCAATCTGGTATTGGCAGGTTTGCTCATCGCATTGGGTACTTCCTTGAAACTGCCTCTTTCTACCACCTACGTCACATTCATGGTAGCGATGGGTACCTCGCTTGCCGACCGTGCCTGGGGACGTGACTCGGCCGTATTCCGCATCACCGGTGTATTGAGCGTCATTGGCGGATGGTTCATCACAGCCGGTGCGGCCTTCACCATCTGTTTTTTCGTAGCAATGCTGATTCACTTCGGCGGCACCATTGCCATCATCGCCCTTATCGGCCTCGCCGTATTCATGCTGATCCGCAGCCAGATCATGTATAAAAAGCGCAAAGAGAAAGAAAAAGGCAACGAAACGCTGAAACAACTGATGCAGAGCACCGACAATCACGAGGTTCTTGAATTGTTGCGCAAACATACCCGCGAAGAGCTTACCAAAATACTCGCCTTTACGGAAGAGAACTTCGAACGTACCGTCACTTCCTTCCTGCATGAAAACCTGCGTGGCCTACGCCGTGCGATGGGATCCGTCAAATTCGAGAAACAGCTCATCAAGCAGATGAAGCGTACGGGCACGCTTGCCATGTGCCGCCTTGACAACAACATCATATTGGAAAAGGGGCTCTATTACTACCAAGGCAACGATTTCGCCAGCGAACTGGTATATAGCGTAGGACGTCTTTGCGAACCCTGCCTGGAGCACATTGACAATAACTTCAAGCCGCTTGATGCCATCCAGAAAGGCGAATTTGCCGATGTGACGGAAGATATCAACTATTTATTGCAGGTATGCCGCCATAAACTGGAAACGAACGACTACCATGACCTTGAGACGGAAATACGTAAAGCCAATGACCTCAACGGACAGCTTGCCCACTTAAAACGTGAAGAATTGCAACGCATCCAGACTCAAAGCGGCAGCATCAAAGTCAGCATGGTTTACCTGACCATGATACAGGAAGCCCAGAATGTAGTGACTTACACAATCAATTTGATGAAGGTAAGCCGCAAGTTCCAGGCAGAAGAATAAATAAACCATCAATAAATCACGAAGGGCAGATTGGATTCGATATCACAATCTGCCCTTCTTTTATATGGCCTTACTTACAACTTTATTCTAGCGGCGGAGTTTTCAGTTTAATGTCGGTCCAATCCGTCCACGTGGGAGAAGCCATATACTGCGGCTCCTGCATCTTGCCAATCAAGGCAGTGGCCTTCTTAACCTCGGCATTGGTCTTTTCGAACAATTGCTTCATGGTAAGGTCCCCCTTCGCATCCTTAATGGCCTTTATCAGGAAATAAGTATAATAACCTTGCTTCTTGGCATGATAGACACTGGATGTCTGGTCACCGCTACTGGAAGAAAAACTCAAGGTATGCCCCTGCGGTAAACCTACCTTTGGAACTACACGTACCCCCTTCTGCGCAAGCAACGGAGCGGCACTCTTATAACCGCCGCTGAAACATGCGTCCAGGAATACGTATGCACCCTTGATGGGATATGTGGCCAGCCGTTTGTACAAATCGGCCAGAGAGATACCCAGACGGATGTTCTTGCCTGTGATATCCACCGGCAACAAATAAGGTTCTTTGGTAGCCTCATCATTGTTGCCATGTCCCGAATAATAGAATATCAGTTCTGCCTCCGGATCCGTACTTGCCATATTCACCAGCCAATCGAGCTGTTCATGCATCATACCGGCAGTGGCATTGGGAACAATCTTTATCTGCCCGTCGGGTACGCCAAAGGTGCGGACACAATATTCACGGAACAGCATAGCGTCATTTACCGCATAGGGAACATTGATTTCGGCATTGGCACCGGTCATGCTATAATCCTCATTACCGATAATCAAGGCATAACGGTGACGGTTCACAGCTCCCACCGGAACATCTTCCAGCAACTCGCTATGGAAACCAATCTGGAAATCTTTGGCCTCCACCTTGCGTGTTGCCACATTTCCATTAATCTTAATAGAACTGGAAGCAGTCAGATATTCACCTACCTTCACCTTATAGGCTTCACTCAGATAAGAAGAACGGCTGTCCTCACTCACACTTACCATTACGGCGATAGAATCCCCGTCAAAACGCTTGTTCACAAGAAAGCCATAATCCAGCGTCGCTACATCCCCCGGAGCGATACTGTCAATGGTCATTTCCGGGGTATCGGTAGTAAAGATATTGTTGGGCAGCTTAAAATTCAGCTTCACTTTATGGGCAGTCTTCGTTCCGAAGTTCTGCACCGCCAAAGTCAGCTTACCGTTCTTGCCCAATGTGATGGATGAGCCTTCGGATGCAAAGAACTGGTGGTCTGCTATCCGCAGGCGCGGCATGGCATATTCCTGCGTGTTGACAATCAGTTCGGCAGGATCGGCATCGAAGCCGTTCGCCTCAAACGCATAAATGTTAATCTTGGCCAGAGAGGTCGGCATCTCTTTCTTCACTAAATAGCGGAAAGTATATTCCTTGGAAGTTCCTGCCGGTATATTACCGCCGTCCAGCTCGCGCGGGCCGTCAAAAAACTCATCGAAGCCTTGCTGTTCGGAAAGGCGGAGGCGAAGGTTATAAGCATCTCCCTGGCCCTTGTTCTCGATGGTGAACTGTATGGCAAAGCTTTCGCCCGCATCAATTACCTTATTTTTGTTACCATCCATAAAGCTATCCACACGGATAACCAGCATGGCCGGATCCACCGGTACCGGGGCAGATTCCTGCTGCTGTGCCACCGCTTCGGTCTTCTTCAGAGCTTCATTATAAGCCATCAACCGGGAAGGGAAAGAAGCATATGAGGCACCATCGGTGATAATCTTCATCAACACCTCGTATTCGGCTTTCATATCCATATACTGATATACGCCGGCCAATCCCTGCATATACATCTTGGAGGCAGGCTCCTTCTCCAGGATTTTCAGGAACTGGTCCTTGGCATCCAGCAGGTAGCCGGAAGCGCGCTGACGAACCAGGGCATACTCCGTATCATTGGCAATGGTAGCCCCGTTGTTTACAATCTCTGTCGCCACATTGAAATTGGCACGCGCCACTCCCGTCAACAATTCAAAACTGTTGGGATACAGCGCATAGAGACGTTTGTAAATATCCAGTGCCTCCAGATTCTTCCCCTGGCGTTCCAGGATACGCGCCTTGATAGGCAATACCTTGTCATTATTGGGATCGACCGTCAAAATACGGTCGATGGCAGCCAACAACTTAGGCATATTGTTGGTGGCAATATGTACGTTCACCAGGTTATAGAGAAAATCAAGCGAGACAGGATATTTGGCAATTGCCTTTTCCAGGATTTTTTCCTGTTCGTCATAGTTCTTCTGTGCCTGGTAAATCATGTTCATGTACACATAGCAATCCTTTTCCTGCGCATCCACACCGGTATTCAGATATTCTTGAAAATACTTCAACGCCTGGGAGTACTTCTGCAAGTTATAGGCCGACACCGCGGCATAATATACCACCGAAGCATAACGGCTGTCTTTCGGTAGCAACTCGCTACGGAAAATCTTCAATTGCGGCATTTCAATATACGCAGCCGCAAAATCAAGTGCCTTGGAAGGCTGTTTCTGCTCCGAATAGTAAACGGCACCATTCAGCAGATAAGGATACATGGCACGCAAACGGTTCTTGGCGCCGCTCAAATACTGACCGTTATCCGGTGCTTCGACTACCTTTATGAACTGTCCGTAACTATCCAGCAGATAAGTGTACATCGCAGTTACGTTTGTCCCTTTATCGCGCTCACTTTCAAAAAGCACATATTGTTGGTTGGCGCGTTTGGAAGCGGTGGCGGCATCTTGTGCCGCCACCTTCATCCACGCTCCCAACACGAGAATGGTTGTCAGTATGAAAAGTTTCTTCATATCTAGTCTGTTTTTCTATTTATCCAGTAATGTTTATTTTACCGGGAAGGCGTCCATGATTACAAATTCCACATTAATCTTACGGAACTCACCCCCGCGCTCTTTGGCAACTTCCACATGATATTCATATTCATTCCTGGTATTCTCCAAAGTAGCGACATTCTTTTCAATGTAGTTCTTTACCCCGGCAGCACGCATCAACGCCAACTGCTCGTTGCTTGTGATACCCGATGCCTTTGTAACCGTAATATTGTCAAGGTTACCGTCCTTGTAGTAAGGTTCATCCGTATATTCGCCATATTGCCCGCCGTAGGCTATACGTCCGCGGATCGGACTGGCATCGGCAGAACCGGTAATAATCACCTTCACCTGCTTGCCTTCAGACAAATATTTGGCGAAATCACCTTCAAAAGCATTCTTGATGATCTTCATCAGGGACATGGCCGCATTAGAACGTTCAATATTATAGCCGCCCGACGGGAAATCCTCTTTGGCGGAGAACTCTTTGTTGATAACTTCGTATTGATAACCAACCTTATAGTTCAGAATCTTGTTACCGTCAGCATCCACCCCCGGAACAACCTCCGTCTTCACGTCAATCTGCGTGTTTTCGGTAATCAGCTTATCTTGTTTCTTTTCTTCGATAACAGCTTCCTTGATCTCCTTCAGCTGTATTTCTTCACGGCTTGCCTGTTGCATCACTTCCAGAGGAACAAAATTGTCGTCAGCTTCCAAAGCCGTCAATTTGGTACGCCCGATGTTATCATAGATATAAACCTTATTGGTCGTTTCGTTACGGACCTCAACGTATGCCAATTCGAATTCATCCTTGTCATTCAAGACATAGACCGCGTTATCGAATTTCAAGTTCTTGCTGTCCTTGAAGTCTCCGGCCTCATCGGCAGGCACCTCCAACGAAATGGAAGGCAATGAATGAAAGCCGATATTCAGCATGCTCTTGGAAGCATCATAGTCGCCTACAAAAGGATTCTCGATGGAAATACGGTCACCGGCCAACTCGGTAGCCACTTCCTGAGCGAACAACTGCTGTTGCTTCAAGCGTGTCTCATCATTTACACGGATGGCATAATCCTCCATGGACTCACCCTGCATCATCTTTACCCATTCATTCATCTTGGCATCCACTTCCTTACTCATCAATTTGCCGAAGAAAGGATTCAAGCCATTAGCATCCCAGAAGACAAGGTCTTTCTGGCGGTTGGATATCATAAAGACATCGCTATTCTGCTTGTTGATAAAGAAACGGTTGCCTGCCACACCTCCGACAGCTTCATCCAACGTTTGTTCCACCGCACTGTTCTTGAGGTTCATAATAACAATCGCATTGTCATCTTTCACCACGCTGACATATTTTCCTTCCGGATGGAAAGACGGGCAAGACAACTTGCCTCCAATCTTGTCGAAGATATCCACCTTGTCCCAGTTCTTGGTATCAAGAATGGTCAAACGGCTGTCGTCCGTCACAACCGCCAGTTGCGAAGCATCGGCTGAAAACTCCATACCGGTCACCATGCCGGTCATCGGAATGGAAGTACGGAGCTGCTTCGTCTGGAAATTCCATACATCAATGTTCTTTCCTGTCCCGGCAGCAATAAAATAGTTGTTGGAACTCATAGCCAATACAGTAGCCGGAGCCTTGCCTTGGATGTATGCCTGTGGCAGATACTCTTTTGTATCATAAACGATAATCTCACCCAAAGAGTTGGAAACGATAAAATTACGGGCATCTGCACCATAGCACATGGTAATGGACACAATGTCGCCTTTGGAAGCGTCTTTCATCAGTTCCGCACCGGCTTCGCCCGGCAACACAAACTCCAGATTCCGCCTGTCCTTCAATCCTTTCCGTTTGTCCTTCAGTTCAAACAGCTTCTTGTTGCGGTCACGGAAAGAATAAATGCAAATATCTTTCTTGCCGCGGCGCAATGCCAAAGAACTGCCCGTAGGATTGAACACTATCTGGTCGATATCCCTCAGATCGACAACAGGTATATCCCGCAGTGTAAACAAAGAACCATCAGACAAAAAAGCGGTACAAAATGTGGTATTGTCAAAGGCAGTAATACGTTTCCCGGAAGGAAAACTCCTTTTCACTTCTACCTGGGCCATTACCTGCCCGCAGAACAAAGCACCCACAAAAAGCATGGCAATGCCTTTGGCAGGAGTGTTCCATAATCTCATCTCATTCATAACCTCTATCGTTTAAAGTAAACCATGTTTATATGTACTTGCAAATATAAACATTAATTTCCTATCACAGAGCCAACCTTTTCCTGTTTTTTTTATTATAAATAGGTTTATCTGTACTAAAGTGATGAAAAAGAATATCAAGAGGGTCAAAAAGATAGCCAAGTTACCAGAGCAAAAATCACGGTTTTCCGTGACAACACTTATATTTTTTTCAATCCTATCTTCTCGGCCCGTTGTAACATAAAAGTACGCGCAGCTTCATATTCATTGGGTATTACTCCGTCCAAAATAGCATCTTTAATTGCACTTTTCAACGCACCGACCTCCCGGCAAGGCGTCAAGCCGAATGTTTCCATTATTTCCTCACCGCTGACAGGAGGCTGGAAATTGCGTATCCGGTCACGTTCCTCCAGATCTTTCAACTTTTGGCGTACCAACTGAAAGTTATTCAAGAAACGCTTCTTACGTTCCATGTTCTTTGAAGTGATATCGGCCTCGCACAGAGTCATGAGGTCATCGATGTCATCCCCCGCCTCGAACAGCAGACGGCGGACTGCAGAATCGGTCACCACATCATCCGCTATCACGATAGGACGCATGTGCAGGCTCACCAACTTCTGCACGTACTTCATCTTCTCGTTCATGGGCAGCTTCATCTTCCGGAAGATCTCCGGTATCATCTTCTCGCCGATAAAATTATGATTATGGAATGTCCATCCGGCACGAGGTTCCCAACGCTTGGTTACAGGCTTGGCGATATCATGCAGAAGGGCCGCCCAGCGCAACCAGAGGTTATCGGTCTTCTTGCTGATATTATCAAGCACTTCGAGCGTATGGTAAAAGTTGTCTTTATGTGCCCTTCCATTACGGGTTTCCACCCCTTGCAAGGCTACCAACTCCGGGAAAATAAGTTCCAGCAAACCACTGCGGTCTAGGTCTATGAACCCCTTGGAAGGTACCGGAGAAAGAAGTATCTTATTCAATTCATCCGCAATGCGCTCTTTGGATATGATGGAAATGCGGTCACGGTTACGCTGCAAAGATTCGAACGTGACATCATCTATGTAGAAATTCAGCTGCGTGGCAAAACGGATACAACGCATCATGCGCAAAGGGTCGTCACTGAAAGTAATGTCCGGATCGAGCGGGGTACGGATGGTTTTCTCTTTCAGGTCCTCCATCCCGCCGAAAGGATCGACCAACTCGCCGTAACGGGCACTGTTGAGGCAGACAGCCATTGCATTGATGGTAAAGTCACGCCGGTTCTGGTCATCTTCCAAAGTACCGTCTTCTACGATGGGCTTACGGGAATCATGTGTATAGGATTCTTTACGGGCTCCCACGAACTCCACTTCCGTACCGTGATATTTTAATTGCGCCGTCCCGAAATTCTTAAAGACAGAGACATGCGCCCCGCGTCCCAAGCTTCTGCCCAGCGCCTCGGCCATGGCAATGCCACTGCCCACTACCACTACATCAATATCTTTGGATGGACGTTGCAGGAAAATATCGCGTACATATCCTCCCACCACATAGCATTCCAGTCCCAGTTTATCTGCCGTCCCGGATATCCGCTTGAATATGTCGTCACTGAAATATTGTTTCAGTTCTTCTGCCGTCAATTCTATCATTTGTCAATAAATCATTTTTTGAAAGGGCAAAGATACGGATATTATTTCTATTTTTGTTCCCGGAAACTCCAAGAACAAGAAATATGAAGAAAGCAGCATTACTTGCGTGCCTGTGCTGCACGCTCTTCGCTTGCGAAGATATAGAGAAAAAAGCCGGTGAAAAACTGCAAGCCGCCCGCCTGGCGTTTGAACAAGGCGACTATAGCGAAGCCAAAAAACAGATCGACAGCATCAAAATCCTTTATCCCAAAGCTTTTGAAACCCGCCGCGCCGGAATCGGGCTGATGCAAGAAGTGGAACTGAAGGAGCAGGAACAGAGCCTGGCTTACCTGGATAGCATGCTACAGGTAAAACAACAAGAGTTCGATGCCGTCAAAAGCAAGTTTGCCTTTGAAAAAGATGCCGAATACCAGAAAACAGGCAATTACCTGCATCCCGCACAAGTGATAGAAAAGAACCTGCACCGCTCTTTCCTCCGCTTTCAAGTAGATGAAAACGGCGTAATGAGCATGACCTCCATCTATTGCGGTTCCCGTAACATTCACCACGTAGCGGTCAAGGTAATCGCTCCCGACGGCAGTTTCGCGGAAACGCCCGCTTCCAAAGACAGCTATGAAACCACCGACCTGGGAGAAAAAATAGAAAAAGCGGATTACAAAATGGGTGAAGACGGCAATGTCATGGGGTTCCTTTATCTGAACAAGGATAAAAACATAAAAGTCAATTACCTGGGAGAGCGCCCGTATTCCACCCACATGACCGTTGCCGACCGCCAGGCATTGGCCAGCGTTTATGAATTAGCGCAATTGCTGTCTTCCATGGCAGAAATCAAGAAAAACATGGAAGAGGCCAACCTCAAAATCGGGTTCGTGAAAAAGAAAATGGAAGAGAGGAAGGCATAGGCCTCATTTAACGCCTTATATTCCAAGCATTTGCGTCCACCCGTTTGCACCCTATTTTTTGCGCCACTTTTTGGACACGCTTTGCGCCATAGTTTTGCATTGCAGCACAGTACTTTACAAAAGTTTTGCGCCACCCTTTGCGCCACCAAACG
>NZ_GL882621.1:0-113888 GCF_000195635.1 Bacteroides fluxus YIT 12057 | reverse complement strand
GAAGATAAGATATACTATCCGTATATCTAGGGGGGGAACGGACCGGAAGGACTGTTCTTGAAATAACCGGCCGAGAAACAGGAGGATAGGAACGCATGATGCGTTGTCCCTAAACGGATGATGCATTCGGGTGAAACGCATGATGTGTTCAAGCCCGACAGATGATGTGTTTTTTCTATTTGCATAACTCTATGGTCTTTAGTTCAAATTCACGCAAAGATAAGGAACGGACACATCGAAACCAAAACAATTTCTATACACAAACGGCTCTCCATGCAGCGTATATCCCAAACGGCATGCAATGCCAAGATAAGATGAAAGCTGAAAAGACTTCTTTAACTTTAGATTCAAAACAAGAAAGCGTGGAACTGCAATATATGTTTTGATAGCAGGTTGGGAAAGTCGAAAATGAAAAGAAAAGCATAACAAGAGAAAATAAAGTATTTGTTATATAGTATTTTAGGTGGTATCGCTTTCGGGACACGCTCTTTAATTTGTCTTAATCCGCTGCAAGTTTTTTCGGGATATATGGTGAGCATTACGATCGTGCCGAGATTAAGAAGAGCATTATCCAAAACAACATCTATGGTGTGGATATTGAGAAAGGTGCGGTTGATATTGCCCGTTTGCGTTTTTGGCTTTCAATCGTGGTAGATGAAGAGACTCCATCGCCATTGCCTAACCTTGACTATAAGATTATGCAGGGCAATTCGCTTATCGAAAGTTTTATGGGCGTAGATTTGAGCAAACTCACTTACGAAAAGGAATATAAGAAAGATAAAGGCGAAATTTCTCTTTTCGATGATGAGAAGAATCGTTTGCAGAAAACCGTATCACACTTGCTATCGTCATACTACTCTTGTAGCGACCACGACAGAAAAGTAAAACTACAACAAGAGATTTCAGACACCATCAACAAGCAGTTGGAGGCACAGGCATACAATCCTGAAATTCTCGCCCAACTTAAAGACATCAATCTTGCCGAAAATAACAAATTCTTTCTCTGGCACACTTAGTTTAGCGATGTTTTCAATCGTGATGATAAGGAGGGATTTGATATCGTGATTGGCAATCCACCGTATTTTCTATATCAAGAATCACATGTTGGAGAGATTGCAGATTTACGTAGTGATAAGGACTATACGATAGCATTTGGGGGGGTAAATTAAATGCCTACAAACTCTTTATCGCAAATGCAGTAAAAAAACTCCTATCTACAAAAGGCATAAATTGTTTTATCTTCCAAAATTCTTTTTTAGGAGATAGACAGGCTACAAATTTGAGAAAGTATATCCTCAAGAATGACAAGATTATCAAAATTGATTCGTTCCCCGAACGAGATAGTAAGAAGAAGCGTGTTTTTGAGAGTGTAAAGATGAGTGTGTGTATATCATTAATACAAAACACTAAAGTCGATAGTGATTATGTATTCCCTGTATATGTTTGGGATGACAAGCATAAATCATCAGGGTTAAGTACTTCTTTTTCTCTTAATGACATTATAGCAATTGATTGTATTGATTATACAATACCACGTTTGAGACCTGAATACAAAACAACAGTCATTAAGTTGTTGAAGAAAAAAGAAATATCACTGAAATGTATAGAGGGTGAGTTAAATGTAACATTTCATAAAAAATTCTTTGACTCAAATATTAGCAACCCTGTTATATTGAAGGGAGCTTCAATACAACGATACTATTATACTCATCAAATGAGCCAAGGTCAAATAGATTATCTCGAAGAAGATAAATATTTGTCAAAATATGGGACTACTGAGAAATCTGCCCATCACAAATAAAAGAGAATTGCAATGCAAGGAATGACAGGTGCAAATGACAATATAAGACTTGTTATGTCCATTGTTCCTCAAGGATATTATTTGGCGAATTCGTGCAATTACATCTTGCCATCACACACTATAGACCTATATTGTTTATTGGGTTTCTTAAACTCAAAAACCATAAATTGGTTCTTTAGATGTTTCAGTACTAATAGCAATGTTAATGGTTACGAAGTTGATAATTTTCCAATTCCACGGTTAGATTTAGGTGTCCAATTGAGGATTTCCGAGTTAGTTAAAGAAGTTATTGAAACTAAGCGTATTAATAATTTGACGGACACTTCTACAATAGAAAAGCAGATTGATGAGTTTGTTTATCAAGCATATGAGTTGTCAAAGGATGATATAAAAATCATCGAACAAAGCATCTAAGAGAACACAATAATAGCCTGCGATTCCGCAGGCTATTGTCGTGACTATGCTATTAAGGCAGAGTAGTATAACCACCAAAACGATTCACAACTTTATCTGAAGTCCAATATTTTATCTGAATATAATCTTCAAATTCAGGTTTCATATAATGAGCTATAAGACTTAGTTTATGATTAACGCTTGGAACATGGAAATTCATATTTTCAAAATTATAATCAATAAAATTCTTCAGTAGACACAGTAATAAATCTCCAAAATGCTTTTTCATCACTACTGAATATTTTCGCATTAGAAAAGCAATAAAGTTAATGCAGTTGTCAATATTTGCAGATTGTTTAAGGACAACTTTATTAATAATGATATTTATCTCAGCTATATGTTTATTAAAATCATCTGTTCTCAATTGTACATTCAATAAATCCAATGCAACATTTACTTCATTATAGTCACTTGATGAAAGGGCTTCTATAAGGTTCTTATATCCGCTTATTTGTTCAATCAAAGTATTGACCCTATAAAGTATATCTTCTACATTAAATCCATTAGCTTTTTGTATCTGTAGTATAAATAATTTCATGTCTGAAAGAAGATGAAGGTACATAGAATTGAAGAAATTTGAAGACTCTCTTTTGATCTTTTTGCTTTCTAAGAGCTCTATATTTTGTTCCATATTCGATCGAATAAGTTGCCATTCTTCTTCTGACCATATCACTTTATCGTCAAATAGTTCAATGTGTGATGGCATTGGAGCTGTATAACAAGAATCTGTAATACCGCAATTCCATATGTCATCAGAGAGAGCTATTTGTTTTATCTTAGATATACTTTCTTCAGAGAGAGCTAAATTACTCAAATTAACTAAGGCTATATAATCACTTTTTGAAAATGATAATTGTTCGGCTAATATTTTGCTATCTATTACTGCTCTTTGCTCTGCAGTCAATGTATTAACTCGATTAAACTCGTATAAAATATGATACGAACGGGCTATAGGAATTTGATAGATTATATGCCATAAACATTCTTCCACTTCAGGAATAGCAGCCAATTCTATATCTACTAACAATGCATTGCATAATAATCGACTAATAAGATGCGGATTTTGTGACATTTTATTCGCTAATTGAATAAATATTTCCTTTCTTCTTTCAAGGTCTTTAATACATTGAATAGCAGAAAATAAGTTCTTATAGATAGCATCCGACATACTTACATTTGCTGCATCTATTTCTCCAACAAAATAATCTAAAACAGATTTCCTAAATTCATCATACCATACACTTTCTTTAACTGATACATATAATTCTTGGGTTATATAATAAATGCTTGCATATAAGTTTCTAGGAGTGCATTCAATTCTTAAAGCTCCTAATAAAGTATTAAGTAAGTCTGGACGAACACTAATTAAAAAATCATCATCACTATATGCTATCATCTGACCTGCCCATCTCACAGTTTTCTCTTCTGCATATTGCAATGTATAATAAACTGTAGGGTAAGGGATGAAGTGTACCAAGTGCCGAAACACCTTCATCCAATGTTCTATATTTACAATACTATAAATACCAAATTTTGTTGTTAAACCTGTATTTGCCAAATATTGTAACAATCTAATAGATTCAGGAAAAGAAGTAGAATCTGTACTGCCAAAAATTTGCGTAGAATGAGTTCCAAAAATATGAGGCTGTGTTTTTGTTTTATCAATTCTTGCTGCAATGTATGAGATTATCTCACTTGGTTCCTCTACACCACGTTCCCAAAATTCTGTATATTTATATGGTTGTGGAAATTGTTGGCTTGCAATATTATATATAAGAGTGGCTACAAATCTTTCGTTTTCAGAATTCGTTTTATTCTCGATAAACATTTTTACTGAATTCAGAGCGTCTTCATCTCTTCTAAATAAATATACAAGTAGTGCTTTTTTTACAGACCATATTCCATTAGGATTCCAAGCATTAATCAGTTCGAACATCTTGTCAAATTCAAACTTAAATGCTTTACAAAGAACTAAGTCGTACATACCCTCGTCTGTATTTTTATCAGGTATATTTGCTTCATCAGTAGATCCACAGGCAAAAGTTGATGCACGAAACATCATGTTCTTATATTCAGGAATATCATTGAAGTCGCCAGCTTGAGGGAGTTCTCCGAATAAAGCAGGCCATAGTCCACGATCTTGTAATGCATAAATAAATGCACGTCGTTCGCAAGCATTCCATTGATTCTTGTTTCTTAATATGATATTTGTAATTTGTTCTTGATATATAACAGACTTTACATATGGATAGTGAATCTTTAATTCACTAATATCATTAAGAATTCTGGTAATATCTTCATTCTTAGATAAGGCGATGCTTAACTCATTCCATTTATTTATGTATTCAATCTCAACATGAGATTGAGGAGTAAGAGACGCTTCTAGTGCTTGTTTCTGTTGAATAGAATGTAGCAGAATGGGATGCGAGAACTTATTGTTTATATCACTAGGTATTCTGCGTATTTTAATGTCGTTTAATCTGTCTGTCTCTGTCATACGACTTTTTACATATCCCAGACAAAATATTCGGTTCTCGTATTCAACAAAAATCCCACTACCCGAACTTCCTTTCATTACACGAGAAAAATCTGCACCCGTTGCAGATATCGCATTTTCTTCTACTTCATATGTGTTTGTAGATACCATCCTGGCACGAAACATACGCCCTGTTGGTTCTGAGGATGTATAACCATAGAAACATGTATTAGTACAAAACTCGTCTTTACCTATAAATTGAATATCATTCTCATAATCAAAACTTATCGGGAAACTATCAATATCTAGTTTAACAGATAAAAGAGCGAAATCTGCATCATCATCAGAATTGAACTCTAAAACTTCATTCACCTCTATAAGGGTTTTGCATATATGAGGAAGGCTTATCTGAATATATCTCTTATCATAGAAGCTTTTGGTAGTATTATTAAGAATACAATGAGCTGCTGTTATAACATAATAAGAACCGTCATTTGCAAACAAAGTTCCTGTTCCATTTTCAATAATTCCTTCATGCTCATTAATGCAGTCAATCTTTACAGATAATGCTTGAAGTGTATCTATATCAGGGTAACAAGATGAATCTATTAATTTCTTTCGGCTCATGACATTCTAAATTTAAACATTTATCTAACTCAAAATTAAACAAAGCTTCTTCTCTATTGTTAATTATAGTTTCAAGCGGATAGTTAAAATAAAAATGAATAGTACGAGAGTAATCTCTTTCTGGATGGCATAAAACATTCGCTATAGCTTCTCTATGTGGATGTTTATAACCTTTACTTCCATTGGTACTTATGATAAATTTATCACAATCTATAATATCTAATAAATCATTGCTGATATTATTAGCACTGCCATGATGAGACATTTTTATGAAATCTACTTGCAACTTATTTTCTTTGCTATAACCTCTTTCAATAAGAGACAAATATATTTCTTGCGGAAAGCTATCTCCTAATATTAATACGCTAAATGCATCACAACGTATTATCATACTTAACGAAACCATATTGACAAGTTCTGAAGGCTTGTTCGGATTTCCTAAAGTCTTACTACGTTGTGCCAATTCACGCATGTCTATGTTGATGTCTGAATCTGTATCTATTTTATTTGACAGATTTTCTTCAGTGACGCCAACATCATACTCTTCTTTATAATTGTCAATAAAATACTTAAATAAATTTTTTCGTGGATTAATAATATCTATATCGGCAAAGGTTATAGTATCGTCCACAAATCCATTCAATCGGTATCCTTCCCAATCAAACTGTGTTTTTTGCGATATTGCACATAGAATATCAGCCATCTTACTTGCTTTATTAGATGACAAGTCTTCTGACGTATCAAAATCAACATGCTTTGCACAGTTCGCCCAAATTCTTTTAACGGGGAAAGGGACATCGTTTTGATGTCTCTCAATAAAGTCTTTTATTCCAACTAGATGATCATCATCAAAATGGGTTAATATCATTAAATCAACTGGAAGACAGTTCTCCACTTCTTTTACAAAAGGGTTAAAACGTGGATTAGGAGAAGGTCCTCCATCAATAACTATGACTCCTCTTTTATCGGATTTGTTACAACACAAAATGAGTGCGTCCCCATGCTTAGCTTGTAGAACTTGTATATAAGATTCTTGGATATTGTCTAAATTAATGGTGCACATAGTTTATAGTCTTAATCCAATGCATTTTGAGCAACTTTATTGCTTTTTCAATTTACTTCTTCTTCATTGGTGTTCAATTCCAAAGTTGTGTATATAAGGATACCTGAGTTTTGATAACATTTATCATAAAAATCGTCCACATCGTGTAAAAAGAGGCTACAAAGCTATAAATTTCTTACCCGTTTTTGAAGGTCCTCTATTCTGTACATGAGTGCATCAAACTCCAAAGAATCACCATAAATGAAGAAACGTCTCATATCTGCATAGTCATCTTGCCATGCCCCTATAACCGATTCTGGTATTGTACAGTTGATGGAAGCTGGAGCATGTAAATCATAATTCACATATTTCAAAGCATAATAAGCCTTACGATGCTCAACAATGGCATCATAAAGTTTGCGATTCGACAAAGCTTTTACACCATATTCTGTGTCCATCAGTTTTTCCAAATCATAAAGATGTCGAGACATTCGTACACTTCTCGGCTTTTCTTTTTGGAATTCTTCTGCCAAAAGAAATAGTTTCTCAAGAAATGTGCGAGTAGGAACTACTGTTCTGACCAAACTGTCTGCATCGGTATCTTCGCTATCAAAACTTTCACCTATTAGAGAACGGATTGGTCGTAATTCGGTTGGTTCGTCCATTGAAAGACAACTTATCTCAATCTTTACACGTGGAGGAATGTAAATTATCGTGTCCTCAAGAATTGACGGATAGTGTAATAGAATTACCGTAGGATCTTTGTCAGAATCTATTAGTCTCCATTCTCCATTTTTATCTTGTTCTTGAGATACATTCTCTATACTGTAACCAGAAACTCCCATTTCTTTCAAACAGGCATCTAATTGTGAAGAAAGGGTCTCGTGAATATATGCTCGTGCCTTTTTGCGTAATTTCTCCCGCTGACTTTTACTTGTTCCCTCAATACCAAAGAACGAATGATTGATTGCCAAATCAATGTCTTCAGAGAAACGCTCTATGATATTAAAACCTTTTGACAACGATGTTCCGCCTTTGAATATCAAAGAATCACGGCAATCTGTTTGAAATAATGCCTTCAGCGTAACTGTTACCCACCAGTCCTTTTCTATAGCTATCTGATTAACGCCAGGATGTTCAACCTCCGTCTGCTGTAACATTGCTAAACGGTCCACGATCTCATTGTTTAACCACAGTTTTCCCATAATTTAAGTTCCTTTTAAGCGGTTAGCATTGGTTTTATAATTCGTTTCATCCATGCAGGCATCATATCTACATCTTTGATTAAAGTCTCCTTATCTGTTTCTTTTGATATCAATTGTCGAATTATATTCAAGTCACCTTTTCCTATATTCTCCTTTTTCAGAGCCTTAAGTGCTTGAACAAGTAGTGAAATTAGACGGGTACTATAACAGAAGTTTTTGGGTACACCTCGTTTTAATACTACTTTTCTATTGGATAAGTTTATTGTTCGTTCGCTTCCTGTAGTAAGGTATGTGTAATTCATCGGTACTTGAGTCGATAGTCCTAATGCATTCAGAGCTGTCATACCTGATGGCAACACCTCTGCGTTATCTCGAACTGCAATTGCCTGTACTACCTTATCAACCGAAGGAAGCACAACACCGAATCGACTATTTCTTGGCTTGGCATATATTCCATGTGCAATTTTAACAAGCATGCCTTCAGTTGTCAACTCAGACAAAACACTCCCCACAAATTCCGTGTGGTATTCGGGGAAATCTGAACGAAACAGAATACAATCCTCAGGCATAGCTTCTATGCGTTGCCTAAGAGTTGCACCATCTATAGAATACTCATTCGCCATCACACCTTTGAAATTTTGATAATTTTTCAAATGCAAAGATATAAAAAGGATTCAGATAAACGATGAATTGCTAAGTAATTTATTAGTTAGGATCGAAAAATCATGTTTGGGAATGTTCATTAATGAAGGTCGTTTCTTTTAATAATGCTCATATTTCTTATCGGTAACTCTATTATTTTTTGACTTACCGACAAAGAATCGAAATTCTGCTATAGAAATATGTCTCTTGGGAAAATAAAAAACAACGGGAACTCTATGGTATCATTTCATAAAGTCTCAGTTGATGTATTGCTGACAATCACTGTGGTATGTTTTATATTTCGGCTCAAGTGTGGAGTTCTACCACACCAGTTCAGGTAAATACCGGCTCAGGCAAGTACGCAAAGCACTCAAGGTGATGGGCTTCACCAACACTTCCGAAGCCCCGCATTCCAAGGCCTTTTCACGGTCTGCCGTAAAAGCGTATGCAGTCTGCATTATAATAGGCAGTTCCTTATCCTTCTGACGGATAAGCACCGTCGCATCCAGCCCGTTCATGACAGGCATCTTGATATCCATCAGAATAGCCTCCGCCTTTTCATGATTTTCTTCAAACAAAGCGACAATTTCTTCTCCATTCCTTGCCCACAATATATCGCACTTCTTGCCAATGATAGCTTTTATCAACTTAAAATTACTGTCATCATCTTCCGCTACCAAAATAAGCGGACGGTAATCGTTTGTATTATTCTCCAATTCCATGACACATGCGTTTTATTTTATATGAGGCAAAGATACGAAAAATAATATGTTTACACTATCTTTGCACTTCATTTTAAAAATTAGACAATGATTTCCATAGACGGACTCGCCGTAGAATTTGGCGGCACCACCTTATTCAGTGATATATCTTTCGTTATCAACGAAAAAGACCGTATTGCCCTCATGGGGAAAAACGGAGCCGGTAAAAGCACTTTGTTAAAAATATTGGCAGGAGCAAGACAGCCTACACGGGGCAGGATATCAGCCCCCAAAGATTGTGTCATCGCTTACCTGCCACAACATCTGATGACAGAAGACGGACGTACCGTATTTCAAGAAACGGCACAGGCCTTTGCCCATCTGCACGAGATGGAAGCGCAGATAGAGCGTCTCAACAAGGAGCTGGAAACCCGTACAGACTACGAGAGCGACAGCTATATGGAACTGATTGAAACGGTCTCCACCCTCAGCGAAAAGTTCTATGCCATCGACGCAACCAACTATGAAGAGGATGTAGAGAAGGCTTTGCTAGGACTTGGGTTCACACGCGAAGACTTCAACCGACAGACCAGTGACTTCAGCGGCGGATGGCGCATGCGTATCGAACTTGCCAAACTGCTGCTGCAAAAGCCCGACGTACTATTACTGGACGAACCTACCAACCACCTGGACATCGAATCCATACAATGGCTGGAAGACTTCCTTATCAATAACGGGAAAGCTGTAATCGTCATCAGCCACGACCGCAAATTCGTAGATAACATCACGACCCGTACCATCGAAGTGACCATGGGGCGCATTTACGATTATAAAGTGAATTACTCCAAGTACCTGGAGCTACGCAAGGAACGCCGCGAACAGCAGCAAAAGGCATTCGACGAGCAACAGAAGTTCATAGCCGAAACCAAGGAATTCATAGAACGCTTCAAAGGCACCTACTCCAAAACCCTGCAGGTGCAAAGCCGCGTAAAGATGCTGGAAAAACTGGAACTGCTGGAAGTGGATGAAGAAGATACCTCGGCCTTGCGCCTGAAGTTCCCTCCCTCACCCCGTTCGGGCAATTATCCTGTCATCATGGAAGGAGTAGGGAAAAGCTATGGCGGGCATGTCGTATTCAAGAATGCCACCCTGACTATAGAACGAGGCGACAAAGTAGCTTTTGTAGGCAAGAACGGTGAAGGAAAGTCAACCCTCGTAAAGTGCATCATGAAAGAGATAGAGCATGAGGGAAGCCTCACGTTGGGGCACAACGTACAGATAGGCTACTTTGCACAGAACCAAGCTTCCCTGTTGGATGAGAACCTGACCGTGTTCCAGACCATCGATGATGTGGCCAAAGGAGAAATCCGCAACAAGATACGCGACCTGCTGGGAGCTTTCATGTTCGGTGGTCCGGAAGAATCCATGAAAAAGGTCAAAGTATTGTCCGGAGGAGAGCGCACACGCCTTGCCATGATCAAGCTGCTGCTCGAACCGGTAAACCTGCTGATACTGGACGAACCTACCAACCACCTGGATATGAAGACCAAGGACATCCTGAAACAGGCACTCCTGGATTTTGACGGTACTCTTATCGTAGTAAGCCATGACCGTGACTTCCTGGACGGACTGGTGACCAAAGTCTATGAATTCGGAAACAAACAGGTAAAAGAACATTTAAGCGGTATCTATGAGTTCCTTGAGAAGAAAAAGATGGACTCTCTCCGCGAACTGGAACGATAAACTTTCATTAACACCCCTCAAGAACAAATGGTTAATCCATATTGTTTCATTGTACTAACCACTTAACTAAGAAAAAGTAAAATGAAACAATATGATGCCATAATTATAGGATTCGGCAAAGGCGGCAGAAAATTAGCCGTCGAACTGGCCGAACGTAACTGGAAAGTTGCCATTGTTGAACGTTCTCCCCAAATGTACGGAGGAACCAGTATAAACGCAGGATGCATTCCAACCAAGACTCTGATCCACGAATCCGAATACGCCGAGCGCCTGTATCACGATGATTATAAAAACCAATCCAAGTTCTACACACTTGCCGTTGCACGCAAGAACAAACTCGTACACTACCTCCGTGAAAAGAACTACGAGAATGTGAAGAGCAATACCAACATCACCGTATATGACGGGACGGCCTCCTTCCTGTCGGAAAACACAATCAGTATCCTTTCTGAAAGGAAAGAAACGATACTGAAAGGGAAAAAGATATTCATCAATACCGGTTCGGTACCGATTGTGCCGGCCATCGAGGGGCTGAATGACAGCAAGCATGTATATACCAGCGAATCGCTGCTACAGTTGGACAAACTCCCCAGACGCCTGCTCATTATCGGTTCCGGAGCCGTCGGACTGGAATTCGCCACCATGTACGCAGGGTTCGGCAGCGATGTGTCCGTGCTGGAAGCCGGCAACCGCTTCCTCCCCGAAATAGACCGGGACATTGCGGCAGCCATGATGGAATCCCTGAAGCGTAAAGGCGTCAGCCTCCATCTGAACGTGCGCACCCAAGCTCTATACGATACTTCCGACGGCGTTACACTGACTTATACCGACGGCTTTGACGGTACGCCCTATTACCTGAAAGGGGATGCACTGCTGCTTGCCACCGGACGCAAGCCGATGATTGACGGGCTGAATCCGGAAAAAGCCGGTGTAGAAATCAATGAACACGGGGCAGTCATCGTCAACGAACAGCTGCAGACCACCGCTCCACATATCTGGGCATTGGGTGACGTGAAAGGTGGAGAACTCTATGACTATATGTCCGCCGATGATTTCCGTATCATCCGTAACCGGCTGTTTGGAGACAAGTCCCGGAGCACCAAAGACCGTTACCCTATCCCTTTTGCCATCTTTACCGACCCACCGCTGGCACACATTGGGCTGACAGAAGAAGAAGCGGTCAAACGCGGCTACTCCATTCGGGTATCACGCCTTCCGGCTTCCGTAGTGCCCCGTGCCCGTACGCTGCAAAACATAGACGGCATGCTCAAAGCTGTAGTCAATACACATACAGGACAGATTATAGGCTGTACGCTATTCTGTGCCGATGCGCCGGAAGTTATCAATACGGTGGCACAAGCCATGAAAACCGGCCAGCACTACGCTTTCTTACGCGATTTTATTTTCACCCATCCCAGCATGAACGAAGGACTGAATGACTTATTCAAATCTTTTTAGCATCTTGTATTTGGTTATTAATACATTAACCTCTATCTTTGTGTCCGCTCAAAGATAGAGGAATGAAAAAGAAACAGTATATCACCTACTTCTTGTTTTTCATCAGCATGGTTATGCTGGTGATACCCGTCATTCCTCACCATCACCACGCCGACGGACTGATCTGCATGAAGAACGACATCACAAAAGATTGTTGTGAGCACCGTCATAGCCCTGCCAATGAACATTGTTGCTGCGACACCGGATGTGTCACCACGTACTTCGTGCAGCAAACGCCCAATACGGGTAATGACGCATGGGCGCATCCCGATGCAATGTGGGTGGTCACCCTTTTCTTTGAACCCATCTTCAAATTACTGGTTCTGCCCGAAAATGACATAAAGAGGCAGGACGGTATCTATCTGGAATCTCTCCACAGCACGTTTATCACACGTGCTACGGGACTTCGTGCCCCTCCGTATATTCTTGCCGGCGCATAAGCCGGAGACAAACGCCATCCGGCCCATCAACCATGCAACCGGATCGCATGTCTCATTTCCTAATTTTACATCCAATTAGAAAATCAAGAACAATAATATTATCATGAAGAAATTTATTTTCATGGGAGCCATCGGATTATTCCTGCTGGGCTCCTGTAACAGTAAGTCCGGAGAAAACCACGAAGGACACAACCATAAAACGGAAAGTCATAACCACGAACAAGAAGATGCCCACGGACATGAAGGGCACAATCATGAACACGAAGGACATGAACATGAAGGCCATGAACATGAAGGGCATGACCACGGGCACGAAGGCGAAAGCCGCGAAGGAGGCACTGACGAGATTATCCTTCCTCCCGCCAAGGCCCGGGCAGCCGGAGTAGAGACTGACGTGATAGAACCGGGAACTTTCCATCAAGTCATTAAGACCAGCGGACAGGTAATGGCTGCCCAGGGAGATGAAAGCGTAGCCGTAGCCACCGTAGCAGGGGTCGTTTCTTTCAGAGGCCAGGTAATAGAAGGTATGAGCGTAGGCAAAGGTACCCCCTTGGTTGTCCTGTCATCTAAAAATATGGCGGACGGCGACCCTGTGCAAAAAGCCCGTATCGCTTACGAGGTTTCCAAGAAAGAATACGAACGCATGAAAGCGCTTGTCGGCAATAAGATTGTATCGGAAAAAGAGTTTGCACAAGCAGAACAGACCTACGAGAACGCACGTATCAGTTATGAGGCCGTGGCCAAGAACCAGTCGGCCAACGGACAGATTGTAACCTCCCCCATCGGCGGATACGTCAAGAGCCTGCTGGTAAAGGAGGGAGACTATGTGAATGTGGGACAGCCGCTGGTCAGCATCACCCAGAACCGGAAATTGTTTCTCCGTGCCGATGTGTCGGAGAAGTATTATCCTTATCTGAGCACTATCGGCTCCGCCAATTTCTGTACTCCTTACAATAGCAAAGTGTATAGCTTGAAAGATTTAAGCGGACGCATGCTTTCGTATGGCAAAGCATCGGGTGAAAACGGCTATTATGTTCCCGTAACATTCGAATTCGACAACAAAGGCGACATTATTCCGGGAGCGTTCGTTGAAGTATTCCTACTGTCTTCGCCGATGGAAAACGTCATATCCCTGCCCCATAGCGCACTGACCGAGGAACAAGGCAGTTTCTTCGTCTATCTGCAACTGGATGAAGAAGGCTATAAAAAGCAGCTGGTCACTCTCGGTGCGGACAATGGTGAAAGCGTACAGATTCTTTCCGGCGTAAAGGCCGGCGACCGTGTAGTTACCCGGGGAGCCTATCAAGTGAAACTGGCATCCGCAAGCAATGCAATACCGGCACATAGTCATGAACACTAATTCAAACTCTACTCCACATGTTAAACAAAATTATACATTTCTCACTCCAAAACCGCATCCTGGTACTTGTAGCCTCGGTGCTGTTATTGATCGGCGGTACTTACACCGCCATGCATACGGAAGTAGATGTGTTCCCTGATCTCAATGCGCCTACAGTAGTCATCATGACAGAAGCAAACGGCATGGCGGCAGAAGAAGTGGAACAACTGGTTACTTTCCCGGTAGAAACAGCCGTCAACGGCGCAACAGGTGTCCGTCGTGTACGCTCCTCCTCAACCAACGGTTTCTCTGTCGTATGGGTAGAATTCGATTGGGATACGGATGTCTATCTGGCCCGCCAGATTGTCAGCGAGAAGTTGGCTGTAGTAAGTGAATCATTACCGGCCAATGTAGGAAAGCCGACTCTCGGCCCGCAATCTTCCATCCTCGGTGAAATGCTGATTGTGGGATTGACCGCAGACAGTACCTCCATGCTGGACTTACGTACCATCGCCGACTGGACCATACGCCCCCGATTGCTTTCCACCGGAGGTGTGGCGCAAGTGGCCGTACTGGGAGGAGACATCAAGGAATATCAGATACAGCTTGACCCTGAACGCATGCGCCATTATGGGATAACTTTAGACGAAGTCATGAACGTGACCCGTGAAATGAACCTGAACGCCAATGGCGGGGTGCTCTACGAATATGGTAACGAATATATCGTCCGCGGGGTGCTTTCTACAGACCGTGTAGAGCAGCTGGCACGTGCCGTAGTACGCAGCAACGGAACTTCCGGTGCTCCCGTCATACTGGAAGATATCGCCGATGTACGTATCGGAGCCAAGCTGCCCAAACTGGGCACAGCTTCCGAACGCGGCAAGCCTGCCGTGCTGATGACAGTAACCAAACAACCCGCTACCAGTACGCTGGAACTTACGGACAAACTGGAGGCTTCCTTAAAGGATTTACAGAAAAACTTGCCGCCCGACGTGAAAGTATCCACGGATATTTTCCGGCAAAGCCGCTTTATAGAAAGCTCTATCGGCAATGTCCAGAAGTCTCTTCTCGAAGGAGGAATCTTCGTCGTAATCGTACTTTTCCTGTTCCTCGCCAATGTACGTACCACCGTCATTTCACTGGTGACACTTCCATTGTCTCTGGTCGCCTCACTATTGGCGCTTCACTACATGGGATTCACCATCAACACGATGAGTCTCGGAGGTATGGCCATTGCCATCGGTTCCCTGGTGGACGATGCCATCGTGGATGTGGAAAACGTTTACAAACGGTTACGGGAAAACCGGTTGAAACCTGCTGAAGAAAGACTTTCGATATTGGATGTGGTGTTCAACGCCTCCAAGGAAGTCCGTATGCCTATTCTGAATTCCACATTGATTATCGTGGTAAGTTTCGTTCCCTTGTTTTTCCTGAGTGGCATGGAAGGACGTATGTTAGTGCCGCTGGGCATTGCTTTCATCGTCGCATTGGCCGCATCGACCCTGGTTGCATTGACAGTAACCCCTGTTCTCTGCTCTTATCTGTTGGGGAAAGAAAAAATCAGAAAGGAGAATACCACGGGGGATTCCATCGTGGCGCGCAAGATGAAACAATGGTATTCCGCCGCCTTGACTTTTGTTCTGGGACACAAGAAAAGCGTACTTGGAGGTACCATCGGTATATTTGCAGTGGCACTCATCTGCTTCTTCACACTGGGACGCTCATTCTTGCCCCCCTTCAATGAAGGTTCCTTCACCATCAATATCTCTTCTCTTCCGGGCATCTCGCTGGAAGAAAGTGACAAGATGGGACACCGTGCCGAAGAGCTGCTTCTGTCCATCCCGGAAATACAGACCGTTGCCCGCAAGACAGGACGTGCAGAATTGGATGAGCATGCCTTGGGCGTGAATGTATCCGAGATAGAGGCACCGTTTGAACTGAAAGACCGTTCGCGCAGCGAACTGGTAGCCGAGGTACGGGAAAAACTGGGAACCATTATAGGAGCCAATATAGAAATAGGGCAACCCATCAGCCACCGTATTGACGCCATGCTGTCGGGTACAAAGGCCAATATCGCCATCAAGCTGTTCGGTGACGACCTGAACCGTATGTTTACTTTAGGAAACGAAATCAAGTCCACCATACAGGATATCCCCGGCATTGCCGACCTGAACGTGGAACAGCAGATTGAACGTCCGCAGCTTGTCATCACTCCCAAACGGGAAATGCTTGCCAAGTACGGCATTTCCTTGCCGGAATTCTCCGAATTCGTCAATGTCTGCCTGGCAGGTGAAGCCGTATCGCAGGTTTACGAGAAGGGGAAAAGTTTTGATTTGACCGTACGTGTCAAGGACGACCTGCGCGACGAGATGGATAAAATACGCAATCTGATGATTGATACGGGCGACGGGCAGAAAATTCCCCTGAACTACGTGGCTGAAGTACGCTCTGCCATGGGGCCCAATACCATCAGCCGCGAGAACGTAAAGCGCAAGATCGTGATCTCCGCCAACGTGGCGGACCGTGACCTGCGAAGTGTCGTCAATGACATACAGGACCGTGTGGACAAGCAAATCAAGTTACCGGAAGGATATCACGTAGAATATGGGGGCCAGTTTGAAAGCGAACAGGCCGCAAGCCGTACATTGGCATTGACCTCATTCATGTCTATCGTTGTCATCTTCCTGTTGCTTTACCATGAGTTCCGCAGTGTAAAAGAGAGTGCGATCATCCTCATCAACCTGCCGCTGGCATTGATCGGCGGTGTATTTGCACTGCTCATTACAACGGGCGAAGTAAGCATTCCGGCTATCATCGGCTTCATTTCCTTATTCGGTATCGCCACCCGCAACGGTATGCTGTTAATCAGCCACTACAACCATTTGCAGCATGAAGAAGGTTACAGTATTTACGACAGTGTCATCCGCGGTTCTCTGGATCGCCTCAATCCGATTCTGATGACTGCGCTGTCTTCTGCACTGGCTCTTATTCCATTGGCACTCAGTGGCGATTTGCCCGGTAATGAAATACAGAGCCCTATGGCAAAGGTTATCTTGGGCGGACTTTTGACTTCCACGTTCCTGAACGGTTTCATCATTCCGATTGTTTATCTGATGATGCATACCCAAACCTCCCCCGAACCCTCTCCGGAAGAGAGGGAGTAGAGTTACCCATCTTAATTAAAATATTTACGCATGAAAAAGATAATAATCGCCACCATTACAGCCTGTATCATTCCCTTTTCCCTCTCCTTTGGAGAGGGACGGGAGGAGGTTATCCATGCCGTGCTCCGGCAAATTGAAGCGAACAACAAAGAGTTGCAAGCCAATGCCCAACTCATTTCTTCGCAAAAACTGGAAAACAAGACCAATAACAATCTGGCCGACCCGACCTTGTCATACGCTTATCTATGGGATTCGAAGAATAGCGACGAGACGGTGGGCGAACTGGTTATTTCCCAAAGTTTTGACTTCCCCACGCTTTATGCCACCCGCGGGAAGATGAATCGTCTGAAAACAAATGCACTGGACGCTCAAGCGACAGCATTCCGCCAGCAAATATTGCTTCAGGCCAAAGAGATATGCCTGGACATCATCATGCTGCAACGCCAGCAATCCTTACTTGACGAACGTCTGAAGAATGCGGAAGAATTGTCTGCCATGTACAACAAACGTCTGGAAACCGGAGACGCCAACGCTCTGGAGACTAACAAAATCAATTTAGAATTACTGAATGTGCGCACGGAAGCCCGCATGAACGCAACCGCATTGAACAATAAGTTGAAGGAACTGACTGCCTTGAATGGCAATCAAACCTTGATCGTCAGTGACCGTCCGGTTGCCGAAGTGCTCGGCTTGACGGAATATCCCGCCGCTCCGCTGCCCGTCAACTTCCAGCAGGTATGCGATGAGCTCCTCGCCGCAGACCCCGCCCTGCAGTCACTCCATGGGGAAAGCGCCGCAGCCCGCAAACAGATTTCCGCCAGCAAGCAGGGATGGTTGCCCAAACTGGAATTAGGCTACCGCCGCAATACGGAAAGCGGGCATCCGCTGAACGGAGTAGTAGTAGGCTTCTCTTTCCCGATATTCGAAAATCGCAGTAAGGTTAAAATGGCCAAGTCACAAGCCCTCAACATAGAGTACCAGAAGGAGAATGCCGCCCTGCAAGCCAGTTCTGCTTTATGGCAACTGTATGAAGAAGCCCGCAATCTGCATACTTCCATGGAAGAGTACGAGCGTACCTTCCGGCAACAGCAAGACTTGACCCTGCTGAAACAGGCACTCATGGGAGGGCAAATCAGCATGATTGAATATTTTGTGGAAATCTCGGTAGTGTACCAAAGCAAGATGAACCTCCTGCAATTGGAGAATCAATACCAGAAGGCGATGGCACAGATTTTCAAAAGCCGGTTATAAAGAAAGAGAGCTGTCTGCGGTTGGCGGACAGCTCTCTTTCTTTATATCCTTATTCCTCTACCAGCATCAGCCCTACTCCTCTGACTGTCTTTATGGAAACAGTGGGATCATCTTCCAAGCATTTGCGTAGTTTCACCAGATAGGTATCAAGACTACGGGAAATAAAGTAGTCGTTTTCATCCTCGGTTTCCCAGTTATGACTGACAATGGCGCCCCGTTTCACCACTTGATTCTTGTTCTGTGCAAGAAGTTTGAGAATTCCGGCTTCGCGCCGACTTAGTACTACATTCTTACCGGCTTTGTCATTTTTCAAGGTAGCATGTTCGGCGTCCAGTTTGTAATCGCCGAAGTAATAGCAGTTCGTTTCATTGCGCAAGGGCTGCCCTTTTCTCAATTTAAGCAAAGCATGTATATGGGCATCCAGTTCTTCAGCAACAAAAGGCTTCTTCACATAATTGTCGGCTCCTAACTTATACCCGTTGGTCACATCAGTGGGCGTACCCAATGCCGAAGCCAATAAGATAGGCGTATCACAATCCACCTCACGGATGCGTTCCAGCATCTGAAGCCCATTCATTTCAGGCATTTCCACATCTGAGATAATGATATCCGGACGATGCTCCTTATACGCTTTCAAGCCTTCCTGCCCATTGGCAGCCGTAATTACTTCATATCCCCCAATCAACCCTTCCAGGGTATTCTTCACTACATAGGTCAAGGTGATATCATCTTCCACCAACAGCAACTTAATTTTGTTTTCCATGTATCATTCTTTGTTTTCAGTATCCTCTTCCTCCAATGCCGGCATATACAACGTAAATTCACTGAATTTTCCAACTACGCTACTCGCCGTCACTGTCCCTCCATGTGCCTCCATCACCTGATACACATAGTTCAGTCCCAATCCGAACCCCGCCACCTTGCCCAAACGGGAACTTTTGATGGCAGAACCACGCTCAAATTTATCGAATATCTTCCGCTTGTCCTCCTCGGAAAAGCCGATGCCATTGTCGCGTACCTTGATGCAAGAATAACCTCCGCTACATTCCGAAGTTATCTCCACCTCCACTTCCCCCTCGTCTTTAGAATATTTGACGGCATTATCCACCAAGTTATAGACAGCCTCTTCCAGATATTCCTTGTCGGCATCCACTTCCCTGGCTTGCAGGTTTAACGTGAAATACAACGGCTTGGTAGATTTCGCCTTAAAGGTTTCCCTTATTCTCCCAAGCATCGGTTCCAGTTGTACTTTCTCTTTGACCATCGTCAACTTATGGCTTTCCAACTTCGAAATGGTCAGCAGCTTGTTTATCAACTTCAACAAATGCACAGTTTCGGACTTTACAACTCCCAGAAAGCTCTTTTTCAATTCCGGTATGCTTTCTATTTTCTCGTCATTCAACGCATCAGAGCACATCATGATAGAGCTAAGCGGCGTCTTCATGTCATGAATCATAGCGTATGAGAAGTCCTCGCGAAGTTTGGCCACTTTTTTCTGGTAGATGATTACTTTTATCTGATAAACAATGCAACCGATTACTAAAACCAACATGATAAAGGAGGCTATCATAAGCAAACCCATGCGTTCAAAAAAAGTCTTGTAAGGATTAATAAGGAGAAGTTCTACACCTTCCGACAAATCCGTTCTTACCGGAACAGCTTTACTTCGAATTGTATCACGAGAAAAATTCAATATCTTACTTTGTCTCAACAACTCCCTACTCCGCAACTTCACTTCACATACCACGAAGTCGTCTTCAATTCCATATTCTTTTAAGAGAACAGAAGCTATGGAATCAACCGTATCCATATTCATCGGATAGCCCAGATCCGTAATTCCTTCATAAAAAAAAGTGTTTTCCGGAACAGTATCATTCTTGGAAGAACCGTCTATTCTTGTCCCTTTAGGTGTTGTAGCAAAACGAATAGAGGCTTCTTTCCTTACCGCCTCAGCAATCGCCTCACTGCTTTCTTTACGCAGGTTCTCCTCTATTAATATATAGGTATTATTTAGCCAAACTCCCTGAATTGCTATTGCAGCCACCAGCCCCAATGAAGTGAAGAATGGCAAATAAGCTTTTTTTCTACTTTGCCACATCTTAACCAATGCAACGAAATGCCTCTTTATATATAAGGTGCACCACAGTTTTATATCATTCATCTTCTTCATCGTAACAATCTGGCCGCAAAGATACATATTCATTTTAATAGTCTTAACGTAAAACTAACATTTTCCTAACATTACAACCAAATACCATGCAATAACTTTGCGGCATAATAAAAAAACAAATGTATAACTTACAAATTAAAATATCATGAAAGATTTAATCGTAGAACTGAATCAAAAAGAAAAAGAAGAAATTTTCGGTGGAGAAGAGAAGAAAGGGTATGAAAACAATGACAATCCTAACAATACCGATTGGATAAACAACATGTGGCTTGGCATCCCTTTCAACTTCGAATATCAGAAAGACTAAAAACAATCGACTAAAACAATAAAAATAAGCAAAATACAGAAAAGCGAACAACTTTAACGTAGAACTAACATTGCTCTAACATTAATCCCGAACTAAAGCCCCTAACTTTGCGACATCAAACAAAGAGAACACTAACAATTAAAAGGCTAAAACCAATGAGAACGAAAAAGAAGTATTATAACCCGCAGTATCCGCAGAACACACTAAAGTTTCTGCCCCTGCTTTGTTAAGGAACAATGAAAGTTTAACGTAAAACTAACATTACTCTAACAAAAGAAACAAAGTGAAGCACTTAACTTTGCAACATCAAATTAAAACAAATACAGCAACAGTAAAAAACAAAGAAAAATGAAAGACATCAAATTCACAAAAGCCCGCAGATGCAATAGGCCCAATCTGTGGAAACCACCCCGATAGGGAGAAAGAAAAGGGATTCCTGAAAAAGTCTATGCTTGACAGAAAGTTAAAGTAACACAAACACAGCATCAACACAAACACACTCTTTTAAAGAAAAGGGATTTCAAGACAGACTTTTTCAAGGAAACCTCCAAACAAAGTTTACAACAACAAAACATATTTATTAATTTGTAAAATCAACTACTTATATATACAGCCGTATTTTGTTAAACCTATTATAAATGATGATGATTATGAATAAAATACTTTTTAGCGGTGCCATTAGTCTGATTTTGATTATTGCAGCATTCTTTATACCTATTGAATGGGTACAGAAACCGATTTTCTTATTAGGAATAATATCCATATATACCCTCCTTAGAAAAAGATATACTGTTATGGATTATCTTCATCATCCTATACCCGCATTAGTAGCCATCGTCATCATCTTTCTTTTATCCCTCATTCTACTGTCAGGATATAACGCCACAATAAAGGTTGCAGGAGGAATTGTTTTGATAGTTTTATTGTACAAGCGTTTTGCACATATAAAAAGATTCAACCATTGAGTATATCACTAACGCAAAATAAACCACTTCGGACATGAACAATTTATTACAGCAAGGAGATTTTCACATCTTTTCTTTCGACAAAAAGAAATATGTATTCCTATCCGGCAGCCAGCAGATTCTGGAAATAAGCAATCCCACAATGGATGCCTATTTCAACAGATGCGCAGGAAGAGACGACGGCAATACTTTAGGAGATACTACCATCGACATGGTGACGGAAACCCTTAAAAGTTTGTGTACAGTACCTTCCGCCTGCTGCGAAAAGCAAAAACAAGACATGCTGACACTGAACGTAACGCATGGTTGTAACATGTCCTGCAAATATTGTTTTGCTTCGACCCTGCAAGACAGAAAAAGCGTGATGTCCCTTTCGGTAGTCAGAAAAGCAATTGCCTACATGCTTGAAGGTAATCCCGACAGCGAACGATACACCATTTACTTCTTCGGCGGCGAGCCGCTATTACACAAACAGTTTGTCAGAGACGTAGTGGAAATAGCCAAAGAAGAAATCATATCCCGGCGGAACAAAGACGTATGTTTTCTGCTGAACACCAATGGTACATTGATAGATGACGACATGATGAACTTCTTTGTACAAGAAAAGTTCACCGTTACAGTCAGTATTGACGGGCCGCAAAAGATGAATGATGCAAACCGAGTATTCCTTAACGGTCGCGGTAGTTTCAGACGAATCGTCGAAAATATAGAAAGACTCAAAAAAAGGGGTGTAAACTTCAATCTAAGGGCTACCATCAGTCCAAAGAACACAAGGTTGCTCGAGACGTTCCGCTTTTTCGAGAGCATGGAAGTCCCTTACTCTTATGCCTTCACAATTGATTCCGATGTAAAAGACCGGAGCACGACCCACTTTGATACCAACGGCATTAAGGCAATAGACAAGCAACTGGGCGAGGTCATGAACTTTTTTACCCGAAAGTTAATGAACAGAGAAACCATCTACTGCAACGACTTTCAAAGGAATATCAGCCGCCTAAGAACCAAGAGCGTGAAATACCAGGGATGTGCAGCAGGCAGAAACAGCTTTATTATAGACGAAGCAGGAGAGTATTATCCATGCCAGAACATGCTTTCCCATCAAGATATGTCCGTAGGAAATGTGTCCGAAGGTATTGATAACAGCAGATTGCAACTTTTCCGTTCAAAAGAAGTATCACAACTTGCAAATTGCCGGCAATGTTGGGCTAAATACCTATGTGGAGGCAATTGCGAAGCAGAACGACAGCTTCTGGGACAAGAAAGTAAAGACTGGAAACAAAAATGCAAAATGATTCGGTTGGAATGGAAACATTTGATTCATTCCTATATCAAGCTAAACGATTTTATTAACAATATGTCTAACAAACACAAAATTATCGATTATGAAAAATTTAAAAGAGCTGGGGCTTAACCCCATTGACGAGAAGCAAGCAGAGAGTATTAACGGTGGGTCTATTGGAATACCTCCAACGATTATAAGCCCGAAAGATTTGGAAGTATGTTGCTACAATATACCACCAATGGACATACTAGGAGACATTTGGAAAGACTTGATGTAATGTTTCCTTCGATTCTCCAATTAAGCCCATAGACGACAACAATGGCATGCCGGATTTTAAGATACCGAGCAAAGAAGATTTCAAATTCTATTAATCGCAATAGAAAAGCGTACTAATTAGTAATAATCTAATAATATGAAAATCAGAGACACCCCGATTAAGAAAAAAAATAAATAGAACGCAAATTAACAACATTATCAAAGAAGATGAAAATAATTAAACTGTGTAATAACAGAAGATTGGATGCAATACTTAAGACTATAATCGCATTTACATCATTAACATTAATGGCGCTTTGCGTTTTATATTTTAAAGATGAATGTTTTGATTTAAAAAGGGAAATTATGCATTCAATGAGAGTAGCTATTAGGATTTTAGTGCTCATTATAATAATAGATTATATTAAAATTAAAAAAAGAATGGAACAATGAATAATACAGAAACACTTATCAGTTTGAGCAAGACTGAATTACAGAACATTAATGGTGGAGAGGTTCCTAGAGCATACTATATGGACCAAGATGTTATAAACCAAAATTGAAATAATCTTTGCACTTTCGGAGGTGTAACATGTATTTTCCAAAGGATTGATTCCTATTGTATAGAAAAAATGTGAAAGCCTGCATTAAAGCAGGCTTTTTCTTTAAATCTGCAAATAAGATATTTATAGACGAGTGGAGTCAGCGTGCAACTTTAACCTACGACTAACATTCCCCTAACATATCTTCTTCCTTTATCGGCCTACTTTTGCTCCATTAATTAAGAACAAAAGTATTAACCCTTAAAGCAAGAAGATATGTCACTTTTACCGAACGAATGGATAGAAAACAGCATTGAAGCTTACAACTATCAGCACACCACTAAATCACAAGCCATCTATTGGGTAGTATTGGCAGCCGTTACCGCCGCCCTCATCTCCCTCCCCTTCATCTATATAGACATCTCCGTACAAGGCAGCGGAGTGATACGCCCGGTAACAGAAAAAACAGAAATTAGGGCAGCCATCACCGAACTGGTAGATTCCGTATATGTCCGCGAAGGGCAGCAAGTGAATAAAGGGGATATTCTGCTACGATTCCGCACCAGCAATCCCGATTACAAGATTACTTATCAGACCAACCGCCTGAACGATTATGAAGCGCATCTGGCAGACCTCACCTATCTGGCACGCGGAGAGGTACCTGCAAATTTCCGTTCTCCGGTGCGCCGACAAGAATACGCCTACTTCACCAAACGGAAAAACGAACAGGAAACATCCCTCACTAAAGCCAAGAAAGAATACGAACGCGAAAAGATTCTGTTCAACAAAAAGCTGATTTCAGAAGAAGAATATGACAGCTACTACTTTCAATATCAAAACCAGCAGAATGAACTGGCCTCACTTATACAAAGTCAAATCAGCACCTGGCAGGCAGACTTGAACAGTTATCGCAACCAGCACAACGAAATGAGCACCACGCTGAAGCAGGAACAGAAAAACAAGGACGCATACATTGTACGCAGCCCGGTGGCAGGTACCATAGACCAGTTCTCGGGCATCTACAAAGGCAGCAGTATTCAGGCAGGCCAGTCGCTTGCAGTAATCAGCCCCGACTCCACGCTGTGTACGGAAGTTTACGTAACCCCACGAAACATCGGGTTCATGAGCATAGGCATGCCGGTGCATGTGCAAGTGGAATCTTTCAACTACAATGAGTGGGGAACCCTGCCGGGAAAGGTGAAAGAAATATCATCGGACTTCCTGACCGATGCCCAAGGCAATTCCTTCTACAAAGTGAAATGTGAAATGGAGCGTAATTACCTGAAACGGAAAAACGGACGGACAGGCCGGTTGAAGAAGGGAATGACAGTCAGCGCCCATTTCATGGTGACACGCCGTTCGCTCTTCGACCTGCTATACCAGAAGATGGACGACTGGGCAAACCCGAGACAATATGAAAGCGAAAACATGATGGCAAGAAACAATTAAAAAAGATAACAATTAAAAAAGATAACAATTATGAAACTCAGAAAAGGAATCAAAATCAAACAACACGACATTACGGACTGCGGGGCAGCCTGCCTTGCTTCAGTATGTGCCTACTACGGGCTGCAATTTCCCGTGGCACGCATCCGCCAATATGCCTTCACCGACCAGAAGGGAACCAACGTGCTGGGAATGATAGAAGCAGCCGCCAAGCTGGGGCTTGCCGCCAAAGGCGTGCGTGCCGAGTTCGATGCATTGAAGCCGATGCCCAAGCCCGCCATTGCCCACGTTGTAGTGAAAAGGGAGCTGCAACACTTCATCGTAATCTACAAAGTGAAGGACACACACATAGTCTATATGGATCCCAGTGACGGACAGATACACAAAATGGATTATGAAGACTTCCTGATAGAGTGGACGGGAGTACTCATCCTGATGGAACCGGAAAAGACCTTCAAAACCGGAAACGAAAAGACCAGTATGATGAAGAAATACCTTTCGCTGATGGCACCGCACAAAAGCGTAATGATGCAAGCCGGCTTCGGAGCACTTATCTACAGTATTTTGGGGCTTTCCACTTCTATCTATGTCGGAAAAATCACCGACTATGTACTGGTGGACAGAAACCTGAACCTACTCAACCTAATGGGTGTCATTATGCTTGTCTTGCTGTTGCTGCGCACCTTCATAGGTGCCATGAAAAGCATCCTTGCCCTGAAAACCGGACAAAGGATTGATGCGGCGCTGATACTGGGCTATTATAAGCACCTACTGACACTGCCCCAGCAGTTCTTCGACACCATGCGGGTGGGTGAAATAATCTCGCGTGTGAACGATGCCGTAAAAATCCGTAACTTCATCAATAACGTATCGCTCGACCTGCTGGTCAACATTATGATACTGCTGTTTTCCGTATGCCTCATGTTTGTCTATTCATGGAAACTGGCACTGATAACCTTACTGTCCGCTCCTTTATTTCTGGGCATATTTTACAGTTTCAACAAGCTGAACCGCAAATACCAGCGCCACATCATGGAGAGTAGCGCCGACCTGGAAGCCCAACTGGTAGAATCTCTCAACTCCATCTCTACCATCAAACGCTTCGGCATCGAGGAATATGCCAACCTGAAAACGGAAACGCGCTTCGTACATCTGCTGAAAAACACTTACCGCAGTATCTATGGTTCCATCATGGCGCAAGGAGGCATACAATTCGTATCTACCGGAATCACAATTGCCATCCTGTGGATAGGCAGTGTGCTGGTCATCGCCCAAGAGGTTACACCGGGCACACTGATGGTATTCTACTCGCTGGTAGGATATGTCATATCGCCCATCGGTTCCCTGATTTCTTCCAACCAGACCATACAAGACGCATTGATTGCCGCCGACCGCCTTTTCCAAATCATGGACCTGGAACGCGAACAGAACGAGGAACAGAAAATAGAACTGACCGAGGAGATGGTAGGAGACATCAGTTTTGAAAATGTCTGCTTCAGATATGGTTCGCGCAAGGAAATCTTCTCTGCACTGAACCTGGCGATAGAAAAAGGAAAGATGACGGCCATTGTGGGTGAAAGCGGTTCCGGAAAAACCACCTTGATGTCACTGCTGCAACATATCTACCCCATTCAAGGAGGACATATCCGCATCGGCAAACATGACATCGCCGAAATAGACAACCGGAGCCTGCGCCAACGCATCGGCACCGTGCCCCAGCACATCGAACTTTTCTCCGGAACCATCGCCGAAAACATAGCCGTAGGCGAACTGCATCCCAAGATGATACGGATAAAGGCCTTGATGGAAATGCTCGGACTGGAAGAGTTCATCGAACGCCAGCCCAAAGGATACAAGACCCAAATCGGCGAACACGGCGTGAACCTCTCCGGCGGCGAACGGCAACGCATTGCCATAGCACGTGCCTTATACAAGAATCCGGAGATTATTATTTTGGACGAAGCAACCTCATCACTGGATAATATAGCCGAAAATCAGGTGAAAATAGTGATGGAGGTGATGAAGGATGCAGGAAAGACAGTTATCGTCATTGCCCATAGACTAAGCACCGTGAAGCATGCCGACCGGATTATTGTGCTGCACAATGGTGAAGTGAAAGAGGAAGGAACGCACGAAGAACTTTCGCAGAAAGACGGTTTATACTGCAAGCTCTGGAAAGAACAGTTCGAAGTTCTTAAATGAAAACAAAAAGCACAGATGGGCGTGTCATAAAGTTGTAAAGCTCCGCACTTTTCTTGCAGCCGCACTGCATATATGTTACAGCATCACTGCAAATATGCAACAGCGCCACTGCAAATGTGTTGCAGCACCACTGCATATAGTATGCAATACCACTGCAACAGGTTTGCAGTGGCGCTGCAATATATATACCGGCTTTGCACCAATATATATACCAGCTTTACAGTGACGTGATTGATTTCACCCGTTTATCGTTGCCAATTCCAGCACCTCTTCCGGCAAATATCCACTGCGTATACGCCATTCCTGGGGATAAAGATTATTGGCACGGTTACCGATATTCTTGACAAATCCCAAAGGAATCTGTTTGTAGGTGAGCAAGACGATGCCACGCGGAGCAGCCTCCGAAAGGACAACGGCCTCCTTGCGCAGGTAGTTGATGGCTTGCTCGCGACCTATCTCCTCGCGGGCAAAGGCATCCGGATCCAGCGCTATACTCATGGCAAGCCCATGAGCAGGTATCCAGTCTTTTCCTTTCAACTCGGCAACATCCACTCCCGCCTGTAGGATACGGAGCGACGAACGCAAAGCGGACAATTCGGGAAGGTAACTTTTCGAGAAAGCACTGACCCGGTTGCCTTCCAGCAGGAACTCATAATCTCCGGAAGAAACAAGCCACGGATGTATCGCCGCAAGCTGCTCTTTGGAAATTCCCGTATTCTTCGCCCCCCTGCCTTGAGGTTTACGGGATTTTCTCCTGGTGTCTGCGGAGACAGAGGTCTGGTTTACGGACGCAGAGTTGAGGTTTGCAGTTGCAAAGGTCAGGTTTGGAGAACCTGTGCCAGCCGGTTTGCGGAGAACCGCCAGGAAGAATCCTTCCCCCTTCGTCCGATGGGGCAGGAAACGATAGACAGGAAAGTCCTCTCCCGACAACAGATTGCCCGTGATATTCCAGTCGGCAGAGATTTCCAACGGCAATACTTCCGCACCGAACTCATCCCGCATCCAACGGACGTTCTCTTCATTCTCTTTCGTATTATAGGTACATGTACTGTAGATGAGAATGCCTTCGGGTTTCAGACAAGGCCATATATCCGACAGAATACGCCTCTGGCGTTGCCAACAGATATCCACGTTCTCCGGACTCCACTCGCTTACAGCAACCGGATCTTTGCGGAACATCCCCTCGCCGGAACAAGGAACATCGGTCAATAGGATGTCAAAGAAGTCCGTCAACGAAGAAAAGTCCGCCGGATCATTGTTGGTGACCACCACACCGGGATGCCCCCACTTCGTGAGATTCTCCGCCAAAATCTGCGAACGGTTACGGATTACCTCATTGGCAACCAGCAAGCTGCCTTTGGGCAACACGCTACGGGCATGGGTCGATTTTCCACCGGGAGCCGCACAAAGGTCAAGCATCGTCACCGGTACATCGCCGGTATAACGTCTCAAGGCCTGCTCCACAAACATGGAAGCAGCCTCCTGCACATAATAGCAACCGGCATGAAACAAAGGATCAAAGGTGAAAGTCAAGCGGTCGGGAAGGTAGAATCCTGTACCGGCCCAAGGAACAGGCCGGAAAGAAGCACGGAAAAGACTGAATGAAGAACCTCCTAATTTATCTTCATTCAGTCTGATACTGACGGGCTGCTCTCCTCCTAAAGCTTCAGCCAGCTTATTGTATTCTTCCGCACCCATAAAAGAGCGCGTATAGTCGGTAAATGCTACGGGTAATTCCATGCTCTGAACTGTTTATGCCGACAAAGATAATGCAAACCGGGGGAAGCATCAAGAGCCGGGACAAAGAATATCCGCCTGCGACTAAAAACTGAGTTTTACCCCGGCAAAATAAGACCGAGGTGTCCCGGGACCATAAATATATCCAGAATCACGGCTTGCCCCCTTATCAAAATCATTCTGATAAGAGTTGAAGATATTCTGTACGCCGACATTGAACTGCAGACAAATACCCGTAAAGTCAATATCATAGGCCAGTTTGGCACCCAACTCAAAGAAAGTGGGACTTTTCACCAATACATCCGCCGTTCCATTCACTTCCGACATCAGATGAGGCACGTACATCCTGCCTGTATAATTTCCGTTCAATGCCATGGAAAGCGGTTTCACCGGCGTATAAGTAGCCGTGAAATATCCATATACATCAGGGGTGCGAAGAATCTTGTCGCTACGGCGTTCTTTCTCGGACAAGTGTTCCTCATCCGCACTCCATTCTTCGGAGGAATCATAAATGCTGCGCTGCACTGTTATTCCTGCCTGTAACTGAATCTTGTCTCTATATGCAATCTTGCCTTCCAAGGTACCTCCATATACTTTGGCTCCCGAGCCATTGACACGGGTCTGTAGCAGGTATCCGCTTCCGGCAGGGTCTTTCACCGGAGGCGTCAAGACAAACGGATCGGAAAGCTTGGTATAGAAACCTTCTATCAAGAAGTTCGCCTGGAAATTCCCGAAGTAGTGATACCAGTCCACCGAAGCATTCAAACTGCGCGAACGCTCTTCCTTCAATCCTTTGGCACGAACAATGGAGACCAATTCTCCGCCCACGTTACTGATATGCAAATCTTCGTCAAATGCCTGCGGAGCACGGAAACCCTCGGCATAGCTGAAGCGGATGTTCACATCTTGAGTGGGATTGTATCGGATATTGGCACGCGGGCTGAAGACAGCTTTGTCCATAATACTGTTCTTATCTACACGAGCACCGATCAGAAAGCTCCACTGTTCGTTGTTCCATTCGTTCTGTACATAGGCACTTGCAATGTTCACCACCTGATTCAGGGGAGCAGGCGTGTATTTGTCAATCAGCTGCTGCAGACGGTTGCCCGTTGCACCGGGATCTTCGTCCAAAGCAGCATCACGGTACTTCTGCATGTCCGTAGCCTTGTCATGAAGGTTGTCGTGGTTGAACTCAACGCCTCCGGTCAAATCGGAAGGCATGAACAGACATTTGTCAAAGTGATAAATATATTGGGCACCCAGCACTCCGGTGAAGTCTGTCGTCATGCCATAGGCACTGTAATAACTGTCACGCACAATGTGTTGGGCAGAAGCATAGGTGCTGAACGTATGCTTCTGATCTCTGGAGAATGCCGTGAATTTAAGTCCTCCCGTATTGATGGAATGTCTGAGCTGCTCCACCAGTCCGGGTTCACCGGTTCCGTTCAAGTCTGCATTCTCGGCAATATGGGGAGGCAGGCCAAAACCGCTGCCGCCACGACGGAATTCCTCCATGTGGTGGTATTCCAGGCTCAGCTTGGAATAGGCGCTTGTCCTGTAATAAGCATTCAGGCCTACCGTCTGATTTCTCAGTTTCGGCAACTCGGAAAAGCCGTCTCCATTGGAGTCCCATGCCGAACGATGCCTGTTCTGCCCGTAGATATAAGCTCCCATCTTATTGTCGGAAGAAACCAGGGAAAGATTCAGCGTCGTATTGTTATCGAACGAGCCGGAACCGTCGAAGTTGGAAATGGAATGAGAAAATGAACCGGAATTACGGATAGGCTCCTTGGTTATGATATTCACCGTCCCGGCAATGGCAGAAGAGCCAAACAGGGCAGAGCCTCCCCCACGCACCACTTCTACACGCTCTATCATGTTGGCCGGTATTTGCTCCAGCCCATAGACACCTGCCAAAGCAGAAAATATGGGTCGCGAGTCTATCAATATCTGGGTATATTTTCCATCCAGCCCATTGATCCGCACTTGTGAATAACCGCAATTCTGGCAATCGGTCTCTACACGTACGCCGGGCTGAAAGACCAGTCCCTGTGACAGGGTATGCGAGTTCGTGAGATCGAATAGCTTGGGAGTGACCACGTTGACCAAAGTCGGTGCCAACCGACGGGCAGTCTCATTACGGTTGGCGGTTACAACCACGCCGTCCAAGGCAACCAGGTCTTCTTCCAGTTCAAAATTCTCTTCCAACGTCTTGCCCCTTTTTAAAATCACCTTACGGTCTTGCGACTTATATCCTATCGCACTGATTTGCAAGGCAAATTCTCCTTCGGGCAGGTTCTTCAAAAAATAATGTCCGGTAGCATCGGTCATAGTCCCGATAGTGGTTCCTTTCAGGGAAACCGTCATATAAGGCAAATGTTCACCCGTACTTTTTTCTATGACATGACCGACAATATTAGCGTCGGTTCCTTTTAAATCTTCTGCATACGCAGTGGCTGAGAGCAACAGACATAACGCCCCCACCATAAAAAAAATATTTTTTTTCATGTATTCTTAAAATAAAATGTGATTCAGCGACAGTGAGTTTTCAATGCCACAACAAAATGACTCTCATACAAATGTATCAGAGGTAAAAAGGAGGAGCACGCAGTCTGATGCTGCCACACGACCTGGTACTTTTGATTCGTTCGGTGGCAAGAACCGCCAGCACGCAAAGCAAAATAAGAAAAATCGGTGTGGCGCTCAAGAGAGCAGACAAAGAAGAAGCTACAAAAGAAGAAAGGAAAAAGATGGTTTCCAGCTGGACTTCCGTATGTTCATGTTGCCCTTTAAACGGATGAGAGTGTACAATGATAACCCCATTTACCACATGCGAGTGGGTAAACAGAGTCAATCCTCCCCAATAGGCTATGAATAGCAGGAGAAGAAACAATCTCATTATTCTACGCGACTTTTTCAAATCAGTCCTTTCTTCAAAGTGAATGGCGAAGATAAGGGTATTTATTATGGGAAACAAAACTAACCATACAATTGAGCCGGCAAGACAGTCAAAATACCCACATCTTGCGATAGAAAATACGGCATACTTCACATTTCCACAAAATTTTCTGCCATATTACGGAATTTCCAGAAAAAATATCTTCTCTTTGCAACTTTATAGGGGGGAGCCACCGTCTAACTCACAAAGAAACAAATAAAAAAACATAGATTATGAAACGTATCATTTTGGGATTAATGATTGCCATGGTGTATTGCACACTGGCACATGGAGTGAACAGAACCGTTACAGAAAACGACGAATCCGGAAACAAGAAGCGGGTAATCGAACTTAGGGATACGGTTATCAATGGCAAAGCCTTTACAGACACGCTCAGCATCATGACTTATGAGAATGGCTCGAAAGCCACCCGACATGACGAAGAGGCGTGGAAGCATACTCAAACCACCGACTGGAGTAATTTCGACCTTGGCAACAAGACCTCCGAAACCGTAATCGCCGTAACAGCCATCATTTTTATATTCGGCCTGCCACTGCTCATCATATTTGTCATCTTTTTCTTCCGCTACAAAAACCGGAAAGCCAAATACCGTCTGGCAGAACAAGCATTAGCAAGCGGACAGCCATTACCGGAGAACTTCTTCAAAGAAGCGGCGGCGACAGATATCCGCAGCAAAGGCATCAACAACATCTTTGTCGGCATCGGACTGTTCATCTTCCTTTGGGCAATCACCGGGGATTTCGGTATCGGCTGCATCGGCCTGTTGGTCATGTTTACCGGCTTCGGACAATTGGTCATCCACTATAGCCAACAGAAGAAAAACGACGAAAAATGAGTCAACTCAACGACATATCGTTAGTCGCGCAGGTCGTGGTGTTTCACAACACCAAGGCCTTCGACCAGTTGGTAAGGAAGTACCAGTCGCCCGTACGGCGATTCTTCCTGCACCAAACCTGCGGCGACAGCGAATTGAGTGACGACTTGGCACAGGACACTTTTATAAAAGCCTATACCCATATTGCTTCATTCAAAAATCTGTCCAGTTTCTCCACTTGGCTGTATCGTATTGCTTATAATGTGTTTTATGACTATATTCGCAGCCGTAAAGAGACAGATGACTTGGACTCCTACCAAGTGGACGCTCAATGCAGTACGCTGCAAAAAGATGTAGGGCAGCACATGGATATCTACCGTGCATTAGCTACCCTGAAAGAAATGGAACGCACCTGCATCACCCTCTTCTACATGGAAGACCAGAGTATAGAGAAGATTGCAGGAATCACCCAATGCCCGGAGGGAACCATAAAAAGCCACCTCTCGCGGGCGAAAGAAAAAATGGCTGCCTACTTAAAACAAAATGGTTATGATGGAAAATGATGATAAACTTCTGGAACAATTCTTCGCCAATAACCGGCAAGAAATAGATGACAACGGGTTTACCCGCCGTGTGGCACACCGTCTGCCGGAACACAGCCACCGCCTGTCACAGATATGGACTGTATTCTGTTTCACTCTCGCACTGGTACTGTTTGTCGCCTTGAACGGACTACAGTTAGTATTGGATACGCTGCGCGAAACCTTGAACGGCGCCATCCAGAGCGGCGCATCAGAACTTGACCCTAAATCATTGCTGATAGCCGCAATAGTATTGCTTTACTTAGGTTACCGCAAGATTTCCTCTCTGGCATAAACAGATTTGCTCTTGCAATAAATTAGCCGGCCCTTACCTTATTAAAATAAAGTAAGGGCTAATTTTTTTTAAACAAGCGAACATATCTCAATGATATATTGTATATTTGCCAGCTCATAAAACTAAATAAACAGGGAAAGTTTTGAGACAAGTTCTATTTATCATATTATTCGTTTTTTCTATTGGAAGTGTTCGCGGACAGGCATCAAGTGATACTATCGTAATGAACTACCTGCAACAGACAGGAGTTCCGGTCACTTGCAATAATGAAGTCAAATTATTGATGACCGGGCACGACAAGTTTATCGACTTATTCCAAACCATTCGCCAAGCCAAACACCATATCCATCTGGAATACTTCAATTTTCGCAATGACTCCATCGCAAATTCCTTATTCGATCTTCTGGCGGAAAAAGTGAAAGAAGGAGTGGAAGTACGCGCCATGTTCGACGCCTTCGGCAATTGGTCCAACAACAAGCCGCTGAAAAAACGCCACCTAAAATCAATCAGTGACCGGGGTATTGAAATTGTCAAGTTCGACCCGATCAATTTCCCGTGGGTGAACCACGCCATACATCGCGACCACCGGAAAATCGTAGTCATCGACGGCAAGATTGGCTACACCGGAGGGATGAATATAGCCGATTATTATATCAATGGCTTGCCTAAAATCGGTAAATGGCACGATATGCACATACATCTTGAGGGGGATGCCGTACGCTATCTGCAAGGTATCTTTCTGACTATGTGGAACCGTGAAACAGGTCAGCATATCGGGGGACCGGCATATTTCCCGGATGTTCCGCAATTTCCGGACAGTGTAGCGGAAGAGATAGCCATCGTGGACCGCACCCCAAGGGAAACTCCCCGTTCCATCAGCCATGCCTATACCGCTTCCATACGGGCCGCACAAAAAAACATACGAATCGTGAATCCCTACTTCGTGCCGACAAAATCAATCCGCAAAGCCATAAAAAGTGCACTGAAAAAAGGAACGGAGGTAGAAATAATGATACCTTCCGTATCGGATATCTATTTTACTCCCGAAGCGTCATTCTACATCGTACATAAACTAATGAAGAAGGGCGCCAAGATTTATCTCTTCAATGGCGGTTTCCACCATTCTAAAATCATGATGGTGGACAGCACCTTTTGTACAGTAGGTACTGCCAATCTCAACAGCCGCAGCTTGCGGTATGATTATGAGACGAATGCGTTTATATTTGATCCGACCACCACACACCAATTGAACGAAATGTTTGAACGTGACAAACAGAACAGTACTCTACTGACCCCTGAAGTATGGAAAGAGCGCTCTGCATGGAAAAAGTTCGTAGGCTGGGTAGGTAATCTTCTGACCCCTTTCCTTTAATCTTTAATTCTTGGTCTTTAATTTTCAATTATTGATTTAATCCCCTACCTTTGCAACCATATAAAAAGCACCATTATCATGAAACAATATTTAGACTTACTCAACCGGGTGCTGACTGAAGGCACGGAAAAAAGTGACCGCACCGGAACAGGTACAATCAGTGTATTCGGACATCAGATGCGCTTCAATATGGAGGAAGGATTCCCGTGCCTGACTACCAAAAAGCTCCATTTAAAATCCATTATATACGAACTTCTGTGGTTCCTCAAAGGAGACACCAATGTGAAATACCTCCAAGACAACGGGGTACGTATCTGGAATGAATGGGCAGACGAAAACGGGGATTTAGGACATATCTATGGATACCAGTGGCGCTCATGGCCTGATTATAAAGGCGGATTCATAGACCAAATCAGTGAAGCCGTTGAAACCATCAAACACAATCCCGATTCCCGCCGCATCATTGTCAGCGCCTGGAACGTAGGCGATCTGGATAATATGAACCTGCCTCCTTGCCATGCCTTTTTCCAATTCTATGTGGCCAATGGGAAACTGAGCCTGCAACTATATCAGCGCAGCGCGGACATCTTTTTGGGAGTGCCTTTCAATATCGCCTCCTACGCCCTGCTCCTGCAGATGATGGCACAGGTTACCGGACTGAAGGCCGGGGACTTTATCCATACTTTAGGAGATGCCCATATCTACTTGAACCATCTGGAACAAGTGAAACTACAACTCACGCGTGAGCCTCGTGCATTACCGCAAATGCAAATCAATCCGGACGTCAAGGATATTTTTGATTTCAAGTTCGAGGATTTCGAACTGGTCAACTATAACCCGCATCCGCACATAGCAGGAAAAGTAGCAGTATAAATGGCAGAGGGGCAACCGCTCTCTATGCAAACAACAATTCCAAGAAGATATGATCAGTATTATCGCCGCAATAGACAAAAACAGAGGTATCGGTTATCAGAACAAATTATTATTCTGGCTACCTGATGACTTGAAACGTTTCAAGGCCTTGACTACAGGCAATACCATCATCATGGGACGAAAAACGTTTGAGTCTTTGCCCAAAGGCGCCCTTCCCAACAGGCGCAACATCGTCCTGTCTTCACAAGAAGATTTCTCCTGTCCGGGTGCAGAGGTATTCTGTTCTTTGGAAGAGGCACTGGCCAATTGCCGCCCGGATGAGCATATCTATATTATAGGGGGAGCCAGCGTATATCGTCAAGCGCTCCCATTGGCCGATGCCCTTTGTCTGACAGAAGTAGATGCCGAAGCTGCCCAGGCGGACGTATATTTCCCTGAAATAGACTTGACCGTATGGCAAGAAAAAAGCAGGGAATCCCACCCTATAGACGAGAAGCATCCCTGCCCTTATGCTTTTGTTGACTATATCCGCCGATAAATCAATCTTCCTCTTCTTCCACCGTTATCGGCATTTGCCGCTTGATGGCTTCATGGAAGGAAATCAGTGTTTCCGTACGAGCCAGCCCCAGCGGCTGTAACTTATCATGAATAATACTCAGCAAATGATGATTGTTGCGGGCATAGAGCTTTATGAACATATCATATTTTCCTGTCGTAAAATGACATTCCACGATTTCCGGAATAGCTTCCAAGGCCCTCGTCACAGCATCAAAAGAGGCAGGATCCTTTAAATAGATACCGATATAGGCACAGGTCTCATACCCTATCTTTTCCGGATCGATAACATATTCAGAACCTTTCAAGATGCCTAAATTTGTCAATTTTTGAATGCGTTGGTGAATGGCTGCTCCCGATACATTGCAGGCTCTGGCCACTTCAAGGAAAGGAATGCGTGCATTGTCGGCGATAAGCTTCAATATTTGCTCGTCTAAAGTATCCAATTGATGATGTCCCATTTCAATTTTTAATGATTAATAAATACTATATCTTCCGTATCTTCATACAGTAATGTGCAAAGTTAGCTATTTTTTTACCAATAAAAATACGGTCTATAACTTTTATTGCTAAAAAAAGAATAAAACCTCATCAGGAATCTTACAGCCGCATATATAAAATTCGACAACACAACCCAAGAAAATTGGAGATGAGGCCCAAACACCGTATCTTTGTAAAAAGATTAAATAATAAAGAATTATGAAGAAACACTTGTTATCCCTTATGTGCCTGTTCGTTACATTATCCTTACAAGCACAAGCATTCAGTGACTATTTTGCAAACAAAACTTTGCGCATCGACTATATCTTCACGGGAAATGCCGCAAAACAGGAGGTCTGCCTGGACGGACTTTCTTCACTGCCGTCATGGGCAGGAAGGAAACAGCACTTGTCCGAACTGCCTTTGCAGGGAAACGGGCAAATCGTCATGCGTGACAAAGCCAGCGGAACCATCATCTATAAAACTTCCTTTTCCTCACTTTTCCAGGAATGGCTCGAGACAGACGAAGCCAAGGCCGTAACCAAAGGATTCGAGAATAGCTTTCTGGTTCCTTACCCGCTCCGTCCGGCAGAAATAGAAATAACATTGCTCGACCCGCGCAGGAATATCCGTACAAGTATGAAGCATATAGTAAACCCGAATGATATCTTGATACATCAGAAAGGAACCGACCACATTACCCCCCATAAATATCTGCTACAAAGCGGAACTACCGAAAAGTGTATTGATGTAGCCATCCTTGCCGAAGGCTATACCCTGGAAGAAATGGATACATTCTATAAGGATGCCGCTATCGCCTGTGAAAGCCTTTTCTCCCATGAGCCATTCCAATCAATGAAGAAGCGCTTCAACATCGTAGCCGTAGCAAGTCCGTCTGAAGACAGCGGAGTTAGTGTACCACGCTTAGGTGAGTGGAAACGCACTGCATTCAATTCACATTTCAGTACTTTCTACTCAGACCGCTATCTGACCACCTCACGTGTAAAGTCCATACATGATGCTTTGGCAGGAATTCCCTATGAACATGTCATCATCCTGGCCAATACGGAAGAGTATGGCGGAGGAGGCATATACAATTCATATACCCTTACCACGGCACATCACCCTAAATTCCGCCCGGTAGTAGTACATGAATTCGGCCACAGCTTCGGAGGTCTTGCCGATGAGTATTTTTACGATGATGATGTGATGACCGATACTTATCCTCTGGATATAGAGCCCTGGGAGCAGAACATCAGCACACGGGTCAACTTCGCATCCAAATGGGAAGATATGCTGGTAAAAGGAACTCCTGTCCCCACCCCAACCTCAGAAAAGGTGAAATATCCCATAGGTGTGTACGAAGGAGGAGGATATTCTGCCAAAGGCATCTACCGCCCTGCGGATAATTGCCGTATGCGGACCAATGAATACCCTGCTTTTTGCCCGGTTTGCCAACGCGCCGTCCGTCGGATAATAGATTTTTATACTGGACAATAAAACAAAACGATATAACTTATGATCAGACTGCAACGCATTACAACCGCCGATACGGCTTTGTACGATTACATGGAACAACTGATGACCTGTTCTTTCCCGTCAGAGGAATACAGGGCGCTGGAAGAATTACGTACCTATACAGATACAAAGACAAGTTTTCATAACAATATCATCTTCCAGGATGATACTCCGGTAGGATTCATTACTTATTGGGACTTTGGGCATTTCTTTTATGTGGAACATTTCGCCATAGATCCTGCACAACGCAATGGCGGTCATGGCAAGAATGTACTGAACCATCTGTGCCAACTTCTGAAATACCCCATTATATTGGAAGTAGAAGAACCCATTGAAGAGATGGCGCAGCGCCGTATCAATTTCTATCAACGCCATGGCTTCTCACTGTGGGAGAAACCATATCAACAACCTCCATACAAGCCCGGAGATCATTTCCTCCCTATGCTGCTTATGGCCTACGGAGATTTACAATGCGAAAGAGACTTTGAAAATGTAAAAGAACATATATACAAAGAAGTGTATAACGTAAAATAAAAATAAAGGCTGCTTAATCAAATAAGCAGCCTTTATCATATAGTTACTAACTTCTTACTGGCGCGGTTGCGCAGAGTAGTTAATTTTCAATGCATAAGCTTGACGAAGAGCTTCTTTGATATCTGTTACGATACCCATTTTCGTATCTTGGTCAACCTTCAAAGATACAGTCATCAACGGCTGATCCTCTTCTTTCATACTATTACGTTCACCAATAATGTAATCTTGAATCTCAGGAACTTCAGCATAGCTGTCATTCAACTGGATACGACTTTCATTACCTAATTTCTTACGAAACTCAGCGGTAGGCTTTCCTACGTAGATAAACGTAACCAAAGATTTCTTTTCAAGTTTTTCCAATTCTGTAGCTTGCGGAACCTTAAACTCAACCTTCAAAGTTACCTCACGCATAGTTGTTACAATCATGAAGAAGAACAACAAGGTGAAGATAAGGTCAGGTAGAGAAGAAGTGTTCAACGCCGGCATCTCACGTTTGCCAGTCTTATTAAATTTTCCCATTACTTCTTTTCTCCGTACTTTTTAGGTTCTGCCTCAGATATCTTCTGAGGATAAATTTCACGAATTGCTTTCTGTTGGTCCTCATTCAAATCAGCATAGTTTTTCTGCCATTTTTCTTGAGCCAATTCGTCGCGTAACTCATTGTATGCAGCTACCAACTCATTCTGTACAGCAAGGTATGCTTTATACGAAGAACCACGGTCGCAACGCAAAGAAATTACATGGTTTTTTGTCACCATCATGTTTCCGAAAAACTCTACATTCGTAGAAGACTTTTCCGGTTTGTTCTCATCGTTATAGGGGTTAGCTATAAATTCCTTTGCTTTTGCACGCAACTGATCTACCGTAATATAATCATTCCCACACATTAACTGGTCCTGCATATTCAGGAAGACAGGCAATATGTTACGGTCTTTCACCTTGATGTCATCCATTTTCTGATCCTTTTCCGGTGGTGGAGGCAACTGTCTTGCCAAACCACGGTCAGTATCCATAGATGTCGTAATCAAGAAGAAGATCAGCAACAAGAATGCGATGTCCGCTGTAGAACTTGAGTTAATATCAGGAACTTTTCTTTTTCCTTTTGCCATTGTAATTACTCTTTAAATTGAGTTGCCCCAATAGTTATGATAATTTCTTCTTAATGCTACTAAAAATGATTGCCAAAACAGTTCCGGCAAACAAAATGTAGATTGAGTAAAGGAACATATCAGTAATCTTCAACCAGAAAGGAACATTGTCAGTACCGTCGTATCCAGGAATATTGAGCGGTTCTTCACTACCCATAGCCCATGCAATAACAACAACTGCTACCAATATAATCAAGCCAATCAAAGATTTCAATGCAGCTCCAGGATTATCTTTCAATGCAGAACCGAATTGGAACACTACACCAACAATCGTAGCAATAACGGCCACAGCCAACAGACCATACATCAAATAAATCAATGCATCTGTCTGAGCCGGTTGCCACATTTCTGAGTCAACGCTCATCAGTACTGCATCACCCTGAGCATCTCCACCGAAGTAGAACAAGCCCAACACTACCAAAATGGCAGCGAACATTGCGTACAGTACGTAGTATGATACTTTATATGATAACTTAGCCATCTTAATTATTTTTTGTATTTCAAGTCATATTTGATAACCATATCCAACAGTGAGATAGAAGAATCTTCCATTTCGCTGGTCAAAGCTTCAATCTTAGACAGGATGTAGTTATAGAATACCTGCAGAATCAAAGCAACGATCAAACCGAAGATAGTAGTAATCAAGGCAACTTTCATACCACCTGCTACAACCGTCGGAGAGATATCACCTACCTGCTGGATTTTATCAAATGCTTGAACCATACCGATTACAGTACCCAAGAATCCTAAAGACGGAGCCATTGCGATGAACAGTGTAATCCAAGAACAACCTTTTTCCAAGTAACCGGCCTGTACACCACCGTAAGATACTACAGACTTTTCTACAACATCAATGCCTTGATCGATTCTCATCAAGCCTTGATAGTAGATAGAAGCGATAGGACCTCTTGTGTTACGTGCGATGTCTTTAGCAGCCTCAACGTCACCTTTTTCCAAAGCGCCTTCGATAGCAGCCATAAACTTCTTAGTGTTGATTTCAGCCAAACTCAAATAAATGATACGCTCAATACAGAATGCAAGACCGATAACCAATGCGATAGCTACCAAACTCATGAAGGATGCAGTACCTTCAATAAACTTTGTCTTGATTTCTTTGTGGATACCACCTTCTTCAACTCCTACGGCAGCAGGAGCAGCAGCATCGTCAGCTACAGCTGCAGGAGCAGCCTGTTCCGTTTGTTCAGCTGCAGGAGCATCTTGAGCCTGAGCAAGTTGAGTTGAGCCAAATGTTAAGACTCCCATCACAGCAACAATTGCAAATAACTTTTTCATTGTGTGTCTAATTTTTAAGATTAATTAATTAAATTACTTATTATATTTATTTGTTGTTTTCTTTCATGCTTTCATTCTGCGGAGAGACGGGGATTCGAACCCCGGATACCCTTTAGGGGTATACACGCTTTCCAGGCGTGCCTCTTCAACCACTCGAGCATCTCTCCAATAGACGCCTTTTCTGAAATCGGGTGCAAATTACAAAAAAAATGCGAACCACAAGCGTTTTCAGCTACAAATGTATTCTTTTTTTTGTTCTTCCGCTGCATTCTCCCCGTTTTATCTTTAATAAAGTCTCAAAATTAATAAACTTTAAAATCTTCAACACCCTATTTGAGCATTCCAAACACTTTTAATGCATTTTCAGATGTCACCTGCGCTACCTTCTCGGGAAGCTCACCATATACTTCAGACACCTTAATTAAAGTGTCTTTCACATAAGCGCTCTCATTTCGCTTCCCCCGATTGGGTACCGGAGTCAGATAAGGAGAATCAGTCTCAAGGACAATCCGCTCCAAAGGTATATTTTTCAAAACTTCCGGCAAAGCTGATTTTTTAAAAGTGACTACACCGTTGATCCCAATAAGAAAATCAGAAAACTCCATGATACGGGCCGCCTCCTCCCGCGTTCCCGTAAAACTGTGGAAAATGCCTCTCAAAGGTGTATTCCTATAAGGTTCCAAGACCTTATATATGCAATCAAACGCTTCCCGACAATGAATTACAACTGGCAAATCATACTCCAAAGCCCACCGGAATTGCTTATCCAAAGCCAGTTCCTGCTCTTTCCTGAAAGTCTTGTCCCAATATAAATCCATGCCGATTTCGCCAATAGCCACATATTTATCCGGTGAAGACAATTCTTCAGCCACAATCTCCAGTTCCTTTTCATATCCTGCATCGACAGAAGTAGGATGCAGCCCTATCATAGGAAAACAATAACCTTTATATGCAGAACATACCCGCAACATCGGTTCTATGGTAGTACTGTCAATATTAGGCATGAAGATGTGGGTAACGCCCGCCTCCCGTGCACGCTCCATCACCTGCGGCAAATCTTCAGCAAACTCTTCCAGAAACAGATGGGAATGTGAATCAATCAATCTCATTCTTTTACTTCATCTTTAGATTTCTCACCGGAACGATAGTAGTAAACAATACCGTAATCACGGCATAAATCCAGCCGTTTTTCATGGGGAACAACCTCACCGAATTTCTCCTCCACCTGGTTCCAAATATCCAGAATAAGCCCATCAGCCTCCGGCCTCATAGAAGAGAGAGCTTCCAGACTACGGGCTGTCAATATCTGGAAATTCTTTTGTTTCTCATAACTCTCCATAAAAATGTCATAATGAACTTTCACCTTGGCAATACCGGGATTATAGATGGGGATGCCTCCTTGAGAAATGCGCTTATTCTCTCCTTCAATAATTTTACGCCCCCATTCTGCCAATGCAGCTTCAGTAGTCAGATCAGGGACATTATTGCTCTTCATGTCCAGACCATAATATTCTTTATGGGAAAGCCGTACTTCAGAACGTATGACAGCCAAATTCAGCACCTGGATAAAATGGGAAAGATAAAGTCTGGCTGTCTTCACATTGGCCTGGTGTTTACGCCCCGCTTTAGACTGCCGGTCAAAGCATTCGGAATAATAAGATTGCGCCGCCTCAAATTTCATCAAGAAATTGCGGGCGTCCGTCAGAGTCTTCAAAGAAACGGCCAAATCATATACATTATATATATCTGCCTTTACGACCACTGCCTTCAATGCTCGTATCCTCGCCTGGTCTGTATTCGGTAATCTTCTATAGGGCATTCTCTATCGGGTTATTGACGATCAAACTTCTCTGTGCATCAGATTTTTCATAAGGTTCTCCAACTCTGCTTTCTTTTCATCGGGCACTTTCACAGCAGAAAGATTCACCATTGCGCGTTCACTGTATTCAGCCATTTTCCGCTCACAAATTTCTTTAATTCCAATCTGATCATACAAACCGGTCACTGCCGCTATTTTTTCCGCCGGTTCAAAAGACTTGGCATCTATCCACGCATTCAGTTCCTGCAGCTGTATGTCATCAGCGTGTTCAAAGGCCTTTATCAACATATAGGTTTTCTTGTTGCAAAGAATATCGCCACCGATATTTTTCCCGAAAACCGCTACATCCCCATACACGTCCAATAAATCGTCTTTCAATTGGAAAGCAACCCCCAGATTCATGCCGAAATCATACAAATGTCCGGCGTCTTCGGCAGAAGCTCCTCCCAAGAGTGCTCCAATCTTCAAGCTTGCAGCCAACAGAACTCCCGTCTTCAGACGAATCATTTCCAGATATTCCTCTTCCCTTACATCTTTCCGAAGCTCAAATTCCATATCCATCTGTTGCCCCTCGCATATTTCCAAAGCAGTCAGGCTGAACAGTTCCATTACCTCCTTCAAACAGTCAACAGGGCATTGTGCCATAAACCGGTAAGCCAGTACCAGCATTGCATCCCCTGACAATATGGCTGTATTATCATTCCAAACCTTATGTACGGTTTCCTTTCCGCGACGGCGGTCGGCCCGGTCCATCAAATCATCGTGCAGAAGAGTATAGTTATGATAGACCTCAATTCCCGTTGCCGGTCCATAGATACGGGCCAGGTCTTCTTTATAAAGATTATAAGCCATCAACATCAATACAGGACGTATTCTTTTGCCCCCCATTGACAACACATAACTTACCGGATCATACAAACCTTGGGGAGTACGAGTAAATTTCAAATCCGCGATATGAGAATTTATTTTCTCTAAAAGCTCAGAAGCTGTAAACATAACATTGAATTTTAGGAATAACCATGAATAAAAAGAGGCTGCTTTATCGGCAGCCTCTTCCCTCTTATTTTATCTCATTACTGCAATCTGAACATTACAGGTACTGTATATCTACAACGAACCGGTTTACCGCGTTGCTTACCCGGTTTCCATTTCGGCATTGAGTTAATCACGCGAAGCGCTTCTTTATCCAGATACGGGTCAACCCCTCTCATAACCTTGGCGTCAACGATACTACCGTCTCTGTTAACCACAAACTGTACAACAACACGACCTTGCGTACCATTTTCCTGCGCAATCGTAGGATACTTGATGTTCTTGCTCAGATACTGCATCAAACCTGCCATACCGCCATTTATGAACTCAGGCGCTTCTTCTACGATTTCAAAGATAGTCTGCTCTTCCGGTTCTTCTTCTTCAACGGCAACAGGCACATATTTGATTTCCACTTTTTGTCCTACATCTTCAGTAGAGGCAATAGTCGTTTCTTCTACATCGGCATCATCTTCCACAATTGTCAGTGTTTCCGGAATTGAGGGAGCCTCAGGGGGAGGAGGCGTAGCTTGCTCCGGCTGTTCAGTAATAGGAATGATTTCCTCTTCAAAAATTACATCGGCAATAGCTTGGCTCGTATCAATCTTGATATCACGCTTAGTCCATTCAAACGCAACGAACATGAAAGCGAGCACAATTACATAACCGATTAGCATCCATGTAGATTTCTTGTTCTCCAAGTCTGCTTTAGGTGATTTTTTAACTTCCATAAAATTTATAAAATTGATTATAAGTGTTTCTCATTTTCTGCAAATATAGTACTTTTCCAATGACTGTTCACGCTTAACCTGCTTTTTTCACATAACAAGCATCGGATTTTCGTTTTTTTAAACCTTCGGAAGCACCTGTCTGCATTTGTGCGACAAAAGTAATGAGATATTTTAAAAATACAGTATCTTTGGCCGGAATTTTCAATGAAATATTGAAAAAGGCATTTTCCTTTTTCGTTGTAATTTGTTATATACCTTATAAAATACACATAGCATAAATATCATTCCTGATGAAAAAGATAACGATAGCAATAGACGGCTTCTCCTCTTGCGGAAAAAGCACAATGGCCAAAGACCTTGCCCGCGAGATAGGTTATATTTATATAGACAGCGGTGCCATGTATCGTGCCGTGACTCTATACAGCATTGAAAACGGTATTTTCCAGGGCGACCGGATAGATACTGAAAAATTGGAGAAGCATATCGGAGATATCCATATTTCATTTCAATTGAATCCGGAAACCGGGCGTCCGGATACTTACCTGAACGGGGTGAACGTAGAAAACAAGATCCGCACGATGGAAGTTTCCTCCCGTGTAAGTCCCGTTGCCGCCTTGGGCTTTGTCCGCGAAGCCATGGTAGCGCAACAGCAGGAAATGGGAAAAGCCAAGGGCATTGTCATGGACGGAAGAGACATAGGCACTACTGTGTTTCCGGACGCCGAACTGAAAATTTTCGTGACCGCTACCCCTGAAATACGCGCACAACGCCGCTATGACGAGCTGAAAGCGAAAGGACAGGAAGCCAGCTTCGATGAAATACTGGAGAACGTGAGGCAGCGGGACTATATTGACCAGAACCGCGAAGTAAGTCCCCTGCGCAAGGCCGACGACGCCTTGCTGTTGGACAACAGCAACTTGACAATTGCCCAACAGAAGGAATGGCTCGCAGAGCAGTTCAATATTGTCGTAAAAGAACAGGAACCATGACAAAAGTTGAAATAGATGAAGGCTCCGGCTTTTGCTTCGGAGTAGTCACCGCGATAAACAAGGCTGAAGAGGAGTTGACAAACGGCGGTACATTGTACTGTCTTGGAGACATCGTGCACAACAGCCGTGAAGTGGAACGTCTGAAAGAAATGGGTCTTATCACCATCAACCATGATGAATTCAACCATCTGCACAATGCCAAAGTGTTGCTGCGTGCACATGGAGAGCCCCCTGAGACCTACGCCATCGCCCGCCGGAACAACATCGAGATAATCGACGCCACCTGTCCGGTCGTGCTCCGCCTGCAAAAAAAAATCAAGCAGGAATACACACAGGAAGACGGAGGGGAGAAGCAAATCGTCATTTATGGCAAAAACGGCCATGCGGAAGTACTGGGACTTGTAGGCCAGACTGTAGGGGAAGCCATTGTCATCGAGAAATTGGAAGAGGCCAAGAACCTGGACTTCAGCAAAAGCATCCGCCTTTATTCCCAAACCACGAAATCCCTGGATGAATTTCAGGACATCGTAGAGTACATCAAAGAACATATATCCCCCGAAGTTACTTTCGAGTACTACGACACCATCTGCCGGCAAGTGGCCAACCGTATTCCCAACATCCGGAGGTTTGCCGCTTCACACGACCTGGTGTTCTTTGTCAGCGGCAAAAAAAGTTCCAACGGGAAGATGCTGTTCAGTGAATGCAAGAAGGTCAATCCGAATTCGCATTTAATAGACAGCGCTGAAGAGATAGACAATTCTCTGTTGACCGGTGCCGACTCTATCGGAGTATGCGGGGCCACCTCCACTCCCAAATGGCTGATGGAGGAAATATCCGAGGCGATAAAATCAAGACTTTAAAGACAAAATGTACTACTTACGGGACAGCAAATTAACGTAATTTATTAGTCACGCCCTCAGCTTTTTGCTATCTTTGCCCCCGATTATTAACACTAAACAAAAAGATTGTTATGGGAACAGTTAAGTGTATCGGTATCCTGACCTCCGGAGGAGATGCTCCGGGAATGAATGCTGCCATCCGCGCCGTGACGCGCGCAGCCATCTACAACGGACTTTCAGTAAAAGGTATATATAGAGGTTACAAAGGTTTGGTTACCGGCGAAATCAAAGAATTCAAAAGTCAGAACGTAAGCAATATCATCCAGGTGGGAGGTACTATCCTTAAGACTGCACGCTGTAAAGAGTTCATGACTCCGGAAGGACGCCAGACAGCATACGACAACATGAAAAAGGAAGGTATCGACGCCCTGGTCGTAATCGGCGGTGACGGTTCATTGTCCGGCGCCCGCATATTTGCACAAGAATTCGACATTCCCTGCATCGGATTGCCGGGAACCATTGACAACGACCTCTACGGAACAGATACCACCATAGGCTATGACACGGCCCTGAACACCATTCTGGATGCGGTGGATAAAATCCGTGATACGGCAACCTCACACGAACGCCTCTTCTTCGTTGAAGTCATGGGACGTGACGCCGGTTTCCTCGCGTTGAACGGCGCCATCGCTTCCGGAGCAGAAGCTGCCATCATCCCGGAATTCAGCACCGAAGTGGACCAACTGGAAGAATTCATCAAGAACGGTTTCCGAAAGTCAAAGAACAGCAGTATCGTGCTGGTAGCCGAAAGCGAACTGACCGGCGGAGCCATGCACTATGCAGAACGTGTAAAAAACGAATATCCCGGATATGACGTACGTGTAACTATCCTCGGCCACTTGCAACGCGGCGGCAGCCCGACAGCCCACGACCGCATCCTTGCCAGCCGTCTGGGTGCGGCAGCCATTGATGCCATTATGGAAGGACAACGCAATGTCATGATCGGCATCGACCACGACGAAGTGGTTTATGTTCCTTTCACAAAAGCCATAAAGAATGACAAACCCATCAAAAAAGATTTGGTAAATGTATTGAGGGAATTGTCTATCTGACCCTAGCGTTCTACGTATTATCATATGAAGCAGGTGTGTCAAAACTGATGAAAGAACGCAAATAGCACAAATTACGCAAAAAAAGCAAATCTGATCATCGCTGATTATCAGGAGTCATTAAAAAGCAGGGTTGTGTAATTCGTGTTATTTGGGTTCTAAATCTTTATTTTGACACATCTGCTTCTTGTCTCATAGCCATTTCTTCACGATTTCCTCCGTCCGGTCCCATAAATCCGCCATCTGTTGATGCCGGGTATATTTCTCGGAAAGCAATTTAGGACGGCAACTGGCATTCAAGGTCCCTGTGCGTTTCCCCGTATCTTCATCCAGCAATAAGCTGATGGCTGTAGCCGCTCCTTGACGGGGTGTCCGGATAAAAGGGCGGAAAAGAATATCCGTCAACGGGTCGAACCACATATGCATGGTAATGATATTGGTAGATACAATCCCCGGATCTGCCGCATTGACAATTATCCCTTTATCCCTCAACCGATTAGACAAATCAATGGTAAAAAGCGTCAAGGCCAGCTTGGTATTGCTGTAAATAGGAATCCGCCAAAAAGCCCCCTTTTTCCCCTGAAGAAAAAAATCCGGGAAGTCAAGACGGCCTATAGCATACGTACAAGATACCATATTCACTATCCGGCTTCCTTGCCCCATCAACGGAAGCAACTTTCGGGTAAGCAGATAAGGAGCTACGTAATTCACACTCACCGTACGTTCCAGCCCGTCTTCCGTTGTACGGCGTCCGGTTTCCATTGTACCCGCATTATTCATAAGCAGGGCTATCTGCTGCCCGCGGCCCAAAATTAGTTCCGCAAAGGAAGCCACGGAAGACAAGGAAGCCAAATCAATGCCCAGCACTTCCAGATGCGGGTTACCGGTTTCATGCACCAACTTCCTGCATACCTCTTCGGCCTTTTGCGGACGATAGCAGGCCATGACAACCTGATATCCGGCCATGGCAACAGCCCGTGTTATTTCCGTGCCCATCCCTCCGTCGGCACCAGTTATAATTGCAAGTTTCACTTTGATAATTGATAATTAGTTAGTACTATCCGTCCTACTCCGGCACGCAAATTCACCCGTTAGATTCCAGCCTTTCAATCTCCTTCCCCAAACAGGCAGGAAGCTCCTCCTGCAAATGCTGATGGCAGGCCATTTCTATGGAATACATGCGGGCAATGCAATAATTGCTGTGCTTACAGCCGCAACGGGCATTCTCCTCCGCACGCATGCGGTTGACGAACCCCGGTTCATTCAGCAGCGCACGCGCCATTTGCACAGCTTCGAAGCCATCATTCAGCACTTCGTCAATCTTCGTGCGGGAAACCAGCCCTCCTACATAGACCAAGGGCATTTTCAACGCCGCACGGAATTTCAATGCATCTTCCAGAAAATATGCTTCCCTGAAGGGAACAGTAGGAATCATCCACTTGCCTACCATGCGCACTCCATACTTCAACCACCAGCAGGCCATATAGTGCGTCATGGAACGAATCGGCATCTCCCCACGCATCACATACATCGGAGCCTTGCTGACAAATCCCCCGCTCAGGACCAACGCATGTGCACCCGACTGTTCCAGACGCCGTGCCACCTGCATCGTTTCATCCATCTCCATGCCTCCGCGGAAACCGTCGCGCATATTCATCTTCACCAGAACAGCCATATCACTTCCGGCCGCTTCCATCACCTCTTCCATAACCATATCCATGAAACGCATCCGGTTTTCCAAAGAGCCTCCAAACTCATCTTTACGATGATTGGTGGAAGGCGACAAAAACTGGCTGATGAGATAGCCATGTCCCGCATGAATTTCCACCGAGTCAAATCCTGCTTCACGGGCCAGATTGACCGACCGCCCGTACGCACGCGCCAAATCCGGAAGTTCATCCGCACGAAGTCCCCGGACAAAAGTCGGGGAATAAAGGTTGAATCCTCCGCTTGCTCCAACCGGAGTGCAACCGCAAATACTCTTGTGAGACATGTTTCCGCAGTGTCCCAACTGTATGCCGGCAGCGGCCCCTTCCGCATGCACCGCATCCGTTATCCGCCGCAATCCGGGAACTATTTCCGGACGCATCCACAATTGACGGTCAAAAGACAAGCCGCTCCGCGTAACCGCCGCATACGCGATAGTAGTCATCCCTACTCCACCTGCCGCAACGGAACGATGATAATCAAGCAACATATCCGAAGGCGCATTACCGGGACACATGCTTTCAAAAGCAGCCGAACGGATAGTACGGTTCCTCAAGGTCAGCGGTCCGAAAGTAACGGGAGTAAACAATTTCGATTCCATGTTATTATTTGTATTTTACTGATTATGTTCCTTTACCTGTCCTTTCAATAAATAAAAGGTATAATACGCTTGCGTTTTCCTACCGCTTCATCACCGAATTCATCCCGGTAATGACGGTGAATGGCATCGGCACGGGGAACCAAATTAGCAAAAGTCCACCACACGAACACCCACGCTGCAGGCGAAGCCGTCAGAACCGCAAATCCTGTCCACTCCACCAGCTCACCCAGATAATTGGCCGAAGTGACATACCGGTACAACCCGCCGCCGGGCAAATAGTGCCTTGTATCACCGGGTTTACGAAGATGACGTATTACACGGTCAGAATGGAGGTTGATACCCATGCCCAGAAAGAATAAAAAGATACCGGTCACCGCATGGGGTTTCAACAGATAGGCCCAACCGTCGGCATAAAGCCCGGCCGGTGCAAAATAGAATAGCCCGCCGGCCTGCATGACCCCGTTCAGCACATTGAAAACAATCCCCATTGCCATGATGGCCAATGGCATCCGGCCTTTTCCCTTCAGCAGAAAAGGGAAAATGAATGCGCGCTGGAGATAGTGCAACTGGAACAAGAGGAAAAATAAATATTCCGGCAGGGAAAAACCGGTTCCGCTTCTTCCCCACAGCAGAAACATGACGACAAAGACCGGTGCTTCCATTAGTACCCAGGCCCATTTATTATTGATGGAAATTCCCCACGAGGCGGTACGGAACATGCCATAACCGGCTTTGACAAAATAGAGCGCAATAAAGACAATCAATGCCACAGCACTCATCACCCACAGAAAGAGCTGAAAAGTTTCCTGATTCATAGTCCTTTATTTAAGCGAAGCAAAGATACAGAAAACTCACGACAATCAAATCGTTTTCCCCGGATAATTAAAATTTTTCATGCAAAAGCCAACGTTTTTTCCTAAGAAGATTAAGCTGCGAAGATACGAAAGAAGAATCGTTCCACCATGGAGAAAATTTCGTTCCACCGTGGGGTAAAAATCGTTCCACCATGGAGGAACGATTTTTACTCCATGATGGAACGATTAAAAATAGCCAGTTTCGGTTCTTAGCGTTTCTTGATAGGCACGTACGCCGTCTCATCCAAAACATTCTTGTAGGCAGGACGAATGATACGCTTGCCTTCAAAGTTCAACTCTTCATTGCGGTGGGCACACCAGCCCACGATACGTGCCATGGCAAACAGAGGCGTGAAGATTTCTTGCGGCAAGCCAATCATCTCATAAACAAAGCCCGAATAGAAATCAACATTGCTCGAGACGGTCTTTCCGTTGTTCTTTATACGGCCAAACACTTCGATGGCACGTTCTTCCAACAATTCGAGAAAGGCAAATTCCCGTTCCTTCCCCTTTTCACGGGCAAGGTCACGGGCCAGCTCTTTCAAAAGAATGGCACGGGGATCTGAAATGGTATAGACAGCATGGCCGATACCGTAAATCAGCCCGGTCTTATTATAGACTTCCTTATTCAACATGCGGGTGAAGTAAGTGTCAATCTCATCTACGTTGGTCCAGTCCTGAATATTGTCCTGCAAATGATGGAACATATCTGCCACCTGGATATTGGCTCCACCATGGAGCGGCCCTTTCAAGGAACCTATGCCTGCCGCTATCGCAGAGTAAGTGTCGGTTCCTGTAGAAGAAGTGACGCGTACGGTAAAAGTAGAATTGTTACCGCCGCCGTGTTCCGCCTGCAGCACCAGCAGAAGGTCAAGGGTACGGGCATCCAGTTCGGTATAATCCTTTTTCAGCATATAGAGAAAATTCTCGGCTATGGAAAGGTTCTCCTGCGGATGGCGTATATGCAGGGAGCGCCCGTGAGTGGCATGCCGGAGCATATTGTAGGCATAGGCAATGATGGTAGGGAACTTGGATATCAGTTCAATGCTCTGGCGCATCAGATTGTCACGGGAAGTATCGTCGGCGGCAGGATCAAAGCGATACATCTCGAGCACGCTGCGTGCCAGAATATTCATAATGTTGTTTCCCTCAAGTTCGATGATGTTCATCTTCGTCTTTTGCTCCAGGGGCATATTGTCGTTAATCAGTTCAAGGAAGGATTTCAGTTCTTCCTTGTCGGGCAAGCGTCCGGAAAGCAAAAGATAGGCAACCTCCTCAAAGCCGAAACGTTTTTCCCTGATGGCCGCATGCGCCAAATCCTCCACGTCATAGCCCCGGTAGAACAGCTTGCCGGGAATAGGCTTCAAGCCACCTCCGGGAATGCGTTCATAGCCCACTACATTGCCTATCTTGGTCAGCCCGACCAATACACCGGTCCCGTCCTCATTGCGCAACCCGCGCTTCACATCAAACTTCTTGAACAGTTCGTTCTCAATCCGGGTGGCTTCCTTCAAATCCTCGGAAAGCTTATAAATCAAATATTCCTTTTTCATGGCATGTATGTTTTTTTTTGTTATTTTTCAATTCTTCCCACAATCTCCTCTGTAAAGGCGGAGGTAGATAAAGAGACTCCATCCGGCATGAAACGGGCCAAATCGGCAGTGGCACGTCCCTCGACAAAACTTTGCTCCAATGCCTTTTCCACCAAAGAAGCCGCTTCCTTCCACCCCCAATGCTGAAGCATCATGACGGCAGACAGAATGATGGAACAGGGATTCACGATATCTTTTCCCGCAATGGCGGGAGCCGTACCATGAGTCGCCTCAAAGATGGCATGTCCTGTCCTGTAATTGACATTGGCACCGGGGGCGATGCCGATACCGCCTACCATGGCCGCCAGCTGGTCGGATATGTAATCACCGTTCAAGTTCAACGTGGCTATGACGGAATACTCTTCCGGAATGAGCAACGTGTTTTGCAGGAAAGCGTCGGCTATGCAGTCCTTGATAACCAGACGGCCCTCCGCAATTTCCTTACCGAACTCCTTTTCCGCCAACTCATACCCCCATTTTTTAAAACCTCCCTCGGTGAACTTCATGATATTTCCTTTATGAACCAGTGTCACCGAAGGCAATCCGTGCTCCAACGCATACTCACAGGCAGCACGCACCAGACGTTCCGTCCCTTCCCTGGAAACAGGCTTCACACCAAAAGAAGAAGTCCCGGGAAAACGGACTTTGGTCACCCCCATTTCATCATGCAGGAAACGATAGAACTTCTCGGCTTCCGGCGTGCCGGCCTCCCACTCGATTCCGGCATAGATATCTTCCGTGTTTTCACGGAACACGCACATATTCACTTTACGGGGTTCCTTCAGCGGAGAAACCACTCCCCGGTACCAACGCACCGGGCGCAGGCAAACATATAAATCGAGTGTCTGCCTCAACGCCACGTTCAAGGAACGGATTCCTCCGCCGACAGGTGTCGTCAACGGGCCCTTAATGCCCACCTTATAAGTACGGAAAGCTTCCATCGTCTCTTCCGGCAGCCATGAACCAGTCTCCTTAAAGGCACGTTCCCCTGCCAAAACTTCTTTCCATTCAATGCCACGCTTCCCGTCATAGGCTTTCTTGACAGCGGCATCTACAACAGCCTGCATGGATGGGGTCACCTCGGCGCCCACTCCGTCACCTGTAATAAAAGGTACAGTAATCTTTTCCATATTCTATCGTGCATTAAGTGCAGAACCGGCACGAAACCACCTTATCTGCTGTTCATTATACGTATGTTGCACCGGAAAACTCTCCTTGGTGCCATCTTCATGGTGAAGAACGACTTCCAGATTCCGCCCCGGAGCAAAGTCTTTCAATCCGATGACAGAAAGCAAGTCATGTTCCTGTATTTTATCGTAATCGGCCTTATCGGCAAAAGTCAGCGCCAACATCCCCTGCTTCTTGAGATTGGTTTCATGGATACGGGCAAAACTCTTGGCAAGAATGACGCGTACGTTCAGGAATCTTGGTTCCATGGCAGCATGCTCGCGGCTGGAACCCTCACCGTAATTCTCTTCAGCAACTACCATAGAAGGAATGCCTTCCGATTTATACAGTTTGGCAGTGCCGGAAACGGTTCCGTAAGCATTGGTCACACGGTTCCAGACACTGTTGGTCTCTCCGTTGAAGGCATTGACCGCACCCATCAGCATATTGTCCGATATATTCTCCAGATGCCCGCGGAAACGGAGCCACGGGCCTGCCATTGAAATATGGTCCGTAGTACATTTGCCTTGAACTTTCAGCAACAAAGGCATATCCGACAAGTCCTTCCCGTCCCAAGCCGGAAAAGGAGCCAGCAACTGCAAGCGTTGGGAATCGGGGGCAACCGCAATTTCCTTCTTTCCATTGGAAGGTGCAACGTATCCCTCATGCCCGGAAGCAAAACCACGCGGCGGCAGCTCTTCACCCACAGGTTCGGAAAGTTTCACTCTTTCTCCTTTACGGTTCACCAGAGTATCCCGCAGAGGATTGAAGCAAAGGTCACCGGCAATGGTCAATGCCATGGTCAGCTCGGGAGAAGCCACATAGGCATAAGTGTTCGGATTGCCGTCTGCACGTTTGGCGAAATTGCGGTTGAAAGAAGTCACGATGGAGTTCTTGCGTTCCGCATCATCGGTACAACGTTTCCACTGCCCGATACATGGGCCACAGGCATTTGCCATGATGGTAGCACCGATTTCTTCAAAAGCGCTGATCATGCCGTCGCGTTCGGCCGTCGCACGGATCTGTTCCGAACCGGGATTGACTATCAAGGCACCCGCAACATCCAGCTCTTTCTCCTTCACTTGGCGCGCCAAAGAAGCGGCACGGCTCAGGTCCTGATAAGAGGAGTTGGTGCATGACCCGATCAGCCCCACTTCCATCCTGCGGGGATAATCGTTGAGTATTACTTTCTCGGCAAATTTGGAAATCGGCGTAGCGGCGTCCGGCGTGAACGGACCATTGATGTAGGGTTCCAACAGGGAAAGGTCGATATCGATAATCCGGTCATAATACTTCTCCGGATTGGCAACAACGTCCTCATCCGGCCGAAGTTCGGCAGCGACGGCATCCGCCATGGCAGCCACCTCTTCCCTGCCGGTAGCTTTCAAGTAGGTCACCATCCGCCCGTCGTAGGGAAATAAAGAAGTAGTTGCCCCTACTTCGGCACCCATGTTGCAAATGGTTGCCTTGCCGGTGGCAGACAGGCATTCCGTGCCCGGGCCGAAATATTCTATAATGGCATTCGTTCCTCCCTTTACAGTCAGAATACCCGCCAACTTTAAAATCACATCTTTGGGGGCGGCCCAGCCACTCAACTTACCCGTCAAACGGACTCCGATCAAGCGGGGCATTTTCAGCTCCCATTCCATTCCGGTCATTACATCTACCGCATCGGCGCCTCCCACCCCGATAGCTATCATGCCCAATCCTCCTGCATTGGGAGTATGCGAGTCTGTGCCTACCATCATTCCGCCCGGGAAAGCATAGTTTTCCAGCACTACCTGGTGGATGATACCCGCACCGGGCTGCCAGAAACCGATGCCGTAACGGGAGGAAGCGTCACGAAGGAAATCATACACCTCCTCATTGGTCTTTGTAGCTGTGGCAATGTCTTCTTTGGCTCCTTTATATGCCTGTATCAGATGGTCGCAATGCACGGTAGAAGGAACCGCAACCTGCTCGCGTCCCGCATTCATAAATTGCAGCAAAGCCATCTGGGCAGTCGCATCTTGCATAGCCACACGGTCAGGACGGAAATTCACATAATCTTCCCCCCGCCTGTAGTTTTCCACTTCTTTCCCATCATACAAATGAGCGTACAAAATCTTTTCTGCTAAAGTCAGCGGACGTTGCAGTACGGTCCGTATGCGTTCTATTTTCTCTGAGTAATTTGCATAAAACGCCTTGAGCATCGTTAAATCATAAACCATAACCTTCTATTTTTTAGTTTTTCATTATTGTAAAGATTACAAATCAATATTATTAACAAGCAAAAAGAACTAAATGTTTAACAAAACAAAACTTTTCTTCCACTGAAAACAGAGAATGATTACCTTTGCAAAGAAAATCCCCGTTTATAATGAGCCACGAAATACAGTCCCCTATCCTGCACCTCCAGCAGCAACAACTCCTGCTGCGGATGGAATATGAATTCGAAAAGGAGGAGTTCAGGCGGCAAACAGAGAATATGGGAGTGGCCCGAAAAGTCAAACGGGGCCTGTGCTGGTATCCTGCCTCTCCGGGACGGAGCTACTATAATTCCCTGAATCAGTTGGTAATAGAAATTACACATACAGAAGATACTGATATAGAACACAATTTTGAATTTGGCCGCCCTGTCTGTTTCTTCCGCCAGTCGGCCGATGGAAAAATTACCTATATGAATTTCATTGCCACCGTCAGCTATGCCGACGAAACACGGATGGCGGTCATCATGCCCGGTGCAAATGCCGTCATGGAGGTACAGGCTGCGGAGAATCTTGGCATACAGCTCTATTTCGACGAAACATCCTACCGGACCATGTTCGAGGCTCTGGAAGATGTGTCGCGTTCAAAAGGGAACAGACTGTCCGAACTACGGGATATCATGCTGGGCACGGGAAAACCCGGTTTCCGGGAGCTTTATCCCGTCCGTTTCCCATGGCTGAATTCCACACAGGAGACTGCCGTCAACAAGGTTTTATGCGCCAAGGATGTGGCCATCGTGCACGGTCCTCCGGGAACAGGCAAAACAACGACCCTTGTAGAAGCCATTTATGAAACCCTGCATCGGGAACCCCAAGTACTGGTTTGCGCGCAAAGCAATACTGCCGTCGACTGGATTTCGGAAAAATTGATAGACAGAGGTGTCAATGTACTGCGCATCGGAAATCCTACACGTGTCAACGATAAAATGCTGTCCTTTACCTACGAACGACGTTTTGAGGGGCACCCCCTTTACACTGAGTTATGGAGTATCCGGAAAAACCTCCGCGAACTCAGCGGACGTTCCCGCCGCGGCAACTACGATGAGAGGGAAGGCATACGCAACCGTATGAGCCGTTTGCGCGACCGTGCCACAGCTCTGGAGATACAAATCAATGCAGACCTGTTCGACGGTGCCCATGTCATCGCCTCAACACTCGTCAGCAGCAATCACCGGCTATTGAACGGGCACCGCTTCGGCACGCTTTTCATAGATGAAGCCGCACAGGCCCTGGAAGCTGCCTGCTGGATAGCCATCCGGAAAGCAGACCGTGTCGTACTGGCAGGCGACCACTGCCAACTGCCGCCTACCATCAAATGCCATGAAGCCGCACGCGGCGGATTGGAACGTACATTGATGGAAAAGGTCGTTTCCAGCAAGCCTTCTACCGTATCTTTATTGAAAGTACAATACCGGATGCACGAAGATATCATGAAATTTTCTTCCCAATGGTTCTATAATGGAGAACTGGAGGCCGCTCCCGAAGTACGTTGCCGCGGAATCCTCGATTGGGACTCACCTATCAGCTGGATAGACACTTCCGATATGGATTTCAAGGAAGAATTTGTAGGTGAGACCTTCGGACGCATCAACAAGGATGAAGCCAATCTGCTCCTCCAGGAATTAAAATCTTACATCACACGAATCGGCAGCAACCGCATCCTGGAAGAACGGATAGACTTCGGCATTATATCTCCTTATAGAGCGCAAGTGCAATACCTACGCAACAAAATAAAAACGGACGCTTCGCTGAAGCCCTACCGCAGCCTGCTGACCGTAAATACGGTGGACGGCTTCCAAGGACAAGAGCGCGACGTCATCTTCATCAGTCTGGTACGGGCAAATGAAGAAGGACAGATCGGATTTCTCAACGATTTGCGCAGAATGAATGTGGCTATTACCAGAGCGAGGATGAAGCTCGTTATTCTGGGAGAAGCCGCTACGTTAAGCCATCACAGTTTCTACCGCAAATTGATGGAATACATCTCTAAAGAATAAAGAATGCCTCCTTTCCGCAAAAAGAAAAGGAGGCATTTTTACTGTCTATGATAAACCTGATCAGTTATTTTCCGGACGAAGTTTACGAACGGTAACGGCAGTCTGCCACATCTCGCTTTCACGCAGTGCTTTCAATTCCGCATTCAGTTTTTCACGATAATCCGGCTTGGAATTGCTGTCAATGGAGATTTGGGCTTCATTACCGGATTTTACGCTGGCATACAATTTTTCTACTACCGGCTTGATGGCATCATGGAACGGAGTCATCCAATCCAGGGCACCACGCTGAGCAGTAGTCGAACAATTGGCATACATCCAGTCCATACCGTTCTTTGCAAACAACGGCATCAACGACTGAGTCAGCTCTTCAACCGTTTCATTGAATGCTTCGGAAGGAGTATGCCCGTTTTCACGCAATACTTCATACTGAGCCAACAGCAATCCCTGGATGGCTCCCATCAATGAACCGCGTTCTCCGGTCAAATCCGAAGTAGCCTCACGCTGGAAAGTAGTCTCGAACAGATAACCGGAACCGATACCGATACCCAAAGCAAGTGTCCTGTCCAATGCCTTGCCCGTAGCATCCTGATAGATAGCGTACGATGAGTTCAAACCACGGCCCTCAAGGAACATCGTACGAAGTGACGTACCCGAACCTTTAGGCGCAACCATGATTACATCAATATCTTTCGGCGGAACCACACCGGTACGGTCGCTCCATGTAATGGCAAAACCATGAGAGAAATAAAGTGCCTTTCCGGCTGTCAGATAAGGTTTCATTACGGGCCATACAGACATGACTGCCGCATCAGAGAGCAGGCACATAATAACCGTTCCCTTTTGGCATGCTTCCTCAATGCCGAACAAAGTTTCACCCGGAACCCATCCGTCAGCAATGGCCTTCTCGTACGTCTTGCCCGGACGCTGTCCTACAATTACATTGAAACCATTGTCACGCAAATTACAAGCCTGTCCCGGTCCTTGTACTCCATAACCGATTACCGCAATTGTCTCATCTTTCAAAATCTCACGTGCTTTTTCCAAAGGAAATTCTTCGCGGGTCATTACATTTTCAATAACACCGCCAAAATTCAATTGTGCCATTTTTTGTTTTAGTTTTTATTTGTGGCTTGCGCCAACGTTGATTAATAGATTTTATTTTTCAGTAAATATCACCTTAGAACGGCAAACCACTTCGGCAGCGTTCTTCTTCACCTCTACATCATAGACCCCGTCACCGATATCATCCATATAGAAGGCCAGTTCGTCACCATAGTAGCTTTCGGCCACATACGCCATTTCAAAACGGCGGATTCGCCTCTCCTTATACATTTCAATGGGGAACAGGTCGAGTATATGCTCAATATAGCGAATGCTGTTCACATGTCCGTTAATGTCAATGTCACTATACTTGGCCTCCAATATAGCTGCCGGCTCCCTTGAAGATACCTTGATGCGTGAAGGCTTTTCAATCGGGCAAGGTTCATCACAGACATAATCCACTATACTGCCACCATGAAGCGCCAGCAAATCAGCCGGTTTACGGGTATTCATGCTAATCATCGCCCATACGGAACGCGCATAACCTATTTTCTTTCCCTCTTTATTGATAACGGCAAAATTACGGTCTGTGAAAAGACGATAGACATTCTCTACCCAGGTCTGAACAGAAAAATCTTCATACTGGTAAGGCATCTCATCCAGTTCGATAGCCAGACGAGACAACACCCATGTGTAATTGTCTTCGTTCAGCGTCGCTATACCAAAACCACGGTCACTGGCATGGAATCCGGCACAGTTCAACAAATGGTTCCCAAGAACCCCCATTGTGAGGCGTCCGGTAAAATCAACATGGAACGGTTCGGCCACAAACTTATAAGTACCTATTTTATTGTTCTCACTCATTATTCTTCTTGTTTACTTTGACGATATTTCGCTTCGCGGTCAGCCAGATACTCGTTGACACGTTCAAAACAGCTGGTAGTTATGGCTACGCGCCCTGAACGGACAAACTGAAGCACACAGTCCAACACACGCAATTCCTCATAAAGATTGGTGATTTCCTCACTCATGCCGTTTTTCTCCACAATCGAAAACACAGCGTTTACCTCCACGATACGCGCATTGTATTTACGGATGATTTTGGATACTTCCGGTTTTTCTTCCAAAACGGGAGTCGTTATTTTATACAGGGCAATTTCGTGCTGGTATATCTCGTCATCCGTAAAATAATGAGCCTGCAATACATCAATCTTCTTGGTTATCTGTTTGGTAACCTTTTCGATGGTAGCTTTATCCGTCCAGGCAGTAATGGTATATTTATGTACTCCCTTGATGGAAGAGGCCGATACATTCAGACTCTCGATATTTATTTGCCGACGGGTAAATACAGCCGTCACTTGATTCAACAAGCCGGCAAAGTTTTCCGAATGAACGATAATGGTATATAATGTCTTGTCACTCATGGATTAATTTATAGATTTATGATTTATAGATCTTCAGCATTCCAACAGCATCTGATTTACAGAACCGCCCGGAGGTGTCATCGGCAATACATTACCTTCCTCAACCACGCATGCTTCCAACAAGAACGGACCGTCGGCAGCAACCATTTCATCTATCGCTTTCTTCAAATCCTGGCGGGCAAGTACCCGGCGTGCCGGAATGTCATACGCAGACGCTATCTTCATATAATCAGGATTCATCATGGGCGTGAACGAATACCGGCGGTTGAAAAACATAGCCTGCCATTGACGAACATTGCCCAGGAAGTTATTGTTCAAGAGAATCATTTTTACCGGAGCTTTCTGTTCCATGATAGTGCCCAGCTCCTGCAAATTCATCTGCAAGCCGCCATCTCCCATAAATACACAGACCGTACGATCCGGACGTCCGAAAGTAGCACCAATAGCCGCCGGCAGGCCAAAGCCCATTGTACCCAAACCACCGGAAGTAACAATGCTGCGTTCTTTGCTATATTTAAAATAACGGGCGGACATCATCTGATTTTGCCCGACATCGGTTACAAGAATAGCTTCGTGGCCGGTCGCTTCGCTGACAGCCCGTACCACTTCCCCCATGCTTAATGCGCTGCCGGCAGGATGCAATTCGGGACGAATCACTTTTTCTTCTTCCATCTGCTCGTATGGGAGAAAGCTCTCCAGCCATTCTTCATGGGCGGCAGGTTTCAATAACTCCGTAACGGCAGCCAAAGTCTCTTTGCAATCTCCTAAAACGGCAATGTCAGCCTTTACATTCTTATCTATCTCGGCAGGGTCGATATCGAAATGAATAACTTTCGCCTGTGTAGCATAAGTCGCAAGCTTACCCGTCACGCGGTCATCAAAACGCATGCCTACGGCAATAAGTACATCACATTTATTCGTGTTTATGTTCGGGCCGAGATTCCCATGCATCCCCAACATGCCTTTATTCAACGGATGGTCTGTAGGCAAGGCCGATAGTCCCAATAATGTACAACCGGCAGGCATCCCCGCTTTCTCTATAAACGCACGGAGTTCCCGCTGCGCATTTCCCAACTCTACTCCCTGTCCGACCAACACTAACGGACGTTCTGCGCCATTTATCATATCCGCCGCCCTCTGAATGGCTTCCGGATCCATTTCCGGAACAGGAAGATAGCTGCGGATATAATCAACTTTGGTAGGAACATATCCCGTCTTATCTACTTGGGCATTCTTGGCAAAGTCCAATACCACCGGTCCGGGCCGTCCGCTTTTAGCGATATAAAAGGCGCGGGCCACAGCCCAGGCTACATCCTCGGCACGGCGGATCTGATAACTCCATTTGGTGATTGGCTGTGTGATGCCTACCAAATCCACTTCCTGGAAAGCGTCCGTACCCAAGAAATTAGTCCCTACCTGACCGGCAATGACTACCATCGGCGTACTGTCTATCATGGCATCGGCAATGCCTGTTATAGTATTGGTAGCCCCCGGACCACTGGTTACCAGACACACCCCGACTTCACCCGATACACGCGCAAAGCCTTGTGCGGCATGAGTTGCTCCCTGCTCATGGCGAACCAGAATATGATTCAAATTCATCCGGTGGTCATATAAGGCATCAAATACCGGCATGATGCTACCCCCCGGATAACCAAAGATAGTCCTTACCCCTTGATGTTCCAAAGAACGCATCAACGCTTCTGCACCTGTTATCAAAGCCTCACCCCGGCCCTCTCCCAAAGAAAGGGAGGAAGAGTTACTCTTTTTATTGTTATCAGCCATATCTTTATTCATTCATTAAAAAAATCGGAAGCCACCTGAATCAGTCAATCAGTCTCACCGCCCCCTTGTCTGCAGAACTTACCATACTTGCATAAGCCTTCAGTGCTTTTGATACCGTTCGGTCACGGGTTACCGGAGTCATGGGACGTGCCACAAGCTCCTCATCCGTCAGTTTTACATTTATAGAACGTTCCGGAATATTGATCTCAATAATATCACCGTCCTGTATCTTCCCGATATTACCACCGGCAGCGGCTTCGGGAGAAATATGTCCGATACTCAATCCAGAAGTGCCACCGCTGAAACGTCCGTCCGTAATCAACGCACATTCCTTACCTAAATGACGGGATTTTATATAAGAGGTAGGATAAAGCATTTCCTGCATACCCGGCCCTCCTTTCGGTCCCTCATGGGTAATAACGACAACATCACCACTGACCACTTTTCCTCCCAATATACCTTCGCAGGCAGCATCCTGTGAATCAAAAACTTTGGCAGGGCCTGTAAATTTCCATATACTTTCGTCCACACCGGCCGTCTTGACCACACAACCGTCCCGGGCAATGTTCCCTTTCAAGACAGCCAGACCGCCATCTTTACTATAAGCATGCTCCAAATCACGGATACAACCTCCAGCACGGTCTGTATCCAGCTCCTTGTAATAAGCGTCCTGTGAACCCAATGTCAAATTGAACCTTTCGGCGGCTGCACTGGAATATTTTTTGATTGCCTTTTTGCATACGTTCGGACTGGTAATACCATATTGGTCTATCGCTTCGGCCAACGTCATGCCATCTACCCGACGAACACCCGTATCTACCAAACCACCTTTTGCCAGTTCGGCCATGATGGCAATTATGCCTCCGGCACGGTTCACATCCTGTACATGATATTTTTGAGTATTCGGAGCCACCTTACACAGACAAGGAGCCTTGCGGGATAACCTGTCAATATCGTCCATGCTGAAATCCACTCCGGCTTCATGAGCGATGGCCAACAAGTGAAGTACTGTATTCGTGGAGCCTCCCATGGCAATATCCAATGTCATTGCATTCAGAAAAGCCTGGCGAGTGGCAATACTTCGCGGAAGCACGCTCTCATCTCCTTCTTCGTAATATTTATAGGCATTTTCCACAATCAGTTTAGCTGCATCCTCAAACAATTGCTTACGATTTTCATGAGTAGCCACAATGGTACCGTTACCCGGCAATGCCAAACCGATTGCTTCATTCAGACAATTCATCGAATTGGCAGTAAACATCCCCGAACAACAACCACAAGTAGGACAAGCATGTTGCTCTATCTCGGCAACCTCCTTGTCACTTACACTTTCGTCGGCCGACTTGATCATAGCATCGATCAAATCCAGATGCCGCCCATTCCAATTGCCTGCCTCCATAGGACCACCGGAAACAAAAACGGTAGGGATGTTCAACCGCATGGCAGCCATCAGCATGCCCGGGGTAATCTTGTCGCAATTACTGATGCAAACCATCGCATCGGCCTTATGGGCGTTTACCATATATTCCACACTATCTGCAATGATATCCCGTGAAGGCAGTGAATAAAGCATACCGTCATGTCCCATAGCGATACCGTCATCAATGGCAACCGTATTGAATTCCGCAGCAAAACATCCCTGCTTTTCAATCTCTTCCTTGACAAACTGACCGATCTCATGCAAGTGCACATGTCCGGGGACAAACTGAGTAAAAGAATTGACTATAGCGACAATGGGCTTTCCCATCTGTTCTTTCTTCATGCCATTGGCCACCCACAAAGCACGTGCTCCTGCCATACGGCGACCTTGTGTACTGAACGAACTACGTAACTGATGCTTCATCTTACAATCTCCTTTTAATGAAAAAGCCTTTCCCACTACTGTGAGAAAGGCTTAACAAATTATCTTCTAACGTACGAATACATACATAACCTTTCTCACGCTCTTGATGCCACCACCACGACGCGAATAATATGCAGGACTGCCAGGTTAATAGATGTATGTAAATTCATAACTAATTGTTCTTTTGTTTAATCGTGCTGCAAAGGTAAAGGCTTTTTTATAAACTCCAAACAAATTGAAGAAAAAATTGAGATAAATATGAATAATCGTAAGAAAACATTGCTATAAAATCCTATTTTATCACTTTCTTATATTCCGTTCTTACTATATGTACGCCATTCCACCTATAAACAAAGCCAAGGAGATTTTATTAGCCTGTCGCCTCACGGCATCAACTAATAAATCCTTGGCTCATACGTTTTCAATAAAGATAAACTTAGATATTAATCAAGTTAGAAAGAATTTATCATTCGACTCCGGCGCTTTTTTACGCCTTGTTCTTTAAATTACCAACTGCCATGCTCTTTCTTATGTTCAAAGAAATCTGCCTCCCGGTTACATTCACCATTATAAGTCCACTCTATTTCATCGGTATATTCTTTTCCCTGATGGAAAACAACTGCCTTCAACACGTTCTTGCCATCATTCAACAATACCTTGTCAAATATATAATGTACATCAGTATAGCCTTTCCTGACACCGGATAGTTCTTGTCCATTGAGATATACCTTTGGAGTACCGATATTAGAATATACGGTAATGGAGGTTTCTTTTTTCTCACGCAAAGCATTGCGGCGTTGTGTCAAGTAAAGGACCGGCTCCTCACTCCAATTAGCCTTATACCAAAAATAAGAATCTTTCTTGATCTTGCGGTCAAAAGTCATCATTCCCTTCATATTGCGCGCATCTACACTGCCTCTTTTTGATGTTGGCACTGCAAAGTCAAACATATTCCATAAATAAGAGGCAACGATATAAGGATGCCGGGCAATAATACTCCATTGATATTCATGTGTCTTGGTCTGGAACGTTTCCGGGTAAAAAGGACTTGTCCAGTTCAGCGCATCCCCCAAAATCTCTGTCTGATGAGCAATGTTGGCATCTGCACCATATTCTGTCAACATCAGACGTTGCCAAGGATATTCTTTTTCCATTTTCTCTATCCACGGCTTGATATCCTGTATCTTCCTTTCATACCAGCCGAAATAACGGTTCATGCCCTGTATATCTGCATTTTGATTGACGGGATGGTCTGCATTGCCATAACCGTTCACCGACACTGTATAACGGTCTGGATCCTCAAGCTTGCAAAGGTCGTGAATGGATTGTGTAAGAGCGGCTGTATAACCATGCGGATGATATACTTCATTATGAATACCCCATACATAGATAGAAGGATGATTAAAACTCTGACGGACCAATTCACGCATTTGCTGATGTGCATTGTCCCACTCTTGTCCGGTTACCCGATTGACAAAAGGAATTTCCGCCCAAATCACCAAACCCAATGTGTCACAACGGGAATAGATATAATCAGACTGCTGATAATGCGCAAAGCGGACAGTAGTTGCACCTATATCCATAATCTGCGCCAAATCGAAATCGTGTTCTTTATTGGTCAAGGCACTGCCCAACTCCCACCAATCTTGGTGGCGGGTTACACCATACATTGGATATTTCTTTCCATTCAAGAAGAATCCCTTGCCTGCCACCACTTCATATTTCCGGAGCCCCAGCGGCTGGACAACTTCATCCAGCACACGGCCGTTCTGCATGAGACGTGATACCACCTTATACAGATAAGGATCTTCCCGTCCTTGCCACAAATGAGGATTGTTCAATCTAAATTGTGAGGAATAGTCTTGTACGCCCTGTGGGGTCAGTTCAAAAGACTGGCTATGTTTTTTCACCAGCTTGCCATTGCCGTCATATATAGCGTTCTCCAAAACCAACGGAACAGGAGCCAACGTTGCATTATCCACTTTTACTTTTACAGCCACTTCAGCAGATTTCTTCGAAACATTCTTCTGAGTGATATACACGCCGGAAGAAGCGCAATCATTCACAACAATGCTGCAAGGTTCCGTTACCACCAACCATACAGGACGATAAATTCCTCCATAAACACCAAACAGAATATGATTGGTAGGAATAACATCGGGACGTGCCGTGTTGTCCGCTTTCACTATTATTTCATTCTCTTCACCGAACTTTAGCTGCGAACCGATTTCACAGACAAAAGCAGAGTAAGCACCCTTATGCGATCCTGCAAGGTAGCCGTTGATATAAACCTCGGCACATGAGCCAACCCCTTCAAAACGCAGAAAGACGCGCTTGCCTTTCATGCTTTCAGGGAAAGTACATTTTTTCCGATAGTAACCCACACCCTCATAAAAAGCAGATACTTTCTTCTGCATATCTTCCGCATTCCAAGTATGAGGAACAGTAACTTCCTTCCAATCAGCATTCCACTTGCGTGCAGACTGCATGGCATCCTTCGAAAACGGTCCTTTTTTAAATTCCCAACCATCGTTGAATGATGTCACATCACGAGCGTCAACCTTACCGGATATACCCAACATCAATAAAACGACCAACAAAAACAATGTGTTATTTTTCATTATCAGACAATTGATTTATTTCACTTTCATTTTCCACGACAACCACTGACAGAAAGATTATTTACCTGCCATTTTATAAATCTGACATCCGGACAACAGAAATGCACCCACGCCATAAACTTCGGTCATATCCCGCGTTACCTTGCGCGGATCAGCACCAATCGGTTGTACATAGCCCAACTTGCCATCCGGTTCCACCGCATCCACCAAAGCCTTCCAGCCCTTTTCAATGACCGGGATAAAAGCGGCTTTATCAAGCAATCCCTCATTTACCCCATAGGCCAATGCATAAACAATAAAGCCGGTTGCGCTTGTTTCCGGTGACGGATAAGATGCAGGATCCAATAAACTGGCATGCCAATATCCATCCTCACTTTGTAAGCCGGCCACACGCGTAGCCAATGTTACGAACAAGTCCTGATAAAAAGTACGTGAAGATTCGTCTTGAGGCAAGACTTGCAGAATCTCTACCAATCCTCCCAATACCCAACCGTTGCCGCGTCCCCAAAAAACTTTCTTCCCATTGGCTTCCCGTTTGGCAAAGAACCGGCGGTCACGGTAGAACAAATGTTCATCTTTGTCGTACAAATATTCATAAGTGGCCTTGTATTCCTTATTCAAGAAGTCCAAGTATTTCCTATTCTTGGTCAACGCATAAAGCTTGGCATATACAGGGGGAGCCATAAATAAAGCATCACACCAAGACCAACGGTCCAAAGTTTCCAATTTCCCATAATCCAACTCCAAAGTGGTCTCTGCCGGATTCTCTACAACCCAATTGGCACGTGCCATAACTGGAGCTATCATTTTTTTATTGCCATATTTTACGTAAAGGTCGATAAAAGGCTGTCCTACGGCAATAAAATCAGCATGATACATCCACTTTCCCACTTGAAAATGGTTACGTCGTCCGATACGCATCAACCATTGATAATAGGAATCATCCCCATCTTCTTTCTCTGTAAGTTCCGCCCAATCCAACATACCCATATACAGGGCGGCATGCGTCCAGTCCAAATCATCGTGTTCGGCACCCTTGTTGGGATTAGCGATCTGCCAGTCAGCCACCTGTTTCATGATGGATTTTATGGTAGTTTTATCAAAATCAGTCTGTGCAGTGACCTGCATGACGGTTATTAAGAAGAATAAAGTAAAAAAGAAAAGCCTCTTCATGACAATTATATAATTAAAAGGTTAGAATTCTCAGTTTAAGGTTAAAGACAAAAAAATACCAATAAAACCATCCATAAAGAATCAGGTCAGCGCATCACGATACTTATCTGCACCGCCCGCATTTTCCTCTATCTGCAATTTGATGACAAAGGGACCTTCAGGATCCTTTGCCGGCATATCTACATTATATTCATTACGCGCAGTCTCTTTTACAGCAACTTCTTTTCCATCCAATAAAGCCGCTTTCACCACTTTTGTTCCTTTAGGTGTCTTTATCACCAAATGCTTGGAGTAAGGAGGATTAAAGACAACCATATATACATCTTTCCCTTTGCGAGTGTAATATCCCCAAGACTGTTTATCCCAACCGGCATAGTCACAACCATAGATACATTCACCATATTTCTGCATCCATTTTCCAATGGCATCAGCCAATTCTTTTTCTTCAGGACGGAAGTCACCGTCAGCCTGAGGGCCAAAGTTTACCACCATATTGCCTCCCATAGCAACAGCATGTACAATGCGTTCCAACACTTCCAAAGGAGTTTTCACATAGCTCAAAGACCAGTCTTTGTGATATCCCCACTGGTTTTCAGGTACCGTCATACAGGCTTCCCAATCCCATCGGGTTACTTTCAAGTCTTTTACCGGATCGGGCAAACGACGCTCATAACCGGATTCGTAATCACCCATCAGATGACCATTGCTGTCAAAATGTCTTTTACCATAATCGTCAGCGCGCAAACGGCTATTAATCGTAACTCCCGGCAGCATGTCTTTCAACATCTGTTCCACATGGGCTGTCCACCAACCATTCTTCTTGATACTGGCATCCCAAGTTCCATCAAACCAGAAATCCTTTACAGTAGGATAGCGAGTAGCAAGTTCTTTCAACTGATTGTCCGTAAACTCCAGAAAACGATTGAAGGCAACCGCATCCTCTTCCGACTTAATATCATATCGGTAGTCTGGATGGCTCCAGTCCATCACAGAGAAATAGAAATGAACATCAATACCTTCATCATTGTAAGCTTTTACCAACTCGCCCAATATATCTTTTTTATAAGGTGTTTGTGCTACTGTATATTTACTGTACTTACTCGGCCACAAGCAAAATCCTTCATGATGCTTAGTTGTTATTTTCACATACTTCACACCCATTTTCTTGGCCATCTTTGCCCAAGCTTTAGCGTTAAACTTTTCTGGATTCCATTGATCCATTAATTTCAACCATTCATCCGCAGGTACTTTTGCCCATGACTTCAACCATTCGGCAGCTCCATTATATACTTTTCCATTCCATTCTCCTCCCGGAATGGCATAAAGTCCCCAATGTATAAATGCGCCTAATCTATTGTCACGAAATTTTCGCATGGCATCATCCGTACGTTTTCCTAAACGGTCGGCGCCATACTTTAAAGAAATTTCCTGATCGGCAGGCAATACTTGAGGTTGTTTTTGGGCAAAGATTTCTACACCCAATACCCAAAATAAAACAGTTATAAACAATGTCTCTTTCACGTTACTATTTTTTTGCAAAGAACTGAATTTCAGATTCCAGTCTTTTACTCTATTTAGTTTTTGTTTTACCTAAATCGTTCTTTAAATACGTCTCACACATTTCCAGATACTTCTAAATCACAATTTACATTCCTTACTAAGATATAACTCTCTCTTCAAAATCAATTTGTCATAAGCTCTCATTTAACTCACTAACTTACAGTTTGCTCTTTTAAGAAAAGAATAATCGCAATTCTCAACAGTGTCCAAGCGAATAAGCCGACGACAAAGGGTATTTACAGTTCTATAACCTCCAACAGAAAAGACAAATTACAATCTGTAACTATCACCGTTCCTTCCATAAGATATCTTACCACAAACCATATAAACTATAGAAACAATCTCACTTCCAATTAAAAACCAACATGACAGAATTTGACATACATATCCCCCAAACAAAGGTTCATTCCGCTATTGGGTTATCAATTTATAAATTTCACATCCTGCCATGAGAAAAGCCCCAACACCGTATACTTCGGTCATGTCACGAGTCACTTTCCTTGGGTCGGCACCGATAGGCTGTACATATCCTAATTTTCCATCCGGCTCCACTGCATCAAACATAGCCTGCCACCCCCTCATTACAACCGGCAAGAACTGTTTACGATCTAATAACCCCTCATTGATGCCATAAGTTAAAGCATACACAATAAATCCTGTCGCACTAGTCTCTGGTGAAGGGTAAGAATCCGGATCCAATAAACTGGCATGCCAATAACCATCTTTTCCTTGCAAACCAGCCAAACGGGTTGCTAAAGTCACAAACAAATCTTTATAAAAAGCATAATTATCTGCCTCTTTAGGCAAATCTTTCAACATCTCAGCCAAACCTCCCAGGACCCATCCATTACCACGTCCCCAAAACACTTTCTGCCCATTAGCTTCTCTTTGTTTAAAATAGCGGTAATCACGATAAAACAATGATTCTTCTTTATCATACAAAAAATTATAGGTGGCTCTATATTCTTCATCCATGAATTGAAGATATTTACGGTTACCCGTCAAACGATACAATTTAATATAAACAGGAGGTGCCATAAACAATGCATCACACCAAGTCCAACGTTCCAAAGTAGAGCCATCCCGATAATCCAACAAAAACGAGCCATTCGATGGATGATTCACCACCCACTCTGTACGTGCCAACAAAGGAACAATCATTCTTTCTTTTTTATATTTCCCATACAAATCAGCAAAACATTGTCCCACCGCTATGTCATCAGCATGATACATACGTTTAGCCATTTGCCAACCATTCTTTTCACCAATGCGTATCAACCATTTATAATAAGAAGTATCATTATCCTCTTTCTCTGTCAACTCAGCCCAATCTAACATTCCAACATAAAGAGCAGCATTCGTCCAATCCAACTCACCATGTTTCTTAATCTTTTCCGGATTTGCAATCTGCCAATCCACTACTCGTTTCATTACAGATTTTAAAACAACTTTATCTATGTTCTGTTGTGCAACCATTGACATAGAAACAATCAGCGCAAGAAAAATAAAGAAAGATTTCTTTTTCATAATATTGTTCCGTTAATATTCATAAGTGCCTACAAAGGAAGATGATTTCTCTATTTATCTTTTGCTCAATTTATCTTTTGTTTTATCTAAATTGCTCCTTGAAATTATTTTTTATGTTTTGCAGCAAATGCTGTAGGTGTTTCGCCAAATACTTTTTTGAAAGAATTGGTAAAATATGCTTGACTCTCTATTCCTATCTGCATCATCACTTCCCTCATCGTCATATTTCCTTCTAAAATCAATTTAGCCGCCTTACGCAGACGACAATTCAGTACAAACTCCACAACCGACTTTCCTGTTAAGCTCTTAACCTTCGTATAAAGTTTGCTTCTACTCATCAACAACTCCTCGGCTATCAGATTAACGTCCATATCCGATTGATCCATATTAGCTTCAATAAAATCTATCAATTTCTTGAGAAATTTACTATCCTGTTCATTGGAAGCCAGCTCACTACTATCCGCATAATAGTTTTTAGCATAATGCTCTTTCAACTGTTGTTGATTTCTAAATATATTCTGAATAGACAATTTCAAATAAGTAAAGTCAATCGGCTTCTCAAAATAGAGATCCGCTCCCGAATCAACCCCTTCAATTTTACTTTCCAGACTAGTCTTGGCTGTCAATAAAATCACAGGGATATGAGATGTGTCAACATTCGTCTTTATATCATTGCATAGAGCCACTCCGTCCTTATTAGGCATCATAATGTCACTAATAATCAAATCAAATTCTACATCTGCTACCAATTTCAAAGCCTCTATTCCATCACTTGCCTGCATTACTTGAAATTCATCCGAAAGAGATTCAGCTATCAGTTTTCTCAAATCCTCATTATCCTCAGTTATCAATATTTTCTTTTTAGTTGAAGGCAAAAATGTCTCCTCCACATTCTTCATCTCACCATCATCTTTCTCTTTATCTACTGATTGGGTATAGACTTCAGGTAACCGCTTTAAAAAATCCGCCTCATTAAAAATTTTATAGTCAAGAGGCAAACAAACAACCATGTCTGTTCCTTTCTCCCTCTCGCTGTAGATAGAAATAGAACCTTTATGTAACAAGACCAAACTTTTCACCAGTGCCAGCCCGATACCTGTACCTAGATGAGAATCAGCATTTACCGTATTCACTTTATAAAATCGTTCAAAAACACTATGTATAGACTCACTTGAAATTCCAACACCAGTATCACTAACTATGATAGAGAAAACATCACTAATACCCTCGCCTACTGTATAACCATTTTTATACCGAGACACAAAATTCTTTCCCGACCTTATCTCTAAAAGGATTTTTCCCCCATCTCTAGTATATTTAAAAGCATTATTCAACAAGTTCATCACAATTTTTTCAATCACATTTTTATCAACATAAATATTGGTTGGTAATGCTTCGTCACATTTTATCTTAAAATCAATATTTCGCTGTCCTGCATAATCTATAAAATCATTAGCAATTTCCCGTACAAGACAATTAATATCCAGCAATTGTAATTCCAATTTCATCATGCCGTTCTCTACCGTTCTGAAATCCATCAGTTCATTTACTAAATTCAATAGCCGTTGTACATTACCATTCAATATACGATAATAATATTCTTTCAGGCCTTCACGCCTCAGTTTATCCAAAGCGGCAAGAATAAGAGATAGCGGAGTCCGAAAATCATGAGATATATTGGTAAAGAAACGCAATTGCGCCTGATGTATCTGCTCTTTCTTGTCTTTCTCTATACTTTCTTGATACAATAATAATTTCAACTTTTTCTTTTCAGCATAATGACGGAAAATCAAGAACATGATTCCTATCACGCTCAATAAATAGACAATAAAAGCAGGAATACTGAACCAAGGTGCAGTTTTTCTAACCACTTTTATCACAGTTGGGTGTTCACTCCAGACACCGTCATTATTGGATGCATAAACTTCAAAATAGTAAGTCCCAGCCGGAACCTTAGAATAAACAGCCATCCGCTGTTGAGCATTTGCAAAAATCCAAGAATCATTATAGCCTTTTAAACGATATTTGAATCTATTCTTTTCTGGAATTCGATAATTGTCAGAAGAAAACTGAAAACCAAAATTTACTTGGTCGTAATTCAATACAATAGTTTTAAGTGAATCATCTTGCACATAACTAGGCTGTACAGCCTCGTGATCAATAAAAAAATCGGATATAATAGCCTGAGGGTTATAATTATTATAAGACATCTTCTCCGGGTCAACAACAGTGAAGCCATCAGTCCCACCAAAATACAGCAATCCATCCTTTCCCTTCATAGATGCTAATGGATAATAAACCTGTCCTTGTGTGTTATCTCTTTTATCAAACTCCATAAGTTGGTTACTTTCTATATTATAACAACACAGTCCATCGTCAGTTCCCATCCAGACATTGCCCTTGTCATAGCAAATACTATAAATAGAATAAATATCTGTTCGCAGAGCACCTTTTTGTGAAATAAAGTCCGAGGTATTTGTATCAAACCTAATGAGACCATTTCCGATGGTGCCTATCCAAATATTACCAGAATCATCCAAACAGAATGTGAATAATCCCAGATATGTAGAATCATTGGGTATTATTTTTTCTACAACGTGTGTACGGGTATCCATGCGATAAAGAGCTTCATTACTAATCGCCCACAATGTATTCTCTCCCTGCCTTAAAATGTCGAACAAATAATTATAATTATGTGTATTGTCCAAACTATAATGAGTAAATGTTTTACTATGGAAAGAAAAATAAGATATTTTCGGTATAGGATACTGATAGGCTATCCACATCCCTGAATCTCCATCAATAATTGTTTTACGAATATTATTTACCAATAGAGAAAGAGAATCTTTTTTAGAATACCTATAATTCCTCACCTTACGATGTTCAGAATCATACATATCTATACCTTCCCTAAACGTGGAAACCCACAAATTATGGTTATTGTCTATCAACAATGATTTTATATTATTGGAAGTAAATTTATCCTTATCTGCATAAGAAGTAATTTTCCCTGTAGCTTTCTCCATTCGGTTAATCCCTCCCCCCTCTGTACCTATCCAGATATAATCTTGTTCTTCCGCAAAAGCACTTACCGGAGCATAATTCAATCCACTATTTTGAGTATGATAAGTTTTGAATGCGCTATTCTCATTTATATTGACATAGCACAACTTTCCAGAATAAGTTCCTATCCAAACATTGGATTGTCTATCTTCACTTATCTCCCAAACAGAATTGTTAGGAAGACTAAAAGGATCCGTAATTGAATGCTTATAATGTGTTATTCTCTTATCAGAAGGATCAAGTATATACAATCCATTTATTGTACCAAACCAAATATTGCCTTTTTTATCAATATAAAATGATCTTAACGAATACCCATCATATTCAGGCAAAGGTTCATAATGATCTTCGATTTTGAAAGTAGATAAATCTATTTTGTACAATCCATCTTTATCCACAAATACCCACAGTTTTCCCATATACGTTTGTGCGAAACGAATATAGCCATTAACAGTATCGGGAAGTGTCAAACAAAGTACAAACCGATTCTCCGCATAATTAAAACGATAAACTTTCCGGTAAACAAACGTATATAAATCTTCATTATGCAGACAAAAAGAGGTATTGCCATAATCTGGTATTTTTTTATCATATTTCGGCGTGTTTAGTGTGCTCGTATTCGTATCTAATATTCCCCACTTATTCTGATACCTAACCCAAACATTATTGTTGCCATCTATCCTCACATGTGATACAGCATCAAATATTTTCTCCAATCTGTTGGAACTCTGTTCATAACGATAAAGTCCATTATTTGTATTCACATACAAGTACCCCAAAGAGTCAGATGCCATATTATTAAATATCCATCTCTTTGTTGGAGCCATTGAGGCAAAATAAGGATAATACTTTTTATAATGATAGCCATCGAAACGATAAAGTTCATAGTCCATCATCACCCAAAGGAAGCCTTCTTTATCCTGCTCTATCGCTTTTACTCCATCATAATAAAATCCTCCGTCAGGTGACATTGTTCTAAACTTATACACTTCTGCACTTGCAACTCCCTGTAATAACTTTAAAAGGAAAACACAAAGTAACAAACATCTGCTTTTCATAAAATCTATCCTGTTAGACTGTCCGGACAAAGGTAACAAAAATTCAATAAGCAAGCTCTATTCCATCAATCAATTGAAAGATATCTTCACTCATTAATCACTTTTTCTTTCATGTATTTAAAATAGCATATTCAATTTTGCTTCCTTACAAAAGAGAATCATAAAAAACAAACACCACAGACTACACGAACTGTTGCATCAAGTTTTAATGAACTCTTCATCAACATAAATTCGCGTAATCTGTGGTGATTACTATTCATATACTATATCCCGGCAATGTCACTCATTCGGAATATCCATCGGCTCAATATTATTCTCTGAACCAGCATATCCCGGTGTCTGGTTAATGTGCCCCTCAACATTTGTTGAAATCGCCTTTTCAGCAATAGGCCACAATACATTATAAGGAGCAATGGTATAGGAATTACCTACCGCATTTTTCACGTCTTTATTATAGAACTCAGTACGATCCATAATACGGTTGTAAAAATAATTATTGGTCGTAAATTCTTCCATGGAATAAGTGCGTCCTTTTTCATCAGCCTTACCTGTCTTTGCAAATAAGAAAGCAATACGTGTCAACTCACACTTACGTGGCTCTTCATAAAAAAGTTCACGAGCACGCTCATCCAATACTTGACTGATGTTCACCTCATTAACAGTCAATTCGCGAGCACCGGCACGACGGCGTACAATATTCAAATCCTCCACTGCCAAATCCGGTTTATCCAGCCATACATATGCTTCAGCACGAAGTAAATATGTCTCCGCTAAACGGAATACATACCAATCTGCCCAACCTCCACGCCACCAACTTGCTTTCTGGTCAGCAACATTAGACTTATAGTGGGGCCATCCACTCCAACAACGGATGGTGTCCTGAATCAATTGTTCATCCTTATCATTATATAATCTAACATTTTTTCCATACCATTCAGAAGTACCTTTTAATGCAGGATTATTATAAGTCAAGTCTTTAACATGCACCCAGTTACCATCCTTATGACGGCAATCAGTATCATCCAAGGTCCAAATGGAATACTGATGATACCAGGTAGAACGTAATGTACAGATACCACGACCATATTGGAGCAAATAGGGATTCTTTTGCTCGTTATTATCTACAAAAGCCGCTTTACCGTCAGGAGTCAAAATTTGCCCACTAGCAGGATACCAAGGTACTAATTGACGTTTAATTTCCAATCCCGCTGCAGAACGCATATCTGAGCCTGCATCATAACGGTCAATTACCATATAAAGTACTTCCTTGTTTTCAGGCAACGCTTTATTATCTGACTGATGCAAATCCCAAACTACATCTTTTGTGTCATCATTCTTATTTACCCCGAAACGCTCAGTCATCAAATGATGTACGCCATCACCTATTACTTTATTGGCAGATTCTACAGCATCTTCAAACTCTCCCAAGGCTAAATTTATTTTGGTTAACAGATGATAGGCAGCAGCTTGAGTAACCATGCCGATATACACGTTATTGGAGAGGTAAGGAGCAGTACGATCAAGATCCTCCTTCAGATAACGCAAGATAGCCTCACGCTTAGTCGTATAGAAATCGTAACGGGGACCTGTCACCTCATGTACGATAAAAGGAACATCACCATATTGGTGTACCAAACGATAATAACGGAAAGCTCGATGGAAACAAGCCAAAGCTTCGATTTCTCCCCTCTGCTGTTCTGTCATCTCTACATTCTGCGCACGGTCATACAATGTATTAGCATCCTTGATACCTTTATATAGATAGGTCCAATAGTTGTTTATTTGCGTTGCGTTTCCTGTCAAAGAAGCAGACGGTGTAATCTGACGAACCAAATCGACTGGTGCATTAGACGCATCTGTACGAGCGTTTACTCCCATCTCCGAAAAAAAATATTCAGAAATAATACAAGGGTCAGCGCTCCCTGATGTTGGATAATAATCAAAATAACGCACATCGCGGTTCAACATATCCGTACTTGTTTTCAGCCCTTCATAGGTATTGAATGTATTTTCCGGAGTAAAGAAAGAAAGGGGTTTAGGATCTAACCAGTCAGAACATCCCGTTGCAGAAACCATTAGCCCAAGCATACCGATATGCCCCAATGTATATTTTACAATTTTATTCATTGTTGTATTTATTATAAAGTCATATTAATACCAAAAGTAATTGTTCGCGGAGTATTGCTGTCTGAATTTTCCGGATCATAGGCCGGCCACCCTGTAAAATATCCAAGGTTCTTAACAGTCAGGTTTAATCGCAAAGCCTCTAGCTTTAACGGTGTCAACAAATTCTTCGGGAAAGTATATCCTAAAGAAAGATTGTCTATACGCATAAAAGATGCTTTCTTGTATATAGAATAACTGATACCGCTTGGACTCTTCGCACTCAGACGAGGATAGTCGTTAATCGGATTTTCCGGAGTCCAATATTCACGTTTAATTTGGTTTACCGTATTCAACAAAGCATTATTATTGGTGAAACGTCCCATCGTCTTTATATGACCAAGATAAGAGTACATACTGAAAGAGATATCAAAGTTTTTAAAAAGAGTGAATTCATTACGCATGTTCCAACGCACTTTCGGAGTCGTATTGCCTAAGAACTCTTTATCTTCATTTCCGTATTTATAGTTCTTGTCTTTATCCAAAATCTTCGGGTCACCTGGTCTTTGTCCGTATTTAGCAGCCTCTTCCGTCTCATTATCCTGCCATACGCCAATAAACTTATATCCCCATACTTCATCCAAAGCATGACCTATAAAGTATCCGTTAGTAATATCATCTGCTTCTTTCTGTCCGATTACCTTGCCTGTTTCATCTTTAATATCCTCCATAATACCATATAAATGCTTAATGGTGTTCTTGTTATAAGCAAGATTAAATGTAGTACGCCAAGTCAAGATATCATTGTTTATGTTAGTAGAACTCAAAGAAAGTTCAAAACCACGATTCCAAATTTCACCGATATTAGCTTTAACACTGCTATATCCAATTAAGCTAGGCAACTGACGATTATTCAGCAAATCCGTAGTGCTCTTGTGATAAGCATCAATACTACCGGTCAAGCGTCCTCCCAAGAAAGTAAAGTCTAAACCGAGATTGTAGGAGGTCGTGGTTTCCCACTTCAAATTAGGATTTGCCATATTATAGCAATAGAAAGTATTGATATTCACCAATTGTCCTGTGGCAGGATCCACATACATATATTTTCGGGGCTCAAGTTGCATCAATGCCGCATACTCCCCAACAGAACGGTTACCATTTTCACCATAAGTGAAACGCAGTTTAGCATATTCAAACCAATCAGCATTTAAGTTCTTCCAAAACGACTCTTCCGTAAATACCCATCCCAATGCTATAGAAGGAAATACTGCATGTGGATTGGCTTGACCAAAAGCCGAATATCCATCACGACGCACTGTAGCTGTCAGCAGATAACGATTATTGTAAGAATAATGCAGACGTCCCATCAAGGCATCCCCGGTACGATAAATATCACCGGCATCTACTGAAGGAGAAGTTCCATAGCCAATTCCTCCAAAGCCCAGATTGTCACTTGGCTGGAAAGCCTGATTTTTAGCAGTAGTTTTCCAACGTTGGAATTTTTCCCAATTTACCAAGCCTGTAAAGTCAAAAGTATGTTTACCAAAAGTTTTATTCCACTTCAACATATTATCCCATTGCCAATAAAAATCCTTCTGGGCATAACGGTGAACATATCCCCCTTCATCTCCTGCTGACGGATGATCAGCCGAACGATGGAACATATAATTTACCCATTCAAAACGAGGAGAATAGGTAGTCTGTACCGAAAACCCAAATGGCAAATCAACCTTCAGATAAATAGATGTATTCAGATTGTTGATATCATATTTCTTATTATAATACACTTGGTTCAAAAGAGGATTGGTAGCATTATTATTATCATTCGGATAAAGCTTTAGAGAGCCATCTTCATTATATACACTTCCATAGGGAGACAATACAGAAGACCAACTTGAATAAACAGCATTATCTGTAGTATTGAGACTACTTTCATCACGGTTCGTAAACTGAGCGTTCACACCATAAGTCAAAAACTCCTGTACTTTGTTTTCCAAATTTACACGGGCACGTATAGCACTATAGTCACTTCCTCTATTATTACTTTCATTCTTCAGATAATTGATAGAAGAATAATAAGACATCTCGTCTTTTTTGCCAGCAATGCTCACAGTATAGTCTTGGCGAAGAGCCGTACGAAGAGTCAAATCTTTCCAATCAACAGTTCTGCCAGCCATATAGTTATCAACTTCGGTATTAGTCATACGCAGACGGTTCAACCATACTTCCGTAGGATTACCTGTATCAGTTCCCAACCATTCGTCCAGTTCAGAACCACTTAGATTCGCCGGATTATCAAAATAACCTGTAGCTGCTTTTTCGTACTCAGCACTTTTCATTACAGCTTGGCGGAAATTCACAAAATCCTGTCCCTCATATACTTCAGGCAATGAATTCACCATTTGAATACCCCAGCTTCCATTAAAGCTAATAGTAGGCTTCTTGCTGCTCGTACCTTTCTTTGTAGTAATCAACACAACCCCATTGGCTGCTTGAGCACCATATACAGCGGTAGAACTGGCATCCTTCAGTACATCCACCCGCTCTATGTCGTTGGGATTGATATCGGTCATCTGTCCACTGTAGATTACACCGTCCAATACAATTAAAGGATCAGTGCTTGCGGCAATCGTTCCTTTACCACGAATCAACATAGAGGTATTACCTTTGGCGTCAGTCTCCATACCTACAGAAAGTCCTGCAACTCCTGTACGTAACAAGTCCTGAATAGACTGACGCTGCTCCTTTTCAATAGCATCACCTTTGAGAGAAGCCACCGCCCCTGTCAGATCCTGTTTTTTCATTGTACCATAACCAACTACCACGACTTCCTGTAGAAGTTCCGAATCTTCCTTCATCGTTACAACGGAAGGAATAGCATTTGCCTTCAATGTCTGTGAGGCATATCCAATATAAGAAATCTGAATATTGGATTTTGTACCTACAACCAGTGTATAACGACCATCTATATCCGTTATCACACCATTGGTTGTACCTTCTTCAAGCACATTAGCTCCGATAATCGGTTCACCCAAATTATCAACTACCTGACCCTTAATCGTAATCGTCGCACCAGACGTGTTTCCCCCTACCTGTGCAGACAGAGGCAGACAAAAGATCAGTAACAATAAAAGCGTTACATAATTCTTAAAATTCATTTTTTTTAGATTTAAATTTAGAATAATTGTGTGTTTCAATAAAAAAGAAGTATAAATAAATATCTGATTATACTCAAATAGTTTGTAACATTTTTCAAGGACAAAGTCTCTGAAAACAAATATTCTCAAATTCCATCATAAAATTTTTCTTTTTCATAATAAATTAGATTAATTGATTATTTTCACAACATAGATAACAGGAAAATATCCTGCATATCAAAGCTTTATCTTCTTTAATATTCCTACATTAAAATTAATGCCACAAAACTATGAGTATTAAAATATATGATTTTACTGTTTTAGACTTTTCTTTTACTCAAATTCAAAGCAAATAGATAACACACTGTATACCAATACATAGCATTAATCTTCCAAACAGAAGTATAACATATAAAATAACAATCTATTTTTGCTATAGTTTAAATAAAAATAAATACCTTCGCAAACATTAACAGCACACTTTTTTAATAATGAAGAAAAGTAATTGATATCATTCCAATATAAAATTTCAAATCAAACTCCCTAATGAAAAAACACATTCTAACTATCATTTTTTTTACATTTATCATGTGCACCTCCACACATATAAATCTGCATGCTACTTCTCAAGTCCAAAACAACGATTTCCAGTTGCTCATGGAGAAAATAAGACAGGACTTCGCCATCAACCCTCCGGCAGAAGAGATTGAAGAAGCATTAGCAACCTACAACGAGGCTGACGGTTCCTTTACCGACGTGGACTATGCCAGCATACAGCGTACCAACTGGCCACCGCTTACACATGTGGACCGTCTCTATGACTTTGCATTCGCTTATACCACGCCCGAAAATAAATACTATAAAGATGAAAAACTATTCACCCGGATAGTAAAGGGACTCGAATACTGGTACGAGCGGAATCCATGGTGCCATAATTGGTGGTACAATCAAATTGCCGAACCGCAACGTTTGGGCGTCATGCTGATACAATTGCGTACGGGCAACAAGCGGATTCCCGCAGAACTGGAAAGCAAAACTCTGGAACGTATCAAAAAGGATGGCGGAGACCCGGCCAAATGGACGGGTGCCAATCGCACAGACATTGCCCTCCACTGGATATACCGCGCCTGCCTTTCACAAAACGAGACAGATTTGGAAACTGCTCTTGAAAATGTATATAATCCGATTGTCTATACCACCAAGGAAGGCTTTCAGCACGACAATAGTTATTTTCAGCACGGACAGCAGCTATACATCGGAGGGTATGGCGATGAAATCCTAAAAGGCATTACGCAAGTTGCCATGTACACAAGGGGGACACGCTATGCCATACCACAGGAGAAACTCGCACTGCTGAGCAAGTTCATGCGCGAAACATATTATCCCACCATACGTGGGCAATACATGCTGTTCGATGTTTTGGGAAGAGGCGTAAGCCGTCCCAAAGTTACAGATAAATCCCACACTGCACTGTTCGCCAGACGTATGGTCGAACTGGATGGCGCACATGCCGATGAATTCAAAGCCATCATAGCCCGCCTGGAAGGCAAGCAGCCTGCCGAATACAAACTAAAGTCAGGACATACCCATTACTTCCGCGGAGACTATACCTTGCATATACGTCCGGGCTACACATTCGACGTCCGTATGGTATCTACACGGACAGCCCGTTGTGAGTATGGAAACGGTGAAAACCTGAAAACCTACTTCATGTCCGACGGATGTACCAATATCGTAACGGCAGGCAATGAATATGCCGGCATCTTTCCCGTATGGAACTGGGCACGTATTCCCGGAGTAACCGCCCCCCAATTGCAGGAAATCCCTAAAGCGGCCAGCGACTGGCAGACACCCGGCACATCCACTTTTGCAGGCGGGGTATCGGACAGCCTCTATGGCGTCTCTGCCTATTCCTATATAGATACTTACGACAGTATCCATACCGGTGCCCGAAAAGCATGGTTCTTTTTCGACGAAGAAGTGGTTTGCCTGGGTGCAGATATACATTCCGCATCAGACAAAGAAATAAATACCAGCATCAACCAATGCCTGTCGGCGCGGGAAAAGAAAGCGATTGTCTGTTCGAAAGGGAAAAGGTCCATTTTGGAAGAAGGTTCTCTCAGCTACAATTCCCCCGAGTGGATACTACACGATGGAGTCGCCTACCTGTTCCCTGAAAAGGCAGATGTATTTGTCTCCAAACAGACGCAAAGTGGAAACTGGTACGACATCAACCGGACTGCCACCAAAGAAATGCAACAGAAAGAGGTCTTTACCCTCGGCATCAACCACGGGACACAACCGTCGGACGCCACCTACGCCTACCTCGTTGTTCCCGGAAAAGACACTCCCAAAGCAATTAACAAATACAGAAAAAAGGGAAATATAGAGATTGCAGCAAATACGGCAGACGTGCAGGTTGTCAGGAATAAAGATCTAGGAATCTGGGGAATGGTGTTCTACAATGCCGGAGAATTCAAGCACCGGGACATCCAGGTGGCGGTAGATAAGGCCTGTGTGCTCATGATTAAGGAAAACGGCCCTCACACGGCCGCTCTGCACATCGCAGACCCGGGACAAACGGAGGCCGACATACAGGTCAGCCTCACACTGCCCGGCCGGTCCAAGGCCCCCCAAACCATCTTATGCAGCTTTAAGGATAGCGGCATTTATGCCGGAGCCACCAAAGCATACGACATCCGGTTTAAAAAATATTGAAAGACACTAAAGATAAAGAGCTGTGCAACAGTTACCCAAAAAAAATCGTATCTTTGTACCCTATATTTATTAATTAACAAAGATTTAATGGAAACAGTAGAAAACAAGTACATCACCGTAGCGTATAAGCTGTACACAATAGAAGACGGAGAAAAAGATTTTGTAGAAGAAGCCAATGCCGAACACCCGTTCCAGTTTATCTCCGGATTGGGTATGACTCTAGAAACTTTTGAAGGACAGATCAAGGATTTGAAAGCCGGTGACAAGTTCGACTTTACGATTCCTGCTTCCGGAGCATACGGTGAATATGATAACGACCATGTCATCGATCTTCCTAAAGAAGTATTTATCATCGAGGGAAAATTCGACAGCGAACGTGTTGTAGAAGGTGCCATCATCCCCTTGATGACCGCAGAAGGCCAGCGCATCAACGGCAGTGTGGTAGAAGTGAAGGAAGATGTTGTTGTCATGGACATGAATCACCCGTTGGCCGGATGCGACCTTAATTTCACAGGTGAAGTAATGGTATCACGTCCGGCAACCAATGAGGAACTTGCCGAAGTGGCCCGTATGATGAGTGGCGGCAGTTGCGGATGCGACAGTTGCGGCGGAGATTGCGGCGACGGAGATTGCGGTGACGGATGCGGATGTGGAGGATGCCACTAAAGAATTAAAAATGAAGAATGAAGAGTTGCCTTGCGGCCTGTTTGCATAGTGCTACTTCATTCTTCATTTCCCGTTCTTCACTCAGCTCTTGCTCGTCATTATTTCAAGCACCAGTTTATCCGTCTCATTCATTCCTTTAGAGCCTATCTTCGTCAGGTTGCGGATACTTTGGTCAACATCCTCATCGATAATCCCTTCTACAGAAGTAACATAACGGTTTTCCATTGCCATGATGGCAGAAAGGACCGCAGTAGAAACGCCGGTCGTCACTTTCAATGCACAACTGGGCTTGGCACCGTCACAAATCATGCCTGTAAGATTGGCTATCATATTCTGCACTGCGTATGCCACTTGCTCGTAGGTACCTCCCATCAGCCAAGTAATCCCGCAGCTGGATCCGGTAGCAGCAACCACACAGCCACATAAGGCCGAAAGACGTCCCAGGCTCTGCTTGATGTATATAACGGTCAGATGGCTCAGCATCAATGCACGGATAAGCTCTTCCTCCGACTTTCCATTTTCCTCGGCATAGACCAATACAGGCAAAGTAGCCGATATACCTTGATTGCCACTGCCCGAATTACTCATTACGGGAATCATGGCACCTGCCATACGGGCATCACAAGCACCGGAAGTATAAGAAAGGATATGAGAGAATATACTGTCTCCCAATATCTTATGTTCATAAGTACCTCGCAGAATCTTACCCAGGCCATGACCATAATCCCCTTCAAAAGAACGTTCGGCGGCAGCTTTGTTCAAACGGGCGGTTTCCAGAATGAACCGGATTTCGTCCAATGGAGCAGTCAAAGCAAAATCATAGACTTTGCGCAAGGTCAATTCCAATGTATGCTCTTCCGTTTGGTGGCAAGATTCAGTTTGCTTGTTGAGCAGCACTTCATTGTTACGCGCCACGTATATAAAGCAAGTATGTCCGCCGGCAATAATGGCGGTCGCTTTATCTTCCCCGGCCTCACAGCATACTTCTATATAAAGCTTTTCCTCTATGCCATCTTTCAATGATATTTGAATCCGCTTTTCATCAATGAAGCGTTTGCCTTCTTCCACAGCTTCAGGCGTACTATCTTTCAGTACTTCCAATTGATATTCCGACTTACCGATTAAAGCGCCCAGCGCCACGGCGATAGGCAATCCAATCATACCTGTACCCGGAATTCCCACTCCCATCGCATTCTTCAGAATATTGGCGCTCAAAAGAACCGTTATCTTTTCCGGACGCTTACCTAATATTTCCGCGGCTTTTGCCACACACAATGCCACTGCAATAGGCTCGGTACACCCAATAGCAGGAATTACTTCACATTTGACCAAAGAGATGATCTGCTGTCTTTCTATTTCACCCATCATATATTACTTAGTTACATTCATATCTTAAAACAAGTTAGAGACGATGCCAAATCCGGTGTTTTGCATCATTCCATTGTCAAATAACTCATATGCAAAAGTAGCCAAAATCTTTAACCAAGCAAAGCAGTTGCTGCTTTAAAAACAAAAAGCCTCCCTGTAACCTAATATTAGGTTACAGGGAGGACTGTCATACATATATAATCAGAATTCCGCTTCTTGCTGAAAGTTGTTACTGAGCATTCAATTTCAAGCCAATCTCCACGCGAGAAGTTGTATTGATAATTTCAGACAAAGACTTCAACAAGCCTTCAGCCATGCCGGCCATGCTTCCGAAGTCCGGATCGGCCTTCATCATCTCAATAAGACCAGCAACGAATTCTTCATCAGCAAACATAGGAGCTACGATACCTTTCAAGATAGGCAGAAGCAATTCAGTATCCAAATATGCAGTCAGTTTACCCTCGCTCTTTACATAGGTCAAAGGAACTCCGTCCGTTACCAAGGGAAGCAGCACTTCCATTGCCTGCGCCAACACGGTACCCATGTCAACCCCCTTTGTATTTATAGAAGCTGCCTTGGCAACACTTGCCAAAATGGCATCCAGATTGAGATATACTTTCATGTGAGAGTCGTCAAGCAAAACATACTGCGCAACATTGGCAGGAGTATTTACCGCCTCAGTGCCCCCTTGTGCGGCATCAACATAAGAAGCCGAGATATTACCGTCGGCACCCAACGTGATACTTTTCAGCACATTACACAACATTGCAGGCACGGTTGTCTTCTCTCCCTCTCCCATGTCAATCAAATCCATGTGCATAGCCATGTTGATTATGAATGAAATAGGCATTTCCGATTCGTAACCGGGGAATATTTCTATTGTAGCCTTCTTCTCCGCATCCCAAACCAGATGGATCGGGGTCTGATCATCTTCATAAGGGTCGAAAGGATTAGGCACCCAAGTGGTACCTGCCAAAGCACTGTTCTTCAAAGTGACATTTGTCAAATCAAGCTGCATTTCAGTAGTAGATACCTTCCCGGCGTAAGAGAAAGTGCAATAGGTTGTCTCGCTTGTACCGTCAAAAGAACATTCACCATTTTGAATCTTCAGAGTGACAGGCAAAGTAACAACCGGACTTCCCGGCAAAACACCCGCCCCAATAGACTGATTGTCGGCTTTGGACGTAAGCGCGCCCGACAAATCCAAATTGCCGGATAATATCAAAGTAGCCTTGGTAGGATCAGAAGCATCCGGGGTAAATGTTACCTTCTTGCCTAACATCTGCTCACCATTATAATTCAACTTCAATCCATTGGCAGCAGTAAATTCCGTTTGAGGAACAGGACATGACTTGTCATCGTCATCGTCACTACAAGCCGTGAACAATCCCATTGAACAAATCAATGCAAACAAATAAAATAAATTCTTTTTCATACTTTTATGAGTACTTGTTTAGTTAATAAAAAGCCCTTTAAAGAGCAATCAATTTCCCTTTTTATATCAAGGGTGCAAAATAACACCTTTTAAAATTGCTGTGCAAGGTCTTTTCTAAAAAAAGGATGTTCTTTTTTTCACATCAAACAGTTGCCTTAATGAAGAGATATCCACCATACGCCCCCTCTCCGTCTTATCTAATTCATTCTCCAGGATATCTATACTATACAAACTACCTTGGACTGATGCCGCGTTTGCCAATATTTAATCGTCCGACAATCGTTTTCTTTTCGTCCGACAGTTGTCGGACGATAATTAGACAACTGTTGGACGATAATTAAACAGCTGTCGGACGATTATTTTTTAGTAGATACACCCATAGACTATACGATTCTTACATCCAATCTCCGGCATTCCTCTTTATACTTCCCGCTACAACCCCTATATCCAAGCCACCAAAAACACATTTCTTATATAAGATAAAACGTTTTTAAAAAGAAATTGTTATCTTTATAGTGCCAAAAGTTTCCATTATCAAGCAACAGATGGCGCATTAGCTTCATATATAAACCTTTAAAGCATTTGATATGTTCAATTCATTTGGAAATATTCTTCGCCTTACCAGTTTCGGAGAATCACACGGTAAAGGCATAGGAGGTGTAATAGACGGATTTCCCGCAGGGATAACCATCGACATGGATTTTGTGCAGAAAGAGCTGGACCGTCGTCGTCCCGGACAATCAAGAATCACCACTGCCCGGAAAGAAGGCGATAAAGTGGAATTCCTTTCCGGCATATTCGAAGGCAAATCCACCGGCTGCCCTATCGGCTTCATTGTATGGAATGAGAACCAGCATTCCGACGACTACAACAATCTGAAAGAAGTATATCGTCCTTCACATGCCGATTACACCTATAAAGTAAAATACGGCATCCGCGACCACCGGGGAGGTGGCCGGTCTTCCGCCCGCGAAACCATCTCGCGCGTCGTGGCCGGCGCCTTGGCCAAAATGGCCTTAAACCAGTTGGGCATACACATCACGGCATACACCTCACAGGTAGGTCCTATCCGTCTGGAAGAAAACTATACGGCATATGACCTCGACCTCATCGAAACCAATCCGGTGCGCTGCCCCGACCCCGAGAAGGCCCAAGAAATGGAGGACCTCATCTTCAAGATCAAAGGTGAAGGAGATACCATAGGAGGCGTAGTGACCTGTGTTGTAAAGGGATGCCCCATAGGATTGGGACAGCCCATCTACGGGAAACTGCATGCCGCACTGGGCGCAGCCATGCTCAGCATCAACGCCGCCAAGGCATTTGAATACGGTGACGGTTTCAAGGGGCTGAAGCAAAAAGGCTCTGAGCAGAACGATGTCTTCTATAACAACAACGGACGCATTGAAACGCGTACCAACCATTCCGGAGGTATCCAAGGCGGCATCAGCAACGGACAAGACATCTACTTCCGTGTAGCCTTCAAGCCGGTGGCTACCGTACTGATGGAACAGCATACGGTGAACATTGACGGTGTAGATACCACCCTGAAAGCCCGCGGACGCCATGATCCCTGCGTGCTGCCCCGTGCCGTGCCCATTGTCGAAGCAATGACTGCCTTGACGCTGCTGGACTATTATCTGATAGACAGGACAACCCAACTTTAAAAATCTTATATGATTATGGAAATAAAGAAATACATCACAGAAAACGAACCGCGGATGCTGGAAGAATTGTTCAGCCTCATCCGCATCCCCAGCATCAGTGCAAAGCCGGAACATCACGACGACATGCTCGCCTGTGCCCGGCGTTGGGCGCAATTATTGCTTGAAGCCGGAGCAGACGAGGCATTCGTGATGCCCTCGGCAGGCAATCCGATTGTATTCGGACAAAAGACCGTTGACCCGAAGGCAAAAACCGTACTGGTATATGCCCATTATGATGTAATGCCTGCCGAACCGCTGGAGTTATGGAAAAGCCAGCCGTTTGAACCTGAAATACGCGACGGACACATCTGGGCACGGGGTGCCGACGATGACAAAGGGCAATCTTTCATACAAGTGAAAGCCTTTGAATATCTGGTAAAGAACAATCTGCTGAATACAAACGTAAAATTCATCTTTGAAGGTGAAGAGGAAATCGGCTCTCCAAGCCTCGAAGGTTTCTGCCGGGAACATAAAGAACTGCTGAAGGCGGATGTGATATTAGTATCAGACACCAGCATGCTCGGTGCCGATCTTCCTTCATTGACCACCGGACTGCGCGGACTGGCTTATTGGGAAATAGAAGTTACAGGTCCCAACCGTGACCTGCATTCCGGACACTTTGGCGGCGCTGTAGCCAATCCTATCAATGTGCTTTGTCAGATGATCAGCCAGGTGGTGGATGCTGACGGGCGTATTACCGTACCCGGTTTTTACGACGATGTAGAAGAGGTGCCGCAAGCTGAACGGGACATGATAGCCCACATTCCTTTCGATGAGGAGAAATATAAGAAAGCCATTGACGTGAAAGCACTGTTCGGCGAAAAAGGTTACAGTACGTTGGAACGCAACAGTTGCCGTCCGTCTTTTGATGTATGCGGCATCTGGGGAGGATATACAGGGGAGGGCTCTAAAACCGTACTTCCTTCCAAAGCTACCGCAAAGGTATCTTGCAGGTTAGTACCCCACCAAGACCATCATAAGATTTCACAACTGTTTGCCGATTATATCCTAAGTATCGCACCCGATACAGTAAAAGTGAAAGTTACGCCTATGCACGGCGGACAGGGCTATGTATGCCCCATCACGCTACCCGCCTATCAGGCAGCGGAAAAAGGATTTGAGAAAGCGTTCGGCAAGAAACCATTGGCCGTACGCCGCGGGGGAAGTATTCCCATTATTTCCACCTTCGAGCAGGTATTGGGAATCAAGACAGTACTGATGGGCTTCGGACTTGAATCGAACGCTATCCATTCGCCCAATGAGAATATACCCTTAGACATCTTCCGCAGAGGCATCGAAGCGGTAGTGGAGTTCTACATGAACTATAAATAAACCGGCGCGGAAGCGTGCCATTCAAAATATAAATCATTTAAGGATCATGAAGAAACCAGAAGACGCATGGGAGATAATTTCCAGCGAATACCTGCATAAGGCACCTTGGCTTACCGTACGTAAAGACCATGTAGTGTTGCCAAATGGCAACCATATCCCTTCCTATTATATATTGGAATATCCCGACTGGGTGAATACCCTTGCAATCACCCGTGAAGGCCAGTTCGTGTTTATCCGCCAATATCGCCACGGAATACAGGAGACGTGTTATGAACTTTGCGCCGGAGTCTGTGAAGAAGAAGATGCCTCTCCATTGGTTTCCGCCCAACGGGAATTATTGGAAGAAACCGGTTACGGCAACGGGACTTGGAAAGAGTACATGCAAATCTCCCCTAACCCCGGTACACATACCAATATCACCTATTGTTTTCTGGCTACGGATGTGGAAAAGATTTCCGAACAACACTTGGAAGATACAGAGAGCCTGACGGTGCATCTGCTTTCATTGCAAGAAGTGAAAGAGTTATTGCGGCAAGGAAATATTCGTCAAGCCCTGATGGCAGCTCCCCTTTGGAAATATATGGCTGAAAACGGGTTATAGGTTACTCGAACGGCTTGCGGAAAGTACATCCGGCTTTCCATTCGGAACATCCGTAAGCCGTTTTCCCCTTGATAACCGTACCTTTTCCGCACAGAGGACAAGGCTTCCCCACAAAAGTATCCACCGGTACAGGGGCCGCATTTCCTTCGACAGGAAGAACGGCTGCATCCGAATCCTTTACCACTTTCTTCTCTTCCTTCGGTTTTCTCGGCGTCCTCTTCCTCGGTTCTTTTTCCGGTTTACCGGCAGTCCCGGCTTTATCGGCGGACTTACCGTTTTTCTCGGCAGCAGGCATCTGTATCGTAATATGACGGTTGCTATTATCCGAAAGCACACTCATCACTACTTCCGAAACCATCTGCTTCAATTCCTCCAGAAATTGTCCGGCATTGTAAGTACGCTTTTCTATTTCCCGGAGCTTCTTCTCCCAAATACCGGTCAATTCAGCCGACTTCAAGAGTTCCTCATGGATAATCTGTATCAATTCTACTCCGGTAGGAGTAGCCACCAGATTCTTCTTCTCCTTACGGATATAATTCCGTTTGAACAAAGTCTCGATGATGGCCGCACGGGTGGAGGGACGCCCGATACCGTTTTCTTTCAAAGCATCGCGCAGCTCATCATTATCTACCAGCTTGCCGGCAGTTTCCATGGCCCGAAGCAAAGTCGCTTCTGTATAAGGCCGGGGTGGCTGCGTCCACTTCTCATACAAATCCGGAACATGAGGGCCACTCTCTCCTTTCACAAATGCCGGAAGCACATTTTCACCTTCCCCCTCTTTATCTTCCTTCTCTTCCTGTCCGGTTCCGGCGGCAGGGGTACCGAAGACAACACGCCAGCCCGGATCCAATATCTGCTTGCCGGAAGTCTTGAATTCAATCTTCTCCACCTCACCCAATACGGTTGTAGTGGCAAACTTACAGTCAGGATAAAATACGGCTATAAACCGGCGGGCTATCAAGTCAAATACCCGGCGTTCCATATCCGTCAGATTTTGCGGATACTGCCCGGTAGGGATGATGGCATGGTGATCCGTCACCTTCGAGTTATCAAACACTTTCTTCGACTTCAGCAGGGTGGTGCCTTCCAACGGGGCTGTAAAGGTTTCATAATCCCGCAAGCCTTTCAGAATCCCGGGACACTTCGGATAAATATCATCGCTCAAGAAAGTGGTATCCACACGGGGATAGGTAGCCACCTTCTTCTCATACAGAGACTGGATCAACTTCAGTGTCTCATCGGCAGAGAAAGCGAACTTCTTGTTACACTCTACCTGCAACGAAGTCAAGTCGAACAGACGGAGCGGCGCTTCTTTCCCTTCTTTCCGGGTGATGCCGGTGATAGTAAAAGGAGCGTCTTTTATCTGCTCAAGCAATGCCATGCCACGCTCACGGTCGGCAATGGGTTCAATCCCCCGGTTCTCCTCTTCCTTTTTAGGTTTCTTCCCGGCAGCTATGGCCTCTTTCTGCTTCTCGGCTTCCAAAACCAGCTCCTCCTCACTCTTCTTGAGAATAGCAGAAAAGGTGGTATCACGATATACCGTCTTCAGTTCCCAATACTGTTTGGGAACAAAATTCTGTATTTCAAGCTGACGGTTCACGATAAGTGCCAATGTAGGTGTCTGCACACGCCCGATGGAAAGCACCTGCCTGTTTTGCCCGTACTTCATGGTATAGAGACGTGTGGCATTCATCCCGAGCAGCCAGTCACCGATGGCACGGGAAAGCCCGGCTTCGTATAGAGGTTGGAAGTCCGAAGCGTCGCGCAGCTTGGCAAATCCTTCGCGGATAGCCTCTTCAGTCAATGAGGAAATCCACAGGCGCTTTACCGGACAGCGTGCTCCGGCCTTCTGCATCACCCAACGCTGTATCAACTCTCCCTCCTGCCCGGCATCACCGCAGTTTATAATCATGTCGGCATGCTGCATGAGGGTTTCAATCGTATGGAACTGACGTTCGTAAGTAGGATTGCTGATCAGCTTGATGCCGAAGCGCGGCGGTATCATAGGCAGGCTTCCCAAGCTCCACGACTTCCAGTTAGGAGTATATTCATGCGGTTCTTTCAGGGTACAAAGATGACCGAACGTCCAGGTCACCTGGTATCCGTTTCCTTCGATGTATCCGTCCTTCTTTTCTCTCGCTCCCAATACATCGGCTATGTCACGCGCCACAGAGGGCTTTTCGGCAATACAAACTATCATTTATCTCATTTTGAATTTCAAGAGGCAAAGGTACGAAAAAGTATGGATGTGGAAACGTGCAAACACGGGAATGTGCAAATGCGGGAATAGGTAAACGCAGGAATGTGCAAATGCACAAATACAAAAGGGTTTTGGACAGGATTGCTATTCTTATGTACATTTCTTGCAATCAAAAGCACAGACGGACAAGCCCGTGAAAGTAAAAAGGTGTAATTTAGCCCCTGATAGAAAAAGACCTTTACAACAAAAATTCAATACCTAAAAAACAATAAAAATGAAACAGATTTCCACGAAGCATCTGGCATGTCTTTCGCTGCTATGCTCCTCCATGGCCGCTGCCGCCGAACGTCCCAACATCATTTACATCTTCACCGACCAACAAACGGCTCAAGCCATGAGTTGCGCCGGAAACCCCGATGTGCATACTCCCAACCTTGACCGGCTGGCCGCTGCCGGAGTGATGTTCAGCAACGCTTATTGCACCGCCCCTCTCAGCGGACCTTCACGAGGCGCCATGTTTACAGGACACTATCCGGAAACAGTAGGACTGCTGGTGAACGGTGCGCCAATGCCCGATTCATTGAAAACGCAGACTTTGGGGACATTGGTCAAGAGCGCGGGATATGATTGTGCATACGGAGGCAAATGGCATCTCCCATTGCTTGATATTCCGGACAAGGTGTACGGCTTCGACCATATTTACGAGCATAATGATGACGGATTGGCGGAAGCCTGTGCCGGATATCTTGCACGTAAACACAAGAAACCTTTCTTCCTGGTAGCCTCCTTCGACAATCCGCATAACATCTGCGAATACGCCCGCAGCCAGAACCTGCCCTATGGCAACATCGGTGAAGCCGACTTGCGCGACTGCCCGGGTGTACCTGCTAATTTTGCCAAAAATCCATACGACGCGGATGTCATCGAGCATGAAAGGAACAACAACTACAACGTATATCCCACTACCCGCTTCACCCCCGATGATTGGCGAAAGTATCGCTACACCTATTATCGCCTGGTAGAAAAGGTGGATGCCGAAATCGGGAAAATCGTGGACGCTATTGACAAATACAATCTTTGGGAGAATACAATAGTGATATTCTCCAGTGACCACGGTGACGGAGTGGGTGCACACCAATGGAACCAAAAGTCAGCATTATATGAAGAAGTGACCAATGTTCCGCTTATTGTTACCCTACCCGGTAAGAAGCATGCCGGTAAAAGACTTCCGCAACTCATCAGCAACGGAGTGGATTTCTTCGCCACCATCTGTGACTGGACGGAAGCCATTGCCCCTAAATACATTGATGGAACCTCTTTCCGTGCTATAGTGGAAGCTGGCAATCCACAGAATCCCCATCAAGAATATGTCGTTACCGAAACTCAGTTCGACGGTGGAAAGACCAGAGGATGGTGCATTCGTACCGACCGTTATAAATATGTACTTTACGACAAAGGACGTTATCGTGAGCAGTTGTTTGATATGCAGGCCGACCGTGGTGAGATGCGAAACCTTGCTGTGGAAAGCACTTATGGGAAGGAGCTTCAGAAACATCGTGACATCCTCCGTCAATGGATGAAAAGACATCACATTCGTCCTACAAGGCTGAAAATAAACGATGTGCCGGAAGGGGAATGAACAAATTTGAAATTCGGAAAAACAAAATCGAAAGCAAATTGCACTTTTTTCAAGAAAGAAAAAACAAGAGAAAAATGGCATTCCGCCATAATCGGATTTCTTTGCCGATAGAAACAAGAACCTGAAAAATATCATGAAAAGAAACTTATTTATTGCATTATTTTTCTTTGCGGCTTCCGTGCCGTTGCAAGCACAACAATCACCGTTCATCCGGCTGACGGAAACTTCCCTCATGCATGAGTCGCGTGCCACTCCTTCTCCTTTAGATAAAGAGGTGGTGAACGACCGCTTCGTCTCATTCCAATGGCCACTTCCCTTGGAAGCCCGGCCAGAGGGAGCTCCTATGGACGGCTTTGAGCACTTGGTCAAAAAGGTAGATAAAAGCAAACTGGCTTATAAGATACGTTACGCACAAGATGCCGACTTCAAGAAAGGATTAGTGCAGGCAGACACCCGCTGGCCCTTCTTCAATCCGGAGAAACCACTCACACCGGGCATTTGGTATTGGCAATATGGTTATGTGGACAACGGACAGACCACTTGGAGTAAGGTACTGCAAGTCACCGTAGGCGACAGTAAACAGAAGTTCTGCCCACCTTCGTTGAAGGCCTTGCTTGCCAAAGTTCCCAAAACTCATCCGCGTGTGTGGGTGGAGAAAGAGAACTGGCACTCGTTCATCGGTCAAAGCATAAACAAACCCGAACGCCAATGGTACTTGGAACGTGCGGACAAGGTACTGGCCACTCCCATGAAGAGTGTGAAGGATATCAACACCAGTCAGGTGAAGAACCTCACCAACCAAATGCAAATCAACTCTTACCTCACTCGTGAAAGCCGCCGCATCATTGATGCCGAAGAGTCAAACACGGAGGCCGTTATTCGCGCATACATTCTCACCAAAGAAAAGAAATATGCAGATGCTGCCGTCAAACGAGTATTCACCATGATGGACTGGGACAAGGACAAGAATGTAAAGGGTGACTTCAATGCTTCCGCACTGCTCTCGCTCTGTTCCATGGCCTATGACACCTTCTATGACCAACTCTCTGATGCACAACGCAAGCAATTGCTCAATGCCATCAAAGAGAAAGGAACGGATATGTACAAGCACTTCAACAACTATCTGGAAAACCACATTGCCGAGAACCACATCTGGCAGATGACCTTGCGTATCCTCACTATGGCTGCTTTCAGCGTCTACGGCGAATTACCGGAAGCCGACATCTGGACAGACTACTGCTACAACGTGTGGCTGGCACGTTTCCCGGGACTGAACAAGGACGGCGGATGGCACAACGGAGACTCTTACTTCACCGTCAACACCCGTACGCTCATCGAAGTACCTTACTTTTACAGCAGGCTCACCGGTTTCGACTACTTTTCCGACCCTTGGTACGAAAACAACGTCATGTACACCATCTTCCAGCAACCTCCTTTCTCCAAATCAGGAGGCAACGGAAGCTCGCACCAGAACGTAGCTCGTCCCAACAGCATCCGCATTGGCTACTTGGATGCACTGGCCAAACTGACCGGCAACACCTACGCCGCCGACTTCGTACGCCGCACCTTGGTGAAAGAGCCGGACTATATGAAGAAAGCTTTGCTGAACAAACCCGGCGACTTGGCTTGGTTTCGCCTGCAATGCAACAAGCCGTTGCCCGAAGGTCCGGGACTCACGGCACTACCTTGGGGATATGTCTTCCCCGAAACCGGACTTGCCTCTTTCCAGACCAACTGGGATCGCGTGGGCAGCAATGCCATGTGGAGTTTCCGTAGCAGTCCCTACGGTTCTACCTCGCACGCACTTGCCAACCAAAATGCCTTTAACACCTTCTACGGTGGAAAACCCATTTTTTACAGTAGCGGCCATCATATTGAGTTCACCGATGCACACAGCATGCTGTGCCACCGTGCCACACGCGGTCATAACACCATCCTGATAAACGGTATGGGACAACGCATCGGTGTGGAAGGTTACGGCTGGATTCCCCGCTACTATGCCGGTGAAAAGATTGGTTATGTGCTGGGAGATGCCTCCAACGCCTACGGTAAGGTCACTTCCCCGCTTTGGCTGAAGCGCGGCGAACAGTCCGAAGTTGCCTATACACCGGAAAACGGTTGGGACGATGTTCCCCTGAAAACCTTCCGCCGCCACATTGTACATTTGGGTAATACGGGATATATCTTTATCTATGACGAACTGGAGTCATCCGAACCTGCAGACTACACCTTCATGCTCCACACCGTGGCAGAACCGATGACCGTGGACCAGAACAACGGCAAGTATGTACATGTACAGGGATTGTCGGGGCGTGGCGGAGCATCCGATGCCTACATTTTCTCCAGTGGTGCATTGCAGACCGACACTACCAGCCGTTTCTTTGTGCCGGCGCACAACTGGTTGCGTGCCGATGACAAAGGAAACTTCAAAAAATATCCCAACCACTGGCACTTCATGGCAAAGTCGGAGAAGTCGAAAGTATATCGCTTTGCCACCATTATCAATACACACGCGTTGAAGCATCCTGCCAAAGCGCCGGAGATTCTGTCCGACGGACGCATCAAAGCGGGTGGCTGGCTCATCAGTGTGAATGTGAAGACAGAAGGAAATGCCCAGTTCTTCATCCGCAGCACCAAAGAATCCGTGAGCATCAGCTACAAGGCAGGGCAAGAAACAGTGGTCAACGAAAATGGCTATGAGACGCGGATGTCTGACGTTTTGCCCGAACTGGAGATTTAAGTAACACCGACCACGTTGTAATCTTCTTAATTGGACAGTTTTAAAAGTTATATACACGAAAATAAAGATAATTTCAACAGTCCTGACAGAAGAAACAACGTGGGTGAAATATCCGAGAGCAGTTAACTATTACATTTGTTACCGGGAAATACGAAAAAAAATACAAGAAACCGAACAATCGGAATATCATGAAAACAGGAGATACCAAACGACGTATGATACATATCAGATTTCCAAAATGTACATTGACGGCAGTTGCCGGACTGATGGTTTCGACCACCCTGCTGGCACAGACTCCGGCAAAACCCAAAGTACAGACTTCGGCAAAGCCGGAGCAGACAACAGTCTTTGTAGGAAATACCAAAGGTGGTGCCTCAAAAACAGCCAAGGCAAAGCCGGAGGAGAAAAACACAAAGAATAACAACAATAAAACAGCTAAGGCCAGACAAGGCGGCAAAAACGCCAAGGCATCCTTGAAGCGAGGCAATAAGCGTGGAAGCAAGGAGAGCCTGAACGGACGCTATGTAGCACTGAAGACTAACGTGGCCTACGACGCATTGGCACTGATGAATCTGGGGTTGGAAATACAAGTAGCACCGAAGGTCAGCGTGGAGTTGCCTGTCATCTGGAGCTTGTGGGACTACGAGCAGGAACACGGCATCCGCACCGTAGCCATCCAGCCGGAAGCACGTTGGTGGATGGGTCGGGAAACGGGATACGGACACTACTTCGGACTGCATGCCCACGTGGCATGGTTCAACGTGAAGTGGAACGATACACGTTATCAGGATACGGAACGCCCCTTGTTGGGAGCCGGACTGAGCTACGGTTACAAGCTGCCCTTGAGCGAACACTGGGGAGCAGAGTTCAGCCTCGGACTGGGCTATGCCAACATGAAGTACAACACCTATTATAATATAGACAACGGAGCATGCCTGGATACGCGCGTCCGCCACTATTGGGGCATCACCCGCCTGGGAGCTTCGCTGGTCTATCGTTTTTAAGAACTATCAATAAGCATATACCATGAACAAGATATTGAAGAAACTGTTCCGTCCAGCCGGCCTGCTTGTCCTGACAAGCTTGATGGCAGGATGTACCCTGCACGAAGAGCCGGAACTGACCGCCGATGGCGAAGTGGGCGTAGACCCTACGTCGGTCCTGCTGACTGCCAACCTGAATGTGAACATAAACATGGGTGAACGTCCCCTTACACGTGCCGAAGCCGAGAAGGATGGCTACCTGCACCGCTTCATTGTAGAGGCATACCTTAACCGGCAGCCGGTAGCACGTCAGACTGTCGTAGAGGAGGTGAGCGACCGCACCCACTTATCACTGCCCGTCAACATGAAACTTCATGCACGCAACTACCAACTGGTAGTGTGGTCGGATTACGTGAAAGCAGATGCACCGACGGAGGACTTCATCTATGATACCGAAGAACTGGTACCGCTGATTCCCGTCAGTTCCACGCACTGCGGTAACACCGAATACAAGGATGCTTTTGCCGCCAGTGTCCCACTGGATTTGACCGCTTATAGCAACCAATGGAATGCCGAGGTGAGCGTAGAAGTGGAACTTGCCCGCCCGGTGGCGCGCTACGAACTGGTGGCAAACGACGTAGCTTCCTTTTTGCGTAAAGTGGCTGCGGGCGAGATTACCGGTGACAAATTCACCGCTCGTATCAAGTACAACGACTATCTGCCTGTGGGCTACAATGTGCTGGATGATGTTCCCAAACACTCGTTGCGCTATATGCAATACTCCAAGACTTTCAGCCTGCCCGAAGCGGGAACGCGCGAATTGAGTCTGGGATTCGACTATGTATTCGTGCAGACAGGAGAAAAGACTACCTATATTCCAGTAGAGATAGAGGTGGTGGATAGCAAGAACAAGACCGTTGCCGGTTCTGTGGTACGCATCCCTTGCGTACGTAGTAAGAACAGTGTCGTGAAGGGTGCATTCCTCACCGTATCGTCAGATGACGGTGTCGGCTTCGAGCCCGATTTTGATGGCGAGGTGGACTTGGATGTAGAGATAAAACCTCTGTAAGAACAATCGACTCAAGGACTAAAAACAAAAATAAATAACAATCTTTTAATCTAAGAAAATCATGAAGAAGAATTTTTTGTATTCAGTAATGGCTCTTTTTGTCATATTGCTCGCATCTTGCAGCCAGGAGGAAATTATTTCCGAAAACAGCGAGAATGGTAAGATTACAGTCAGTGTAGGTGTGCCGGGCAGCGCTACTACCCGTGCTGGAATGCCTGAAGTAGAAAGTATGACACGCCGTTGCATCATGCAGGTAGTAGATGAAAACGGAACAGCCATTGAGGGCGAAGAAATGAGACAAACAACAGAAGTAACCGGAGACAAGGTGAATTTCTCGTTCACCGAACCCGAGGGGGAATACTCTGTTGTATTTTGGGCAGACTATGTGACCAGCATTGCTAAGGACAACTGCTACAACACCGCAGCACTGCCTAATGTTACTCTTGCCCACAATAAAAACACCATGTTTACAGCAGCCGGTGATGCTTTTTGCGGCAAAATGGCCAAAGGAGGCTCTACCAGTATTGTTTTGAAACGCCCGTTCAATAAGATTGTGGTAGGTTCTACTAACAAAGAGGCATTTGGTGAGTGCAAAGAAATACAAATTGCAGAGTTTTCAGTCCCCGATGGATACAACATAATGAGCAAAACCTGCTCTGCCGCTAAAAACATCAAACGGGAGAGAATTGCCATGAACGATGCCACTACCGGAGAATGGACCAGCTTCTTTGTATTTGCTCCCAGCAACCAGACTGATACAAAGCTGGAATTGCCTATCATGCTATACAAGGAGGGAGATGCTACAGATGCACCTGCTATTAAATTTACGGCTTCTACATCTGCTCCAACCGATGAGAATATGATTGGAAGCATGGATATTCCGAATATTCCTGCCGACAAGGTTGATGTGGAAATTTCTTTCGATGACAAGTTTACAAACGACGGCTCTACCGAACCTGAAGAACCGGTTGTACCCGGTGAAATGAAAGTAGGCAGCTATATCAATGCGGCAGGTGAAGTGGTGACTGATGCTGCAAATGCTGTCGCTGTGATATTTGCAATGGCTGATGGAAAGGCTGACAACTCAACCTATCCCGATACCAAGAAAGCCAAAGCTTATGCCATCTCACTGGATAAAGTAACCAGTCGCTTGGTAATAGGAGACCTTAGTTCTTTAACATTAGAGGTCACAGCTGATGATGAAACTACATATAGCGGTTTCGCTTTCGATACAGCACTTAAAGGCAAATGCGGAAACCTGACAACAGAACAATCTAAATTGCTCAATGCCTATTATTCAGCAACGCTGCCGACATTGACAGGAGCCAATCTGAGCACATGGTATATCCCTTCCAAGACACAGTTGAACGATGCTTTGAGTTTAGACAATGCCACTTTGAAAGCCAATTTAAAGGCAGCCTATTCATCAAACTATTATTGTTTGTCAAGTTCAGTAGCTGAATACACACCCAAGGAAGGTAATGCGTACAACAGTGTTTGCGGTGTCTTATATGAAAAAAACGATGAAGTCGTAAGTAAGACGGAAGCTTGTGGAGCTACCACATCTGCACTTATATTCCCTTGCTTGACCATTTTTGGAGAATAACCCATCCCAATAAACAGCAACGACCTTAATCATTCATCTTGAAAGGCAAGGCTCCCCCACGCCTTGCCTTTCTTCCCTTTTATAACATTGCCCATAACATCCTCACCATGAAACACTCCTCCCCACTTCATACACTCTTCCGCCTCGTCATCCTATTGATGTGTTGCAGCGCCTGCTCTTCGGATTCACTGCCCGAACCGGAGCCACCCACGCCCGAACCGCCGGTAGAATCCCCCGATGCCTATCAGGACAAGATACGTACCCAACCTTACCCCAAAGCAGACAATGAGCTGTTTCTAAACCCCGCTCCCCTCATTGTACCGCAAGCCATGAAGACCGGCGAAAGGCTGCAATTCGCCCTTTCCCGTTCGGAAAACTTCGACAGTAGCGAAACCCTTACCACTGCACCGCAAGAGTGGTGCATGTACAATCTGCACCGCCCGTTGGAATCCGGTACCTGGTACTGGCGCTTCCGTTCCACCGCTGCCGACGGCAGCACCCCCGGCGAATGGAGCCGGACCTACAGCTTCGAAGTGAAAAGCGAAACGCCTGAGTTCCTGACTCCCCCGTTCGCCACCTTCCTCGAAAACGCCCCTCGCACCCATCCTCGCCTTTACTGCTTCCTCAACGGACGCATCGACGAAGCGCGGAGCAAGGTCGCTTCACACCCCGAATACCGGCAGTTGCAGGCACGTGCCGCCACCGCCCTGTCTGCCGACTACAGCACAACGCCCGACTACAGCCGTGCCGAAGAATTCAAACAACACGCTATCTGCCTCTACCAGGCCTATCATCTGACCTTGCAGGAGAAGTATGCCTCCAAGCTGCACCAACTGCTGAAAGTCATGACCGCCGTTCCCCCCACGGACAGCCAGCTATTTATTGATAACTTCACTGCCACCAACATCGCCCTCTGCCACCTCAAAGCCTACGACCTGCTCCATCAAAGACTCTCGGAAGCAGAACGCACGGCTGCCGAACAACTGATGTTGCGTGTGATACGTCGTTTCTACAAAGAAAACTGCGGCTATCAGGAAAACCACATCTTCGACAACCACTTCTGGCAGCAGAACATGCGTGTTCTCTTCCAAGCCGCCTTCATGCTCTATGACAAACCTGCCTATACTGCCGAGATACTGCCCATACTAGAATATTATTATGAACTTTGGACCGCCCGCGCACCGACTTCCGGCTTCAACCGCGATGGCATCTGGCATAACGGCACCGGCTATTTCAGCGCCAACGTCAAGACACTGACCTATATACCCGCCCTCCTCTCCTACATTGCCCGCAAGGATTTCCTGCAACACCCGTGGTACCAAAATGCAGGGAAAGCCCTTGTATACAGTTTCCCGCCGAACTCCAAAAACAACGGCTTCGGAGACAAAAGCGAGAAAGGTAATGCTCCCAACCGACTCACTGCCGCCTTTGCCGACTACTTGGCACGCGAAACCGGCAACGGCTATGCCGGTTGGTATGCCGGAGAATGCCGGTCGCTGATACAACAGGATTACGAACTACGCCTCTACCGCATGTGTACCGACCGCAACTATGACACTGCTTTACCTGAGAATACTCCTAAACTGTTATGGTACAAAGACATCGGCGAAGTAACCATGCACAGCCATCCCGGTCAAACGGAGAATAACCTCGCCCTTTCGTTCCGCTCCAGCACCTTCGGTTCGGGTAGCCACACCACAGCCAGCCAAAATGCCTTCAATCTGTTGTTCCGGGGAGTAGATGTGTATCGCAGCAGCGGTTACTACCAGAACTTTGCCGATGCCCACAACTTGATGTCCTACCGCCACAGCCGGGCTCACAACACCATTCTGGTGAACGGCATCGGGCAGCCCTACTCCACCGAAGGCTACGGTTATGTGGCGCGTGTCCTGGGCGGTAGTCATATCGGCTATTGCTTGGGTGACGCTTCAATGGCTTACGGTGGCATCAGCAACGACCCCATGTGGATAAACTATTTTGCCCAAGCAGGTATTGCACAGACTCCGGAGAACGGTTTTGGAGAGACACCGCTCACCAAGTACCGCCGTCACGTACTGATGCTCTATCCGGACATCGTCGTACTCTACGACGAGTTGGAGGCTTCCGAACCGGTACGCTGGGACTGGCTGCTCCACAGCCCCACTACTCTTGAGGCCGATACGGACGGACAGATAATCTATTCCCGCAACGAAGCAAAGCAATTCATCGCTGCCACGCAACTCTTTTGCAAAGAGAAAATAACGTTGAACATTACCGACCGCTTTCTGATACCTCCTGCCATCTCCGGTGAAGCCTATCCTAATCAGTGGCACTGTACGGCACAAGTGTCCGACAGCCATGCCACCCGCCTGCTTGCCATTATGCAAGTGAGGGACGAGGCAGAAGGCATTTCTGTCATCCGCCAAGAAGGCAACACATTTCGGATAGACGACTGGGTGATTGAAGCCGAACTGGATGCTAGGGCACCTGTTTTGCTGAAAGTGAGCAGTCTAGCCCATCCTGCCACCTTCGACTATGGAACAGACGGCTCTGCCACTTCCCTCCTCTACGACGAGACAGATGGTAGTTACCACACCGTAGAAATGACCGACTGCCTACCTGCATTGACAAAATCAGTACAACAATAGAGAGGGAAAAGGGAAGCAAATGAGGGGCAAAATCCCCCTCTCATTGCTTGTTTTTACACAGAAACGAAACTGTTTCGCACATTTTTTAAGGAAACGAGAGAGCAATGCCAGCTAAAGAATACATATTTAAACGGTTGGAAAAGAACCGTTCTTTATCTTTGCAGCAGAATTTTCATACAATTTAATAATAAAAGTTTTTATGAACTATAACTTTAAATTTCTAATTATCACATTCTCTTTACTCATCAGCATCGGTACGTTGCAGGCACAAAGCCTGAAGGTGACCGGAAAGGTGATAGACCATGAAGGACTGGAAGTGATTGGTGGTACTGTAACCATCAAAGGAGTAAGCGGAACGGGAACTGTGACCGACATCAACGGACAGTATACTATCCAAGTGAACGATGCCTTGAAAGATGTACTGGTATTCTCGTACATCGGATTGCAAAGCATAGAAGTACCTGTGAAAAACCGCACGAAGATTGATGTGACTATGAAAGCTGACAACCTGTTGCTGGAGGAAGTAGTTGTGGTAGGTTATGCCACCGTGAAACGGAAAGACCTGACCGGCTCCGTCGCTTCCGTCAAGAGCGACGAACTGTTGAAAACCCCCACAGCCGATGCCACACAAGCATTGGCAGGCCGTCTGGCAGGTGTACAAATCATACAGACCGACGGGCAGCCGGGTGCCGAAGCATCCATCCGCGTGCGCGGTGGTATCTCTATCACACAAAGCAACGAGCCGCTCTACGTCATTGACGGATTCCCCACAGAAGACGGCATGTCAAGCCTTGATCCCGCTGACATCGAGAGCATCGACGTACTGAAAGACGCTTCTGCCACTGCCATCTATGGTGCGCGGGGTGCCAATGGTGTAGTCCTGATTACCACCAAAGGCGGCAAGAGTAACGATGGCGGCAAGGGAACCGTGACATTCGATGCCTACGTAGGCTTCCGCAAACTCGCCAATCCCCTGAAAGTACTTAATCCCGAAGAGTTTGTGCTGGCAGACTACGAACGCAGCATGTATCTTCTCAATGAGGAAGGAATGATCAGTTGGCAAAAAAGATACGGCAGCTTTCTGGAGATAGGCGAGAACTACCATAACCGTCCGGGACTGGACTGGCTGGACGAAACCATGGGACGCACCACCTGGACACAGAACTATCGTGCAGCCTTCAGTGGCGGAAACGACCGTACCAAGTACAGCCTTTCCTACAACTACAACAAAGACGAGGGCGCCATGGTACATAGCGGAAGCGACAAGCATAACATCTCGTTCAATCTGAACAGCAAACTGAACGACCGCCTGAGCGTGAACGGACGTATCACTTACGACCAGCGCAGCATTTACGGTGCAGGGGTTGCCGGCAACGGTACCAACGATGGCGGCAGCAACACCGATGCACGTTTCAACAAGATGGCGCAGATTCTGCAATACCGTCCCACCATCGGCATACAGGGCAGCGACCAGGATTTGCTGGAAGGCGAAGACCCGGTTTTGGTGGACGAGCAAGGCAATACGATGCAGAACCCGCTTATCAATGCTGCCGAAGAGAAGGACGACCGCGAAATCCGTACTTTCCAGGCAAACGGCGGACTGACCTTCAAACTGATGAAAGGGCTGACTTTCCGCAATTCCACCGGTATGCGCTACCGCGCCCAGCGTCGCGAACTGTTCTATGGCGACCAGTCCATCATGGGCAAGCGTAACGGCATTTACGGCTCCATCCGCAATACCGAGGAAGGCAGTTTCCAGACATCCAACGTATTGACCTACGAGAAGACTTTCAATAAGAAACACGATTTGACCGCCCAACTGGGTCAGGAGTATGTACACCGCTGGACCCGCTACGTGCATACCGAGGTAAGCGACCTGCCTACCGACGACTTCCAACTGGACGACATAGGCTTGGGCACTCCGTCTGCCTCCGACTCTTTCTTGAACGACGACGACAACCTGCTCTCTTTCTTCGGACGTGTCAACTACGACTATGCAGACAAGTATCTCTTCAGCACCACGCTTCGTGCCGACGGATCGTCCAAATTCAGCAAGAACAACAAGTGGGGTATCTTTCCTGCCGTATCGGCAGCCTGGCGTTTGGGCGAAGAAGAGTTTATTAAAAACCTGAACATCTTCTCCGACTTGAAATTCCGCATCGGCTATGGTCTGGCAGGCAACAACCGTATCGGCAGTTACAACAGTCTGGCTCTGTTCAACTCCATCCTTACCGCTATGGGCAGCAGTCTGGTACCGGGTTATGCCTCGGCTGTTATTCCCAACGATGATTTGAAGTGGGAAGCAAACAAGACTTTCAACCTCGGTTTTGACTTCGGATTCCTGAACCAACGCATCACCGTCTCTCCGGAATTCTACATCAACCGAAGCAGCAACCTGCTGTTGAACGCCAAGCTGCCCTTGTCTTCCGGTTACGAAACCATGGTGGTAAATGCCGGCGAAACCAAGAACATAGGTATCGACCTATCCATCAACACACAGAACATCGTGACCAAGAACTTCAGCTGGAACACCACGCTGACCTTGTCGCACAACAAGAATACCGTAGAGGCGCTGACCGGCGAACAGATACAGCTTTACGAAGCCAAGTTCGGTTATAACAGTAGCACGCACCGCATTGCCGTAGGCGAGTCACTCGGCCAGTTCTACGGATATGTTACCGAAGGGCTGTATCAAGTAAGCGATTTCGACTACGATGCCGCTACCAAGACCTACACATTGAAAGAAGGTATCGCCGCCCACCGCAAGGACGTGCAGCCGGGTGACTGGAAGTTCAAGAATCAGGACGGTAACGGCGTAATCGACGCAAATGACATGACCGTCATCGGCAATGCCTCTCCGAAGTTCTACGGAGGTCTGAACAACAATTTCACCTACAAGGGATTCGACTTGAGCGTATTCTTCACCTTCAGCTACGGCAACGAGGTGCTGAACGCCACCAAGCTGGTCACAACCAAAGTGGGACGCGAGAACTACAATGCACTGGAAATGATGAACAGCCACAACCGCTGGATAACCATCGACGCGCAGGGCAACAAGGTGACCGACCCCGAAACCCTGACCACCATGAATGCGGGAAAGACCATCGCCTCCTGGCACGACAACCAACAAGGCAACATGTATGTCCATTCATGGGCAGTGGAAGATGCCTCTTACCTGCGTTTGAGCAATGTGACACTGGGATACACATTTCCCAAACAGATGATTAAGAAAGTAGGACTTAGCAACATCCGCCTTTATGCAACCGGAAGCAATCTCTTTGTCTGGACTCCCTATACAGGATTTGATCCTGAAGTGTCCAACATGAGAAGTCCGTTGACCCCCGGTGTGGACTTCGGTGCTTATCCACGCAGCCGTTCCTTCATTTTCGGTATAAACATTGCATACTAACCTCTTAACCATTACAAGATATGAAAAAGTATAACTTACTATATACAGCACTCACGCTGCTGACCGTGTTCTTTGCTTCATGTGAAGACATGCTGACTGAAAAGCCTAATTCAAGCTATGACAAAGACGGATTCTTCAGTACGGAGGCAAAAGCGGACATGGCCATCATGGGTATTTATAATTCCATTTCAGACTACCGCCACTACGGGTATTACGAAATGGCCGCACACGCTTCAGACGACACTTACTATCTGGCACGTACGGGTTCGGACAACCAGATTTGTGACATGGTACACTATACCACAAGCTCTACCAACGAATGGGTAAAGTGGCTGTGGGCGCTGAAATATCAAGGCATCGACCGTGCTAACATGACCATCAGTGGTATTCAAGGTATGGACGGTTATGGAGAGAACAAGAACCTGTATGCCCTGGAAGGCGAAGCCCGCTTCCTGCGTGCCTTTCTTGCCTTTGATCTGGTGAAGTATTGGGGTGACGTACCTTTTAAGACCGACTACTCTTCCGGTTATGACGACGCTTTCGGTGGCAGAGTAAACCGTGAGCTTATCTATGACCAAATTATCGAAGACCTCAACTTTGCCAAGAGCAACTTGGAGTGGGCCACTGCCGCCTCGTCGCCCGAACGGGCTACGCAGGGTGCTGCCCGCGCCTTGCTGATGCGTGTATGGCTACAACGTGCCGGCTACAGCTTGCAGCAAAACGGGCAAATGACCCGCCCAGATGATGCCACTCGCAAGCGCTACTTTGAAGCCGTGCTCAACGAGTGGGAAGAGATTCAGAAGAACGGTTATCACGGTTTCTATGACGGCGGCTACGAGGCTCTATTCAAATCCTATTCCGAGGGAGTACTCAATAGCAAGGAAAGCATATTCGAGATAGCTTTCTTCCATCAGCAAGGCAGCCGTAACGGTGGCGCATGGGGAATCTATAACGGACCGCAGGTAGCCGAGCCAACCGGCATCTCTCCTACCGAAGCGAACAACTACATGGGACGTGCCAACGGCTTTTTCATTACCGTGCCCGAATGGAAAGCCTTCTTTGAGGAGAGCGATGCCCGCCGCGACGTAAGTATCTGCACCTACCGCTATACATGGGCGAACAATCAACATACGAAACAAGAACGGAGTGCCGGTTCGTGGTATCCGGGCAAATGGAGACGTGAATGGATGACTCCCGAAACACGTAACAAAAACATGAACTATGGTGACGTGAACCTTTGTGTACTGCGCTATGCCGACGTAGTGCTGATGGCTGCTGAAGCCTACAACGAAACAGGCAGTACTCCTGAAGCCTGGCGCTTGTTGAACAACGTGCGCCAGCGTGCCGGAGCCACCGCCTACACCGATGCCAACTACGAAGAACTGATGGCTGCCCGCAAGAAAACCCATGCCTTGCCTTTCATCAGCGACGGCGATGCACAAGGCAAGTTCCGCACCGCCCTCTACTGGGAACGCGGTTTCGAGCTTTCCTTTGAAGGACAACGCAAGTTCGACCTCATTCGTTGGGGAGTACTTGCCGATGCTTTGAAACTTTTTGGCGAGAAGAGTTCTGTCAACAAGAAAGATAACAAACCCTATCCCGCTTATCAGAATTTCGTGACAGGCAAGCACGAACTGCTGCCCATCCCCTTGGCCGAAATACAAAGTAACCCGAAACTGGAGGGAAAGAACAATAACGGATACTAAACAGACTTTAATCCTTTATAATGCAGAAGAAGCTGTCACTTCAAAATAGAAAACCAAGACAGCCTCTTCTGTATTATCAGCACAACAAGCAGACCGGCTCTGCGCTTTCCTCAGCAAACACAAGCAGGCAGCCGATTCAATCACTAACCTTTAAAACCGGCAATCGATTCGGTTTCCTTCCATCGTCAATACATTATCATTCAATGTACTACCACTAAAAAACTTTGCAAATGATATGCACCAACCTTGCAGTGAGGGCACAGACAATATCGGCATATAGTTCCCGGAAACCAAAGTTCCTCTTGTCTTTTTATAATCCCCCTATGCCGGCATCTTCTATCCCATATAAGTAAAGAAGAAAAGAATGAAGATAAAACACCTTTTTATTGCCATTCTCCCCGATAATTTCTACTTTTGTGACAGAACTTTTACACGCACCGTAAAATGACAAGAATCTTACTATGCCTTTTAGGGATTAATCTGCTGGTTTTCTCACTCCGTGCACAAAAACCGGCTCCCATTAATTTTGTGCATATCGGACTCAACGAGGGATTATCGCAAAGCACCGTAGTCGACATCACACAAGACGAACAAGGCAACATGTGGTTCGCTACCCACAACGGGCTGAACAAGTTCGACGGCTACGACTTTACCGTCTATCAGCACAACGAACAAGATTCTTGCAGCATAGGCAACGACGTCATCCGTACCTGCATCACAGACCGGCAAGGCCGCATCTGGGCAGGAACCAACGAAGGGTTGTCCCTCTATGATGCCGGCATGAATCGCTTCGAGAACTTCAGCTTCACGGAGGAAGGAGAAAAACTTACGGTAAACAGCATCGTGGAAATAGACGACAAACTGCTGCTTTGCATCCGGAAAAAGAGACTGTTGCTGTTTGACACGAAAACCCGGCAGTTCTCCGAAGAACTGCCCTCCCCCGCCCTCTCCTCCATTGTGCCCACCACCATTTACCGGCAAGACGAGCATATTTATATAGCCACCATGCAAGGGCTATTCATATATTCCACCCAAACAGGCAAACTGGAAAGCTTTGCACCGGAAGCACTGAAAGGCAAAGAGATATACTCCATCCTGCAACAGTCTCCCATAAGCCTATGGATAGGGACCGAAGGAAACGGGCTGTTCCGCATCAACCCCCAAACCCGGGAAATAAAGAGCTATACCCATCAGCCTGAAAGCAAGAACTCCATCAGTTCCAACTATATCCGCTCGCTTTGCCTCGACTCGCAAAACGAATTGTGGATAGGAACGCTGAGTTCACTGAACATCTATAACGAGGAAAACGACAATTTCTACGTTTATGCCAGCAACCCGCTGGAAAGCGGCAGCCTCTCACAAACCTCCGTGCGGGACATTTTCATGGATGCACAAGGCGGTATGTGGCTGGGTACCTATTTCGGAGGATTGAATTATTATCATCCCTTCAAAGACCGTTTCACCAATATCCAATTCACCGCCAAAGGAAATTCACTGAACTGCAACATCATAGGATGCATCCGGGAAGATGGACAAAGAAACCTCTGGATAGGCACAAACAGCGGTGGAGTGAATTTCTACAATCCTCGTACCCGCAGCTTCCGGCATTACACAAAAAAAGAAGGATTGGGATCCAACGATATAAAGGCAATCTATATAGACGAAAAGAACGACCTGGTGTATATAGGCACGCATACCGGCGGCCTCAGCATCCTGAACCGGAAAACGGGGCATATCGAAACCATCAACCAACCCAAAAGCCACAACATCTACACACTCGAGCCTACAGAAAACGGTGAATTCTGGGTGAGCGGAATAAGCCAATTGCTGCGTTTCAACCCTAAGAACAGGACATACACGCAAGTCAACACTCAAGCAGACGGAACTCCCTTCCAGCATAACCAAGTAACCGACATCCTGCGCGACAGCAAACGCCGCCTCTGGATGATAGGCGAGAAAGGACTGGCTGTATATACCGAAAAGGATGGACAGTTGCTGCATTGCCCCATCCTGCCGGAACAATCTCCCGTCACCCGCAAAATCATCAATTGCGTACGCGAATCCAAACAGAACGGTGTATTCTGGATAGGTACCCGTGACGGCTTCTACCGTTTCGACGAGAAAACCCAAGAACTGAAACAATACACCACGTCACAAGGGCTTCCCAACAACATGGTGCATGGCATCATGGAAGACTCATACGGCTATCTTTGGCTAAGCACGGACAAAGGGCTGAGTCGTTTCCAACCGCAGACAGAGAAGTTCAGAAACTATACGAGCAATGACGGCATACAGAGCAACCAGTTTGCCAACAACGCCTATTGCCACACCCGTGAGGGACTGATGTATTTTGGAGGTATCAACGGGATTACGGCCTTCCAACCGGAACAGTTGCCGGACAATCCCTATACACCGTCCGCCGTCATCAACCGCCTGAAACTGTTCAACAAAACGGTCAGTCCGGGAGACGGCAGCGGCATATTGAAAAAAAGTATCAACGAGACCAAAAGCATTACGCTGGCTGCCACACAGTCCATGTTCTCATTGGAGTTCGTGGTGTCTAACTACATATCCGGCAATCACAACACCTTTGCCTACATGCTGGAAGGGTATGACCGGGAATGGTATTATGCCAACAATTCCCGCATCGTCTCCTATTCAAACCTGCCGCAAGGCACTTACCGCTTTCTGGTAAAAGCCGCCAACAGTGACGGAAAATGGAATGAAGTTCCCACGGAGCTGGAAATCAAAGTTCTTCCCGTCTGGTACAAGACCTGGTGGGCCATCCTGTTGTTCATAGCCCTCTTCGTCGCGACCACGGCTTTCGTTTTCTACTACTTCTGGATGCGCAAGAGCATGCAGGCGCAGATACGTATGGAACTTGCCGACAAGAAACGGCAGCAGGAGCTGAACGAAATGAAACTCCAGTTCTTCATCAACATCTCACACGAGCTGCGTACCCCACTTACCATGATACTGGCTCCTCTGCAAGAGGTACTCGACAAAGTGAATGACCGATGGATACACAAGCAACTGGAACATGTACAGAAGAATACCAACCGCTTGCTGCATCTGGTCAACCAACTGATGGATTACCGCCGCGCCGAACTGGGGGTGTTCCACCTCAAAGTAAGATATACTTCCATACACCAGGTAGTCAAAAAGAACTTCCTGCTTTATGACAGAACGGCACTGCGCCGGAACATCACTTACAGCTTCCGCTCCGAATTGGAAGGCCGGGAAGTCTTGTGTGATCCCAACTATATAGAGCTGATTACCAATAATCTGATTTCCAACGCATTCAAATACACCAATGAAGGGCAATCCATCACCGTCACGCTAAAAGAAGAAAACGACAGACTGATGCTGCAAGTAAAGGATACCGGACAAGGCATTCCCCTGCACAAGCAAAGCAGAATCTTCGAACGATTCTACAAGGTGGATAGCGAACATATCGGCACCGGCATCGGACTTTCCCTGGTACACCGCCTGGTGGAATTGCATCACGGAGAAGTCAAGCTGGAAAGTGCGGAAGGAACCGGAAGCACTTTCACCATTTATCTGCCCTGCCGCAAGGAGGCTTATAAAACCGAAGAGTTCGCCACTGAAGCCGATACGGAAAACGAACAGCCCATTCGCTCCGCCAACAGCGTGGAAATGTTCATGACAGACGCAGAGACCGGAGAAACGGAAACGGCTGCGAAAGAGACCGCTGCGAAAGGCGCTGCGGAAGGCTTCGCAGAAGAGCCAGGCAAGCCCAACCGTGAAAGCATCCTTATCGTGGAGGACAATGCCGACATCCGCCAATACCTGAGCCGCGAACTCGGGAAATCTTACCGGACACTGGAAGCGGAAAACGGCGAAGAAGCCCTGAACATACTGAAGGAGCAAGAGATAGACCTTATCCTGACCGATGTGATGATGCCTGTTATGGACGGTCTGAAGTTGTGCAAGCACATCAAGCAGAATTTGTACACCTGCCACATCCCGGTGATAATGCTCTCCGCCAAAACAGACTTGAAGGAGCAAATAGAGGGCTTGCAGATGGGTGCGGACGATTACATACCCAAACCTTTCTCGATGGCGCTGGTTACGACCAAAATCAGAAACCTGTTCCGCACAAGGCATCGCGCCATCGAGCATTATTCCAACTCCCTGGAAATAGAACCGGAGAAAGTAGCCCTCAATCCGCTGGATGAGGAATTGCTGAAAAAGGCGGTAGAGGTGGTAGAGAAACATTTGGATGACGTGGGATTCTCTACCGACGAGTTTGCCCGAGAAATGTTTATGAGCCGGTCCAACCTGCATCTGAAAATGAAAGCCCTGACCGGTGAATCTACCAATGAATTCATCCGGAAGATACGTTTCAACAAGGCCTGCAAGCTGTTGAAAGAAGGACGATATACGGTATCGGAAGTAAGCACGATGGTAGGGTTCAACACCGCCTCTTACTTCGCGACCAGCTTCAAGAAGTATTTCGGCTGCCTGCCGTCGGAGTACGGAAAGAAAGGAGAGAATCAACAAGATTGAAAATACAGCGGAAAGGCTTGGCAAAACGCCTCCAATACAAAGATCACCCCTGTCACAGGTTTAAGACCGTGACAGGGGTGATTTCGTTTTAGAAAGGGGTATCGGCTACTCCGCAACAGGCATATTACACAAAAGTGCAACCATGCAGGACGTAATTGAAAGCTTTTTGCGCCATATCAAAACACGCCCACACAAACCGAGAAGCCCCTTACCTCCCGATTCTCTACATTTGCCCATGAACTAAAACACAGAAGTTATATTATGAAAAACCTGTTTACGACATTGTTCTTATTATGCACATTGTTCACTCAAGTATGTGCGAATAACCCTATGCGCACAATCCCCTATCCGCAACAGGAACATACCATTTATATAAATCCCGCTCCGTTGCTGGTTCCGAAAGCTTCAAAACAGTCAGATTTCTTACAGTTCAACCTGTCAATGGACAAAGAGTTCAAAGACAGCCGCAGCATCTTGTCAAAACCGGTGCCCTGGTGCGTATTCAATCCGCACCAGATACTTGACTCCGGCACTTGGTACTGGCGTTTCCGCTCGGTCAGCAAGTCGGGCGAGGAAATGCCCTGGAGCCCAACCTACAGTTTTACGGTGACAGAGGACACCCCTCAATTTGCCACTCCTCCATTCAGCACTTTCTTCAAGAATATCCCGGAAGAATATCCGCGCATTTACTGCTTTCTGAAAGACAGCCTGGAAGAGGCACGCAAGAACGTACGCTCACATCCCGAGTTCGAAGCCATGATAGATGAGGGCCGCAATGCACTCGGCATGAACTATACTAAACCTGTTGGCGGAATTAATTTAGTGCATACT
>NZ_GL882620.1 GCF_000195635.1 Bacteroides fluxus YIT 12057 | reverse complement strand
AATACAAAATCCCTCAGGTTTTTACGTTGATCCCTGAAAGATGCTACAGCTATGGAAATAGAACAGTACTTAAAAAAATAAGCCTTGTCTCTCGACAAGGCTTATTCACAACACAAACACAAAATAAAACACGACAAAACTACTATGCAATCTTACCTGTCTATGCCGGGGAGGCATACGTACTAATTACGGATATTCACATATACATAAAGAGCTTCAGGCTGATTTGCATACTATAAACAAACGCGGGGAGGCATTTGTTTATGTTCTATTTGTTAAAAAAATACAAATGCATTTATTTTATTGAATACCTCTTTCACGAAGCTTCAACTGCCAGTTCCAAGCAGAAAGTAAAGTATCTTCGATACTGGTTTCAGCTTTCCATCCCAATTCATTGTTTGCCAATTCGGGATTAGCCCATACTTTCTCAATATCACCAGCACGACGACCCACAATCTGATAGTTCAACTTCACGCCGGTAGCCTTCTCAAAGGCATTGATCAACTCAAGCACCGTAAGTCCACGGCCTGTACCGATATTGAATACTTCAACTTTCTCTTTCTGTTTCTTCTCCAGAATACGGTTAATGGCAACCACATGTGCCTTTGCCAAATCTACCACATTGATGAAGTCACGGATGCAAGAACCATCAGGTGTATCGTAGTCGTTACCGAAAACGCTCAATTTCTCACGGATACCAATAGCTGTCTGAGTGAGGTAAGGTACGAGATTCTGAGGTACCCCATTCGGCAATTCACCAAGTAAGGCGGTAGGATGTGCACCGATCGGATTGAAGTAACGCAACAGGATAGCATTAATAGGAGCACCTGATGCGACCGTATCGCGAACAATTTCTTCATTAATCTGCTTCGTGTTTCCGTAAGGGGACTCAGCTTTCTTGATAGGAGCCTGTTCCGTCACCGGAAGTTCATCGGGCTGGCCATACACCGTACAGGAAGAGGAGAATACAATACCTTCCACTCCATGTTTCGGCATCAGTTCCAGCAGGTTGATCAGTGAAACCAAATTGTTGCGGTAATAAAGCAACGGTTTCTCAACCGATTCACCGACAGCCTTGCTTGCAGCAAAGTGAATTATAGCTTTGATGCCTTTATATTTAGCAAACACAGCGTCAAGACCTGCGTAATCCAGACAGTCCAACTTTTCAAAAGCAGGACGTATGCCGGATACTTTTTCAATGTTATCTACAACATCCGCGCTGGAGTTTGACAAATTATCAATAATAACAACTTCATAACCTGCGTTCTGAAGTTCCACAACAGTATGAGAACCAATATAGCCGGTCCCTCCTGTAACTAAAATCTTTTCTTTCATACAACTATAGATAATTTAGCTTTTAGGTTATCTTTACGCCGCAAATGTAAGGAAATAAATTAAGAAAAACAGAAAAAGGGCATAAAATTTAATTTATGCCCTTTTTCCATCTCTCAAGTCTATGACTTTAAATCTTCACTACTCCGGAAAAGCCCATGAACGCCATCGCCAACAGACCGGCGGTAATCAGCGCGATGGGGGTTCCCTGCATACCTTTCGGTATATTTACAAGGCTCATCTGTTCGCGCAGGCCGGCAAACAAGGTCAATGCCAAACCGAACCCGAGTGCCGTAGAGAATGCATAGACAACTCCCGTCAGCAAATCATAATCCTTCTGGATAACCAGGATGGCTACACCAAGGATACAACAGTTGGTTGTAATCAACGGCAGGAACACACCTAAAGCCTGGTACAATGAAGGAGAAACTTTCTTCAAGATGATTTCCACCATCTGTACCAAAGCGGCAATCACCAGAATGAAAGTAATAGTCTGCAAATATCCCAACCCGAAAGCATCGAGTACATACTTTTGAATAAGGAATGTCACGATAGTGGCGATAGTGAGCACAAATGCTACCGCCGCCGACATGCCCAACGCAGTCTCCACTTTCTTGGAAACGCCCAGGAACGGACAAATTCCCAAGAATTGCGACAATACGATGTTATTTACAAAGATTGCCGAGATAAATATCAATATATATTCCATAACTCTAAATTAATAATCAAAGAATTAATTCTTCTTCAAGCCGTTGATTAATGCTATAAGATAGCCCAATGCAATAAATGCACCCGGAGCAAGGACAAATACCAGCATACCGTATTCTTCGGGGAGAAGAGTCAAATTGAAAACCTTACCCGTTCCCAAGAACTCGCGGACAGCGCCGAGCAGAGTCAATGCAATGGTAAAGCCCAGGCCCATACCCAATCCATCAAAGAAAGAAGCAACCGGATTATTTTTGGCAGCAAACGCTTCAGCACGTCCCAATACAATACAGTTCACAACAATCAATGGGATAAACAGACCTAACGTTGCATACAATGCAGGAACGTATGCCTGCATAATCATCTGCAACAGCGTCACGAAAGATGCGATAACCACAATGAATGAAGGGATACGTACCATGTCGGGAATCAAGTTCTTGATAGCAGAGATCACCACATTGGAACAAATAAGCACGAACATTGTGGCCAGTCCCATACCCATACCGTTGATGGCGGAAGAAGTGGTGCCCAATGTAGGGCACATGCCAAGCAGGAGCACAAACGTAGGATTTTCTTTGATAATCCCGTTCATCATCACTTTAAAATTATTCATATCTTCTACTCCTTTCTTATTTAGCACCGATAGAATCCGCAGCAAGGGTGTCCGCCGCGGCATCAGTTGATTCAACATTCTTTTGGGTAGCACCGGTAGCACCATCCGCCGTATTCTGGCCGGCATAAGCCGCATAGGCTGCATTTACTGCGTTCAGGAAAGCACGTGAAGTAATGGTAGAAGCAGTAATGGCATCTACCTTACCACCATCCTTACTTACCGTCAACGGGGCCTCCCCCGGATTCATGCCGGTGATATCTCCCTTATTGCCTTTCTTAAACCAATCGGCGGCCTTGGAACCCAATCCCGGAGTTTCAGCATGTGCCAACAGCGAGTAATCAATAATCTTGCCTTCAGCATCGAAACCGACCAAAACCTTCAGTTCGCCACCGAACCCCATTGCAACAGCTTCCACAGCGGCACCGATATATTCTCCCCCCTTAGTGGCAGGATATACGGAATACTCAACGCCATTCACTTCCTGTACTTTCTTTTCGGCAATCGGATCGTTGTCGAATCCCGGAACTACGGCACTCACGGCATCGCTCAATGTCTTGGCATTAGCCTGCGCAATAGGCTCCTTAGTCAATTCATTTACATAAGCCAGCAACGCTACGGAGATAGCAGTAACCCCCGTAAGTACCAGCAACATATTCTTCAAGGATGATTCTAATTTTTTCATTTCTTCTTCGCTACCTCCCCAAAGCGTTTAGGTTTAACATAAGTGTTAATCAGCGGAGTGAACGCATTCATAATAAGAATAGCGAACGACATACCTTCAGGATATGCACCGAACAGACGGATTATTACCGTCAGCAAACCGATACATACACCATATATCAACATACCCTTGTGGCTCATGGGAGATGTTACATAGTCCGTAGCCATGAAAACAGCGCCGAGCATCAAACCACCGGAAAGCAACTGCACTACCGGAGAAACGTAGAGCTCTGGATTAACCAAATACATGATGCCGGAAAATACAAATACGGTCACCAGAATAGATACGGGAATATGCCAGGTGATGATTTTCTTCCATAACATATAAGCCAGCCCCAACAGCAACGCCAACGCACTGACTTCACCAAGGCATCCGCCGTTATTACCGATCAGCAAGTCAAAAGCACCCGGAAGGTCGCTTAAAGACATGCCCGGAGCACCATTGATGACTCCTTTCATAATAGCCAACGGTGTAGCCGCTGTAGTGGCGTCTGCATAAGCTGTCAATTGACCGACAGCCGGCCAGGTAGTCATCTGCACCGGAAAAGAGAGCAGCAGGAACACACGTCCCGCCAATGCCGGATTAAAAGGATTACAACCCAAACCGCCAAACGACATCTTGCCTACACCGATAGCAAACAAGGCACCCAAGACAATAATCCAGACAGGCAGATTAGACGGTAAGTTAAACGCCAGCAACACACCGGTAATAATGGCCGAGCCATCACAGATGGTTGTGGTTTCTTTCTTCATAAGGAACTTGCCGATAGCCCATTCAAAGAACAAGCAGGCAGCTACGGAAGTAGCCGTAACAATCAGTGCGCCCAGTCCGAAAAAGTAAAGCGATACAAGGAATGCCGGAAGCAATGCAATAAGCACACCGTACATGTTCTTCTTCACGCTGTCACCGCCATGAACGTGGGGCGAAAGGGATACGATTAATTTATTCATAGATTTATTCTAAAATTAATAATGAAAGAACTACTAATGAAAAGTGTTGGTTACGCATTTTCAGCCTTTCATTCTTTCATTGTTCATTCTTTCATTTTTTTGCCTGCCGTGCACGGATCATGGCTCCTACCTTACCTTTACCCAAACGGATGTAGTCCAACATCGGACGGTTGGAAGGGCAAGTGAACTGGCATGAACCACATTCGATACAAGACATGATATCTTCTTTCTCTACTCTTTCAAAATCTCCATGAGCCGAAACGGTGGCAAGCAAGTAAGGTTCCAGACCCATTGGGCAAGCGCCTACGCACTTGGCACAACGGATACAGGGTTGTATTTCGCCACGTTTAGCTTCTTTGTTGTTCATAATCAGAATGCCGGAGCTACCCTTGGCAGTCGGTACACCTGTATTTACCAACGCTTTACCCATCATCGGACCGCCACCGATAATCTTACCCGTATCTTCGGGAAGTCCGCCGCAGGCGTCAATCAACTGCTGCATCGGCGTACCGATACGCGCCAAGAAATTAGACGGTTTCGCCAGTGATTTGCCAGTCACGGTAATGACACGTTCAAACAACGGCTTGTTCTTCTGAACTGCCTGGTAAACAGCAAATGCCGTACCCACATTCTGAACCACAGCTCCGGTAGAGATCGGCAATGCACCGGCAGCAACCTGACGGCTGATAACCGCATCAATCAACTGCTTCTCACCTCCTTGCGGATACTGTACTTTCAAAGGAACCACCTCAATGCCGGCATAGCTGGATGCAACTTTCGTCATCAGTTGAATAGCATCGGGCTTGTTGTTCTCGATACCGATAAATGCCTTGTTCACTTTAACCGCTTTCATCAGGATAGACACACCTACCATAATCTCTTCCGCATGTTCCAACATAAGCTGGTGGTCTGCAGTCAAGTAGGGTTCACACTCTACAGCGTTGATAATTACACATTCCGCCTTGAATGCGGGAGGAGGGCACAACTTGACTTGAGTAGGGAAACAAGCGCCACCCAAACCCACGATGCCGGCATCGGCAATCTTCTTCACAATTTCTTCAGAAGTCAGGTTACATTCCTTCACCAATGTTTCGCTACGGTCAATGGACTCTTCCCACTCATCCCCTTCCACATCGATAAAAATGGCCGGTTTAGCGTATCCGCTGGCATCGACAATGGAGTCAATCTTAGCGACTTTTCCGCTGACAGACGAATGAATAGCTGCAGATACGAAGCCACCGGGTTCGGCAATCTTTGTACCCACTTTCACAACATCACCTTTAGCCACGATAGGCTTTGCGGGAGCACCGATGTGCTGTCCCAGCAAGATAACGGCTTTGGCCGGAATCTCCGCCTTGATAATGGGCTGATGCGCTGAAAGTTTATTTTCGTGTGGATGAACTCCACCAATTGAAAATGTCTTCAACATACAATTCTGTATTTTTAGTCGTTTATTTACTTATTAATTTATGCCTCTGCCTTCGGAGTTTCTCCTGCTGTCTTGGGAGCCTCTACCGTTTTCACCGGAGCTTCTGCAACCTTGGCAGCCGTTACCGCTTTTGCCGCAGCCGGAGCCTCTCCTTCTGCCTTCGGCTTACGCGGCGGGAAGTTAAGCGCAATAATGGTATTTTGCGGACAAGCCTCTTCACACTTGCGGCAAGATTTACATTTATTAGGGTCAATATATGCCAGATTGTTTTCCAGTGTGATAGCTTCAAACGGGCACACCTTCACACACTTGCCGCAACCTATACAAGCAACGGTACAAGCCTTACGCGCTACGGCACCTTTGTCTTTATTCACGCACTGTACATACATACGGCGTGACTTCTTGCCTTGCGGACGAATTTCAATAATATTCTTGGGACAAGCCTTGGCACAAGCTCCACATGCCGTACATTTGGCTTCGTCCACTTCGGGAAGGCCCGTTTCCGGATTCATGTGGATAGCATCGAACTGGCAAGCGGCTACACAATCGCCACAGCCCAAGCAACCATAACTACACCCCGTCTCACCACCATAAAGAGAAGCGGCAATAGCACAACTCTTTGCTCCGTCGTACTGGTTTACACGAGGACGGTTGGCACAAGTACCATTACATCTCACCACCGCAACCATCGGTTCAGAAGCAGCGGCATCCAAGCCCAGAATCTCAGCGACCTTTGCCATAACAGGCTGTCCGCCTACCGGACAAAGTTTGCCTTCCAGTGAACCCGCCTTCACGCATGCGTCGGCAAATCCGCTACAACCGGGGTAACCACATCCACCACAATTTGCCTGAGGCAGTACTTCTGCCACCTGTGCAATTCGCGGATCTTCATACACGGCGAATTTCTTGGAAGCAATGTAAAGAATAGCGGCAGATATCAGCGCTATAGCTCCCAAAGAAATCACTGCAATCAGAATTACATTCATAAATTAGTTGTTTATTAATTATTTGTTATGTATTAGTTAGATCATTGGTCGTATTGTAAAAGAGAATTTCTTACCCATCCGCGACTTATTCAACCACATTATATAATAATAAGGTATGAGAAGCGCCAGCGAACAAAGTGCGGAACTCAGTTCGTCATTCCAAACAGCCATAAAGACAAAGAGAGAAATAACCAAGATAAGGAAAGGAAGTATAAAAGCAAGCAAGACCGCCATTACCCCCATCGAAAGTTCCCCGACCACCCATACGCGGTCACCGGCTTGATAAGAGGCGGCATTGATATCCGTCACATCAATGAGTTTTTCTTTAGTGTCTGCGGAAGTACAATGTCCCTTGACACTACATGAAGCACATGCTGAAGTCTGGACAATTCTCACTTTAAGATGAGAGCCGTTTATGTTTTCCACAATACCTTGATGTCTTATAGTATTCGCCATTTTGCAAAGTGTGCATTACAAATTGCGGCAAATTTACGCATTATTTGTGAACTGCAAACCTTTCCCATGCATTTTCTGTGTGCGTAAACGTGCTTTTTCCTGTTTTTTGCGGTTTTTCTTTATTTTTTCTATCGGAAAACATAAAAAAACGCCCCGTTGTCATCCAACGGAGCGCGTTTTTTAATTGTCAACCATGTATATGGTTACCATTTGTAATTGATACCGAAGCTCAGCAATTCCTTTACTTGAAAATAGCTGTCACCCTCGGTAGGTTTCGCACTGTCGTCGAAACGGGCATGCACATAGAGCTTGGTAGACAAGTAACGGTTCAATACAAAATTCACCGTATTTTCCCATTCGATACGAGTCCACTCATAACTTGTCTGAAAATCCAGGCGGGAATCCAATACTATAGAAGGGATGATTGTCCATGACAAAGTGGGCTGCACTTGGGAACCGAAGTTATGCTTGACACACTTGCCCTCATCCAGACCGAAACTTACTTCATTCACCCCCTTGTTTCCTACATAACGCAACATATAAGTCAACGGAGCCATAAAAACAGAAAGAGTGAATTTTTCCTTTTTCAGCTTATAGTCCATACCGATACTGCTCGACCAGTCTGCCGGAGCAAAGAATGCGGAAACAAGCTCCTCACTATTGGCTTTATAGCCGTTGCAGAACTGGGTCTTGAATTCAGTCGTGATGGTATAGTACCATTTTGACGCAGCCTGAATACCCAATTTGCTGTACAACCGGAGCTGGTCGGTACTAACCAGGTAATCATGGAATTTATCGGAAGGCGCGGAACTGAATCCCAATTTCGCATCCAGCAAATTTTCCCACTGAACCTTTTCACGGTCATTATAATTGGCAAATAATTGCAGGTTGGCAAGCACCGCATTGGTACTTTCCCCACCTTTATACCAGTTGTCGGAAATATAGTTCTGGGTAATCTGCAAGGAACCGTTTCCGCCTGTCACCCACCAATTGGGTTTATGGATGATAACTTCGGCATCCTCCCTCACCCCTACCATATTTTCACGACCGAACAATTTCACGACAGACGGTTTGGAAGATACCTCCTTCTCGATATTATCTCTGAACACCTTACCTTTCATCACCTCTTGCTCCGTCCTTACCACCAGCTTCGGATGATTCACGTAAGTATTCAGCAAGGTCCGATCTACAAGCTTGTTGGCCCGTTCTTTTTCCGTAAAGCTCAACGAATCGATCGGCAACAGTTCTGCAGTCAATGCAGGTACGGTATCCGATTCCCGGAAACTCCAGTTTAACTTTGAAATGCGTTCCATCGGAGCGTTATAAAAAGTAAGAGGGAGGAACAACCGGTAATAATCCGGATTGGTAGGAATGTATCTTTCCGGTGTAGAAGGATCCTGCAGATAATCCAATACCCCGAGGTATTTTTCATACAATACAGAAACAGTATCCATTTTGTATTGTGAACCTTCCGGCTTCAATTTCAGGATAAGATACTCTTTCATTACATCCGACAAAGTATCTGCCTGAACTGTCGTTTCTTGTTTACTATCCTCTAAAACGGGCTTTACCGCATTCTGTGCCATCATCGATGAAGAAAGCATCGCGGCAAGTACCCAGATTGAAATCTTTTTATTCTTCATAATAGCCCAATATCTATGATTTGAGCGCAAATTTAATCTAAAATATTTAGAAAACATAATATGGCTTAAAATTATATTCCTCATATCCCCGTTTCACTTACTCTCGGACAAAAACTTCCTTCCTACGAAAAAAAGCAAAAAACCTTCCGTACTTCTCCTTTTTTTTATAATTTTGCGCTTTTTAAGTCCGAGGTGTACCAACGGGTACATTATATTATTAAGTAATACAACAAATTAAAAAAACAATATAGTTGTGGGAGAAACAAAGTATATTTTCGTCACCGGTGGCGTTGCCTCTTCTTTAGGCAAGGGCATTATCTCATCTTCCATCGGTAAGTTGCTGCAAGCAAGAGGTTACAAAGTAACCATCCAGAAGTTTGACCCGTACATCAACATCGACCCGGGTACACTGAACCCTTACGAACATGGAGAATGCTACGTAACAGTAGATGGTCACGAAGCCGATCTGGACTTAGGACACTACGAACGTTTCTTAGGTATTCAAACGACTAAGGCGAACAACATTACAACCGGACGTATCTATAAGAGTGTTATAGACAAAGAACGCCGCGGTGACTATCTGGGTAAAACCATCCAGGTCATTCCTCACATCACGGACGAAATCAAACGTAACGTGAAATTGTTGGGAAACAAATACAAGTTCGACTTTGTCATTACCGAAATCGGCGGTACGGTGGGTGATATCGAATCTCTGCCCTATCTGGAAAGTATCCGCCAGTTGAAGTGGGAATTGGGTAAAGATGCGCTGTGCGTACACCTTACCTATGTACCCTACCTTGCCGCTGCCGGTGAATTGAAGACCAAACCGACCCAGCACTCTGTCAAAGAGTTGCAAAGCGCCGGAATCCAGCCAGATGTACTTGTATTGCGTACAGAGCACGAACTAAGCACTACCCTGCGCAAAAAGGTGGCACTCTTCTGCAATGTAGATGAAAATGCCGTTGTACAGAGCATCGACGCACCTACCATTTATGAAGTTCCGATTTTGATGCAGGCACAGGGACTGGATGTAACCATTCTGAAGAAAATGGGACTGCCGGTAGGTGATACTCCAGGATTAGGTCCCTGGCGTGCTTTCCTCGAACGTCGCCATAAAGCAGAAAATACAGAACCGCTGCACATTGCATTGGTAGGAAAATATGATTTGCAGGATGCTTACAAGTCTATCCGTGAAGCCCTTTCACAAGCCGGAACCTACAACGACCGCAAAGTATCGGTAGATTTCGTGAACAGTGAAAAACTGACAGACGACAACGTGGCCGAAGCACTGAAAGGCATGGCCGGTGTATTGATCGGACCGGGGTTCGGCGAACGCGGCATTGCCGGCAAGTTTGTGGCAATCAAGTATGCCCGTACGCACGACATTCCGACATTCGGTATCTGTCTGGGCATGCAATGCATCGCCATTGAATTTGCACGCAACGTATTGGGATATGCCGATGCCAACTCACGCGAGATGGATGAAAAGACCCCTCACAACGTAATCGACATTATGGAAGAACAGAAATCCATCACCAACATGGGCGGTACAATGCGTCTGGGCGCTTACGAATGTGTATTGCAGGAAGGCAGCAAGGCATACGAGGCATACGGAACCGAACATATCCAAGAACGCCACCGCCACCGTTATGAGTTCAACAGTGCATACAAGGACGAATATGAAGCAGCAGGCATGAAGTGTGTAGGTATCAATCCTGAATCAGACTTGGTAGAGATTGTGGAAATCCCCAAGCTGAAATGGTATGTCGGCACACAGTTCCATCCGGAATACAGCAGTACGGTACTGCACCCGCATCCGTTGTTCGTTGCATTTGTAAAAGCGGCCATTGAAAACGAAAATGAGAAAAAATAAATTCAATCATAATAAATCGTAAATTATAAAATCGTAAACATATTTACATGGATAAAAACACCATTACTGGTCTTGTTCTGATAGCCATCCTGCTGGTAGGATTCAGTTTCCTCAGCCGTCCGAGCCAGGAGCAACTGGAAGCGCAGCAACGCTATTACGACTCTATTGCCCAGGTACAACAACGGGAAGAAGCTCTGAAAGCTAAATCAGAAGCGGCTTTAGCCAACGAGAAAGAAACCGGAGTGGTGGATTCCACTGCCCTCTTCTTCGAAGCGCGCAAGGGAACCGCCTCACTGGTAACCATCCAGAATAACCTGGCAGAAATAAAAGTAGACACGAAAGGTGGACGCATTGCTTCGGCTACGCTGAAGGAGTATATGGGACAGGACAAGACAACTCCCGTCACCTTATTCAGCGGTGATGACGCCTCCATGAATTTCCTTTTCTATAACAAGAAGGAGACTATCCAGACAGAAGACCTTTACTTCACCGCAGTCAACCGTACAGACAGTACAGTTACCATGCGTTTGTCGGCAGACAGTGCCAGCTATATTGATTTTACCTACACCATGCACAATGACACTTACCTGGTTGATTTTACAATCCGGGCAGTCAATATGGAAGGTAAACTGGCAGCTACCAACAATTATGTAGATATCGAATGGGCACAACGCGCCCGCCAGATTGAAAAAGGTTACACCTATGAGAACCGTCTGTCTGAGTTGACCTACAAGATGACCGGAGAAGGTACCGATTATCTGTCTGCCAATAACAACGATGAAAAGGAAATCTCTGGACGTCTGGACTGGATTGCTTTCAAAAATCAGTTCTTCTCCAGTGTATTCCTGGCTGATGCCGATTTCGAAAAGGCCAAGATTGCTTCTAAGATGGAGCCGCAGGGAAGTGGATACATCAAGGATTACTCAGCTGAAATGAGTACCAGATTCGATCCCACAGGGAAAGAGGCTACCCAACTGTTTTTTTACTTCGGTCCTAACCATTACAAGACTCTGACCGCCCTTGATAAAGGACGTGACGAAAAATGGGAATTGAACCGCCTGGTTTATTTAGGTTGGCCGGTTGTCCGCCAAATCAACCAATGGTTTACCATCAACATCTTCGACTGGTTGTCCGGTTGGGGACTGGGAATGGGTATCGTATTGTTGCTGATGACGCTGATTGTAAAAGCTGTGGTATTCCCGGCAACCTGGAAAACCTACATGTCTTCTGCCAAGATGCGTGTACTGAAACCGAAAATCGATGAAATCAACAAGAAATACCCCAAGCAGGAAGATGCCATGAAGAAGCAGCAGGAGGTGATGGGGCTCTACAGCCAATACGGTGTAAGCCCGATGGGCGGCTGTCTGCCGATGCTGATACAGTTCCCTATCCTGATGGCGTTGTTTATGTTCGTACCGAGTGCCATCGAACTTCGTCAACAAAGCTTCTTGTGGGCAGATGACCTCTCCACGTATGATGCGTTCATTAACTTCCCGTTCCATATCCCGTTCCTGGGCAGTCACCTCAGCTTGTTCTGCCTGCTGATGACCGTGACCAATATACTGAACACGAAGTATATGATGCAACAGCAAGATACCGGCGCCAACCCTCAGATGGCTGCCATGAAGTGGATGTCCTATCTGATGCCTATCATGTTCTTATTCGTATTGAACGACTATCCTTCGGGATTGAACTATTATTACTTCATCTCTACACTGATCAGCGTGGTAACTACGCTCATCATGCGTAAGACTACCAACGAGGAGCAACTGCTCGCACAATTGGAAGCCAATAAAAAGGATCCGAAGAAGATGAAGAAAACCGGTTTCGCAGCCCGCCTGGAAGCTATGCAAAAGCAACAGGAGCAGATGATGAAAGAAAGACAGAACAAAAAATAAAGAATTTGTTCAAGATACTCTTTTACTGAAAGCCGGGCAATATACATTGTCCGGCTTTCTTAGCCTTTATAAACCAAAAAACTCATAGACTATAACTTATTATATGCAAACCCAATATACCTACAAAGAAATATGGCTCATTGCCTACCCCATCCTTATCAGTCTGATTATGGAACAGATGATAGGCATGACGGACACTGCCTTTCTGGGGCGTGTAGGCGAGGTTGAATTAGGTGCATCCGCCATAGCCGGTGTATTCTACATGGTCATCTTCATGGTGGCGTTCGGCTTCAGCATCGGGGCACAAATCCTTATTGCAAGGCGCAATGGCGAACAGCAGTATAAAGAAATAGGCAATCTTTTCTACCAAGGTATCTATTTCCAGATAGGACTGGCAGCTGTCATGTTCCTGCTCTCCTATTGTTTCTCACCGATTATACTGAAACAAATCGTCACCTCGGAACACATATACGAAGCAGCTACCAGTTATCTGCATTGGCGTGTATTCGGCGCCTTCTTCTCATTCAGCGCTGTCATATTCCGCGCCTTCTTCCTGGGAACGACACAGACCAAGACACTGACTTTGAACTCCATCGTAATGGTGCTAAGCAATGTTGTATTCAACTACATTCTTATTTTTGGCAAGTTCGGATTTCCCGCACTCGGCATTGCAGGAGCGGCTATCGGTTCATCCATGGCCGAACTTGTATCATTGGTCTTTTTCATCCTCTATACCCGTTACCGCATCGACTGCCGCAAGTATGGCCTGGATCGCGTTCCTAAATTCAATTTCAGTGCATTGAAGAGAATGTTGAATGTCTCCTTTTGGACCATGATACAGAACTTCTTCTCGTTATCCACCTGGTTCCTGTTCTTCCTTTATGTAGAGCACCTGGGAGAGCGCTCATTGGCCGTCACCAATATTATACGCAACGTATCCGGTATCTTGTTTATGGTACTGATGGCGTTTGCCTCCACCTGCGGCTCACTGGTAAGTAACCTCATCGGCGCGGGACATGCCGATTGCGTACCCGGTACTATCCGCCAGCACATACGCATTGCCTACATGTTCGTGCTGCCGTTGGCACTGCTTTTTACCTTATTCCCCAAGTTGATATTGAGTATCTACACCGATATGCCCGACCTGCAGGAAGCATCCGTCCATTCACTTTGGGTGATGTGCTCCACTTATCTGTTTCTGGTACCTGCCAATGTCTATTTCCAGGCAGTCTCCGGCACCGGTAACACGCGTACCGCATTAGGCCTGGAGATGGCTACCCTGGTTATATATGTAGCCTATATCACCTACATAATCTTTTACCTGCAGCTGGATGTAGCCCTCTGCTGGACTTCCGAAATGGTCTATTCCACCTTTATCCTTGTTTTCTGCTGGTTTTACATCAAACGTGGAAATTGGCAGGGAAGAAAGATATGATCCGGCTGCACCTCGGCGTAAGCAGGTGAATTCTACTCCCGGTTTAGGTTCGTAACAAGAAACGAGTTTCTTCTTATCTCACTTAATCGGAATTTTACATTATCTTTGCATTTAAATAACTGAAACGAACAACATATATGAAACAAGTAAACCTATTGCTTATGTCAGCAGCTATGACATTAGCCTCCTGCGGAGGGACAAAGGAGGCCGGACAACAAGATGCAGCGGCGCTTATCGAACGCTCGGACATCAAGATTGAAGGCAAGCGCATGACTCCGGAAGCGTTGTGGGCTATGGGACGTATCGGTGGAGTAGCCGTATCTCCCGATGAAAAACAGATAGCCTATTCGGTGGCTTATTACAGTGTATCGCAGAACAAGAGTAACAACGAAATATTCGTTATGAACGCAGACGGCAGCGGTAATACTCAAATTACCCGCGATGCCTGGCAGGAAAGTCAGCCTACCTGGTTTAAAGACGGCAAGAAAATCGCTTTCCTGTGCAATGAAAGCGGCAGCAGCCAGGTATGGGAAATGAATCCGGACGGCAGCGACCGTAAACAGTTGACCCGATATGACGGCGACATTGAAGGTTTCTCTTTCTCTCCCGATGGCAAGAAGCTGCTTTTCATCGCCCAGGTCAAGACCGTAAAGAGCACGGCCGACAAATATCCCGACCTTCCCAAAGCAACCGGCATCATCGTTACCGATCTGATGTACAAGCATTGGGACGAATGGGTAACTACCGCCCCCCATCCGTTTGTAGCCGATTTTGACGGCAATGCCATCAACAACGTCAAAGACATCCTTGAAGGATTGCCTTACGAAAGCCCGATGAAACCTTGGGGCGGTATTGAACAACTGGCATGGAGTCCGGCATCAGACAAGGTCGCTTTTACCTGCCGTATGAAGACCGGATTGGCATACGCCATTTCTACCGACTCTGACATTTACGAATACGATGTCAATAAAGGCGGTTTCATCAACCTTTGCAAAAAGGATGGAAAAGACTCTGACAACAAAAATGAGATGGCAGGATATGATACGAATCCGCAATATTCTCCGGATGGAAAATACATTGCCTGGCAAAGCATGGAGCGCGACGGCTATGAAGCAGACCTCAACCGTCTGTGTATAATGGACCGGGCTACCGGCGAGAAACACTTTGTCAGCCAAGCATTCGAATCCAACGTAGATGCTTTCTTGTGGAACAAAGACTCCCAAAGTATCTATTTTATCGGTGTATGGCACGGCGAAACGCAGATTTATAACATCAATCTTGCTGACGGCAACAAACTGACCCAACTAACCAATGGAATGTACGACTACGCCTCCCTTGCACTTTGCGGTGACAAGATGGTTGCCAAGCGCCATTCCATGAGCATGGGGGATGAAATCTACTCCCTGCCCCTCCAATATGGCAGTGATTTTGCTGAAGCTACCCAACTGACCTTCGAAAACAAGCCAATCTACGATCAGTTGGAAATGGGGAAAGTGGAAGCACGCTGGATGAAGACTACCGATGGCAAGCAGATGTTGACATGGGTAATCTATCCTCCCCAATTCGACCCGAACAAGAAGTATCCTACCCTGCTCTTCTGTGAAGGGGGTCCTCAGAGTCCTGTCAGCCAGTTCTGGAGCTACCGTTGGAATTTCCAGATTATGGCGGCCAACGACTACATCATCGTGGCTCCCAACCGCCGTGGTCTTCCCGGTTTCGGTGTAGAATGGAACGAAGCTATCAGCGGTGATTACGGTGGCCAGTGCATGAAAGATTATTTCACGGCCATTGATGAGGTAGCCAAAGAGCCGTACGTGGATAAAGACCGTCTGGGTTGTGTAGGTGCCAGTTTTGGAGGTTTCTCCGTATATTGGCTTGCCGGCCATCACGATAAACGTTTCAAGGCGTTCATCGCCCACGACGGTATCTTCAATATGGAAATGCAATATCTGGAAACAGAAGAGAAGTGGTTTGCCAACTGGGATATGGGTGGCGCATATTGGGAAAAGAACAATGCTACGGCACAACGTACATTTGCCAATTCCCCGCATAAGTTTGTTGATAAATGGGACACCCCTATTCTCTGCATCCACGGAGAGAAAGACTTCCGCATTCTCGCCAACCAGGCAATGGCTGCCTTCGATGCTGCCGTAATGCGTGGAGTACCGGCAGAATTGCTTATCTATCCTGACGAGAACCACTGGGTACTGAAACCCCAGAATGGCGTTCTGTGGCAACGCACTTTCTTCGAATGGCTGGATAAATGGTTGAAACCTGCCAAATAACTACCTCTGGAAGTATAAAAAAGACAGGCAGGTGTGTTCTAAATCTTTATTTTGACACACCTGCCTGTCTTTTTTATATATTATAGTAGGGTTATTAATTGATTTTTAAAGTCTATTCTTCCACAATATACCTGTCCACATTCCGTGTCTCCTTGCTGAAGTTCACCCCTACCTTCACAAGACGTTTCCCGTCCAGCGTATAAGGAATCAGATAGCCCTTTTCCTTTATCTGCCGCAAGGCATCCTCAGCGCTTCCGTCCAGTTTGAATTCGAAGACATAAATGGCAT
>NZ_GL882619.1:38014-109013 GCF_000195635.1 Bacteroides fluxus YIT 12057 | reverse complement strand
GAAAGATAATTATAGTGTAGCAGGCAATAATGCTGATGAATATGAAAAATTGATAGCTGATACAGAAGCTGAAATTAAAGAGTTGGAAGGTAAGATTGAAATTCAGACAGAAATTGTAGAACTTGCCAAGAAGCGTGTGGAAGCATATATCGCAGCACAGAAATAACCCCTAATATTAACGGCATTAAAACAAAAAGTAGCATGAAAATAACAAGACTTTTACTGTTAGCCGTTATGCCCATGGTGTGTCTTACAGCAAATGCGCAGCACGGTGGCAAAAAGGATTTCACCCCCAAGAAAGGTGACTTCACCCTTGCTGCGACTGTAGGATACAATAGCTACGCAAGCGTCAGCGCCCTTCCGGGCACGATGGCGAACTATGAAGCGGCGGCGCTCTCCACCAACTGGTCAGACAAGAAGCTGATGGTTGGTTTCGAGGCGGGCTGGTTCTTCAACGACTTGTGGAAACTTAACTTGGGTGGCGGTTTGAACTTCACGAATAACCCCGGTTATTCGGCAGTTCCCGGCACGATGGACGAAAATGCTTCTGCGGAGGATAACATGGGCGAGGTTCCCGGTTACCGTGCAGTAGCCGATGCTCAGTCATTCTCTTACAATGTCTTTGCAGGCGTCGATCGTTATTTTAAGATGAAGAATGTTCCTAACCTGATGTGGTACACGGGTTTGCGTGTAGGCATGGCTTATGCCCAGAACCAGATGAAGTATGACGAGTACGAGTCGATGGGTAAATCTGTTGGCGAGAGCTGGAATCTTCGCGGGTCTGTCACTATGGGTATCGATTACTTCGTACTGCCCGCCATGTACGTAGGCGCCCAGATCGATCCTTTTTCTTATACGTACAACATGACTGCGTATAAGCCTCAGGAGGGTTTGAGCAATCTGGATGCAGACAGCCATAATTTCAGCTTTTTGTCTGCTCCGACAATAAAGATTGGCTTTAAATTCTAATAAGGAATGCCCTCGGCATGCATCGCCTTGACGAGGGTATCTGTCAAAAGAACGGGTGCATGAATGGGAAAGGAGATGCACCCCTCTTTTCTCGGATGAAGAGTTTGGATGGTAGGGATATCCGTTGGCGGGTATCCCTGCTTGTCTTTTATAACCATGGAAAATGAAGAATTAAAAGAAAACTCTATGACAATTTCGCTAAAATCTGATGCGTTTTCTATATCTTTGTCAGTGAAAATGATAAACGGCAAATATTATGTCACATTTAGCTCCCTTGATAGCTGATTTAGCATTGATATTGATATGCGCAGGGATTATGACCCTGGTTTTTAAGAAGCTGAAACAACCGTTGGTATTGGGGTATGTAGTCGCAGGTTTTTTGGCGAGTCCCCACATGGCATACACCCCTTCGGTGATGGATACGGCGAACATACAGACATGGGCGGATATTGGCGTCATTTTCTTGTTGTTCGCATTAGGGCTTGAATTCAGTTTTAAGAAGATAGTGAAGGTGGGTGGGGCGGCCATTATCGCAGCATGCACCATTATCTTTTGCATGATACTGCTTGGAGTGGCGGTTGGTACCGGATTCGGGTGGAAGCGGATGGACTGCATCTTTTTGGGCGGTATGATTGCCATGTCGTCAACCACCATTATCTATAAAGCCTTTGATGATTTGGGAATGCGCAAGAAGCAATTTACGGGATTGGTGCTTAGCGTGTTGATTCTGGAAGATATCCTTGCCATCGTATTGATGGTGATGTTATCTACTATGGCGGTCAGCAATAATTTTGAAGGTGCCGAGATGTTGGGAAGCATTGCGAAATTACTTTTCTTTCTTATCCTGTGGTTCGTAGTGGGGATCTACCTCATTCCGGAATTGTTGAAACGTTGTCGTAAGCTGATGAGTGAGGAAACCCTGCTGATTGTTTCCTTGGGATTGTGTTTCGGTATGGTGGTTATGGCTGCCCATACCGGTTTCTCGGCAGCTTTCGGAGCCTTTATCATGGGGTCTATTCTTGCCGAGACGGTGGAAGCGGAGAGTATCGAGAGATTGGTGAAGCCTGTGAAGGACTTGTTCGGGGCCATTTTCTTCGTGTCGGTGGGTATGATGGTTGATCCTGCCATGATTATGGAATATGCCGGACCGATTGTAGTAATTACTTTGGCGGTTATTATCGGCCAGTCTCTTTTCGGCACTTTGGGGGTGCTGCTGGCCGGGCAGCCTCTTAAGACGGCGATGCAGTGCGGGTTCAGCTTGACGCAGATTGGTGAGTTTGCATTTATCATTGCTTCTTTGGGTGTCTCATTGCATGTAACCAGTCATTTCCTATATCCCATTGTGGTGGCCGTGTCTGTGATAACCACTTTTCTGACTCCTTACATGATTCGTGTGGCGGAGCCGGCTTCAAACTTTGTAGATACACATCTGCCGGACAAATGGAGGAAATTTCTTACCCGGTATGCTTCCGGGTCGCAGACGATGAATCATGAAAGCCTGTGGAAGAAACTGATATTTGCCTTGGTACGCATTACGGTGGTCTATTCCATCATCTGTGTGGCGGTGATTGCTTTGGCATTCCGTTTTTTGGTACCGTTCTTTCATGACAGTTTACCCGGAACTTGGGGCTCCTTGTTGGCCGCCTTGGTAATCATATTGTTTATTGCCCCCTTCCTGCGTGCCATCATGATTAAAAAGAACCATTCGGTAGAGTTTGTTACGCTATGGAATGACAGCCGTGGCAATCGTGCCCCGTTGGTCGCTACTATTGTATTGCGCGTCCTTCTGGCGGTTTCATTCGTCATGTTTGTGATAGCCGGTTTGTTTAAGGTTTCTGTGGGACTGGTGTTTGGAGTGGCTGTATTGTCGGTTATTGTGATGATACTTTCCCGTCAGCTGAAAAAGCAATCTATTCTGATTGAAAGGAAGTTCTTTCAGAATCTGCGTTATCGTGATATGCGTGCAGAGTATCTGGGAGAGAAGAAGCCGGAGTATGCGGGGCGCCTGCTTTCGCGTGATTTGCACTTGACGGATTTCGAGATACCCGGTGAGTCCGATTGGGCAGGCCGGACGTTGGCGGAATTGAATTTCGGCAAAAGATACGGGGTGCATGTGGTTTCCATACTCCGTGGCAAGAAACGGATAAATATTCCCGGAGCTGCCGTCCGTTTGTTTCCACAAGATAAAATACAGGTCATCGCAACGGATGAAGAATTGAATGTGTTTGGGCGGGAGATGAATAAGGTGTCTGCGATAGACTCTGATGTAATAGAAAAAAGCGAGATGATTTTACGCCAATTCCGTGTGGATGGAGATTCTCCTTTCTTGAACAAGACTTTGAAAGAAGCGGGTATTCGCGAGAAATACCATTGCCTGATTGCCGGAGTGGAAAGGGGAGAGGAGGCGTTGCATGCTCCCGACCCGCATGAACCTTTCGTAGAAGGGGATGTAGTCTGGATTGTCGGCGAAAATGATGATGTTTACCAATTAGTAGGGCAAAAGTGCGAAAATATCGACATGAAATAGCCGGTAAACCCGTATTTTTGACACGAAATAAAAACTATAAATAAAAGAATATCATGAAAAGTGATTCTAAAGAATGTCTGTACTGCCAGAATAATGAAACGTTGCACAATCTTATGATTGAGATTGCCCGGCTGAGTGTTTCACGCGTTTTCCTGTTCAAGGAGCAAACCTATAGAGGACGTTGTCTGGTTGCCTATAAAGACCATGTCAACGATCTGAATGAATTGAGCTACGAGGACCGTAATGCTTTTATGGACGATGTTGCCCGCGTGACCCGTGCCATGCAGAAAGCGTTTAATCCGGAGAAAATTAATTACGGTGCTTATTCTGATAAACTCTCTCACCTGCATTTCCATCTCGCTCCCAAATACGTGGACGGTCCCGATTATGGCGGTACTTTCCAGATGAATCCGGGTAAGGTTTATCTGACGGATGCTGAATATCAGGAGTTGATTGAGGCGGTAAAGAAAGAACTTTGATTGGAAACGAGGGGCTCAAGATAGGATTTGCCCTATTTTGAGCCTCTTTATTTATCACAGTTTTCCGAGTATCTTATCCATCACCCAGTTTGTCAGTGTAGCGCTTTCGCCGTCACAAGAGCAAACGGACTTCCCGAGGAGATGGTCCACTACAGCCTGGATGAGAGGCTGTTGTACATATACGGGGTTCTCGACGGGGATTTCTTCCCGACCTTTTTCTGTATGGAGGGCAATAGGATCGTAGGTGAAGACTGAAAAGCAAATCATTCCTTTGTCTCCGATAATCTCAATACGGTCTTCACGGGCGGATTCATGGGCTACAAAACACCAGGAACCGCTGCCCACCAAGCCGTTGTCAAACTGGAAACAGGCACTGAGAGTGTCTTCTGCGGGATACAACCCTCCGCGATTGCTCTTGTAGCCACTGGCTTCGAGTATGCAGCCGAATATTTCTTGCAACAAATCAATCTGATGGGGGGCCAAGTCATAGAAATATCCTCCTCCGGCTATATCCGGCTGTACCCGCCAGGGCAGATTGCCTTTGTTGTAATCCAAATCCCGTGGAGGTTGGGCAAAACGTATCTGGATATTGATAACGTTGCCGATGGCGCCGTCATCTACCAATGATTTTACTTTTTGAAAGTAGGGGAGATAGCGGCGGTAGTAAGCGACAAAACAGGGCACCCCTGTCTCTTTGGAAATGCGGTTGATGCGGCAACACTCTTCATACGTGACAGCCATCGGCTTTTCAATGTAAACCGGTTTTCCGGCTTTCATGGACATAATGGCATAAGTGGCATGAGAAGAGGGAGGAGTGGCGATATATACAGCGTTTACTTCCGGATCATCAATCAGCTCCTGGGCATCGTCATACCATTTGGGTATTCCTCTTTCTTTGGCGTATGCCTTGGCTTTCTCACCATTGCGGCTCATGACTGCCACAACTTCGGAACCTTCTATTTTCTGGAAAGCGGGTCCACTCTTATATTTGGTTACTTCTCCGCAACCGATGAATCCCCATTGTATCTTCTTTTCGCTCATAATCACCTTTTTTATTTTTCTTCAAAGTCAAATTCGAAATCAAAGTCGTCCATAAATTCCGGAGTGACAAACTCTTCCAGGCTGCGGCGGTCCTTTTTGGTGGGACGTCCGGTTCCTTTGGCGCGGTTTACGAAACCGCTGACGCGGCTCATCTCCAGCAATTCGTATTGGTCGGGAGTAGTGACATTTTCCATCATCTCGGATACCAGTTTAGCACCGACACGTTTTTCGATGGGTTGCAACACCTTGAAAGAGTAAGTGACGGGCGGCTTGCGCACTTGAATCACATCTCCCGGCTTTATCATGCGGGCGGCTTTGGCCAATGCCCCGTTGATGCTGACACGTCCTTTCTTGCAAGCTTCGGCTGCAATGGTGCGTGTCTTGAAAATACGTACAGCCCACATCCATTTGTCAATTCTGGCTTCGCTCATATTACTTTTTATTAAACTGATTCATGGTTATGTCAATTCCTGCCAGGCAGAAACTTTTGACTATTTCTCCGGCGGTTTTCAGCCGCTCGTCCATCGTTTTCCAGTCCTCGTCGGTGAAGTGCCCCAATACAAAGTCAATCTGACCGCCACGGGGAAATTCATTGCCTATGCCGAAACGCAGGCGGGCATAATTTTGTGTTCCCAAAGTTGCGGCTATATGTTTTAAGCCATTATGTCCGGCATCACTTCCTTTGCCCTTCAGGCGTAAAGTGCCGAAAGGCAGGGCGAGGTCGTCTACTACTATCAATACATTCTCCAACGGAATGTTTTCTTTTTGCATCCAATAGCGTACAGCGTTACCGCTGAGGTTCATATAGGTAGATGGTTTTAGCAGTAATAGCTGCCGGCCTTTTACTGAGAGGGTAGTGGTGAAACCATAACGTCTGTCGGTGAAGGTGGCGCCTGCTGCCTTTGCCAAGGCATCGACTACCATGAATCCTATATTGTGGCGGGTCTCGTGGTATTCGGGACCTATATTACCTAATCCAACAATTAAGTATTTCATCGTCAATGAATTAATGTTATAGGTGAATCACACGTTCATGACAGGCTGCCAGGCAGCCAATCATCGGGTGATAAAAAAAGGAACGCGGATTATCGCAGTTATCCGCGGATTATTTATAAAATCTGCGTTTTCTGCGTTAATCCGCGTTCCGGAATATTTTCTTCTAAAAGAAAAACTGATTAGTTGTTTGCGGCAGCAGCGGCACCTCTTGCGGCACGAGTCAACTTAACTGCACATACAACAGCTTCTTTAGCATTCAACAATTCCAGGTTTTCGTAGCTCAATTCGCCAACTTTGACTGTCTTGCCCAAACCAAGGTGAGCAACGTTTACAGTCAACTTCTCGGGAATCAAGTTGTACAAAGCTTTCACTTTCAGCTTACGCATCTGCAAAGTCAGCTTACCACCGGCTTTCACACCTTCTGCAAGACCTTCCAACTGTACCGGAACTTCCATTACGATAGGCTTAGCCTCGTCAATCTGATAGAAGTCAACGTGCAGGATTGTATCTTTTACAGGGTGGAATTGGATATCTTTCAAAATAGCATTTACTTTTTTGCCGTCGATAATCAGGTCAACCACGTAGATGTGCGGAGTGTAAATCAAGTTACGCAGACCTTCTACAGGTACAGTGAAGTGAACGTTTTCACCTGCTCCATAAAGTACACAAGGTACACCGTTGTCTTTACGAATAGCTTTCAAAGCTCTTGCCTGTTCCGAAGAACGTTCTGCAATTGTTCTTGCAGTTCCTTTTACTTCAATTGATTTCATTTTCTAAAAGTTTTGTGTTACTCTAAATTAAGTATTTATTTTGCTTAATTCACCATCACACGATGTGGGTTCACCACACGATGTTGCAAAAAAGCGGTGCAAAAGTACAGCTTCTTTTTGAATATTCAAAAGTTTATAGCTTAAAAATCAATGTCTATCTTGATTTCTCCATCCAAAGGAGTCGCTTTCTCTTCCTGTAATTCGGCTTGGGACGTTTCCATGCCGGTGGTTTCACTGTCGTCAAGCTGCCTTGTATAGTCTTGTTGCTCCTGGATAAAATTAACGGCTTGCTGCAAACCATTCATGAACTTCTCGAAATCTTCTTTATATAGAAAGATTTTATGTTTCTCGAAGCTGACTTGTGAGTCATCCCCTTCGCCCATCACTATCTTTTTACTTTCTGTGATAGCGAGAAACATTTCGTCTTTCCTGTTTTTCTTGACGTCTAAATAGTAGATGCGTTTTCCTGCCTTAATGGATTGGGAGAATACAATTTCCTTGTCGTTCATATCCGCTCCGGCTTTCTTTTTTAAGTCTTCCATATTATAATAGGTCTCAATTTTGGTGTTATCGGGTTCAAAATTGACGATTTTTTTTAAACTGTCAAAAGAAAAAGCACGGATAATCAATATCTGCATTAAAAAATGTGATTTATTTATGTAAACTCATTAAAAATGCCTACTTTTGCAACTCGTTAAAACACCAGTATTTACTTTAGAATTATGATTAACAGAGTTCTTATTCGTCTTAAGATTATACAGATTGTATATGCTTATTATCAGAACGGCAGTAAAAATTTAGACTCAGCGGAGAAAGAGTTGTTCTTTAGCCTGTCCAAGGCATACGACCTTTACAACTACTTGCTGATGCTGATGATAGCGCTGACGAACTACGCACAAAAGCGCATTGATGCGGCAAAAGCCAAGTTAGCCCCTACGGCAGAAGAGTTGTATCCCAACATGAAATTTGTGGAAAACAAGTTCATTTCCCAATTGGAGGTGAACAAGCAATTGTTGGAATTCAGTGCCAACCAGAAACGTACTTGGACAAATGATGAAGATTTTGTCAAGGGATTATATGAGAAGATTATAGGTTCTGATATATATAAGGAATATATGGCTTCTTCGGATGATTCTTATGAAGCCGACCGTGAATTGTGGAGGAAACTCTACAAGACATTTGTCTTTAATGATGAGGCCTTGGATGCCTTGCTTGAGGATCAGAGTCTTTATTGGAATGATGACAAGGAAATTGTCGATACATTCGTGTTGAAAACCATCAAACGTTTTGAGGAGAAGAAAGGGGCTAACCAGGAATTGTTGCCCGAATTCAAAGATGATGAGGACCAGGAATTTGCCCGTCGCCTCTTCCGCCGTACCATCTTGAATTGTGATTACTACCGCCATCTTATTAGCGAGAATACCCGTAACTGGGATTTGGACCGTGTGGCATTTATGGACGTTGTGATTATGCAATGTGCATTGGCCGAGATTTTGAGCTTTCCGAACATTCCGGTCAGTGTTTCGTTAAATGAGTACGTGGATATAGCCAAAGTATATAGCACGGTTAAAAGTGGAAGCTTTGTTAATGGCACTTTGGATGGAATAGTTAATCAATTGAAAAAAGAAGGTAAGTTAACGAAAAACTGATACCTTTGTTGAATATTAAAAACTAAAACTGAGTATTTTATGAACTTAATGACTGTATTTTTCCTGCAAGCTCCTGCTGCAGGTCCTGCTGGAGGCGGTAGCTTAATGTGGATTATGCTGATAGCTATGTTCGTTATCATGTATTTCTTTATGATTCGCCCGCAGAATAAGAAACAGAAGGAAATTGCAAACTTTCGCAAATCACTCCAGGTGAACCAGAAAGTGATTACAGCCGGTGGTATTCATGGCGTTATCAAGGAAATCAATGACAACGACGTAGTTCTTGAAATTGCTTCCAACGTTAAGATACGTATCGACAAGAATTCTATTTTTGCTGCGGCGGCTGATGCCAACAGCAGCCAGGCTTCTAAATAATAAGGGACGGTGAGCCTATGTTCGAACGTAGGAACATACAAAGAATATATCTAAAGATAGTCAGACAAATGAAGGACTTCCTGCTCAGTGATAAGAGCAGGGAGTTCTTCATTTTTTTGTTTTTCTTCTTCATAGCCGGTGGCTTTTGGCTGTTGCAGACACTGAACAACGATTATGAAACCGAATTCTCCATTCCTGTAAAGCTGAAGGGAGTTCCCAATAACATGGTGATTACTTCGGAACCGGCTCCGGAACTCAGAATCAAGGTAAAGGATAAGGGCACTGTGCTTCTTAACTATATGTTGGGAAAGAGTTTTTATCCCGTTACTTTGGATTTTGCGGATTATAAGGGAAACAACAACCATGTAAGGGTTTTTGCCCCTCAGTTTGAGAAGAAGATTCTGAGCCAGCTGAACGTTTCGACCCGTTTGCTTTCGATGAAGCCCGATACGTTGGAATATTATTATTCCACGGGAGCCTCCAAGCTGGTGCCTGTCAAGCTTCAAGGTACGGTGAGCGCAGGACGGCAGTATTATCTTTCCGATACGATATTCAGTCCCGATTCAGTCTTGGTATATGCCCCGGCGGATGTGTTGGATACCATAACGGCTGCCTATACCCGGCGTGTCAAGTTGGAAGATATATCCGACACTTTGAAGCAGCAAGTGCCGTTGGTCAATCAGAAAGGGGTGAAGTTTGTTCCTGCATCCATTGAAATGATGCTTCCGGTAGATATTTATACGGAAAAGTCGGTAGAAGTGCCCTTGCGGGGAGTGAATTTTCCGGCAGACAAAGTGTTGCGTGCATTTCCTTCTAAGGTGCAGGTTACCTTTCAAATAGGGTTGAGCCGCTTCCGGCAAATCGGCGCGAATGATTTTCATATCTATGTTTCCTATGAAGAACTGTTGCGTTTAGGGTCCGATAAATATACCGTAAAATTGAAAAATGTACCGAAGGGTGTAAGTCATGTACGTTTTAATCCGGAACAGGTCGATTTCCTGATAGAGCAAGTTTCCCCGAATGATGGCAATTAAGTTGGGTATAACCGGTGGTATCGGCAGCGGCAAGAGCCTTGTATGCCGGTTGTTGGAAGTCATGGGAGTTCCTGTGTACATATCGGATGCGGAGACTAAGCAACTGATGGTTGCGGATTTTTCTATCCGTGAAGGACTGGTTGCATTGCTCGGCGAAAACGTTTATGCGGACGGCGTGCTGAATAAACCGTTGCTGGCTTCCTATCTGTTTGGAGATCCCGGGCATGCCCGGCAGGTAAACGGCATTGTACATCCCCGTGTGAAGGAGGACTTCAGGCGTTGGGTACAGTGCCATGATGTGTTTCCGGTAGTGGCTATCGAATCGGCCATATTGATTGAGGCCGGTTTTGCAGGAGAGGTGGATGTCGTGGTCATGGTTTATGCACCGGAAGAAATACGGATTGAGCGTGCCGTCAGGCGTGATTCTTCTTCACGGGAACTGATAGAGAAACGCGTCCGGAGCCAGATGAGTGATGAAGAGAAGCGCAGGCAGGCAGATTTTGTCATTGTAAACGACGGTGAGGCTCCGTTGATTCCACAGGTTTTAGAGCTGATTGATTCGCTGTCCAAGAAAAGCGGTTGTCTTTCGAGAAGACAGGCACCGCCTCAGCGATAAAAATAAGCAAGCTTATTTTGTATTGTCTTTGGCTTGCACTATCTTTGCCCACCGAAAAAGCAACTACTAATAATCAAAACAGAATATACTATGTTGAAGACTATTTTGTCTATTTCCGGTAAACCGGGATTGTATAAACTCGTTTCTCAAGGAAAAAACATGCTGATTGTAGAGTCACTTGCTGACAAGAAGCGTTTTCCTGCTTATGGTAATGAGAAAATTATTTCGTTGGGTGATATCGCCATGTACACAGATACGGAAGACGTTCCTTTGAAAGACGTGTTTCTTTCTATGAAGACGAAGGAAAACGGTGAAGCTGTAGCAATGGATTTGAAGAAAGCGACTTCCGAGGAACTTTATTCATATTTGGGAGAGGTGTTGCCTTCTTTTGATCGTGACCGTGTGCACCTGTCAGATATCAAGAAGCTGATTTCCTGGTATAACTTGCTTGTAAAGAGTGGTATGACGGATTTTGAAGAGGCTCCGGCTGAAGAGGCAAAAGAAGAAAGTGCAGAATAAGCCGGTATGATTTCCGGGTAAAAGCCTGCCTATAATATAAAAACAGCTTTGAAACGTATCGGTTTCAAAGCTGTTTTTTTATTTGGAATAAGCCGCAACTTAGTTCTTGAAAATCAATCCGTCGTTGGCAGCATTGGCATCCACGATAATCGGTCTGCTGCGATCTACCTCTTGTGCCAGCAACTTCTTGGACAAGTCGTTCAGCAGATAGTGCTGGATGGCACGTTTTACCGGGCGGGCGCCGAATTCGGGGTCATAGCCGGTGTTGGAGAGGAAGTCTATAGCCGCGTCGGCCAGTACCAGATCCACACCATTGGCCGAAAGCATTTTCTGTACGCTCTTGATTTGAAGAACTACAATCTGCTTGATTTCTTTTTCTGTCAATGGCAGGAACATGATCGTTTCGTCAATACGGTTCAAGAATTCCGGACGTATGGTCTTTTTCAGCATATTCATCACCTCTTTCTTGGTTTCCTCCACAATCTCTTCCTTGTTGGAGCTGTTCAGTTTCTCCATCTGGCTTTGGATGTAGGCGCTACCCATATTGGAGGTCATGATGATGATGGTATTCTTGAAGTTCACGGTACGGCCTTTATTGTCTGTCAGACGTCCGTCGTCGAGCACTTGCAGCAAGATGTTGAATACATCCGGATGCGCTTTCTCGATTTCGTCGAACAAGACGACAGAGTAAGGCTTGCGTCGTACGGCCTCCGTCAGCTGCCCGCCTTCATCGTAGCCTACGTATCCCGGAGGCGCTCCGACCAGGCGTGAAACGCTATGCTTCTCCTGATATTCGCTCATGTCGATACGGGTCATCATCGTCTCGTCGTCGAAGAGAAACTCGGCCAAAGCCTTTGCCAGTTCCGTTTTGCCCACACCGGTGGTTCCCAGAAAGAGGAATGAACCGATGGGGCGCTTCGGATCTTGCAATCCGGCACGGCTACGGCGCACGGCGTCGCTGACGGCTGCAATGGCTTCGTCCTGGCCGATGACGCGTTGGTGCAACTCGTCTTCCAGGTGCAGCAGCTTGTCTTTTTCACTTTGCAGCATCTTGCTCACCGGTATGCCCGTCCAGCGGGATACAACATCCGCTATGTCTTCGGCATCCACTTCTTCCTTGATCATGGCTTTGTCACCTTGCATTCCGTGCAGCTTCTGCTGTGTCTCCTCGATTTCTTTGTTCAAGGCCTGCAGCTTTCCGTAACGGATTTCGGCAACCTTTCCGTAATCTCCTTCACGTTCGGCTTTGTCTGCTTCGAATTTCAGATTCTCGATTTCGATTTTATTCTGCTGGATTTTATTGACCAGGGTCTTTTCACTTTGCCATTTGGCTTTATAGGAACTTTCCTGTTCTTTCAATTCGGCAAGCTCTTTACCGATTTGCTCCAGTTTGGGCTTGTCGTTTTCACGTTTGATGGCTTCCCGTTCTATTTCCAGCTGCTTGATTTTCCGGGAGATTTCATCCAGCTCTTCCGGTACCGAATCCACTTCCATGCGGAGTTTGGCAGCAGCTTCATCCATAAGGTCAATGGCCTTGTCCGGCAAGAAACGGTCGGTAATGTAACGGTTGCTCAATTCCACGGCAGCAATGATGGCATCGTCTTTGATACGTACGTGATGATGGTTCTCATAACGCTCCTTCAGGCCACGCAGGATGGAAATGGTACTCAGCGTATCCGGCTCGTTCACCATGACAATCTGGAAACGGCGTTCCAAGGCTTTGTCCTTTTCGAAATACTTCTGATATTCATCAAGGGTAGTGGCTCCGATGCTTCTCAGTTCACCGCGTGCCAGGGCCGGTTTCAGAATGTTGGCGGCATCCATGGCGCCCTCGCCCTTTCCCGCACCCACCAGGGTATGGATTTCATCAATGAAGAGGATGATGTCCCCTTCCGACTTCTTTACTTCATTGATAACGGCCTTCAGACGTTCTTCAAATTCGCCTTTGTATTTGGCGCCGGCCACCAGTGCACCCATATCCAGAGAATAGACCTGCTTGTTCTTCAGGTTCTCGGGGACATCCCCGCGCAATATACGGTGGGCAAGTCCTTCCACGATGGCCGTTTTACCGGTACCAGGTTCACCGATAAGAATCGGGTTGTTCTTGGTACGCCGGCTCAGAATCTGCAGGACACGCCGTATCTCCTCGTCACGGCCGATGACGGGATCCAGTTTGCCGCTGCGGGCGGCTTCGTTCAGATTAATGGCATACTTTTCCAACGACTGGTAAGTGTCTTCACTGGATTGTGAAGTAACCTTTTCTCCTTTTCGCAGTTCGTTGATGGCTTCCCGCAGTTCGCGTTCCGTCATCCCGGCATCCTTCAGGATGGTAGATGCCGTACTTTTCACGTTCAGCAGAGCCAGCAGTACCGGTTCCAAGGAGACGAATTCATCACCCATTTCCTTGGAGTATTGGGTGGCCTTCTGGAATACTTCGTTCGTTTCGCGGCTCAAGTAGGGCTCTCCGCCGGATACTTTAGGCAGGGAATCAATCTGCTTGTCCAGTACAAGCGCTATCTGCTGACCGTTCATGCCGAGCTTCTGGAAGATGAAGTTGGTGACATTTTCACCCACTTTCATCACACTCTGAAGCACATGCACGGGTTCGATGGCTTGCTGTCCCCGGCCTTGTACAAGATTCACAGCTTCCTGCACTGCTTCTTGCGCTTTAATGGTAAAGTTGTTAAAGTTCATATTTTGTTCTCCTTTCTTTTATCGGTTTCATAACACTTGGGAAGGCGCAAAAGATTTGCCATTGGCATATTCCGGACAAAATTTCAGTAAAAAGAGTGCGATGGATGACAAAATGTCTCATTTTCAGCCCACTTGTCTATACGGGGCACCCTGCTTCTCTTATACTACGAGTGTATCTTGATAAATAAGTTGCTTTGTCATTCGTTTTTTCGCATATATGGCGGGTGTTGATGATTATTTTTGTACTTTTACACTTTCATTGGCTTGATTCCTTGGTGGGATCGGAGTCTTAAACAAATAAACAAATAAAAAAACAGGAAACAATGAACGATGAAATAAAGTTCCCGGCGAATGTGATATTGATAGATGTTGCATTTTTGAATGAGACGGTATGTAGTGCAAAGAACTTCTTGGAAAACAAGTTGGGACGAAAGTTGCCCGATATTGACCTGCCGGCATGGCTGAGCTATCTGGCGCTGGACGCCGGTTTGAGAGAAGGAGAAAATGAGGTGGAAGTGTTATTGGTGCACACCCAGGCAGGGCATGTGCTGAGATGTTGTGAACCGTCCGATGTGGATAAGTTGAACCATCAGGCATGTCGTACACCGTTGGGTGAATTCGCATTTTCTTCCGTAACTTCTTCCGGTTTTGTATCGACAGAGGAGTTGTTTCTCGACTTGATGAATCTGGCGCTTGATTCTGCTGATGTGAAATGTCTGATGCTGTTGCCTTTCCATCAGGTATATGGTAGCAGGGTGGAAGAGAAACTGGCTGGTTTCTTCAAGGATAAAAGTGAGGAAGAGAAGGGTAAGGCAGTCTATTTCACACTGGAGGAACCTATGGAGCCGGTACATTGCCGTTGGGAACCGGTGATTTATTCTTTGGCGCACGTTCTTGGCATTAAGTCTGATGAATTATAGGATATAGGAAGTTTTATGGGTGATTTTCGTTTGAAAGTGTTCCAGTCAGTAGCGAAGAATCTGAGCTTTACAAAAGCTTCGCAGGAATTGTTTATCAGCCAGCCTGCCATCACCAAGCATGTACAGGAATTGGAGACTGCCTATCAGACGCGTCTGTTCGACCGCCAGGGAAGTAAAATCAGCCTGACGGAATCGGGCAAGCTGCTGTTGGAACATTGTGAACGGATTTTGGAAGACTATAAACGGTTGGAGTATGAGATGCACCTGCTGCACAATGAATATACCGGTGAACTGAAATTGGGTGCCAGTACAACCATTGCGCAGTATGTGCTTCCTGCGATGTTGGGCGGTTTCATAGGAAAGTTTCCGGAAGTCAGCCTGTCATTGATGAACGGCAACTCGCGCGAGATAGAAGTTGCCCTGCAGGAACACCGCATAGATTTGGGATTGGTGGAAGGCGTATTCCGCTTGCCGAATCTTAAATATACCACTTTTCTTGAAGATGAGCTTGTGGCTGTAATCCGTACTAATTCCAAGTTGCCGGTGGGAGAAGAAATCACACCGGAGGAGTTGTTGGATTTGCCTTTGGTGCTCCGTGAAAGAGGGTCCGGTACGCTGGATGTTTTTGAAAGAGCGTTGCAACAGCATAATATAAAGTTATCGTCATTGAAGGTCTTGATGTATCTGGGCAGTACGGAAAGCATAAAGCTCTTTTTGGAACATACGGATTGTCTGGGAATCGTTTCTGTGCGCTCTATCGGCCGTGAGCTCTATTCAGGGCAACTGCGTGTTGTCGAAATAAAAAGCATGCCCATGCAGCGCGAGTTTAGTTTTGCACAACCGCAAGGACAGGAGAGTGGTTTGGCGCAGGTATTCATGCAGTTTGCCATACATCATAATCATAAGTTATAGCTTATAAGTAGAAACGATTGGTGTGTTTGGGAAAAGAAGCCTAACTTTGCACCCGGAAAAATAAGAACAAACTTAAAAAATGAAAAGTATGGCTTCAAATCGAGTATTGGCAAAGAGTATCAACTTGCCTTTTCTGCAGGACAATAAAAAGATTATCTATGTTTCTCTCCTCACTCTTCTCTCATTCTTCTTGTTTCTGGACTACATTCCCGGCATGCATGCCTATTCTGCATGGGTTACCCCTCCGGTAGCTTTGTTTTTAGGACTGGCTTTTGCGTTGCTGTGCGGGCAGGCCCATCCCAAATTCAATAAAAAGACTTCCAAATATCTGTTGCAGTATTCTGTTGTGGGCTTGGGGTTCGGCATGAATCTGCAGGCTTCTTTGGCTTCCGGTAAGGAAGGGATGGAATTTACTGTTATTTCCGTGGTAGGCACATTGCTTGTCGGTTGGGTGATTGGCCGTAAGTTCTTGAAAGTAGATCGTGATACATCTTACCTCATCAGTTCCGGTACTGCCATTTGCGGGGGGAGTGCCATTGCAGCCGTCGGACCGGTATTGAAGGCAAAGGACAGTGAAATGTCAGTGGCATTGGGCACTATCTTCATCTTGAATGCCATTGCACTGTTCATCTTCCCGATGATCGGGCACGCCTTGAACATGAGCCAGCATGAGTTCGGGACATGGGCGGCCATTGCCATCCATGATACCAGTTCGGTGGTAGGCGCAGGTGCCGCTTACGGGGAAGAAGCGCTGAAGGTGGCAACCACCATCAAACTGACGCGTGCGTTATGGATCATACCTTTGGCATTTATTACTTCGTTCATATTCAAGAGCAAGGGACAGAAGATTAGCATTCCCTGGTTCATTTTCTTCTTTGTATTGGCCATGATTTTCAACACTTATGTATTGAGTACAACCGAAATGGGCATGCAAGTCGGGGCGGGTATCAATGACTTTGCACGCAAGACACTGACTATTACGTTGTTCTTTATCGGTGCTTCCTTGTCGCGCGATGTGTTGAAAGCAGTGGGCATCAAACCTTTGGTGCAAGGTGTGCTGCTGTGGGTGGTAATCAGCCTGAGTACATTGGCCTATATTTATTGGTTCTAAAGCAAGTACACACCCCGTGATTGCCGGGGTGTTTTTTTATATCTCCATTTTTCTTTCCGTACTGTAACAAAATCCTTCCGGTTTACGTCTAAGGGTATAAAAGAATCATTGAGTATCATTTAAAAGCCCATGGATGCTGAAAGTTTTAAAAAAGAGTTTCTACCCTATCATCATAAGCTGTATTGCATAGCCTATAGGTTATTGGAGAATGCCGCTGATGCTGAAGACTTGGTGCAGGAGGCTTATCTGAAGCTATGGGATAAAAGGGAAGGACTGGCAGTGATCAGCAATCCGGAAGCTTTCAGTGTTATTCTGGTGAAAAATATGTGCTTTGATTTGCTCCGTTCCGGAAAATATGCTTTGAGCAAGCAGCTTGTGGAACTGACGGAAGTGCATACGGTTTCTCCGGCAGATAATCTGGAGATACGTGATGAGGTACAACAAGTGAAGAACATCATTGCCCGCTTGCCCGAACAGCAACAACGTATTGTAACACTAAGGGACGTGAAAGGGTGTTCTTATGAAGAAATAGAACATGCCACCGGATTGAATGCCACCAATGTCCGTGTGTTGTTGTCCCGGGCTAGAAAGAGAATACGTGAGGAATTTAATAAATGGAGTAACTATGAAAGTCGAAGAATTTGAAAAATTGCTTGCCGGTTTTTATGAAGGAAATACGGATGAGCAGGAAGAAGAGCTGTTGAAGGAAGCTTTCAGGACAGATGAAGTGCCCGGACACTTGCTGACGGACAAGAGACTTTTCCAGAGTCTTTTGGAGCAGGAAGTGAATGTGGAGAATGCTCCTGCCGGATTGGAAAGTAAACTGAGTCGGCTGATTGATGAAAAGGCCGCAGAGGAGCAGATGTTTTTTCATCGCAATAAAGTGAAACGCAACTGGCACTGGATAGGAGGGATTGCAGCTACTGTCTTGCTTCTGATAGGAATCGGCTATGCCATTCCAAATATAGGAGAAGATAAGTGCCCGCCTGCGCTGCAGGATACCTTTTCTGACCCGGAGGCTGCTTATAGGGCATTACAGGCCACATTGATAGAAGTTTCTACCCATCTTAACAAGGGAATTGAGCAGGTAGAGGCAACCAGGTTGGATGTGTTGACGGTGAATCGGGAAATTAGGAATGAAATTCAAAGATAATCTGATATGAAGACAAGTAGAATGATTTTAGCCGGCATATTATTGTTGTTGCCGTTACTCTGCCAGGCGCAGAAGAATTTGTTTAATAAGTACAATGATTTGAAGGGGGTATCTTCGGTGTATATATCCAAGGCAATGATTGAGACGAATCCTAACTTGTTTACAAAGGATATTTATATAGGCAAGGTATCGGGACAGTTGAACTCGGTCCAGGTACTATCTACAATGGATAATAATGTAAAGAAAGATATGCGCAAGGATCTCCGTTCTTTGGTGCAGTCTTCCAGATATGAACTGCTGATGAAGCAGAAAGGTACTGTGTCCAGCTCTGAGTTTTATATCAGCCGTAAAGGGGATAAGGTGAAAGAGCTGATTATGATTATTGACGGTGCCGCTACCTTGAAATTCGTATATCTGGAAGGTGAAATGACTTTGAAGGATATCCAGAGAATCATGATGTACCAGGATTCCAGCTGGAATGGGAACAATGTGAATATACAGTTTCCGGATATAAACTGGGCGGAGATAGAGAAGCTGAAAAACCGCGATTGGCTTGGAGAATTGAAGCATCCGCAAGAACTGGCATTGAAAGGACTGGAAAATGTAGCCAAGCTGAAAGACAACAAGTTCCTGAAAGAACAAATGGATGCCGATACATGGAAACGTTTTGAAAAAAGCATGGAGGCTTTGGAAGAACGTTTGGAAAAAATGGAATAGGAAGCACCTTTTAGGGAAACTTGAGGTGTCAAAACTCAAATTATAAGTTCATACTTTCAAAATTTGAGTTTTGACATCCTCAAGTTTTTTGTTACTTGTCTTTTCTCAATTCTTCAAAGATAAGTCCTTCCAGTTCTTCTGCCAACTCCGGATTGTCGAGAATTACTTGTTTGGCAGCATCGCGTCCCTGGGCTATTTTCGTGTCGTTGTAGCTGAACCATGAACCGCTTTTCTTGATGATGCCCAAATCTGCGCCCAGGTCAATGATTTCGCCTGCGCGGGAAATGCCTTCACCGAACATGATGTCAAATTCTGCTCTGCGGAAAGGAGGGGCCACTTTGTTTTTAACCACCTTCACTTTGGTTTGCTTGCCTATCACCTCATCACCGTTCTTGATGGCCTGGCTTCCACGGATATCAAGACGTACGGAAGCATAGAATTTCAGTGCATTACCTCCGGTGGTTGTTTCCGGATTGCCGAACATCACACCGATCTTCTCACGCAACTGGTTGATGAAGATGCAAGTAGTGCGGGTTTTGCTGACTGCGGAAGTTAGCTTACGCAGGGCTTGTGACATGAGTCGGGCCTGCAATCCCACCTTGTTGTCCCCCATATCACCTTCGATTTCCGCTTTCGGTGTCAAGGCTGCTACAGAGTCCACCACGATGATATCGATGGCCGAAGAACGTATCAGCTGTTCTGCAATTTCCAAGGCCTGCTCACCATTGTCCGGTTGTGAAATCAACAGGTTATCCACATCCACACCTAGTTTGGCTGCATAGAAGCGGTCGAAGGCGTGTTCGGCATCGATGAATGCGGCGATGCCGCCCGCTTTCTGCGCTTCGGCAATGGCATGGATTGCTAAAGTTGTTTTACCGGAAGATTCAGGACCGTAGATTTCGATGATACGGCCACGCGGGTAACCGCCTACGCCCAATGCCACATTCAGTCCGATAGAGCCGGTAGGGATCACTTCAACTTGTTCAACACTTTCGTCGCCCATCTTCATGATAGAACCCTTGCCAAAGCTCTTTTCTATCTTGTCCATGGCAGCTTGTAGAGCTTTCAGCTTTTCACTTGATGCCATGTTGGTTCCATTTTCAAAATTAAGTTCGTCTTTTTTTGCCATCCTTTTATTTACAATTTAAATTACTTTTTTTTGTCTTATGATGTCATTTACGGTTCTGATTCAGCAACCGTCCGTCGATTATCGAATCATAAAATCGTCCCATCGGCATCATAAGATTTGTGCGGCGTGGTCTTTGGTTTTTACCTCCTTAGGCGCGATGATACGTTCAATCATTCCTTCCTCGTTGATGATGAAGGTCGTGCGGAAAGTCCCCATATACTTACGTCCGTACATGCTTTTTTCGCCCCATACGCCAAACTGTTCGACCAGCTTCTTGTCCGTATCTGCAATCAAGGTAAAGGGCAGATTGTTTTTCTCAATAAATTTCTGGTGAGACTTCTCGTTATCCACGCTTACGCCGATCACTTCGTATCCGGCCTTACGCAATTCGGCATAGTTGTCACGCAGGTTACAAGCCTGTGCGGTACAACCGGAAGTCATGTCTTTGGGATAGAAGTATAGAACGATCTTCTTTCCTTTATAGTCACTCAGGCGTATTTCTTCCCCTTTCTCGTTGATACCCAAGACTTCGGGTGCTTTATCTCCTATATTCACTTTGTTAATGTTTAATGATTAATGCGAACTACTTTAACTACTGATTCGCATGATTAATGTTTAGTGATTAATCCCTAAACTTCCAGATCTCCGTCAATAACTTCATGCCAAGGCAGCCCCTGCTTGTTCAGTTGCTCCATGAACGGATCGGGATTGAATTCTTCCACATTCCATACGCCCGGTTTCTTCCACAGGCCTTTGAGGAACATCATGGCACCGATCATGGCAGGAACGCCGGTGGTATAACTAACTCCCTGCATGCCGGTTTCTTTATAGGCCTCCTGGTGGCTACAGTTATTATATACATAATAAGTACGTTCTTTTCCGTCTTTCAGTCCACGGATACGGCAGCCGATGGAAGTTTCTCCTTCGTAGTTTTCTCCGAGGTCTTGCGGATTGGGAAGCACAGCTTTCAAGAATTGCAGCGGAACGATCTTCATGCCGTTGTATTCCACTTCGTCAATGCGTGCCATACCGATATTCTGGATAACGCGCAAGTGGGTGAGATACTCCTGTCCGAATGTCATCCAGAAACGTGCACGCTTGATGGTGGGGAAATTCTTTACCAAAGACTCCAGCTCTTCATGATAAAGCAGGTAAGAATCACGGGGACCGATGTTGGGATAAGTCAAGTCTTTATGGATTTCCAACGGTTGGGTGGTGACCCATTGCCCATTTTCGTAATAACGTCCGTTCTGGGTGATTTCACGGATATTGATTTCCGGATTGAAGTTGGTGGCAAATGCTTTGTGGTGATTACCGGCATTGCAATCCACAATATCCAGATATTGTATCTCGTCAAAATGATGCTTGGCTGCGTATGCTGTGTAAATGCCGCTTACGCCCGGATCGAAACCGCAACCCAGAATGGCGGTAAGCCCCGCATCTTCGAAACGTTTTTTGTAAGCCCATTGCCAGCTGTATTCAAAATGAGCTACATCTTTGGGTTCATAATTTGCGGTATCCAGATAGTTCACGCCGGTCTTCAGGCAAGCCTCCATAATGGTGAGGTCCTGATAAGGCAGGGCTACGTTTATAACGATTTCGGGTTTGAAACTATTGAAGAGTGCCACCAGTTCGTCCACGCTGTCTGCATCTACCTGGGCGGTTTTGATGTTAGGGTTACCAATCGCTTTTACAACGGCGTCACATTTGGACTTTGTGCGGCTGGCAATCATGATTTCGGTAAATACGTCAGGATTTTGAGCCACTTTGTGCGCAACAACGGTACCTACACCGCCTGCACCGATAATAAGAACTTTACCCATTTCTTCTAATTACATTATTATATTAGGTTCATAAAAAATACGGAGAGCAAATATAAGGGTTAATTCTCAGATAAACATTAAAATCCTGCTAAATACTTTGGAGAAGTACTTCTATTTTTAAACAAACTCTTGACATTTGGGTTCTTTTGCCTATATTTGTCCCGAAAAAATTAACTTAAACAACAAAGGACAATGAAAAAAATGTTTGTTTCTCTTTGTATGGCAGGTACGTTGATGGGCTTGTCATCCTGTGGTTCAACTAAAAATGCCGCTACCCTTTCATCCATTGGCGGCGAGTGGAACATCATCGAAATAAATGGTACGGCTGTAGTTCCTGCACCGGGTCAGGAGTTCCCTTTTATCGGTTTTGACACAAAGAACGGGACGGTCTATGGCAATAGCGGATGCAACCGTATGACAGGTTCGTTTGACGTGAATGCCAAACCCGGCACAATCTCCCTCGGCGCTATAGGCAGCACGCGTATGGCATGTCCGGACATGACTGTGGAGCAGAATGTGTTGTCGGCTTTGGCGCAAGTAAAGAAGTATAAGAAGTTGGGGAAGGACAACATGGCTTTGTGCGGTTCTTCCAATCGTCCTGTCATTGTGCTGCAAAAGAAAGAGGCTACGGTTAAGTTGGCTGATCTGGCAGGAAAGTGGATGATAAGTGAAGCTGGCGGTGAAGCCATTCCCGAAGGAATGGAAAAGCAGCCGTTCATTGAATTCAACATTTCGGAAAAGAGATTGCATGGTAACGCCGGATGCAACATCATCAACGGTGCCGTGCAGGTGGATGATGAAAATCCGACGGCCGTTTCTTTCCCTCAAGTGATCAGCACGATGATGGCTTGCCCCGACATGGAAGTGGAAAGCCGCGTACTGAAGGCTTTGAACGCTGCCAAGTCTTTCGGTAAGCTGGCAGGTGGCGGCATCGGTTTCTATGATGCGGATAATAACCTGGTGATGGTATTGGTGAAGAAGTGACCGGGACGTGTTACAATAGTAAAAAGAGGGTGTCAAAACTGAAATGACCACTCCCCGAAGTTACAGCTTATAACTATAACACTTAAAAGGGTCGTATCAAGCTCTGTATTGAGTAATGATACGGCCCTTTCTTTGGTCTTTTAATATGCTCGGATTCCAAATGATAAGTTCATTGTTTCAAAATCTGGGTTTTGACACCGCCTTTTCTGTCACTTTTTCTTTAGTCCCGCCCTGATACGGCTCAAAGATTGCGGAGTGATGTATAAATAGGATGCCAAATGTTTGAGGGGCACATCTTGCAGCAGTTCCGGATTTTCCTCCATCAGTGTCAAATACCGTTCTTTGGCGGTAGGGGGAGTACCATAGGCCACCGAAGAAATGTCAACGGACAAAATCTCGCGCTCGAAAATCTTTCTGCCGAAATTGGCCATGTCTATAGATTGCGAATATAACATTTCCAAATCAGCTTTGGATATGCAGTAGGCCACGCTGTCGTTCACGGATTCAATGTTGATTTGTGAAGCTTCTCCGTCAACATACCCCCATGAAGAAAAGGCAACGTCCCCCGGGCCGGCAAACCATAGGGAATTCTCCGTACCGTCTTTCAGAAAATAAGCCCGCCATATACCTTTTTTCAGAAGATGGAAATTGGTGTTTCGTTCCCCTTCCTTAATGATAAGCTCTCCTTTAGAGAAGCGAACTTCTGTCATGTTCGACAGAAGTTCGAATAGATTTTTCTCCGGTAATTTATATTTCTTGCAGAAATTCCTGATCATCTTTTCCATGTTGCAAAGATAGGACTTTTTTGGGGCGCTTCTTTTTGCTGAAACAATAAATAATGCCTATAAGAAGTGTTGTTAACAGTTCCGCCAACGGCGTGGCAAGCCAGATTCCCGGATTTCCCAATAATAAAGGTAATCCGAAGAAACAGGCCGTCAGCAGGATGAAGCCGCGCAGCAGAGTAATGAAAGTGGCATACTTGGCACGTTCTACGCTTTGGAAGTATCCGATGGATACGATGTTGATGGCAAAGAACACGAAGCCGGTGGCATACAACGGCAGGCCTTTTGCGGCTATTTCATAGGCAGGATAACTGCGGTCTATGAACATGGCTACAATTTCCCGGCTGCAGAATATCGTGACCAGAGCGAAGCATACCCCGCAGCCGATGGCGGTCTTCAGTGCCAGCAGGTATGCGCGGCGGACGCGGAGGCTCTCGTTCAAACCGTAATTATAGCTGATGATCGGCTGTGCCGACTGTGCGATTGCGTTATATACCATAAATATGATAGGAAAGAAATAGCAAGCAATGCTGAATGCCGCCACTCCGTCTTCCTTCAGGTAATGGATGAACACCTGGTTGCCGACAAACATCATGCAGGCAATCGCCACCTCGCACAAGAAGGCCGACGAACCCAGGCGGCACATATAGCCGATGTTGCGGCGCATCAACTGCATGCTTCTCCGGCTCATCTTGATCGGATGGAGGCGCAGTGCGCACCGGCGGCGCATCAGGTAGAATACGATCATCAATGCGCCTACCGTAGTGCCTATGGCACTGGCAAACGCGGCGCCGAACATACCCCAGCCGAAGGGGAAGATGAACAGATAATCCAATATAATGTTCAGGACGGCAGCCACCACGTTGCACATCATGGCAAAGTTGGGCGAACCGTCCAGCCTCAGAAAGAACATGCCCGAATTGAGCAACGCCGTGAACAGAGAGAAAGGCACAAACCAGAGCATATATTCCACCGCCAATGGTGTGAGCCGTTCGGAGCCTCCGAGCAGTTTTACCACCTGCGGGGCAAATGAACAGAATAGGGCGGAGGTACACATCAGCAATAGGGAGGAGATGACTATGGATTGCGTGATATTGATCCGTGCCACCTTCACCTTCCCATGTGACAAGTGAATGGATGCTACTACAGATGCGCCGACACCGAACATCAGTCCGATGCCCGTGGAAAACAGCCATAGCGGTGCCACGATGTTGACAGCCGCCAAAGCGTCACTGCCGATTCCCTTCCCGACAAAGATACCGTCTGTGATGACGAATAGCGCCGAGAAAATCATCCCCAATACAGTAGGGAGCAATAATTTACGGAACAAAGTCTTGATGTCCGTGTTCTTGAAGTCGATACTGTCTCTCATCTTTTCCATACTCTTCTTGTTTATTCCTTTTATATGTGAAAACCAATCATTTCCGTTGCTATGATTAAGCCGAATGTTAACTAATCCTTAATCGTTCCACCATGGAGGAACGATATTTCCATCGTGATGGAACGATATTTCCCCCATGGTGGAACGATATTTCCTCCATGGAAGAACGATTAAAGGTATGCAAGGAAAATGATTAATGCTACCCATGCTTTGTTTTCTTTAATCGGGCGACAAAAGTAGGACTTTTGAATGGATTGGAAATTACCATTTGTTAATTTCCGACAGAAAAAACACATTTAATTCTGCCAAACTGACAGACAAACTGCCACAAGTATAAATCTGAAACTACTCTGAACAATTTGGCACAACGTTTGTCCTTTTATAGGCGTCTGCCATTGAGGCGGACGTTGAAACAGAATAATAACAAATAAAATAATAACGATCATGGGAAAAATTATTGGTATTGACTTAGGAACAACAAACTCTTGCGTTGCAGTATTCGAAGGTAACGAACCTGTAGTAATCGCAAACAGTGAAGGTAAGCGCACTACTCCTTCAGTAGTAGCGTTTGTTGATGGTGGCGAACGTAAAATCGGTGATCCCGCCAAGCGTCAGGCTATTACGAACCCGACACGTACGGTTTTCTCCATCAAACGTTTCATGGGTGAAAACTGGGACCAGGTACAGAAAGAAATCGGCCGTATGCCTTATAAAGTAGTAAAGGGTGACAACAATACTCCGCGTGTAGATATTGACGGCCGTCTTTATACTCCGCAGGAAATCTCTGCGATGATTCTGCAGAAAATGAAAAAGACCGCCGAGGACTATTTGGGACAGGAAGTGACGGAAGCTGTAATCACCGTTCCGGCATACTTCTCCGACTCTCAGCGCCAGGCTACGAAGGAAGCCGGTCAGATTGCAGGTCTTGAAGTAAAGCGTATCGTGAACGAACCGACTGCCGCAGCTCTTGCGTACGGTATCGACAAGTCTCATAAAGACATGAAAGTTGCCGTGTTCGACCTTGGTGGCGGTACATTCGATATCTCTATCCTCGAATTCGGTGGCGGTGTGTTCGAAGTATTGTCAACCAACGGTGACACTCACCTGGGTGGTGACGACTTCGACCAGGTAATCATCGACTGGCTGGTTCAGGAGTTCAAGAACGACGAAGGTGCCGACTTGACTCAAGACCCGATGGCCATGCAACGTCTGAAAGAGGCTGCTGAAAAGGCTAAGATTGAATTGTCTTCTTCTACAAGCACCGAAATCAACTTGCCGTACATCATGCCGGTAGGCGGTGTGCCCAAGCACTTGGTGAAGACGCTGACCCGTGCCAAGTTCGAGGCTCTGGCCCACAACTTGATTCAGGCTTGTCTGGAACCGTGCAAGAAAGCCATGAGCGATGCCGGTCTGAACAATGCGGACATTGACGAGGTAATCCTTGTAGGTGGTTCTTCACGTATTCCGGCTGTACAGAAGCTGGTAGAAGACTTCTTCGGTAAAGTTCCTTCCAAGGGCGTTAATCCGGATGAGGTAGTAGCCGTAGGTGCTGCCGTGCAGGGAGCCGTCTTGACGGACGAAATCAAGGGTGTTGTGTTGCTGGACGTTACTCCGCTGTCTATGGGTATCGAGACTATGGGTGGTGTGATGACTAAGTTGATTGATGCCAACACGACCATTCCGTGCAAGAAGAGCGAGACATTCTCTACTGCCGCCGACAACCAGACGGAGGTTACCATCCACGTATTGCAGGGTGAGCGTCCGATGGCTGCACAGAACAAGTCAATCGGTCAGTTCAATCTGACAGGTATTGCTCCGGCACGTCGCGGTATTCCTCAGATTGAGGTGACATTCGATATTGATGCCAACGGTATCTTGAAGGTGTCTGCCAAAGACAAGGCTACCGGTAAGGAACAGGCTATCCGTATCGAAGCTTCCAGCGGCTTGAGCAAGGACGAGATTGAAAAGATGAAAGCCGAAGCTGAAGCCAATGCCGAAGCTGACAAGAAAGAGCGTGAGAAAGTTGACAAGCTGAACCAGGCCGACTCAATGATCTTCACTACTGAAAATCAGTTGAAGGAATTGGGCGACAAGTTGCCTGCCGACAAGAAGGCTCCGATTGAAGCTGCTTTGCAGAAACTGAAAGATGCCCACAAGGCTCAGGATTTGGCTGCCGTTGACTCCGCAATGGCTGAACTGAATACGGCATTCCAGGCTGCAAGTGCTGAGATGTATGCCCAAAGCGGTGCTCAGGGTGGCGCTCAGGCTGGTCCTGATATGAATGCAGGTCAACAAGGCGGTGCCCAGGATAACAGCAAGCATGGTGACAATGTGCAGGATGCTGACTTTGAGGAGGTCAAATGATTCCGATAAGGATACAGATAATAAACAATAAGCAAAAGCGTGCAGCTCAATGAGTTGCACGCTTTTTGCATTTATGGGGTTCATGGTTGCTATGTGTTTTCTATGGGCTTTTTTATCTCTTATTTGCGACATATTTGCGACAAGACAAAAAAGTAGATAATGTGGAACAAAATCCTACTAATCTCAACTAATACATACTTAAAAGTAGAAAATATGCCAACAATCGGATTTGAAATCAAAAGGAAGTGTAAAGTCTGCGGCAAAATTTTTGTCGCAAAAACACTTGACAGCTATTATTGTTCCCCAAAATGTGGTAAAGTGGTTTGTTTACTGTTGCCCCTTTCTTCCATAAGCTACTTCTGGTTCTGCTGCCATAAGTGTATTATTTATATCAGGTAAGTCGTATGTTTTTATTTTCCTGTCTTCAAGAAAAATGTGATTCAAAGTATAAGCCAATGATTCAAGTGTTTGTATGCGGACTTTAGGTTTTAGTTGACATTCCCAAACTGTAATACAATGCCAGCCCATAGCAGCAAGCTGGCATTGTTCTTTTTTGTCACGCTTTTTGTTTCGCTCTATTTTCTTTTGCCAAAAGTCAATGTTTGTTTTAGGTAGGCGAAAGTATCTGCAATTATCATGACCATGCCAAAAGCAACCATTCACAAAAATAACTGTTCGGTATTTGCGAAGTACCAAATCAGGATGGCCAGGCAGGCGTGGATGGTTTAGCCGATAGCGGAAGCCACGGCTAAAAAGGAACTTGCGAACCAGCAATTCAGGTTTTGTATTCCTCCCTTTTATGGCGGACATACAACGATGGCGTTGTTCTTTAGTTAATTTATCCATACTTGTAAAGTGTGGCAATGCTCATGTAACTGTCATTTTTTTGTGATGCGTTTTGAGATAATCTAATAAGGAATAACGGCAAATAGCATGATGATGGCTATTGCATAAAGCACTCTGTATCGCATTTTGTGGCTTACTTGTGGCAAGGAGGCAAACAAAAAGGCGATAATCAAAACGGCAATTATTGCACAAAGTGGAATGAAAGATGTTCCCATAGGTTTATTGCTCGGTTTGAGGATTAATTACAATGCGCCAATAGCCACCATGGTCTGCTCCTTCACGAGACAAAATTCCCATAGAACGAAGCTTTGAAATATGTTTTTCTACGGCTCGGGAGCTTATTCCTATTTTATAGGCCATTGTTTCTGCAGACATTGATGGGTCGGAAATGACGAAATCAATAATCTTTTGTGCGGTTTTCCCAATGCTTTTAGATTTGTTTTTCAAATCTCCGAACTTTTTCTCCGAACCTTTTTGCATTATCTCCGAACCTTTCTCCGAACTTTCTTGCGTACCACCAAAGGTTTTCACCGAACTTTTGCTGTTTTCACTGAACTTTTCGACCGAACTTTCTTCGTTTACAGGGTACTTTTCGAGGGTACTATTTACCCTGTTGGCTACTTCTTCGACAGGTATTCTTCCGTTTTCGTTCCAGTTCAGATTATAGAATGTGGTGTAGAAAGAGGTCGCTTCCGTTTGATATTGCGGTTCTTTTCCTTGCAGGAAATTAGGTAACTTCTCTGTAAGCTCTCGCATTTTACGTAAACCGGAACCACGTTTCTCCATATAATCCAACTGTGTAAACACATCTGCAATGACAGGATTACGACGCATGGAAGGCACTTTGAATATGTCACGGTCTTGAATTTGTGTACCGTCAAGCATAGCACCGGGTGATACCAGTTCTACGCGGTCATCATAAATGTCGATATGTACTTCACCGCCCATTACAGTATAATCTCTATGGATAAGGTGGTTTACCAGTCCTTCAAAGATGGCACGGTCGGAATAGTCGGGAAGATTTAGGCGATAATTGGGCATCTTTACCCATCCGCTCATAGTGTAGTTCTTGATGAAGTCCATGCCATATTTCAATAGCAATACAAGGTTATCCCGATGCTCTACGGAACTGATAGCATCATCCTTATAGAGTCCAGTCCAACGGGTGCAGAAAATACGCGATTGAAATACCGTGCAATTATCAACAAACAGCAATCCGGCATTGGTCAGTTTTCCATCAGGAGTAACCAGTCCGAATGATTCCAAATACTTATCGTTCCATTCCTGATGGGTTTGCTCACGGAAGGTATTGGCAAGGATGATGAAAGAGTGCTTGCTGGCATCCACTTGGGTAGGAAGAGAATCCCATGTCATGTGTGTACCTTTCAACACCAATGAAAGAAGTTGTTGCGAATTACACTCCACGCTTTCATTGCCAATTCGCATATATGCAGTACGTGTTCCATCCTGATAGTAATAATAAGGTGTAAGCGTTCCTGCCTTTACTTTCACTTCAAGCAGGGTATGCCTTTCGTGTTCTATCGGAATAAGTTGAACTTCCGGCACTGGGTCAAGTCGTGCCTTTATCGTTTCACTGATAAAGTCGGCATCGGCTTGCGGATTTTCTAACCCCACAATCACTCCGTCATCGTTCACTCCATAGAACAAACTGCCACCATCGGTATTGGCAAAAGCCGACACCGATTTAAGCCATGACTTCACTTTTTTGCGTTCCAACATTTCCTTGAAATCGTAAGTCGGGCATTCCGCTATCAATGTATTGTTATGTATCTGCATAGTTCCCTTATTGTTGTTTGGGTATAACACCCCAATGTCATACACAAAGGTAAGGATAAAACTGAAGAATCTGTTAAAATTGCCACAGACTTTTGATTATTATGCATTTATGGGGTTCATGGTTGCTATGTGTTTTATCTTTTTTTCATCACACTATTTACTACCCGTACGGAAGACACTAATTTGTTGGTTGAAGTAAATACATCTACATTCCATACATGGGATGAATGCCCTTTATGCACAATGGTACCGACTGCACGTACCGTGTCACCTTCGTGTGCAGAGGAAATATGATTTCCACTGACCTGCATTCCTACGACAATCTCGTCCGGTTGGCAGATGATCATGGAGCCGAGCCCGGCAACGGTTTCTGCCAAGGCGAGGGTGGCGCCGCCATGTAGTATGCCGAAAGGTTGGCGGGTCCGGTAATCTACGGGCATGGTTGCCTCTATGCGCTCCTTGGATGCATAAGTGTACTGGATACCCAAGTTTCCCATCAAGGCATGACGTGCCCGTTCATTCAGTAAGTCAAGGGGAATTTCGGCGGCGTGAACTTCAGCCAGAATCATTTTCTCGACAGCCTGGGCAACGCCGTCTTCTTCGTTTGAGGCTGTCACATAGTCCGCGCAGACTTTTACGGAGTCTTGTGAATGTCCCATGGCTATCCCTAAACCGGCCAACTGGAGCATGGTCACATCGCAGACGCCGTCTCCGATGGCGATGACTTCCTCGCGTGCCACACCCAGTTGCTCCATCAAGACCCCCAAGGTATTGGCTTTGTCAACTCCGGGAGGGACTACTTCCAGAAAATAAGACTCGGAGCGGAATGCATCCAAGGTACCATCCAAACGTTTCTTCCAGTGATTTTCCAGATCTATCAAGGCTTCCTCGTCATCACTGACAAGCACGCATTTGCAAGGCGTAAAGTCAATGGAAGTCGAGAATTCTTCTTCGTCAATGATTATCAAATCGTTCAACTTGGCTTCCTTCCGGATAAAATCATTTTCGGGAGCATTGGTGATGAGCGTATTATCCTGATAGGTGACCAGGTCGAATCCGTTTTTTTGAGCTTTCTTTTCCAGGTAAGGCAGCATTTCTGGATTGATGCGTCGTTCAAAGAGGATTTTTCCGTCCTGTGCATTGATAATCTGGCAACCGTTATAAGAAACGATAAAACCGCCAAAGTTGCCTAATTCAAGAGTTTTGGCTATCGACAAGAGGCCGTAGGTTGGTCTGCCGGATGCTAAAACGATGCGCACCCCCATGTGTTGTACCTTTAATAAGGCAGCCAGAGTGCGTTTGCTGATTTCTTTTGCTTCGTTGAGTAGAGTTCCATCTACGTCAAGAACTAATAGTTTATATTTCATGGTTATACTGATTTGTTTACACTTCCTGTTGAAATTGTCTGCAAGTTACTTTATTTTGAGGATATAGTATGAAAAACTATTCATTTTTTTATCTATTTTCCCTATCTTTGCCGATGTTTTGTTCCGCATCCTTCTGTTCGGAGGGGTTGGATGAAAAGGGAATCGGGTGAAAGTCCCGGACAGTCCCGCTGCTGTGAGTTTCAAAATTGGGTGCATCCTGTATCTTTATGCCACTGTTCATTAAGAAGAACGGGAAGGCGATGTACCGGAAACGAGTCAGAAGACCTGCAAAACAAAGTCGAAAAATTATCCATTCGAGGAAAGTGGGTAGTGCGCAATGTGATTTTACGATAATCTTTACTTGTTTCTATGATGGGAAGAATTAAGGTATGGCTGGGCTGTATCGGTTTCTTTGGCGTGGGGGTATTCCGGCTTTCTGCTCAGACGGTTAGTAATGATACCATTGTCAGTAAGGTACATAGGCTGGATGAGGTAACGGTCAGTGCTTCTTCTCCGGTGAGGAATGTAACGAGTACGGCACCGATACAGATGCTCTCGCGCAAGCAACTGGAGCAGCAGGGAGTGACGGATCTTGCCGATGCCTTGCGTCGCTTTTCGGGGGTGAACGTGAAAGATTACGGCGGGGCAGGAGGTATGAAAACTGTTTCTGTGCGAAGCCTGGGTTCACAGCATACGGCGGTGGCTTATGATGGGATTACCGTGACTGACTGCCAGAGCGGGCAGGTCGATCTTTCCCGCTTTTCGTTGGATAATATCCGCTCCCTCTCTTTGGCTATTGGTGATAATGATGATATTTTTCTGCCTGCCCGTACGGTTGCGTCTGCTGCTTCGCTTCGATTGCAGACCCTTATGCCCGACTTCTCGGAGAAGAGTGCCCGGCTGCAGGCGGAACTCAAAACCGGTTCATTCGGACTGGTAAATCCTTTCTTGCGCTATGACCGGCGTTTGGCAGAGAAAGTGTCTATGTCAGTTTCCGGTGACTTTATGCGTGCCGATAATCTTTATCCTTTTACATTGGTAAACGGAAAGTATGTAACCGAAGAACGCCGCGACAATAACTATATCGAGACCTACCGGGGCGAATGGAATATCTATGCAAAGCCCGGCGAACACTCCGTGCTCAATGGTAAGGTCTATTATTATGACTCTTTCAGAGAACTGCCCGGACCGGTAATCCTATATAATAATACTTCGGAAGAGGAGTTGAATGAACGGAACTTCTTCTCTCAACTGCACTACATGACTTACTGGGAAAACAATTTCTCTTTGCAAGTGAACGGAAAGTTCAATTGGGCCTACTCGCGCTATCACGATGAAGGAACTGAGTTTCCTGGCGGAGAGATGAACAACATCTACCATCAGCGCGAATATTATGGGTCTGCTGCCTTGCTGTATACTCCGTGGGATACTTGGGCTTTCTCGTATGCTGCCGATTATTCTTACAATAATCTAAGTACAAATGCCGCTTCGGGTGTAAAACCTTATCGTCATACGGTACTACAAACCTTGACTGCACGCTACCGCACTCCACAAATTACGGTTACTGCCTTGATGTTGGGTTCTATCTATATGAACGGTGCGAAAATCGGAGAAAGTGCCGGTGATGCCCGGCGGTTGTCTCCTTCCGTTTCTTTGTCATGGAAACCTTGGGGGAGTAAAGACTTGTATTTGCGTGCTTCCTATAAGGATATTTTCCGTGTGGCAACCTTTACCGAGAACTACTTCGATCGTTGGGGTAGCCGTGATTTGAAGCCGGAAGTGGCACGACAATATAATGTCGGCATCACCTTGGGACATACAGCTGCCTCTTCCTGGCTCACTGCTGCGCATTTCTCGGTAGATGGTTACTATAATTATGTAAAGAATAAGATTGTAGCCGTACCTTATAATATGTTTTTCTGGACCATGCTCAATTTGGGGCATGTAGATATCTTTGGTGTAGATGCCAATGCGGATATTACTTTCCGCCTTGCTTCCCGCCATCAGTTGCTGGCGTCGGCATCCTATACCTATCAATATGCGGTAGATAAGACCGATCCCTCTTCTGTGTATTATAAAGACCAGATTCCATATACACCCGCCCATTCGGGGGCATTTTCTTTGGCTTGGGAGAATCCTTATTGCAATGCATCTTTTCATGCTACAGGCGTCAGCAAGCGTTATTCATCGGTGCAGAATATAGTAGAGAATGAACTGGAAGGCTACATGGAGTGTGGCGTATCTCTCTACCGCTCTTTCCGTCTGAAAGGAATAGACTGTTCGTTGCGAGGTGATATACAGAATATAGGCAATAAGCAATATAGTATAGTGAAGAGTTATCCCATGCCGGGGCGCTCGTATAAACTGACACTTAAAATATCCATTTAAAAATTAACAAGAAATGAAACTGAAAGAACAATTGAGACTGTTAGCCTTTGTGCTGGCACTGCCGATGGCCTTTGTGGCTTGTGATAGTAATGATTATCAAGAGGAATACCCCATTTTCGTTGAGAAAGGAGTATATGTATTTAACTCCGGTAACCAAGGAAAAAGCATAGAAGGGTCTTTGTCCTTTATTGATGAGAAAACGGAAACGGTGACGAATGATGTGTTCAAAATTGCCAATAGCCGTAGTTTGGGCTCTACGGTTCAAGATGGTGTAGTATTGGGTAATAACTTGTTTGTTGCTGTATATGAATCTAATACCATTGAAGTTGTAAACAAGAATACTTTAGTGAGCATAGCTCAGATAAGACCGACGGCTGCACAAGGTAAAGGTCCTCGTGACATCGTGACAGACGGGAAGAACATCTATGTTTCCATGTTTTCGGGACATGTACTGCGCATTGACCCGTCAACCAATACAATCGATAAAACTATCCAAGTAGGCCCTAATCCGGAGGAGATGGTAGTTGCGAATGGCTTTTTATATGTAGTGAACTCTGACGGAATGAATTATAACGCCGGCTATGCCAATGGCAAAAGCGTTTCGAAGATTGCGTTATCTACTTTCACGGAAGAAAAGAAAATAGCAGTAGGAATGAATCCTACCAAGATAGCTGCAGATGCCTCAGGAAATGTTTTTGCGCTGTGTATGGGTGATTACGGTGCTGTTCCCTCTTCACTTTGGAAGATAAACAGTAAAGATGAGGCTGAAGAGTGGAAGGTTACCGGTACCTTGATGGCGACAAAAGGCAATTCTATCTACGTAATTGATTCTCCCTGGGGAGCTACAGCTACTGCCATGAAGTATGTGGTATATAATACCTTGACAGGCGAAATGGTTAAGGATAACTTTGTTTCCACTCCGGCCGATGCAGCTGTTGGCTTGGCAATTGATCCTGTTACTGAGCATATCTTTATCACTTCTTACAATTTGGTAGGCGGTTTTGCTTCTGCCGATACCCCGGGCTATGTAAACGAGTATTCGGCTGACGGAACCTTCATCAAGAAATTCGATGTAGGTGTAGGGGCTGTCTATATGGCATTTCTTAAATAAATAGGATGAACGGCAAGCTTTATTCAAACGACGAATCAGAATGAAACCTCTTTCATTGCTTTGCTTGGCCCTCCTTTTCCTCTCTGCCTGCCAGGGGGGGAAGCAGGGAATGGTGTCTTCGGAAACGGGAGACACCCTTTCTCTGCATTATGCCGAGAATCTGACATTAGTAACCTATCCCGATTATACCATTGCCACCCTGCGCAATCCTTGGGATACCTTGAAGACTCTGCATACCTATATATTAGTGCCCAAAGAGAAACCTTTGCCGGAGCAACTTCCCGAAGGCACTGTCGTTCGTACCCCGCTTTCCAAATCGGTCATCTACTCTTCCGTCCATTGCAGTCTGATTGATAAACTGGGTGCTTTCAAGAGTATCGGCGGTGTGTGTGACTTGAAGTATATCAAACTGCCTTCTGTGCAGGAAGCCTGTAAAAACGGAGTGATCGCCGATTGCGGTGACGGTATGAATCCCGATATGGAACGTATCATCGACCTGCATCCCGATGCCATCCTTCTGTCTCCGTTCGAGAACAGCGGCGGTTATGGCCGTATCGGGAAACTGAATATCCCCATCATCGAGTGTGCCGACTATATGGAAACTTCCGCTTTGGGACGTGCCGAGTGGATGCGTTTTTATGGAATGCTTTTCGGCGCCGCGTCACAAGCCGATAGCCTTTTTGCGGAGGTGGACAGTTGCTATCAGCAGCTTAAAAGGCGTGCTGCGCTTTCATCGGTTTCTTTGTCAATTGTCAGTGAACTGAAAAGTAGTTCGGCGTGGTACGTCCCGGGAGGGCGCAGTACCATAGGCAAGCTTTTTCGGGATGCCTGCGGACGTTATGCCTTTGCAGATGATGCTCATAGCGGTTCCATTCCTCTTTCCTTTGAAACCGTTTTCGACAAAGCAGGCGATTCGGATGTATGGACTATCAAGTATAATCGTGACCACGATATGACTTATTCGGACTTACAGGCGGACTATACAGGCTATACGGGTTTCAAGGCCTTTAAAGAACGTAACATATATGGTTGTAATACGGCAAAAGTACCTTTTTATGAAGAGACACCTTTCCGTCCCGACTATTTGTTGTCCGATCTCATACAGATTTTGCATCCCGAAATGGGAGATTTGGGTGGTTTGCGTTATTTTTGCAAGCTGAAATGAGAATTCTTAACCACTCATTTTTATTGAACGTGTGTAAAGGCTGGAAATATGGCATGGGCTTAGGAGCGGTAATCTTGTTGCTCTTCATGGCAAATTTGTTGGTGGGGTCGGTTGCGATTCCGCCGGCAGATGTCTTTGATATTCTTTTGGGAGGAGAAGGAGGAAAGTCCAGTTGGAATTTTATTATTTGGGAATCCCGGTTTCCACAGGCATTGACTGCTCTGCTTTGTGGCGGAGCATTGGCGGTTTGCGGCTTGATGTTGCAGACGGCATTCAAGAACCCGTTGGCGGGGCCGTCCATTCTGGGCATAAATTCCGGGGCAAGCCTGGGAGTGGCTTTCGTTATGTTGCTGTTTGGAGGTAGCATTACGGCAGGCACTTTCAGTCTGTCCGGTTTCTTCTCCATATTGGCAGGCGCTTTTATTGGAGCCATGCTGATAATGACACTCATTCTTTTCTTTTCCACATTGATAAAAAGTAATGTCATGTTGCTGATAACAGGCATTATGATTGGATATATAGCCTCTTCCGCCATTGCGTTGCTCAATTTCTTTGCTACTGCCGAAGGGGTGCAGTCTTATATGATTTGGGGAATGGGTAACTTTGGAGGTGTTTCCTTGCAGCAGATGCCCGCTTTTGCAGTAGTTACCATCATAGGACTTTTCGGCTCTCTGCTGTTGATAAAGCCTTTGAATGCTTTGTTGTTGGGCGAACGTTATGCCGAGAACTTAGGGGTGAACATCCGTCGTGTGCGTAATTGGCTTTTGGTGATAACAGGACTGCTGACAGCCATTACAACAGCGTTTTGCGGCCCGGTAGCTTTTATCGGCTTGGCTGTACCGCATGTAGCGCGGATGATTTTGGGGACATCCAATCATAACTCTTTGTTGCCGGTGACCATACTGAGCGGCGGTGCGGTGGCATTGCTGTGCAATTTAATCTGTGTTTTGCCGGGCGAGGCAGGCATCATCCCTCTGAATGCAGTTACACCTGTTATTGGGGCGCCGGTCATTATTTATGTGATCTTGAGTCAGAGAAAACCGCAGCATTTCAATTAATGGTCGAAGATAGAACAGATTTTTAATGCAAACGATGCCGGATGTGATTTAGTTTAATTTAGTGTAGTCCGGTTCAATATTTCATTTTTTATAGTAATTTTGCGCCGGTATTAGTTTTAATTTAAAAAGGCTGTAACTATGAAATTACCTGAAGATCCGGTGATGCTGTATAGCTTCATCAATATGAAACTGCGTGATTTTTATCCTTCTTTGGATGCCCTTTGCGAGGATATGGATGTAGAAAAGGAAGACATTGTACGAAAACTGAAAACAGTGGGATTTGAGTATAATCCGGCTAAAAACAGATTTTGGTAAATTAATGTTTCTACATAAAACAACTCCCGTTGCTTGTTGTTGTAAAGCGCAAGTAACGGGAGTTGTTTTTTTATGGAAGTACGGGATAAGGCAAAAAGGATTTGGACGAGGATAAAGAATTGGAAGACAGTCCGTGACTGGCACATCTGGAAGCTGAAGCTGGTGGATGCGAGGTTATATTTTGTCAGTATGATCGTAGGGCTGTTGACGGGGCTGGTCGCTGTGCCTTATCACTACCTGCTATATTATCTGTTGCACGTCCGTGGTGAATTTTATGCTTCCCGTCCGGCGTGGTACTGGCATGTTCCGTTATTCCTGTTGTTTTGGGGGATACTGGTTTTTGTGTCATGGATGGTTAAAAAGATGCCTCTTATCGGTGGTGGCGGAATTCCCCAGACACGTGGCGTCATCAATGGGCGCATCACTTACAGGCATCCTTTTCTGGAACTGGCATCCAAGTTCACCGGAGGTATTCTTGCCGTTTCGGCGGGACTTTCGTTGGGGCGTGAGGGGCCTTCCGTGCAGATAGGTTCGTATGTGGGCAACTTGGTTTCCCGGTGGACGCATGTCCTGCAGGGCGAACGGAAGCAATTGCTGGCAGCAGGGGCGGGAGCAGGGATTGCGGCCGCTTTTTCCGCGCCTTTGGCATCCTCGCTTATCGTCATCGAGTCTATCGAACGCTTTGATGCCCCCAAAACAGCCATTACTACTTTGTTGGCGGGCGTGGTGGCGGGTGCTGTGGCAAGTCTGGTCTTTACAGTCAATCCCTATCATCTGATACAGGTTGCCGAACCTGCCTTCGCCTTTTTCATCCAGATGAAATATTTTCTGATTCTGGCAGTCATCATTTCCGTCTGCGGAAAGATTTATTCGTCCATCATGATTGCCTTTAAGCGGGCTTATGCCCAAGCAGATACTCCCGGACACGTCAAGTTGTTTTATCTGATGCTGGTGGCCTATACCATCACGCTGATGCAGGTGAATCTGACGGGAGGCGGTGAGCAGTTTCTTTTGGGGCAGGCTCGGGGTGGCAGCACGGACGTGGCTTGGGTGGCGGCCGTCATGCTTCTTCATTTCGGCTTTTCGGTATTTTCGGAGTCATCGGGATTGCCGGGCGGAAATTTCATCCCTACTTTGGTCACGGGAGGCTTGCTGGGACAGGTCGTGGGTTTGCTTGGAGTGCGTTATGGCATTATCCAACACGAAAATGTAAGTTATGTGATGTTGATTTCCATGTCGGCCTTCTTAGTGGCCATTGAGCGTACACCACTCACTGCCATCGTGCTGATTACTGAGATTACGGGGCATTTTGAAGTTTTCTATCCTTCGGTGGTGGTAGGCGGACTGACGTACTATTTTACGGAACTTCTTCAGATGAAGCCGTTCAACGTCATTTTGTATGAAGACATGATACATGCTTCCGGCTTTGAGGAGGAAAAGCGCTATACGCTTTCGGTGGAGATTATGACCGATTCGTATCTGGACGGCAAACTGGTTGACGAATTATTGTTGCCGGAACGTTGCCTGATAATCAATGTGCAAAGGGATGGAAAGAATCTGGTCCCCCAAGGAACACGTTTGATTCCGGGAGACCAGGTACAGATTGAAATGGATTCGCAAGATATAGAGAAGCTCTACGAGCCGCTTGTCAGCATGGCCAACATCTATTAGGCCAGGCTGCCGATTTCGTCTAAATTCTTTTGGATGTCGTCGTCGGTCAGTTCATAGTTCACCAAGTCACCGGAGAGGTACTTGTCGTAAGATGCCATGTCGATCAGTCCGTGGCCGGAGAGATTGAACAGGATAACCTTTTCCTCACCCGTTTCCTTGCATTTGTTTGCTTCGCGTACGGCGGCTGCAATGGCGTGGCATGATTCCGGTGCGGGAATGATGCCTTCGGCCCGTGCGAACAGGACTCCTGCGTCAAAAGATTCCAGCTGTTTGATGTCCATGGCTTCCATCAACCCGTCCTTCAGCAGTTGTGAAACAATGACGCCGGCACCGTGATAGCGCAGTCCGCCCGCATGAATATTGGCGGGAGCGAAGTTATGCCCCAGTGTGAACATGGGAAGCAAGGGAGTGTAACCGGCCTCGTCACCAAAGTCATACTGGAACTTGCCGCGTGTCAGTTTGGGGCAGGAGGCGGGTTCGGCTGCCACGAAACGGGTTTTCTTCCCTTCAAGGATATTGTGGCGCATGAACGGGAAAGAGATACCGCCAAAGTTGGAACCTCCACCGAAGCAGCCTATCACGACATCGGGGTATTCGCCTGCCATAGCCATCTGCTTTTCCGCTTCCAGGCCTATGACGGTCTGGTGCAAAGTGACGTGGCTCAACACGGAGCCGAGGGTATATTTACAGTTCGGTGTGTTCTGCGCCAGTTCGATTGCTTCGGAAATGGCCGTGCCGAGCGAACCCTGGTGGTTGGGATGTGCCGTGAGGATATCTTTTCCGGCACGGGTGGACATGGAAGGGGAGGGAGTGACCTGCGCACCGAATGTCTGCATCACACTGCGGCGGTAGGGCTTCTGCTCATAGCTGATTTTCACCTGGTAAACGGCAGCCTCCAGCCCGAAAAGACGTGCGGCGTATGCAAGTGAAGCTCCCCATTGTCCGGCACCGGTTTCGGTGGTCACGTTGGTAACCCCTTCTTTCTTGCAATAATAAGCCTGCGGAATGGCTGAATTCAGCTTATGCGATCCCATCGGACTGACGCTTTCGTTCTTGAAGTAGATATGCGCCGGTGTGCCGAGCGCTTTTTCCAGTCCGTAAGCGCGCACCAAAGGAGTGCTGCGGTAGTATTTGTACATTTCTCGTACTTCCTCGGGTATTTCAATCCAGGCATCTGTCTGGTTTAATTCCTGCCGGCAGAGTTCCTCGGCAAAGATGGGATATAAATCTTCTGCTTTCAGCGGTTGCTTGGTGCCGGGGTGGAGCGGCGGCATGGGCTTGTTCACCATATCGGCCTGTATGTTGTACCAGTAATGCGGAATTTCCTCTTCAGGGAGGATAAATCTTTTTGTCTTGTTGCTCATAGTGGTTAAAAAAATTAATGATTCAATGCCCAAATGTAGCCATAATTTTTAAACCAATTTCTTTTTGCAGTTGTTTTTTGTACATGAAAGCATTTTTGGGTAAGTTTGCCGCGTCTCGTTAATTGATGTTTTTATGAAGATTTATCATAAATTCCTGCTCTATCAAAATAAATGGATTCATCCCTACGTCAGGATGATATTGGGGATCATGACTTCCCTTACTTATCTGGCTTCCCTCCTTTTGATTGTGGGGGTGGTTTACGAACATGGATTTACTATCTCGGCGGAGGAACTCCGGCAACTCCACCTGCTTTATCGCGGGGTCTGGACGGTATTCATGGCAGATGTGACGTTGCGTATCCTGCTTGAATATAAAGATACCCGCCGCACCTTCAGCAAACTGACCTGGATATTGACCGTATTGCTTTATCTTACGCTGGTGCCGGTCATTTTCCATCGTCCGGAAGAAGAAGGGGCTATCCTGCAGTTTTGGGATTTCCTGCACGGCAAGACTTACCAGGTGGTTCTATTGCTGTTATTCTCTTTTCTGAATATATCAAACGGACTGGTGAGGCTGTTGGGGCGGCGCACGAATCCTTCACTCATCCTGGCTGTCAGCTTCCTGATCATCATACTTGTCGGTACGGGGCTGCTGATGCTTCCGCGCTGCACCGTGAACGGAATCTCTTGGGTGGATTCCTTGTTTATATCTACCAGTGCGGTGTGTGTCACAGGGCTGACTTCGGTAGATGTGGCATCTACGTTTACTCCGGCAGGCTTTGTGGTGATTATCCTCCTTATCCAGATAGGAGGTTTGGGAGTGATGACGCTGACCAGTTTTTTTGCGATGTTCTTTATGGGGAACACTTCTTTATACAACCAGCTGGTGGTGCGTGACATGGTCAGTTCCAATTCTCTGAATTCACTGTTGAGCACTTTGGTCTATATTCTTGTTTTCACGTTGGCGATCGAGGGGGCAGGCATGCTTGCCATCTGGAGCGATATTCACGGCACGATGGGTATGGATTTGCAGGAGGAGCTGGCTTTTTCCGCTTTTCATGCCATTTCGGCATTCTGTAATGCGGGTTTTTCCACGCTGCCCGGCAACTTGGGCAACCCGTTGGTGATGACCGGGCATAATCCGTTCTATATCTATATCTCTTTGCTGATTATTCTGGGCGGTATCGGATTCCCCATCCTGGTGAATTTCAAGGATATTGCCGTCTATCATCTGCGCCGCGTATGGAATTTTCTCCGTACGTGGAACTGGGACGGACGCCGTTTTTATCATCTGTACGATTTGAATACCCGTATTGTCCTGATTGTCACTTTCCTGCTTTTATTGTTCGGTACGGCAGGGATTGCCCTGTTTGAATGGAACGCCTCCTTTGCGGGAATGTCGGTTGCCGACAAGTGGACACAGGCTTTCTTCAATGCGGCATGTCCCCGTACGGCCGGCTTTTCCAGTGTGGATCTGGCAGGTTTAGGTGTGCAGACATTGCTGGTCTATCTCTTCCTGATGTGGGTGGGCGGTGGTTCCCAATCCACGGCGGGCGGTATCAAGGTCAATGCCTTTGCTGTGGTCGTGTTGAACCTGGTGGCTGTGTTGCGGGGTACGGACCGTGTGGAGGTATTCGGCCGTGAGTTGTCGTACGATTCTATCCGCCGTTCCAATGCCACGGTGGTGATGTCGTTCGGAACCTTGTTCCTGTTTGTTTTTGTCATCAGTATCTTGGAGCCGGGAGTTTCACTGATGGCAATCACCTTCGAGTGTGTTTCGGCACTGAGTACGGTAGGGTCCAGCCTGAATCTTACCCCTTCACTGGGCAGTGACAGCAAGCTGCTGGTTGCCTTGCTGATGTTCATAGGCCGTGTAGGGTTGATAACGTTGATGCTTGGCATAATCAAGCAGAAGAAACATACGAAATACCAGTATCCGAGTGGGCAGATTATAATCAATTAAAAAAACATGAAGTATATTATTATCGGTTTAGGAAATTACGGTCATGTGCTTGCAGAAGAGCTTTCTGCTTTGGGGCACGAAGTGATAGGGGCGGATATCAGCCCGGCGCGTGTAGATAGTCTGAAGGATAAGATAGCTACCGCTTTTGTCATTAATGCGACGGATGAGCATGCGTTGGCCATTCTTCCTTTGAATACGGTAGACGTGGTGATTGTTGCCATCGGCGAGAATTTCGGCGCATCCATCCGTGTGGTTGCCTTGCTGAAGCAGTATAAGGTGAAGCACATCTACGCCCGTGCCATTGATGCGGTTCACCGTTCCGTGCTCGAGGCATTCGAACTGGAGCGCATTCTTACCCCGGAGGAGGATGCGGCACGTGGTCTGGTCCGCCGGCTGGAGTTCGGGGCCGATATGGAAACTTTCCGCATTGCTCCGGATTATTATGTCGTCAAGTTCACGGTTCCTGAAAAATTTGTGGGTTATTATGTCAACGAATTGAATCTGGATAAGGAGTTCGGACTGAAAATGCTTGCCTTGAAGCGTGCCGAAGTGCTGAAGAATTGCCTTGGCATCTCCTTTACAGAGCACAATGTCGTCAATGAGTTTACGGAGAACGACCAGATACAGGCAGGTGACCAGTTAGTGTGCTACGGACGCTACCGGGACTTCCGGAAGTTCTGGAAGGCGCTGTAAGAGGGAATGGATGTTTTTGTAGGGATGGAGTTTCAGCCATCCCTTGAGGTATATTCTTTTCATTACTTTAAAGTATATCGAGCCCGTATTTATAGCATAGCTGCAATTTTTCTGATATTGGCCAGTCTTTCCAAAAACGATTTATCGGCTTTGGCTATTAAATATGGGGATTCTTTTTTTTGTTCACAAAATAGTGAATAAAAAAGAATGTTTTCTTGCTTTCCCTCCCTTGGATGAGTATCTTTGTATCCTAAGATTAAATCGTTCCATCGTGTGAGAAAAATCGTTCCACCATGGTGGAACGATTTTTCTTCCGTGGTGGAATGATATTTTCTCCATGGTGGAATGATTAAAGAATAGCATTTCTTCTCCTTAATGCCGGGGAAGAAGAAAAAACGGAATGGCAGAACCCTTTAAAGACAGAATATATATGAGTGCGTATTACGACCTTTTTGAGAAACCCGACGTCCGCCAGACCGGAGAGCAACAATCCCTTTATGCCCGTTTTGTACCCAAGGGCACCATTGACCGCAAGGAATTTATCGAGCGTGTGCATCTTTTCACCGGCCTCAGCCGCAGCCTGCTGGAAGGAGCGATGGCAGGCTTTATGGACGAGTTGCGCGACTGCCTGGCCAATGGCTGGACGGTAGAGCTTGGCGAACTGGGTTACTTCACCCCCTCTTTGAGTTGCACCCGCCAGGCTACGGACAAGAAAGAGCTTCGTGCCGCTTCCATTGCTTTGCGTGGTTTAAATTTCCGTCTGGGCAGGGAGTTCTATAAAGATTTGAAAGGAAAGATGCAGTTGGAGCGCTGTCCGCGATCGGCATCGGCGCCTGCTTCATCTGCCGATGAGGCGTTGGGTGTGGAGCAGCGGTGGCAGTTGCTGGATGAGTATTTGCAGCAGTATCCCTGCATCAATCGTGCCCAGTATGCACGGCTGGCAGGGCGCAGCTATAAGCAGGCTGTTGTCGATTTGAACCGCTTTATAGAGGCAGGAATGCTGATGAGGCATGGGATGGGGCCGAGTGTGGTGTATGCAAGGCGAAAGTAAAATTTTCCTAACATGATTTTGAAATATTCTTTTTGTATATCAGAGAAAAAAGGTATATTTGAACCGTAAAAATAGTAAAAATGTATGCACGAAAATATTTCAAATACCAACCGAATAAACAGTCTGATACTTCTTTTTGTGCTGAGTTGTGCAATGGCATGTACCCCCGACAAATCCGAACAAGAACCAAATCTGACCAAAACTTTTACTGTAAACGGTGAAAACTTTGAAATGGTTCTGGTGGAAGGCGGAACCTTCATGATGGGAGGCACAAAGGAGCAGGGAAAGGATTGCGAAGAGAATGAAAAAACGGTACATGAAGAGAAAGTGGATTCTTTCTATATAGGAAAGTATGAAGTGACTCAAAGATTGTGGAATGCCGTAATCGGTAGCGAACACAACCCTTCCTTTAATACCGGATGCGATGATTGTCCGGTGGAAGGTGTAAGTTGGAACGATGCACAGGTATTTGTCACCAAATTGAGTATCCTCACGAAACTGCCTTTCCGTCTGCCCACCGAAACGGAATGGGAATATGCCGCCCGTGGCGGCAAGCGGAGCAAGGGATATAAATACAGTGGCAGCCATGACATAGACAAGGTTGCCTGGTATGTTGACAATTATCAGAAAAAAAAATCAGGAGACAAGGGTACTACACATCCGGTGGGCATGAAGCAGCCCAATGAATTGGGGCTGTACGACATGAGCGGAAATGTGTGGGAATGGTGTGAAGATTTATATACCAAGGAGTACCAGCAGAATGGCAAGTCCGTCCATTCGGGATGGCCGTTTAAGGGGACGCACCTTTATTTCCGCCGTGTGCTGCGTGGCGGAAGCTGGGGAGGAACGGCCAAAGGATGCCGTGTGTCCTACGTTGATTACGATATGGGGAGTTACAGTGATGAATATGGCGGTTTCCGCATAGTTCTTGGACTCATTCCCGTACAAAAGCTTGAAAATTAATAATGTAATTCTATATTATGAAAAAAAGAAAGACTATCGGAGTGCTTGCTCTGTCTCTTATGTTAGGGACAGGGATGACAGGATGCAAGTCCTCTGGAACAACCGACACGCTGGTAACCATTGACGTAAAAGCCGATTATCCGGAAAAAGAAATGATTCTTCAAGACTTTATGGATGTGGAATATATCCCGTTGGAGACGAATGAAGAGTTTATCACCCAAGGAAGCGTGATGGCAATCGGGAATGAATTCATCATAGTGAAAAACCATATTAACGATGGTAATATCTATATCTTTGATAGGAAAACAGGCAAGGGCCTGCGAAAGATAAACCGGATGGGGCAAGGTGCCGAAGAATATGCTTTCATCAACGGTATTGTCTTGGATGAAGACCGCGACGAAATGTTCGTCAACAGCATCTCGATGAAAAAAATATTTGTATATGACCTGCAAGGCAACTTCAAGCGAAGCTTCAACCATACGGAAGGTGCGGAATATATGGAGGTGTACAATTACGACAAAGACAATCTGATTCGCTACGACATGTCCGTATATTATAAGGAAGGTGAAAAAAGAGGGGATCAATCGTATCATGCACTCATTTCGAAAAAAGACGGAAGCGTCACCCGTAACATTCCGATTCCTTTTGACGTTGTCAAAGCCCCTTTCATACAAAATGGGGATGCGGTAGCCGTTGCATCGGTACGTTCGATAACTCCATGCCGGGATAGCTGGTTCCTTACAGAGACTTCTTCCGACACGGTGTATCGCTATGCGCCGGATAATAGCGAACCGATTCCATTCCTTGCCAAAAGGCCTACGGTAGATCCTGAAATGTTTCTCAGCATGGGAGTTGTGACCGACCGTTATTATTTTATGCAGGCCATAGAGAAAAAGTTTAATTTTGAAAAAAGAAGGGGATTTGCTTCTATAGGCTTGATGTATGACAAGCAGGAAAATGCCGTTTTCAACCCCGTAGTTCTTAATGCAGACAACAGCAAGAACGTGGATTTGTTTTCGAGAGCAGGAGACGGCGAAGTAGCCACGTTCCAGAACTTATCGGCTGACCGGCTTCTGGATGCTTATCAGAATGGTGAGTTAAAAGGCCGTTTGAAAGAAATCGCAGCCGGACTGAATGAAGAATCCAATCCGGTAATCATGGTGATAAAGTATAGATAAACCTTAGGAGGCTGTAATTTGAATTGTGTCATATAAATCATCAACTTTGACGGCACGGCTCAAATTGCAGTCTCGATTATTTTCAACTATTTTTTTACTTCCTGTCTATCAGTTCTTTTCTTTTCCTCCAATATCCTTTTTTATCCTGCGAAAATCCTCTTAATCTACCGTTAAAGCACACCCCCGGTTCGCCCTCATTATATCTTTGCATCGTGATCACAAACAAACAGGTTTTGCTGGCTGACGAGTGAACAAGACCGATTTTTATTAATCATTTAAAATTAAAAAAATTATGGCTTTAAATTACGAAGTAAAGAAGAGAGCGTTCGGTTTTGACAAGACAAAAACAGAAAAGTATGTTGCCCAGATGAAAACCTTGGGAGTGGTAGGGTTTAAAGATTTATGTGATGAGGTTTCTAAAATAGGCATGGCTCCCCGAGGGGTGGTGAAATTGGTGCTGGATGGCCTGATTGATACATTGAATATGGATCTCAACAAAGGATTCTCTGTACAGTTGGGGGAATTTGGCTGTTTTCGTCCGGGCATTAATGCCAAGAGTCAGGAAAAACTGGAGGAAGTGACGGCCAGTACCATTTATCGCCGGAAGATTATCTTTACTCCGGGAGTTTATTTCAAGGATATGTTGACCCGTGCCAGTGTTGAGAAATTGAATTTTACGGGTTCCGTTTCCGGAGAGGGCTCCAATTCTGACGGTGGAGGTTCCGGTTCGGATGGAGATGAAAATGAAAACCCATTAGGATAAACCTGTAGAAATAAGGAGAATATGAATTGTTTTCAGAAAAGGTTCATATTCTCCTTGAATTACTTGACTTCGCCTTCAGAATGTAGTATCTTTACATCAACAAATTAAAAATAAAACCAACTATGAAAACAAAAAATGGCTTTCGAATCACTACTTATAAGAAGAAAGAGCTGGCTTGCCTGTATTGCCCCGACTCGACCGCACGATGCGCCATCCGTACGCTTACCCGATGGATAAAAAGAAACACGGAACTATATAGAGCTTTGGTGAATACGGGATATAATGTCAGGACAAGAACCTTTATGCCGAAGCAAGTAAGTCTTATCGTTCAATATCTGGACGAACCTTAATAAAGTTTTCAAACTCATTTTTTTATGTTAAAAGCGGAAAGTTGCCATTAAACTTTCCGCTTTTATTTTTGTCCTATAATCGTTGCAACACAATAGGTATAATTATATAAAGTATTAATTAAAAAAGGAATATGATAATGAAAAAGATAGTTTTGATGTTGGTGGCAGCCTTCTTTATGGGAGGTGCGGTAATGGCGCAGCATGCTCGCCGTGGTGATAAGATGCCCGATCCGAAAGTTCGTGCCGAACGCATGACGGAACGGATGGCAAAGGAATACTCCCTGGATGATAACCAGAAGAAACAGTTGCTGGAAGCCAATCTGGCATTTGTGGAGAAGATGGGGAACCGGCCGGGCAAGCATCACCGGAAAGAGAACAGAGTGGCTAAAAAAGAGGGGAAAAGACCTCAGCTGACTGATGAGCAACGGGCTGAAAGAAAGGCTGAAATAGAAAAGAGACATGAAGAAATGAAAGCGGCCCGTACTGATTATGATGCACAGCTTCAGAAGATTATGACCAAAGAGCAGTATGCCGCCTACAGCAAGAAGATGCAAGAGAGAAAAACTAAAATGGAATCTAAGAGAAAAGAGGCCGTAAAGGCTTGAGTTTTCAGTGTGTTAGTATAAAAAGAGACTGATGGGAACATGGTAAAAGAGAAGGATTACCATGTTTCCGGTTCAGTCTCTTTATTGTTTTCAGCCTTTTCCTTGTGTTTTTGCCGCTCTTTTTGTTTCTTTGCGCTACTCAACTTACAAAAACGAAATGATGAAGAATATAGTCTATATGTTGGCATGTGTGTCGGTTCTCTTTCTTTCCGCCTGTTCGTCGAAGAGTAAAGACGGAAGTGATATGCAGGTATTGATGCAGGACAGTACAGAGGTTGCCGGTCCGCAACGTATGCAGGTATCTGATGTGAAAACTACTTTTACATATAAAGGGAAAGAGTACAGGTCATCCGTTGTGCGTCAGCCGGATGAAAGTCTTCCGGTCGTGACAGACGAACAGGGAGGGAAATTCATAGACAACCGTATTACGCTGCGTATAATGAGTGGTGGCAAACAGGTGGTGGACAAGGTGTTCACGAAGGAAAGTTTCGCCTCTCTGGTTGACGCCCGATTTATGAAATACGCCATTCTTGAAGGGTTGGTTTTTGACCAGACAACCCCCGGGGGAATGATTTATGCGGCCAGTGTGTGTTATCCGCAGTCGGATCTTTATGTTCCCATCCGGCTGACTATCACTGCCGACGGCAATATTTCCATGGCAAAAGAAGAGTTGATGGAAGATTATCAGCCTGACTCCATCCGTTGATGTTTTATTTATTTTTTCCTTTCCAGATTGTTTCCAGTTTTATGAACCATCTTTGCCGCTATGAAAATCCTGATTGTAGAAGATGAGCAAGGTTTACGGGAGACTATCCGTACTTCGCTGCTGAAAGAAAAGTTTGTCGTAGAAACCGCAGCTGACTATTTTGCGGCGTTGGACAAGATAAATGACTACGATTACGACTGCATCCTGCTGGATATCATGCTGCCCGGCGGGAGTGGTCTGGACCTGTTGCGTGAGTTGAAACGGCTTCACCGGAGTGATAGCGTGCTTATCATCTCTGCCAAAGACTCTTTGGATGACAAGGTGGACGGGCTGGAGTTGGGAGCCGATGACTACTTGACCAAACCATTCCACTTGGCGGAACTGAATGCCCGTGTAAAATCGTTGATACGCCGCCGGCAAACCCAGGGGGATGTATCTGTTACTATTGGAAACCTGCTGCTGTATCCTGATAAACGGCAGGCGGAGGTGAACGGTGCGCCTTTGCAGCTGAACCGCAAGGAATTTGATCTGCTGTACTATTTTGTGGTGAATCCTGACCGGGTAATCAATAAGATGAGCCTTGCCGAGTCTGTATGGGGAGATAACATCGACCAGGCGGATTCGCTGGATTTTATCTATTCACAGGTGAAGAATCTGCGGAAGAAACTGAAACTGGCGGATGCCACGGTAGAACTGAAGGCTGTGTATGGCTTCGGCTACAAACTGTCTGAAGTATGAAACTGCTGCACTATACTTACCGCAAACTTTCATTGTTGCTCTTTCTGCTGATGGCAGTATGGGGCGTGTTGTTTTATTATGCCATTCTTGACGAGGTGGTGGACGAAACGGATGATACCCTTGAGAATTATGCCCGGATATTGATAAAGAACGCTTTGCATGACCCTTCAGTCCTTGATACGGAAGGCACGTTGATGTCTTTCTATAAATTCCGGCCTATTTCAGAAGAGGTGGGCAAACATTATGCGGATGTGTTTTATGATTCCACCGTTTATGTAGAGATGGAAGATGAGGATGAGCCGGTGCGTGTCATGCGGACCGCTTTCCGTATGCCCGGCGGAGAATATTACGAACTGACGTTGATGATTTCCATTCTGGAACGGGATGATATGGTGGAAGCCATGCTGTGGTACTTGGGAGCTTTGTTCCTGCTTTTTCTGATATGTACATCTATCGGCATCAGGCTGGTGTTGAAAGGGGTGTTCCGCCCGTTGCACAAACTCCTGGACTGGCTGCACGGCATCCAGCCGGGCAAGGAGGTACCTCCTTTGGATAATCCGACTGCGATACGTGAATTCCGCCAATTGAGTGAGGCTGCGGTGGATATGGGAAATCGCAGTTATAAAGCGTATGTGGAGCAGAAGCAGTTCATAGAAAATGCATCTCATGAGTTGCAGACACCGCTTGCCATTGCCCGCGGTAAGGTGGAACTGCTGGCCGAGAATGAGGAACTGACGGAACAGCAGATGAAGGAACTGGATGCCATTTATTCTACTCTGGGGCGTGCCGTGAAGCTGAACAAGTCGTTGCTGTTGCTGTCCCGCATTGAAAACGGCCAATATACGGAGATGGAGGATGTATCGGTGGATGAGGTATTGGATGGCCTGTTGCCCGACTTGATGGATATTTATGAGCATAAGCAGGTGCGTCTGGTGCGTAAGCAAGGTGAGGAGCCTTTTATGATTCATTGCAACCATTCGTTGGCCCAGATACTGATTTCCAATCTGGTGAAAAACTCTCTGCTCCACAACCGGGAAGGGGGAGAGTTGCAGATTATTACCACTCCGGCTTCACTGGCCATCAGAAATACCGGTGACACTCCGCTGGATGGTGAGAAACTGTTCCGGCGTTTCTATCATAGCATGGACGGGAAGAAGGATTCTACAGGTTTGGGGCTTGCCATTGCACGTTCCATTGCATGTTCCGTCTCTTTAAGACTGACTTACAGCTGGCAGGACGGTATGCATTGTTTCTATCTTGTTAAAGAAACCAAAAACTATCGTTAACGCCTGTTATTCCCAAATCTTTCCCGTTTCTGTACCGTTATTTGCAGTGTGATTGATATAAGATTTATTTAATGACACTTTAAAACAATAACGATGATGAAGAAATTTTTATCTGTTCTGCTATTGGCTCTTGTAGCCGTACAATTAGCTTTTGCGGGTGATGTAATCACTCAGGATGCAAAACAGTTGCCTTTGACGGCACGCAATTTTATCAACCAGTATTTCAGCAAGCCGCAAATCTCCCATATTAAAATAGAAAGTGAGATTCTGCAGACCAAGAAGTATGAGGTGATATTGACAGACCGTACCGAGATCGATTTTGACAGCAAGGGAAATTGGATAGAGGTAGATTGCCAGAAATCTGCTGTTCCTGCTGCATTGGTCTCTGTTCCCGTAAAAGACTATGTAAAGAAGAACTTCCCGGGAGAAATCATTACCAAGATTGAACGCGGGCGCAGCGGTGTGGAAGTGGAACTGAGCAATGATTATTCTTTGAAATTCAATAAAAAAGGAAAATTTGTCAGTATGGATGATTGAGCTCATGCCGTCAGTAACTATTTAACCTGAACTTTAAAGACAGAAATATGAAAGTTGGCATTCAAATGTTGGCTGTGATGTTCATTGCCGCACTGGCATTCAGTGCTTGCAGTGACGATGATGACAAGGGTCGTATGACCGTTCCCGAGAATATCTCACAAGCCTTGAAAGAAAAATATGCTGCTGCTACCCACATCGAGTGGAAGCAAAAAGGCGCTTATTATGTAGCCGATTGCAGAATGGACGGCAGGGAGATGGATGTATGGTTCAATGTACAGGCCGAATGGCAATTGACAGAAACGGATATCCTCTGGACCGGACTTCCCGGTACTGTGCAGACTGCTTTCAATAGCAGTGAGTATGCCACTTGGGAACGGGAAGATATTGACCTGCTTGAATCTCCGTTGCAACCACTTCAATATGTTATTGAAGTGGAAAAGGGAAAGATCGAGTACCAGTTGTTCTACTCTGAGGAAGGTAATTTAATGCAGACGAGGGATGTTACGGGAAAAGATGATACGCATTGGCCGGTAACGAATGAATAGGAATCATTGAATCCGTGATAAGATGATAAAGTGGTAGAGAGGCGGTTGGGGGCTGCCGCTTACCACTTTATCATTTTTCTGTCACTGCCTGTTGCCTTCTGAGCAGTTCTTACATCGGTTTATAATCTTTTGCCAACCCTCCTTCGCTGGTTTCCTTATAGAGTGAAGGCAAGTCATTTCCGGTCTCTTTCATTACTTCGACCACTTTATCGAAGGATACGCGGTGCATGCCGTCGGTGAACGACGAGTAGAGGTTGGCATCCAGAGCGCGGGCGGCGGCATAGGCATTACGTTCGATACAGGGAATCTGTACCAGTCCGCATACGGGGTCGCAGGTCATGCCCAAATGATGTTCCAATCCCATTTCCGCTGCATATTCAATTTGGGCAGGGCTGCCTCCGAACAATTGGTTGGCGGCGGCCGAAGCCATGGAGCAAGCTACACCGACTTCTGCCTGGCATCCGGCTTCTGCACCGGAAATAGAAGCATTCTTCTTGACGATATTTCCTACCAATCCGGCTGTGGCGAGGGCGCGGAGAATACGTGTGTCACTGAAGTCGCGGCTTTTTGCCAAATGATAAAGCACGGCCGGCACCACTCCGCATGATCCGCAAGTGGGAGCGGTGACAATGACACCTCCCGAGGCGTTCTCTTCACTTACGGCAAGTGCGTACGAGAATACTAATCCGCGGGACTGAAGCGACTGTTTGTATCCGCTGGCGCGTATATAATAGGTGGAGGCCTTACGGCGCAGGTTCAATGGGCCGGGCAAGACGCCTTCCTGTTCCAGTCCGCGCTTTACGGCAGCCTGCATGGTTTTCCATACTTCCTGCAGGTAATCCCATATATCGTTGTCCTCACGTTCCTTGACATACTCCCAATAGCTTTTTCCGGTACGTTCGCACCACTCCAGAATTTCCGTCATGCGGTTCATTTCATACACGTCCGGAGTATTGATGGAAGTGTCCCCGTCATTTTCTTCCGCCAGGGCACCTCCGCCCACGCTGAACACCGTCCATTGGTCGGTTTCTTTTCCTTCACTGTCCAAGGAAACGAATTTCATGCCGTTAGGGTGGAAAGGGAGGAAAATCTTGGGTTCCCATATGATTTCTACAGGTGCGGCAGGCTGCAGTGTTTCGGTGATGGCTACATTGGTCATGTGACCTTTCCCGGTGGCGGCGAGGCTACCGTACAAGGTTACTTGGAATGCGGCAGCTTCAGGGTGTCGTCCCAAAAAGATTTCAGCGGCTTTTCGTGGCCCCATGGTATGGCTGCTTGACGGCCCTGTGCCAATTCGGTAAAGTTCTTTGATTGATTTCATATAATATATTTACGATTTAAAGATTTGTTATTTACGGTTGAAATTACTGTTTTATTCATTTTTATTATCGGCTGTCGGCTATTCCAGGTCCACTACCGTGATGCCTGCGCCGCCGAATTGGATGTGCTCGTCGGCAAAATGGCGCACTCCGGGAGTAGTCTGCAGATATTGGCGGATCAGGGTACGCAGGATACCTGTACCGGTGCCGTGCAGGATGCGCACCCGGGACATTCCCACGAGGATGGCATCGTCAATAAAATAGGTAATGGCTTGCAGTGCTTCATCCCCGCGCATGCCGCGGACATCAATGTCTTGTTTGAAGTTCAGCTTTTTTTCATACATGCTGTCCTGCGTCTGGGCGCTGATGTATGTACTTTTGGTAGATACGTCAGCTTGTTTGGGCTGGGCGTTGGTACGTTCCAGTTTATCCAGTTTGACGGTGGTCTTGATACTTCCGAAAGCGACCATGGCATTCTTGCCGTTTATTTCCATTACTTCACCGACAGAAGTTTGCCCTTTGATCCGGACATTACAGCCGGGCACGATGGCAGCCAGACGTTCGGCCTCTTTCCGTGCCTGCAATTCTGCCTGGCCTTGAGCCGACAAGGCTTCTTCCTGGCTCTTTCCTGCTTTTCTTTCCTTTTTCCGGTTCTGCTTTTCTTTCAGCTTCTCCATCTTGCGGGCTATTTTCTCTTCTTGCTCTTTGTCGGCAAAATTCTCCATAGACTTGCGGAAATCAGTCAGTTCTTGGCGCACTTGGCGGGTTTTCTCTTTTTCCGCTTGTGCTTCCTTGATGGTACGTATGGTGTTTTCGATGCGTGAATTGGCTTCCTGCATCAATTGTTCCGCTTCTTCCTTGGCTTTTCGCAGAATCTCCTTACGGGATTTCTGTAATTCTTCGATTTCTGCCTGGTAGCGCTCGATCGTCTCTTCCATGTGCTTCTCGCGCTGGCGGATGGTTTGGCGTTTGCCTTCCCAGTAGCGCTTGTCACGTACAATGTCTTGCAGGTATTTGTCTGCATTGATATATTCGTTGCCGACAATTTCGGAAGCGTCGGCAATGACATCTTCCGGCAGGCCGATTTTGCGGGCGATCTCCACGGCGAATGAACTTCCGGGATTGCCTATCTGAAGTTGGAATAAAGCCTGCATCAAGTGACGGTCATACAGCATGGCTCCGTTTACTACCCCTTCGTGGTCTTCGGCAAAATGCTTCAGATTCTGGTAATGTGTGGTGATGACACCGAAAGTAAGCTTCCGGTTGAAACGCTTCAGCACCGCTTCGGCAATGGCGCCTCCAATCTGGGGCTCCGTTCCGCCGCCGAATTCGTCAATCAGGATGAGGCTGCATTCATTGCAGTTTTTCATCATGATTTTCATGTTCGTAAGATGGGAGGAGTAGGTACTCAGGTCGTCTTCTATAGATTGTTCGTCGCCGATATCGATGAAGATGCTGCTGAATATCCCGGCATGGCTGCGCTCATGCATGGGGATGAGCAGTCCGCATTGCAGCATATATTGCAGCAGTCCCACTGTTTTCAGGCAAACGGACTTGCCACCGGCATTCGGCCCGGAGATGATGAGGATGCGTTGCTTCTCGTTCAATTCGATATCAAGAGGCACCACTTTCTTGTCATGTTTGGCAAGAGATAGTTGCAGTAACGGATGTACGGCCATAGTCCAATCCAATATCTGCCTGTTCTCAAGCGCAGGTTTCAGTCCGGCGGTTTGTTCGGCAAACAAGGCTTTGGCACGTATGAAGTCTATTTCGGCAAGAAATTCGTATGATAACAATACATCGGGGATAGAAGGACGCAGTTGATTGGAGAAATCCGTCAGGATGCGGATAATCTCACGCCGTTCATCTCCTTCCAGTTCACGGATGCGGTTGTTGGCTTCCACTACTTCGGCAGGTTCGATAAAAACCGTTTTTCCACTGGCAGACTCATCGTGTACAATACCTTTGATCTTCCGTTTCAGAGCTGGAGCTACGGGAATGACCAGACGGCCGTCGCGCATGGTGGGGGTAACGTCTTTGTCCACCACTCCCTCGGACTGCGCATTCCTCAGAATACTGTTTAAGGAACGGGAAATGCTTCCCATGGTGTTCGCCAGCTCCCGGCGGATGCGTGCCAGTTCTGTAGAGGCGTTGTCTTTTATCTTGCCGTATGGGGAAAGGATGCCGTTTATTTTTCCAATGAGTTGGGGGAACACGGTGATATCCCCGGCAAGTCGTTTCAGGCAAGGGTAGGGGGAGCCATTTTCTTCTTCATCGTCTTTTTGCAGAAAGCGTACAATGTCACGTATCGTTTCCAGCGAACGGCGTAAGTCGAAAAGTTCCTGTTCGTCTAAATACATACCTTCTACCCGTATTCTTTTTAGGGACGGACGGACATCAAAGAAATATTGTGCGGGGAAATTATCTTCTTCTTGTATGATACGGACAAATTCAGTGACTTGATTCAGACGTTCTTCCACTTCGCTGAAGCGGTCGGAGAATGCCATATCTGTCACTCGTTCTTCGCCTAAAGTACTGAGACATTTCTCTTTCAGTAATTGGCGGATTTGGTCAAAACCTATTTTTTGTTCAAAATTCTGTGGGTATATCATGATGGCGCAAAATTACTGAATAATTCGTTATTAATGCGGGTCTTGCATTTTTTTTATCATTTTGTTTGTAGTATTAAAAAAGGATTGTATCTTTGCACCGCTTTAAGAGAGAAGCATTCCTTAAATGAAGTTTTGGAGAGGTGGCAGAGTGGTCGATTGCGGCGGTCTTGAAAACCGTTGTGCTGCGAGGCACCCGGGGTTCGAATCCCTGTCTCTCCGCTGAACACTAAAGGCAAATGGTGGAAAAGCTAAGGAAAGTCCCGTAGAACTAAGGTTTTACGGGACTTTTTCTATTTTGTCGACAGGCAAGCGAAAGACAAGAAAATGCCCCGTTTGTACAAAGTAGCGTTACTAAATCGTTACTGAAAATCAGACGAAATAAAACAGTAACGATTTTGATGTTAAATTACTGATTGGAAACGGCACGTATAATGGAAAAAATATTGGACTGATTGTCTTGCGATGAAACATTTTCTCTCCGGGTATTGTTGAGAGTATAGTTATTTATTTAAAAGCATACCCATATGGAAGAAAAGAAAGAGACCCGTGAAGAACGGAATAGAGAGGAATTGACAAATGCCGATTGGATAATGGCTGAATTTTATGCTACGTGGTGTCCTCATTGCAAACGCATGCAGCCTATTGTAGAAGAATTCAAGAAATCGGTGGAAGGGGTTCTTGAGGTTGTACAGATTGATGTGGATCAGGAAAGTTCCCTTTCTGACTTCTATGCTATAGATACGGTCCCCACATTTGTATTGATGAGGAAAGGGGAGCAGCTCTGGCGGCAATCCGGAGAACTTACTCTAAAGAGACTGGAGAAAGCGGTGAGAGGTCTTAAGGCTTGAGTGTGAACTTTTCAATGAGGCTACTACCACCTTGCTGATGCCTTCTGTCAGGAATCTCGGGTCGCTCACGATAAAGTTATGTTTGGAGAAAATGATTTTATTTTCTCCAAACATTTGGTAATTCCGAAAACTTAACCTACTTTTGCGACCCGTAAGAGGAGAGATGCTCGAGTGGTTGAAGAGGCACGCCTGGAAAGCGTGTATACCCCTAAAGGGTATCCGGGGTTCGAATCCCCGTCTCTCCGCAATAAATGTTGGAAATCAGCAAATTACAAAACAAACACCCAATTTTACACCCAATAATGTAAAATTGGGTGTTTTTGTATTATTTAAGAAAACTGCCGAGCGACTATGCATTGATCAGTGATTCTTTCCATTTACAATTACCTTATGAAGTCATGAAACAAAATCATACACAACACCATGCCGCTACACTCCGATGCGAGCTGAGCCTCAACGAAAGGTAGCATGAACATGACGATAATTGTGGCGCATAGCCAATAGATATAGTTCTTATTTTCGAATTTCATTATCCATCTATTTGCAAATCAAGATTTATAATTTCGCTTGATTTCGTCAATCGACTTGCCGCCGATACCAAAGTTCTCATCCGGCAATTCCTTAATGGTTACGGTGAAGAACTGCGCCGGAATATGGATTATTTCGGCGGCTGTCGCTGTCAGCCGCTCAATAAGTTCTTTCTTTTGTTCGGCGGTCAATGCTCCGCTTTCAACTGATATGTATGGCATTGTAAAAGTGTTTTGGCATTACAAAACGTCTATTCGATTGGAAGATTGTGTTGCTTCAAGAAACTAAGTTTGTCCCAGTAGCCCCTCTGATATACAATAAGATTGTTTTTGATATGGAAGAAGCCGCAACCACGCAACCCCAATGGGTCTTTCCATTCCAATATAGCCCATTCTCCATCTTCAAAAATATTTTCAACAATACAAACCATTTTAGCCGTTGCGAACTCCCCGGCAAACATCCGGCGTATGGCTTCTTTTCCAGCCACGGGAGCGTTCGCCACCTGATGGTTTACGGCATCGTCCGCATATAGCGCGGCGATTCCCTCCACGTCGGACGCGTTGAAACAATCAATCCATTTCTCCAGTACTTCTTTCGGTGTCATTTGATGTTACATTTTTATAATGTCAAAACCATCTCAAATTGTTTACCGGCGAGGCAAACACCTTTGGACGCGAGAAATGCGTCCAAAGAAGGAGTTGGAGATTCGACATTGATTACTTTTACTATTTCAGATTCAGTCATCTCAATCATTTGTTTTAGCAAGGAAGATGCGACGCCTTTTCTGCGGAAAGTCGGATCAACAGCTATCTGGGTAATGTCACCGGACTTTGGAGAGAAAACACAGTATCCTGACAAAACAGAATCAACCATAGCTCCCAACGTCACCAAATCATCACCTGCTCTCTTAATAGATTCAATGTCATTCTGCCAGGATGGGGTAAAATCATGGAATGATTGGGCTGACAAAATATCTTCAGACTTCAGCGCGACGATGGAGCATTTGGCAGGTTTGTCAGATAGATGGTTAACAACCAGTTGCTTCTTTTGAGTGAAGAAATTAAATTCTCGTAAAATCTCGAAACCGAGACTTTCATATATTTTTAACGCTCTTTTATTATGTTGAAGCACCTCAAGCAAATAATTCTCTATACCGGCATTTTTCAGGAATGGCATAGAGTGCGTAAATATTCTTTTGGCAAGTCCTTGCCCTCTGAACTCTTTTCTTGTACCTGTTCCCGTATCGTATGCAGTAAGTTTGCCATTATAGTATTTACCAATACCATTAAACGTGAACGCCACGATATTGTCATCATAGAATGCACCGAATGATAAAGCCGGATTGAAGCCTCGCCGTTTCAGCATTGACTTCAATTCTGTCTTATCCACGCTGATTTCGTAATCCGAGAAAGCTGACTTGAAAGCCGTATATATTTGCTCGAATGAAATGCCTTCGAGGTTTTTTATTTCAATCATGGGTTACTTGCTATCGGATTCGTTACCATTAATTTAATTTGAACAGGATTGAAGCCATGTTCTGACCGAGATTGCGCATATTGGCAATTCCTTCATTATCTTTAAGAACATCGCCAATTTCTCGCCCATAAACCATGTTCCAGTATGTGGAACCAGCAACTATCATCTCCTTGTTTAAGAAAAAATGATTCATTGTATCGACCGCCGTCATACCTCCGGCACGACGAACGGCGGCAACTGCCACGCCCAGTTTGTGTTTCAATATTCCCGGATTGACAGCAGCGACAACGCCACCTCTGTCCAACAATGCTTTCATTCGAGAGGAAACATCTGCTGAATAAACCGGCGAACCGAGAATTATCCCGTCAGCTCCAACTATTTTGCTAAATACCTCGGCAAAACCGTCTTTGCGGAATACACAATTACCTTTACCTTTACAGGCAAAACAAGCACGGCATGGCTCTATATCGACATCGGCCAATTGGATAAACTCGGTTTCAATACCTCTCTTATTCAGTTCCTCAAATATCGTGCGGATTATGATAGCTGTATTACCATCTTTCCGTGAGCTGCCGTTAATTCCAATTACTTTCATAGTCCTTTGTATTGTTCCATTTCAATGCAATTCCAAGTTTCGCCCAAGCAAGAATAGCTTTCTGTTGTTGGAACAATCACGCGCCTGAATCCGGCAGACTTATAGCAATGGATGGCTGACGGATTATTTTCAAAGACACCGAGTGATACTTTCGTAGCACCAAGCGTCTCAAAAGCATATTTGACTGCCATTGAAACAAGAGTTTTACCAAAACCTTGACCACGTTTTGAATCATCGACAATGACGAATCCCAAGCGTTGTTCCGATGAATCATCTGCCGGAGTGCGCAGGGTGATATATCCCACAATGTTATTGCCATTCAACATTGTCAGGGCGCGTTGACTTTGTCCGTCAATATACCGCTCGTGATAGATATTCATATCTTCTGGTGTGACCGGGTAACACTCATATCTGTCAGCGCACCATTGGCGCATAAGATATTCGTTTTTTAGCCAAGTAGTAATTACATTGGCATCTGTGGGCTGATATGGTCTAAGACTAAGGCGCATCATTATAGAATTGTTTTCAACTCTTCATTGCAAAACATTGTCGGGGTAAATTCCACAATCTGATAGTTGGCAATGTCGTTGATGTGGAACGGATCTTCGGAAATAATAGCATCAACCGCTTCACGGTTGTTGGCTTTTATCATTATCACGCCACCAATGCGAGGGATCTGTGGCCCAGATGTTATGAAATCTCCGATGGCATAATGTTTGGCGAGATATTCACGGTGCGCACTCAGATAGTTATCAACCTCGCTCAACGGCTTTTTGTATGTGAGAATTGCAATAAACATAACGAGTCTATTTTTCCAGCGTTTAAGGTGAGGGAAGAATTGACGCATCATGTCTTTAGCCTGTTCCTGTGTCAAGTTCTGTCCTGACTGTTTGTTTATCTCATCAGTGAATTGGGCGCAGTGGTCAATCATCTGCTCCATAGTCATATCCTGCGCAAACTTGCCATCTTTGTAGCAGTAGATGCAATAATCTTCATTGAGTGTGCCATCGGTATTCGTACCGAGGATTTCGTTTGTTAGCGGCATTCCGCAGCTTTGACAGAATTTTTGTTCCATATCGTTTTCCTTTTCGCCCATCAGTCCAACAGGGTAGGTTATTAAATACAAAAGCGTGGACTACCTATGTCAATCTAACTTGACGGCCCTGAGAAAGCCTATGATGCAGATACAACGATAGCAGCCCACGCTATATGCGTGAGAACCACTATGCTATCTCTTGCATCAAATTTGAAAGGCTCTCAGGTTTTCAAGTTACAAGATGAGCATAACGCTTCTTTTTCTTATGTCTTGGAAAGAGTTGCCCCTATCCGAATGCAAAATTAGTTATTTTATTGATGTTTTGCATTATATAGAGTGGAATTATAGCTTGAATCCTCTACTTTTTCTTGGCTCTTCCGCTGATTGTCGTAAACCTTGCCGGAGTTTCTCCCATTGCTCTTTGAACCATTCGCCTATCGGTTGCCTGTTTATTGTAAGCACCAATTTATTATTATCAACCGAACTTTTCTCAATCTTGAAAATATCGTTCTTTATGTCAAACTTTCGTCTATGCTCTTCGGAATAGATTTTCCCATTGCATCTGATTGCTTCTTTTTTTGTCAAAAGATTGTTTACCATATCTTTGGTAAATCCGATGGCATAGCAGAATTTTTCCATTCTCAACATCTCTTTGAGTAAAGGGAACCAGTTGAACGCTTTTTCAAGAATGGTGTTCAATCGTGATATTTCCTTGTCTTTGATTTCAAGCTCTTGATTATGTATTCCTTGTAGGTTACGAATCTGCTTGCCGTGCTGTTCCTGCATTTGTTGCATCTTGGCTTTTAATTCATCAATACCCTTGTCACGCTTGGCAATTTCATGACGTAAATTCTCATTAGTTTGTTCCAAATCTTTCAATTTTCCGCTTCCGAAAAGAGAACCGACACCGCTTGCTATGGCTGTGGCTGCATCGGTAGCTGCGCTTTTGAGTTTGTCGGTGCGTATTTCCGATTTTACCTGTTTGAGTTCTTGCTCAGCAAGAGTTACCTGCTGCTTCTTGTGCCTTTGGGTTTCCTCTATACGTTGCAGTTCGGCTTTCTGTTTCTTTATGATGAAATCGTTACGTTCCAGATGTTCCTTGCCTGTTTCGGTTTTAGATTGTCCTCGTTCCATCAGGAGAATGTCAGAAGCCAAACTTTGCATTTCGGTCATATCCTCGTCATTGAGTTTACAGCTTTTTCCTGTATCGTGGTTCATCCAATCGAAAACGATATGAGCGTGATAATTCGGCTTGAACCACTTTCCATCAATTTGGAAACTCTCTCTGTCTTCAGCTTCGGGTTGTCCGCTCAGCCAATGTCCTTCATCTTTGTGCAGGAAGATTTGCAGCGGAGTAATACCCCAGCGTTGTTTGCACTCCTCGCCAAATTTATGCACATCTGCCAATGTGGTGTCCGCTCTGATGAGCAACACCCCCTCACGGATAGGTGAACACCCTGCCACCTTGATGATTTTTCCGTTCTTGCCTTTGCGTTCACGTTCTTTCTCCTGCATGGCACGTCCGGTCTTTTCCTTGACCATCCGTTTGATGTTGTCGTAATGTGTCCGCAATTCGGTAGTGCCGAAGTCAGGATTTACCCACTGCTCGTTATTGGTGGAAAGTTTGGAAACGACATAGATTCTGGACTCTCCGATGTTGCGTATGTACTCGGCAGTCCTTCGGTTGTGTGCCTCGCTCGATGCGATGTTGCAAGGCTTGATATGTATGCTTGATTTTGTTGCCATAGTTTTTTTGTTTACATTAGATTACTTTGTTCGCTTCCGCAGTGGGGTTCTTAGGGGTGCAACCCATAAGCGGTGATTGCAAAGAGAGGGTCACTCTTTGCTCGGGGTTCTCAGGGGTGAACGCCCTGAGTGGGTTATTAGGGCAAAGCCCTAATCCCCTCGGGAGAGCCCACAACTACGAAAGCGGAGCGTGTAGTTATAGTGGGCTATAACCGAAAACCGTTCTTCTTTTTCGGTGGCTGGGTGTGCGTCTCTCTTACGGACTGGACTTGCCTGTTTCTTTCAGCCTGTTTCTGTAAGTATTCGTTCAAGTCCTTGCATCCGCTGTAGGTTTGCGAAGCGTCACGGATGTATAAATCCCTGCCGTATTCCATACGAATTTGCCGGAGTGCTTCCATCCCTGCACGGTCATTGTCAAAGAAACAATGTATGCGCTCGTAGCTACCCAACGGATAGAGAGCCTTGCTCACATTCGATACAGAGTTCAATACCATATAATCTTGTCTGTCCAGTTCGGGAAATTTCGGGCAATTTTCCAATCTCAAAGTAAGAAATGAAAGATAGTCCATAAATCCCTCGAACACATAACACGTTTCCCTCGCTTTTCCCGCCTGTCTGATGTGGGAGATTTCCTTAGGGGCAATACAGCCCTTGAAATAACGGTTGCGAATCTCATAGCCGCCCGATATGTTTGGAAAGGCAATGGCGAAATACCGTTTGCCGTTGTTGGTGAAATGAGCTTCGCGGCATTCTCTTTTCGCCAGTTCCGTGTTTATTCCCCTTTCCTGCAAATATGAGAGTAGGGCAGGCGAAGAAAGCGGTACAATCTCCAGTTGTTGAAAACGTGGCTCGGAAGATGACTGCTTGCCAAAAGAGAAAGAATCAGGACGGATATGTGGTGTCTGTTCCGCTATGCGTTCCAATATATAAGGTATATGGTCGGTAGCATATAAGTGTGACGCCAGTTCGATGGTGCCGCCGCCTTTGCCGAGTGCAAAATCATACCATTGGTTACGCTCGATATTTACCTTGAACGAGGCTTCAGTTTCTTCCCTTAACGGTGATTTATACCATAGGTTGATACCCTGTTGTTTGACGGGAGAATATCCCAAACTGTGCAGATAATCTGCTATCCTGATTTGCTTGGCTGTCTGTATATCCATAAGATAATTGTTTGAGTAGTTGGTGAATTGATTTATTTTTCTTTTCGCCCGTACCATTTTAAGAAGTACGGTCTATATAACCACTTCACTAAATTGTCGTATATATAGAATACGGCAATAAAGTGAAGCGGTTTATCCATTCCTTGCATCACTTCGCTTTATCCTTAATATATAGACCCACAGAATGAAGTGAAGCGATTGCAGGTAACGGGTTAATAGTGGAAGTCGGGCATGAATGTGTATTTTCTGCCGTTCTCTTGCACTATCATCCGTTTGTTGCGAAGCATGGTGATGAGCGGTACTGCCTTTTGATGGTTCAGTTTTACACCTATTGACGTATAGCTTTTGATTAAAGCATCTTCCAGTTCCTTGTAACCGTATTCCTCTTTCAGCCCGAAAACGGCTTCCAATGCGATGCGGTGCTGCTGTTCGGTGATATGCCTGTAAGGGTCGAACTTTTCTTCCTCGGGTCTTCCCGGTTTCTTGCTTTCTGTTTTGTAACCCTCTATGAGTTCGGGCAAGGCATTGTCGTTGATGCGAAAGGCAAAAGGCTCGAAATCCATTGCCCGGATGTGCATGGCTGAAACACTGCTTATATCCCCGTTGCTCTTGTCCTTTTCCACCAGCAATACGGTTTCCGCCTTATTGTTTAACTCCGTGCCGATATGCCCTCTCGCATTCTCATCCCCTTTGTTCTGATGCAGTATCGTATGGATGTGTATCTGCCTGTCGTCCGTCCACTGCATCAGTTTGGATATGATGCGTGTGGATTCGCCGGGGCTGTTGATGTCATATACCATGTCACGGATGCCGTCTATGATTACAAGACCAATGTCGGGCGTATTATAGATAGCCTGTTCGACAATCCTGATACGCTGTTCAGGCGTGTATTTCCTCAAAGCGAGAAATTCAAGGTTTTCGCTGTCCCTGTCATCGGGCAAGCCAGCCATCCGTAAAATGCGTTTCATGACTTTCAGGCAATGATAAGGGCTTTGCTCCGTATCAACATAAAGCACTTTCCGCTTCCCGTCGGAGAGCTCTGCCACATACCGCAACACAGTGCCATTCTTCAATGTAGCGGCTACGATAGCCGATACATTGAATGTCTTTTTACTTTTGGCTTTGCCGATGGATGCGCTGAAGTTGCCCAATGTCCCAATGACAGAACCATGCACTTTGAGGATTTCGGGTGCTTTCTCATAACTTTTCGACAGGCTCAAACGTGAGGCTTGCCAAAGGATTACGGCTTCTTCTGCCGATATGTCCTTAATCTCTTTCATATAGTCCATAGCCATACCACCCGTTATTTCCGTCCTCCGGTTTTCTTTCCTGCCAGTTCAAGGGCAAGTTCCGCATCAACGATAATCTTGCGCCCTATTTGCGTAATAGCTTTGTCTATCTTACCGCTTTTCTTTATACGGTTGGCGGTGGGCAGACTACACCCGAACAGTTTGGCAATGCCCAGTATTCCGTACACATATTTTCTTTCTGTGTCCGTAACGGGTCGTGGTTGCGTTTCCGTTTGACCGGAAGCGTGCTTGCTCAGGAATATGAACTCTTCGCCTGTCATCTGCCAGACGGGTTTTAATAATAACTCTTGAAGATTTGTCATCGTTCAATCTATTTAGCCGTTAAACAATCAGCCCTGCGCACTGGCTGTTATCTCTGTTCTCGAACGATGCAAAATTAGGTAGGGGCGTGAGTGGTAAGGATGTGGTTGGTGTAAATGGAATATCCTGTTATTTCTCTGAATATCAAATAATAAAAATACCACTCAAAAATTAATTTGAGTGGTAAAAGTGGTGATTTCGTAAAATGTCAGGACATATCACGGATTATCGGAATATTGCGTCCATTTCTTTAGCGAACTTTTGGTTACTGTCACTTGGAAAATCCGACACCGGTTCCTTGTACTTTGACTTGTAGTAGTTCTCGTCAATATCCAACTGTTTCAGGATTATATTCTTCCATTTATCCCTGTCTTGTTTGGGCAGTCTTTCACTCATCAGGAATATCAGGTAACACACCCGTATTTTTTCTCGTGCCTTGATTTTTAATTCCTTTTTACAGGAGTAGAGGTTCATGTTGGCATAAAAGTCCTGCGTTGCAATATCTTCAAACTGTTCCCCCACACAGACTTTATGAATAAGCGAAAGTAATTCTGCATCGAAATATTCGGGTTGCTCCTTTGGCGCATCCTGCTGTTTCTCTTGCTTGCTCGGTTCATCCGGCTTGTCTTTTGCTACGGGAATATATTTTGCCAATATTTCCATAAAATGAAAACTCAGTTTATAAATATCTCCGCAACAGTTCTCAATGTATTGGAAAGCTTCCTTTCTTGCCTGCCTTTCCAATTCATAAAGCCTTTCCAGTTCTTTTTTTTCCTTCTCATATTCAGCCTTGCAGCGTTCATACTCCTTTTCGGCTTGCTTTTCTTCTGCTGCCGTATGTACCCTATAGCCAATGGAATCATACCTGTTGTATGCTTCATTCAAAGGCTTGCTTAATTTTTGTGTAACCTCCAATTGTGCCTTTATATCAGCGTCATATCTGCCTGCGAAGTTGTAGCATACACGAGAAATTACCTCGTTATCAAACAATGGATGTTTTTCGTAAATCAGTATGTTTTTCTCTATTTCGGTTCTCAGGCTGTTGAGAACTAGAGTATATTGTTCCTTCGGTTTGTCAAGCACCAGTTCAAGGATGGCGGCTTCGAAAGCTTTTGTGTTATTGTATTGCTTGTAGAAGTCCGTGATGAATTTCTGCCTGTCAAAAGAGAAAGTATGGCTGATTAAAAAGTCGTTGTATATCCGATTGAGTTCACCATATTGGGGAATCATAATCTGTATTTCTCCTGCCATATACGCTTGGTTTATGGGTTCTTATCTTTATCAAGAAAGGAAGTCAGTTCTTCCTCCACTTCCTCTATACTTGGCAGAGCCGATTTTAAGTTTTCAGGTATAGCCTTGCTCAACTGGTAATCGCTGATGCCTATCGGCTGGTCGTAGCCTGTCAATGCGTATTGCGCTACAACTTCGTCTTTCCCCTTGCACAGCAACAATCCGATAGTCTTGTTGTCATTCTCTCCCCTCAGTTTGTCGTCCACCACATTGATGTAGAAGTTCAGTTGCCCTGCATACTCCGGTTTGAATGGGGTTGCTTTCAATTCCACTACGATGTATGCGTGCAGGGGGATTGAATACAGAATCAGGTCGGCAAAGAAATCGCTGTTGCCAATTTGAAAGTGTTTTTGTCGGGCAACGAAAGCAAAGCCATTTCCCATTTCCAGCAAGTAACGGGTGACGTGCTTAACCAGTTGTTCTTCTATGTCCCTTTCGTCTGCCTTTTCCTTAGTTCCAGCCAAGTCAAAGATGTATGGGTCTTTCAGAAGGTAATTGGCAAGGTCGCTTTGCGGTGCAGGAAGCGTGACTGTGAAATTATTAACCTTGTTGTTGCTGATTTGTCTGCTATACAGATTGGTTTCAATTTGTATTTTAAGAACATTGCTGCTCCAGCCCATTTCTACGGACTGTTTCATGTACCAATAGCTTACACCCAATGGAAGCGAACTGTTAAGCATAATCACATGGCTCGCCCAATTGGTTTTTGCAACAGGTGATGCCATAAATACGTTTTCTATATCCTTAATTTCCATACGGTAAATGTCGGATACGGTTTTAGCAACATTATGAATTTGTGCAAGAGGTTCTTGCGTGATTGTAATTTCCTTGTTACCAGTAGATTGAATTTGCGCAAGAGGTTCTTGCGTAAATTGCGAATCGTTTAAGTAGTGTACTTCATCTTCAATTTTCTTCACACTTGGAGCTATTAGTTTTGCATCCGTTTCAATGAAATTCTGCAATACTCTCAATGGATATGTTCTTGCAAACTGACACATATAGGTAAGGTTGCGTTCCGAATAGCCTTTCTTTTCAGGGAAATTCAGCCGGATAGCCTTTGCCAACTGTTTGATGGTTTTGCTTCCCCATCCATGCAGTTGCTGATGATAAAGAATATAGTTGCCCATTTTCCAGTAGTGGAACAGCATTTGCGCATTGGCTGCGGTAATCAGCCGTACTTGCGCCTGTTGTATTTCCGAACCGACAGCATTTATAAATGCGTCAAAGTTCGTCTTTTCTATGTTATGTCCGTTGTTGCTCATCTTATGATATTTTCAGAATACAAATATACTTCAATGGTGGTAATCTATGAAACTAATTGATACTTTTATAGTTGATTAAACTTGTTCATGGCGTTTGCCCTGATGTCATCCGCTATGTCAATGTAGGGCTTCATGGCTTTGTAATCACTGTGTCCAGTCCATTTCATAACCACCGGTGCCGGAATTCCGAGTGCCAACGCATTACAGATGAAAGTCTTTCTTCCGGCATGGGTACTTAACAATGCGTATTTGGGTGTGACTTCATCTATGCGCTCATTTCCCTTGTAGTAGGTTTCCCGTACAGGTTCGTTGATTTCTGCCAGTTCACCCAGTTCTTTCAGATAATCGTTCATCTTCTGATTGCTTATGACAGGCAATGCCATGTGGTTCTCGAAATGAACATCCTTGTATTTTTCAAGAATGGCTTTGCTGTGGTCGTTCAGTTCGATTATCAGGCTGTCCGCAGTCTTGACTGTGGTGACTTCAATGTGGTCGGGTTTAATATCACTTCTTTTAAGGTTACGAACATCCGAATATCGTAAACTCGTGAAGCAGCAGAACAGAAAGACATCCCTGACACGTTCCAAATACTGTTTGTCATGCGGTATATGATAATCTTTCAGTTTGTTCAGTTCATCCCATGTCAGGAATATTACCTTTTTAGGGGTTGTTTTCAATTTGGGTTTGAATGCGTCGTATGCAATGTTCTGATGATGTCCTTTTTTGAAGCTCCAACGCAGGAACCATTTGAGAAATCCCATTTGTTTACCGATGGTGCTGTTTCTCATGTCCTTTTTGTCACGCAAGAAATTGACATACTCATTTAGCCCGAATTCGTTGAAGTATTCAAAGGTTACATCCTCCTTGAACTCTTTGATGTGATTTCTCACCGCTGCAAATTTCTCGTATGTGGATGCCGTCCAATTATTCTGGTTGCCACACTCTTTTACAAACTCATCAAACACTTCCCAAAAACTAATCGGTGCTTCTTCCTGTTGTTCTTCACTGCTCTCTTTCATCCGCAGATTGAACGCATCCTTTAGCTGTTGGGTGGTGGGCATGGTTTCCTGCACCTCAAACTCCTTGAACACGTTTTGCATTTCGGCATAGTATTTCAGCAAGTCTGCATTGATTTCGGATGCGCTTTGTTTCAGCTTGTTGGTGCATCCGTTCTTTACCCGTTGTTTGTCGGCATCCCATTTGGCTACGTCAATCCGGTAGCCTGTTGTAAACTCGATGCGTTGGCTTGCGTATATGACACGCATACGGATAGGCACGTTCTCTACGATTGGCACACCGTTCTTCTTCCGGCTCTCCAATGCAAAAATGATGTTACGTTTGATATTCATAATTGGGTGCGTTTGAAATTCTACACCCAAATATACACCCAAAAATTGAAATAGCAAAAGGCATTTAGAAAGATTTAGATTTACTCTGCATTGTAGATAATATATGATTATCAATGATTTGCAATTTTATGATATTTTCTGAAAGCGTAGGTTCGGGAGCCCGTCTCTCCGCAAAGCCGGGAGTTCTGCAAGAAAGATATTTGCAAAACTTCCGGCTTTTTTATTTAGTTGTCTGAAATGGTTAAATCCATAGCTTGCATAACTCTTAATTTATTTTGTAGCCGGAAACCAACTTCGTGTGTTATTGGCAATCCTTACTAACATCAACATCACCGGGACTTCGACCAATACACCCACTACCGTAGCTAAAGCGGCTCCGGATTGTAAACCGAAAAGGGAAATAGCTACAGCAACCGCCAATTCAAAGAAATTACTTGCCCCGATCATTCCGGCAGGTGCGGCAACATCATGGGGTAATTTCCACCATTTCGCCCAACCGTAAGCAATGAAGAATATCAGAACCGTTTGCAATACAAGCGGAACAGCAATCAGTAAGATATGCAGAGGATTGTTCAGTATCGTTTCTCCTTGAAATGAAAACAGGATAATAAGCGTCAATAGCAACCCACCTACCGTATAATTATTAAATTTCTTAATAAATACATTATTGAAATATTCCACCCCTTTGCGGCGGATAACCATCATGCGGGTAATGACTCCGGCAGCAAGTGGTATCACAACAAACAGCCCTACGGACAGCAACAGAGTGTCCCACGGGATAGATACGCCGCCAACTCCCAGCAGGAAAGCGACGATAGGGGCAAATGCTACCAATATGATTAAATCGTTCACTGCCACTTGTACCAGCGTATAAGCGGCATCCCCTTTAGTAAGGTAACTCCACACGAACACCATAGCTGTACAAGGTGCAGCCCCTAATAATACCGCCCCGGCTAAATATTCTTCGGCTAATCCGGCAGGTATAAAGGCTTTGAAAACCACATAGAAGAATAAATAAGCTATTCCGAACATGGTAAATGGCTTTATCAGCCAATTGGTAACGCAAGTGACTATTATTCCTTTCGGACGCTTGCCGACATTCTTGACACTTTGAAAATCCACTTTTAGCATCATCGGATAAATCATTAACCAAATCAAGATTGCCACGGGTATAGACACGTTGGCATATTCAAATTTGCTTAATGTTTGCGGAATTGCCGGAAGCCATTGTCCCACAGCGATTCCAATAATGATGCACAAGGCAACCCAGATAGTCAGGTATTTTTCAAAAAATCCAATTCCTTGTTTCTTTTCCATAACAACAACTATTTAGCTTAATTGCGGTTTTAATTCGTTCTGGTAGAAATCATAGAAGCGGGCTTTTATTTCATCCCGTACCCGATGAAATTCACTGTTTATAAACTCCGGCGTTCCGGTTGCTTCCGAGGGGTCGTCAAATCCTATATGCAGCCTGTTTCTTACTTCACCCGTAAACATCGGGCAGCTTTCGTTTGCCCCACCGCAGACCGTAATAACATAGTCCCATTCCTGCCCTATATATAGGTTTACACTTTTAGGGGTATGGCGGGTTAAATCTATACCCATTTCATCCATAACCTTTACTGCCATCGGATTAACCTTTTCAGCGGGTTTGGTTCCTGCTGAATAGACATCCAGTTTATTGTCAAATGATTGTAAAAAGCCGTGTGCCATTTGGCTGCGGCAGCTATTTCCTGTACAAAGAATTAAAATCTTCATGTTTTTAGTTATTTTTCCAAGTTATCAGGGCGGCATTGCCCTTTGACAATTCTTCTACTTTCTTAATCCAAACCAATTCATTTTGCGCCTTTGCCCGCAAGAAAGAATTTTCGGTGTCAGTTAATGACAAGCAAGCATTCACGACCCACCATTTATTATTAATCCCGGCACGTTGTAAATCCATTTGCAAGCGTTCGGCTTCAAATACAGTTTCAATAACAACCGCAATACGCATTAATTCCGGGTCGATATTGGTCCCACAAAGATCCGTAGGGCAACACATTGCCGGGTCGAAAATTTCTATCTTTTTCATGCTGTTTTTATTTTAAATGATACTCTGTTTTTATTTATAGATAAAAGACTACTGCATAATAAATACCTACCGCAATAAAGAGGATGGCAACTATTTTACGAAACCATTTCTCGAATATTTGCATCCGGTTGTAAAATTTACCCAGTCCGGCAACACTGTACGCTAGAATCCATGTTAAAGTTAATATGATAATCGTGATTCGTAGAACTACGAACAATTATATCAAAAAAAAGGTGCTGCTATTCACAGCACGATGTACCTTTACATTTGCAGTCTCCTAAAAAAGCAGCAAACAATTTTCGGGCAAGTTCCCAGTTCTCCCGGTTTATACAATACCGGACTTTTGGCGTTTCTATTTCACCTTGAATTAAGCCAGCTTCTTTCAGTTCTTTCAAATGCTGTGAAACAGTTGCTTTGGCGATAGGCAGTTCTTCGTGAATATCACCGAAGAAACAACTGTCTTGTTTTGCCAAAAAAGCAAGAATAGCCATCCGTGCCGGATGCCCCATTGCTTTGGCGAAACGAGCAATCTGTTCCTGTTCTGTTGTGTACTGTTTCTCTTTCATTTCAATATTCTTTTCTTATTTGTTGTTCGCAAAACTACGAACACTCTTTTTAATAACCAAATAATACGTGTGTTTTTTGGGGATGGGTGCAAGTATCTATCTATAATAGACAAGTATCTATCT
>NZ_GL882619.1:0-37986 GCF_000195635.1 Bacteroides fluxus YIT 12057 | reverse complement strand
TATCTATAATAGACAAGTATCTATCTATAATAGAGAAATGGCAGCATACCTATAGAAAAGTTCTTCGGTACAGCTATAAAAGTTTGTAGGAGTTAGGAGAAATCTCTGTTCAAAGGTTGCGAATACATATCCGCAGCCTTTGAACATATATCCGCAGCTTGCGAATACATATTCGTAAGCTTAGAACAGAGTTTTATTTATTTTTGTGTATATGCTTTGCAATCTCCGGTCCTTTGAAGTAAATTACCAGTGAACTGACAATGACCAGCATGCCTGCCACTGTACTGAAAGTGGGGTATTCTCCCGCCAGCATGGTCCAACTTAACATAGCACCCAAAATAGGGTTGATGAGGCGGCACATATTGATGTCGCTGACTTTGGCTCCCTTGCTTTGCAATGCGATGAACCAGAAACTGAAAGCGAAAACGGAAATGAAGACAAGAATGCCGAGGCTGATGTAGAATCCTGCGGGCTTGCCGATGAAAGAATGGTAACCTTCCGTTCCCAATCCTACCAAGTAGATGAGCAGGCCACCGAAAAACATTTGTACGGCATTCAGAAAGATGGGGTTTACCTTGCCTTTGTCTTCGGACACGGAAATGGCGGAATATCCTTGGAAGATGATACTGAACAGCAGGAGTACAATGCCGGTAATTCCTTTCCAGTCCAAAGGCTCGCCGTCACTGCCCATTCCTACAATCAGCAGCAGACCGACGAGGCTGACTATGAGGCTGATAATTTTGTGTGCATTCAGTTTGTCATTGCTTGCCAGCAGATGGGCCAACAGTACGTTGATGAGAGGGGTCATTCCCATGATGATGGATGATATGGCGCCGCTTACAAAATCCACTCCGAAATAGAAAGCGGTATAGCCCATGAACATGTTGATGCAGATCAGGTTAAGAAAGAGCTTGCTGTGTTGCTTGATTTCCCGCCACATCCCTTTGTGCCAAGTGTAGGCGAACAGGATAATGCCGACACTGATAAATCGGATGCCCGCAAAATTCATCGGAGTGAAATCATAACTTAACCCTTGTTTGATAAACGGGTTGACAATAGCCCATAGGATAGAAGCCAGTATGGCGTATAAAAGTCCTTTTTTCATAATTCTTGAGAGTAGTTTTGCATAAATAAGTTGCAAAGATACGCCTTTCTCTTGAATTAGAAGTTAAGCCATTGCTTGAAAGCTGTAAGTTTTTCTTCGCTGATGGTTATTTTATTTTTGTAGGGAGGACGGACGGTGACTACGATTTTCCCGTTGAAATAAGGTTCGGCGTGGTCAATGGCGGTGATGCATACAATGACTTGCCGGTTGGCACGGAAGAAACGGTCCGGGTCGAGTTGCTCCATCAACCGGCTCAATGAAAGGTCGATGATGTGCTCTTGTCCGGTACGGGTAACGGCGAAAGTAACCTTGTTTTCCGAGTAGAAATAAGCTATGTCGTTTACTTGAAGTGACCAGAAACGATCTATGCCCGAGATGAGAAAACGGGTACGGTACCGTTTGTCGCGGGGTTGAAGGGCGTCGAGCAAAGTAGCCAGATAATCGTCCGGGAGAGGGCGTCCGCAGTCTTGCAAGGTCTCATATTTTAGAATAGCGTCCGAAAGCCGCTGCTCATCCACCGGTTTCAGAATATAGTCTATACTGTTCACCGTGAATGCACGGACTGCATACTGGTCATAGGCAGTGGTGAAAATAATGGCCGAAGATGGCTTTGCCGAAGACAGGAAATCGAACGAGTTACCGTCTGCCAATTGTATGTCCAAAAAAATGAGGTCGGGATGAGGATGGGAGGCAAACCAGGCTATGGCATCATCTACACTTCCGGGGAGAATGGTAATATTCCATTCAGGGCGGATACGGGAGACCATGGAGTGCAGCAGGCGGGCGGCGGGTACTTCGTCTTCAATTATGATTGCATTCTGTCTATTCATATAGCAAGGGTACTTTTACGGTAAATATTTCAGTGTGACGTTCAATGAGTATATCCCCGCCGGACATGAGTTGGCAACGTTTGGCAAGATTTTGCAGGCCCACTCCCGAAGAAGCGGTGGTTTTCTTGGGGTGTATGGGGTTGCTTACCTCCAGATACTCATTCTCTATCCGTATGGTGATGGTCATGGGCTTGCTTTGGGTGATGGAGTTGTGTTTGATGACATTCTCGACCAATAACTGTAGGGTGAGTGGTGGCAGCAGACTGTCTTTGCTGTCGGCAGGGATGTCATATTCACAATGGAGGCAGTTGCCCAGACGTACTTCGTGCAGGAAGAGATAAGAACGGGTAAATTCCAGTTCTTCACTCAACGTGACCAATGTCTTGCTCTGGCTTTGCAGGACATACCGGTAAACACTGGAAAGGTGTTTGGTGAAACTGACGGCGTTTCCGGGATTGTATTCTATTTCCGCAATCAGCGTGTTGAGGCTGTTGAACAGAAAATGCGGATTAAGTTGATTCTGTAAAGCTGTGTAGCGTGCGGTATCATTTTCAGCTTGTAATTTTGCTGTCTTTCTTTGTAGCCTCAAGGCATTCAGCATGGAACGGTTACTCAATACCAGTCCTAAAATAACCAGTTCGACGAGCCAGACTATTATGAGAAGCCGCCAGCCGCCACCGGCAAACGTGAAAGGGTTGGATGAACCTGCCAATATCTTGGCGGAGATCAGCAGTCCATAGTTCAGAAGCAGGTACAATGACATGACGGCTATGTAGATGGCCGGTATCTTCCAACGGTAACGCACGTTGACGGCATATTGGGTATTGATCCATGAGCTGATTCGGAGTGTGGTATAACCCAATACATTGAATGCCAGAATGAAGAATACAAATGCTCCCCGGGAGTATAACGCGTCAGCTATGCGGGGCGTTAAATCTGTATAGTTCACCAACAGGAGGTAGGAGAACGCTCCCAGTCCGGAGAACAGCAGGCAATATATCAGGTGATTCCATCTCATGAGGGCAAAGTTAATAAAATATCATTCAGTATTTATGCAATGCTTTGATCAATTCGGAATAATGTCCTTGTGCCGAGACTTTGGCCTGGACATAGTTTATCTGCGAACTTTGGCGATAGTTTTGCGCTTCAATGACTTCTACAATGGATATTTTTCCTTCTTCATAACGTTCGAGTGCCTTGCGTTCGTTTTCACGGGCCTTTTCCAGGGAGTTGCCGGTCAAACAGACTTGTTGCATGGACTGTGCCAGAGAGGTCTTGGCGGTTTGTACTTCCAGTTTTATATTATCCGTTACTTTGTTCAGGTAGTCATTTGCCATGCCTATTTTCCAGGTGGAGGCACGCTTTTCGTTGCGACGTTTACCCCATTCAAAAATGGGGACAGACAACTTGGCGTAAACGGCATAGTTGGGATCCATGTCTGTACGAAAGTCATAACCGGGAGAAGAATAACTGCCGTCTATACCTATGTATAACTGTGGCTTGTATTTGGAATCGTTCAATCGTGAAGTACTTTCGGCCATTTTTATCCGGTCATGCGCTATCATGAGTTCCGGGCGGTTGCTGCCGTTATGCAACAGCAGGGTGTCGGGGAGCGTTACAGACGGAATTGTGTCTTCTATTGGGGTTTCGGCCTTCAAATCGGCTCCAATCAGAGAGTTTAGAGCCATGCGTCCTGTGTCGAAGTTGTTTTGTGCCTGGAGTAACTGATATTCGGCTTCGTTCAATTTGACCTCTGCCATAAGGAGGTCTTGCGGATCAACAAGCCCTACATCGACACGTTCACGGATCGTTTGTACCAGATCTGCTATGGAATTACGGTAGTCGGTGGCCACTTGCACCAGTTCGGCCCGTGCTACTGTGTTCCAATATTGGATATCGGTCTGATAGCAGACCGAAGACAGAAGCAGTTCGGCTTGATGAGTCGTTAAGGACTGCTGATGTTTTGCCAGGCGGATACTTTCGAGGATACGTCCGCCGGTATAGATAGGCTGCAACAGGCTGAGGGAAGCTCCATATTTCATGTCGCGTCCTTCAAAAGAAAGAGGGGTGTCCATTCCCGGCAATTGGGCGGTAAGTTCCAGAGGATTTCCTGTATATTGGAAGTCGGCGTTACCGGACAGCTTGGGCTTGAGGTCAGCGCGGGCGGATTTTACCAGCTCGATGCTGGAGGCGATGTTTTTATCCGCCGCATGCAGGTCATGGTTATATTCCAGAGCCATGGACCTGTACTTCTCCAATAGTGGACTTTGTTGGGAGAATGCGGGCGGAGTGCATACTATGCAAATAAACACACAAGAATATAGGGCTTTCATACTCATTTGATTTTTACTTTATAGAACAATACATACAATGCCGGGGTCACGAACAATGTGAGCAGGGTGGCAAAAGTCAATCCGAAAATAATGGTGGCTGCCATACCGCCGAAAGCTATGTCAAACAGCAAGGGAATCATTCCGAGAATGGTCGTGGTAGCTGCCATCAGTACAGGACGGGTTCTGGAAACGGTTGCCTCGACCACTGCCGTATAAGGAAGGACTCCGCTCCGACGCTGTACATTGATTTCATCTATCAGCACGATGACGTTTTTAATGATCATTCCCAATAACCCCAGCCATCCGGCAATGGGGAAGAAACCGAAGTCAAAACCGGTAAGCAACATGCCTATGGCAACCCCGATAAGTGACAGTGGAAGCACACAGAGAATGATAATCGGCTGGCGGAAATTACCGAACAAGGCTACCAATATCACAATCAGCATCAGGAATGCCAACGGGAAAAATTTGGTGATGGCTTGTACCGCTTCTTTCTGATCCTTGAACTGGGAGTCCCAAAAGAAAGTATATCCTTCGGGCAGGCGGATGCTTTCTATCTCTTTGCGTATTTCTCCATGTACTTCTGCCATAGTATATTCCGGTTTTACGCCGCACATGGCCGCCATGGATAGCTGGCGGTTATAAGTGCGTATCTGTGGAAACTCCCAGGACGTTTCTATGCGCTCCGTAACTTGTGACAGTGGTGCGGAGCGTTCTCCGTTCCATACGTGGAAACTGCCGAGCGACTGTGCGTCTGTGATGTTGTAGTTTGCCGATTTCAGTAAAACAGGCACTTTCTTTTCATCATCTCTGTAAATGCCCACCGGAGTACCGTCGCTGATGGATTTGACAGATTGCATCATCTGTGCTTTGGTGATACCCAGTTCTCCCGCTTTTACAGGGTCGTAAACCGGGCGGAGCATCAGAGACATATTTCCCCATTCGTTGCGTGCGTCGGCGACTTTTGGGTTGCGGCGCATGATTTTAATGGCTTCTCCGACAAGTGAATCCAGAATAGCGGGATCGGGGCCTAAAAAGCGCGCTTCTATAACAGCTTCCGTAAGTGGGCTTAGTTCAAACTTGTTGACTTTGATAAGCGGTTCCGGAAATTTCAGCCGGATGGAGTCCTGCAGTAAGGCGTTCAGCCGGCGGGATTCCTTGGAAGTGTGGCATTTTACCAATAGTTGGGCATAGTTGCTTTGGGGGCCGAAGGCTACATTGGACAGATAATAGCGGGGTGGGGTACGGCCTATGTAAGTGGATACCATTTCTGTTTCTTCGTGTCGTTTAATGTAGTCTGCCATCTTTTCCGCCAGATGATCTGTTTCATTGATATTGGTACCTTCGGGCAGCCATATGTCCAGGGTGAAATATTGCTTGTCAAGTGAGGGCACAAATACTTTCGGGATAAACTTGAAGCTCCAGGCCGAGAGGATCAATAAGATGACCAGACTGCCGATAGTCAGGTAACGGTGCTTTATAACCCCATGTAGGGACTGACGGAAAAGACTATAATATTTTCCGTCGAACAGGTCGTTCGGCAATTCTTCCGGTCGCGGACGGCGTACAAACTCTTGGATAAAGAAGGGGGTCTGTGTCAATGCGAACACCCAGCTGAACATAAGGGATACACCTATGACTACTACCAAAGAAGACAATAACTCTCCGGTAATGTGCGGTGAATAATAAATGGGCAGAAAGGTCAGGATGGCAATGACTGTGGCGGCCAGTAAAGGCAGGGCGGTAGAAGAACAGGCACGCATGATGGCTACGCGCTTGCGCATGCCGCGTTGCATATTTATCAGTGCTGAGTCTGACACCACGATGGCATTGTCCACGAGCATTCCCATGGCAATGATGATGGCTGCCAGAGACATGCGCTGCAAGGCTATGTCGGTGGCGAGCATGACGATAAGTGTGGCGAAAATGGAAAATACCAGTCCGCTGCCGATGAGTAAGCCGTTTTTGAAACCGATAAAGAAGAGCAGGATGGCAACTACTGTAAGTACGGAGATAATCAGGTTCAAAATAAAGCCTTGATTGGCTATTGCCGATTCATAACCTTGGTCGTAGATGCTTGTCAGCTCAAACCCCTGGGGGATGGTTTCGGAAAGCTGGTCCACTTTTTCTTTTACAGCCTTTGCCATGTCAACGACGTTTCCTGTAGGAACGGTGGAAATGGCAATGCCTACCGCCTGTTGTCCGTTGATACGCATCAGGTTGCTGGCAGGTGATTGGTAGCTTTCTTCTATCCGGGCTATATCTGCCAAGCGGAAATGTTCGCCGCTGCGCGATACGATGGTGAGATTGCGTATATCGTCCAAGGAGTAGAAATTTCCGGTGGACTCGATACGGATGCGGTTGCTTCCTGCATCAATCCCTCCCGCATCCACTATTTTATTTTGTGCTTCAAAAGCGTGGGCGATGTCAGCCGTTGTGATTCCGCTGCGTGCCATAACCGATGGGCTGACAGAGACGTCGATGGTAGGAGTCTGGGTGCCGTAAATTTCCACTTTGGCTACGTCTTTTATTTTCAGGAACTCATTTTTGATGAGCTTGGCTTCATCTTCCAGTTCACGGTAAGTATGCCCTTCGCCTGTAAGTCCATAGAATACGCCCAATACATCTCCGAAATCATCATTTACTACAGAAGGGCCTGCACCGGCAGGCAGTTTTCCTTGTACGTCGTTCACCTTGCGGCGGAGCTTGTCCCAAAGCTGTTGCATTTCGTCTGCACGTATTTCCTTTTTTACATAAACAGTGATTTTGGACAAGCCGGCACGGTTCTCCGTTTTCAGGTAATAAAGTTCTCCGAGCGACTGGATAGATTCTTCCAGTATATCAGTGACCTGGGACTGTACCTCTGATGGGGAGGCGCCCGGATAGGGAGTCAGTACCATTGCTTGTTTGATGGTGAAAGGGGCGTCTTCCAACTTGCCCATTTTGATATAGGCCAACAAACCGCCCGCCAGCACTAATGCCAGCAGTAACAAGGTGACTGCTTTTTTCTGCAAAAAGAATTTTACCAGTTTCATGATTGTTTTGTCTTAGAGGTAGTGGTTACTTTCATTCCGTCGGACAGGAAACGGAGTTTGCTGACAGCTACAGTTTCGCCTGCCTTTAAGCCTTGGCTGATTTCGGCACGACCGTCGGGTAACAGCTTGGCGATTGTCACTTTCCTCCGGTTCACGACCTGTGTTTCCGGATTGACGGTCCATACATAGTCTCCTTCCACAGGACGGTGGCAGAGCGCTGTCTGGGGGATGCAGACTCCGGACAGGCTCTCTGCTTGGCAGATGTCCAGTATCGCTTTACCGGACATGCCCGCCAAGAGTCCACCGTCTTGATTGGAAAGGAATGCTGTCAGTAAGTATGAGAGATTGTTGCGGGTAGTTCCTTTGGACACTTCGGCTATTTTGGCTTTGAAGTTTTTATCGGGTATGGCATCGAAACGCAAAAGGATGCTGTCCATATTCTGTGCGGCATAAGCTATGTCCTGTGTGACGAAAATCTCTATTTTGAGCTGATGTATATCAATGAGCGAGAGAACCGGCTGGGTTGCTTTTACATCCTGGTATTTTTCGATATAGACTTCACCCACATATCCGGTAAAGGGAGCTGTCAGACGTGTATCTTTTAACTCATTACTTGCTGTTTCAAAAGCCGTTTTTGCCGAAATATAGTCGGCCTTTGCCTTTTCGTAGGCACTTGCCGAAATGTTTTCCTTTTGATACAGCACCTCGATACGCTCGAATTCTGCCTTGGATTGACGGTATATCGCTTCGGTACGTTCCTTACGAATCCGGAAGTCTCTCGGGTCTATCTCGGCGATGAGGCTGCCTTGTCTGTATTGGTTACCGGCATAGACATCAAAAAGATTGATGGGGCCGCCGACTCTGAATGACAGTTCCGAGGTGCGGAAAGGTTGGGATATAAAAGGAAACTCTTTGTTGTTCTGTTGGGAGAGGGTGGTTGCATCTGCGGTATAAACTAACAGATCTTGTTCTTTTTTCAGTTCTTTGCCTCCGCATGCTGCCAGCAGGAAGGAAAGGGCGGACAATAGGATGGATCGTGCTTTTGTTTTCATATTTCTTTTTACTTTTCGCCAAAAGTAGGACGGTTTCCTGTGATTTGCGGGGAAGTTTTTGCCGAGACCGGAAAACAGGACTCCTAAATCGGATAAAAGAGATATGAAATACAATCTGTCTCCGGATACTTTGGAATGGAGACAGATTGCAGCAAAGAGAAAGGCAAGTTACATAAACATGATATGTTGTTTTAATATAGAGGTTATTTGCCCTTTTAATTGGTTGGCATTGATGGGTTTTGACATATAGGCATCGAATCCGCTTTCCATGACTTTCTGTTCATCGGAGGCATAGGCAAATGCTGTTATCGCTATGATGGGGAGTCGGGTAGAAAACTTGCGTATCTCCTTGGTTGCTTCATATCCGTCCATAACCGGCATGTTGATATCCATCAGGATGAGTTGCGGAGAATACGTCTTGAACATGGCTACAGCTTCTGCCCCGTTCCATGCGTGGATCAAATTATAGTCTTTCTTTAAAATAGATTCGATGAGACGATAATTGCTGTCGTGGTCTTCAGCCACAAGGATAGTGATTTTTTGTTTTTTGATTTTGATAGGTTCTGATTTTATCTCCTGTTGCTGCACATTAGTTGCAGGGACATAGGGGAGGGTAAACCAGAAAGTGGAACCTTTACCGATAGCGGAATCTAAACCTATCTCGCCTCCCATGTGTTGGACTAGTGTCCGGCAGATAGAAAGTCCCAAGCCTGTACCTTGTGCAAAATTATTGAGTTTGACGAAACGGCCGAATATCTCTTCCTTTTTGTCTTTTGGGATGCCGCAGCCAGTATCGCTGACGTAAAAATACAATATTTTATTACGCTTTTCATAACCAAACCGTATACTGCCTGCATCGGTGAATTTAATGGCATTGGTTACCAGATTGATGATGATCTGTGAGAGCCGGTTGTGCTCTGCGTGAATGTAACATACAGGTAATTGAGGTTCAAAGGTCAGGCTGATGTTTTTATTCGGTGGCAACTTCAGGCGGAGAGAACTTTCAAGTTCTGCCATGATTTTGTTTAACTCAAAATCCGAATAGATAAATTCCATGGTTCCTGCTTCGATTTTTGAGAGGTCAAGAATGTCACTGATCAGCTGTAATAGCAATGCGTTATTGTTTTCGATGATACTGACGTATTCCTGTTTTTCTTTCTCTTCTTCGATGGAAGCCAGAATCCCGGAGAAGCCGACAATGGCATTCAGTGGAGTGCGGATTTCGTGGCTCATATTGGCGAGGAAGGCAGATTTCAGACGGTTGGATTCTTCTGCCCGGTTTTTAGCGGATATTAAGTCGTCTTCCATCTTTTTCCGTTCTGTGATGACCAGGGAAGAACCGACCAATGTCTGAGGGTTTCCTTGGTCGTCATAGCTTTCTATACCAGCTTGGGCTTCAACCCAGTCAATGTGTTTATGCCCGTTTATATGGTTGAGGATACGATACTCTTCCTTTACCTTTTGGGTGCGTCCTGCAATCAAGTTGGCATAGGCCTCTTTTACTTTGGGAAGATCTTCTTTGTGGATTTTGGCAAAATATTCATTGTCGGGTACAGATAGTTGTTCTTCGGTAATCTCTTCGTGATGGGTACTTAGTTCGATAGGTTTGTTTACATCGCAAAGTATCGTATGACTCTGTAAATCCCATTTCCAAGGGACTATGTTTGCTATGTCGAGTGCCATGGATAGCTTATGGTTGATAGAGCGCAATTGCTCTTGTACGTGGTGCAATTCTGTACTGTCTATGCAGAATACATCCATGTATTGTTCGTTACCGTTGAGATTGACCACGATGTCATAGAAAGTATCTACCGTTTTATGATAATAAGAAAAAGTGACAGAACGCTTTTCTGTCATGGCTATGTTCATGAAATGCAGGAATTGCGGCATGGATTTAGGAAATATTTCATTTCCTGTTTTTCCTATGATATCACTCTTTTTGCAGAATCTTTCTTCAAGATGTCTGTTTACATCAACAATTTTAACTCCGATAATCTTGCCGCTTGCATCTTTCTCAAGTTCTTCCAACAGATAAAGAATAGGCATGTTGTTGATAAGATTATAATATTTACCAATGGTTGCCAATTCATTCTGCTGGATACGTTTCATCTTTTCGAGAACGCGTACACGATGATATTGAAAGGCTAATAGTGATAAGAAAATAAAGCTGGCGCATCCTATGATTGTATATTCATATTGCTCCCAAAAAGAGGGAGGGTCATTATAGAATATAGTGCCTCTTGGGCAGCGTTTAGGATCAAGGTTCCGTTGAAGCAGAGATTGGTAATTAAAGACGGGACAGGCATTTTCTGCCCGGTAAATAGGTATGTTACGGGCCGGTTTTCCGTCCAGAATTTCTTTGATCGTATTCAAAAGGTGGGTTATGATTTTTTTTTCATTATAGATATATCCGCCGACAATTCCTCCTTCTTCCTGGACTCCAATAGTCCTAAGTGAAAAAAGGGGAACAGATGACGTGGCGATAATTCGGTATGAATTTGTGGTCATGATAGCATTTCCTTCATAATCTTCCTTGCGTAGCCAAGAGGAAAATAGAAAACCGGTAGTCTGTGGATCTTGTTGGCTTAGTATTGTGAAAAGGCTGTCTGAAGAGGTGCTTTCTGCGGAAATGAATTCATATTCCATCTCAGGATGCTTCGTGCGCATGATTTTGGACAAGTCATGATTGTTCTGTTGGCAAGTGTAGGTACCGTCACCTATATAAATGACCTTATTCATTTTAGGTATGAGTTGTTGCATCAGTTGTAGATTTTCTTTCATATAGTTCGGAGCATGCAACAGGGTTAAGTTAAATCTGTTTTGTAGCTGGCTGATAGGGATGTGTTGTTCCGGAGACAGGGCATGGGATTGTGCGATAAGATTTTCAGGACCGGTATAATCATGCTCTCCGCATAATAGCATGGGGATGCCTGGCCATTTTTGGTCAATGTCATCGCATAAGATAAAGCTTGCGCTTCCTATAAATATCACAAGTTTTGGAGTACGGAAAGAAAGCTCTTTGAGTATGTTTTCTTCGAAAGCCTTCAAGTTGTTAGGGCTTTTTAGGGTAAGCATCTTTAAATGAGCTGCGTATATTCCAATCTTATTGTTTTGAGAGGCCATGCGAATAATAGGATTGATAAAACTATTGCTCCAAGGGTTGGAGTCGGCATAGGTGTTGATAATAAGGATATAATCGATATTCTTGGTGTTTGTATTACTGCCAGTAAGAAAACAAGTTTGCGCCAGTAAACAAATGGTTAGTATAGTTATTTTGAGTATGTTTTTCATGTTTTTGCTCTATTGTTTGTTTGCCAGATATTGAGCAAATATAGAAATAATATATTGAATGGACAAAGATAAAGGAAGAAGTCGTTTGAAATGAGGCTACAATAATATGGGATGACATATTCGCTATGCCATCCCATATATTCCCTATTGAGATGCTGAAATTTAAATTTGGAGGAATTATTCCTCTTTTTCCTTGAAATCAAGGGTGATATGTTTCACCCCATCGTAAATGCTCCTGACACGGATATTCAATCCTTTTTTACCTTCCAATAAATCGGCTATGTTGTTCAATCTGAAAGACGCCAGTCCGGTACCCAATACTTCCGGATTGTCGTTGTAGGCATTATGACGGAATTCCAGGTTAAGATAGTCCGGTTTGTCATTCTCGTCGGCAGGTTCTTCGTTTATTACCAGATTCAGCATGTGCAGTTTTTCCTTATTGTTACCATGGTAAATTTGGTATTTGATGTTCAAGAAGTCTCCTGTAATCCATAAAGGTTCTATGATATTGATACGGTCATCGCCTATACTGTCTTCCTTGTCGGCAGGCATGGAATAGATGTCTTTAGTCAGGATATTTTCTATATGCTTAATCTGGGCATTGTATTCATATCCTTCTTTTTTTTCACTTAACTCGTCGAAATAGACAAATGCACGCTGTCCGTCAACGACTGTATAATTGTAAAGGGCGGTCGTGTCACCCGGGTAGAGCTTGCTGCCTTCGTCTAGCGTAAAATAATAATCATTTTCCTCTATTACCTTTATGGTACCTATGGCAAACAAGGACGGATATTGGTTGTCCCAATCATTGTCCAGGCAGGATTGCAACATTGGCATAGCGATAAATAAAAGCATGAAAGCCGTGAATATCGTTCTCTGTTTCTTCATAAGTGGTAGGTTTTATTCTTTTTTAGTTTAATTCCATTCTGCGTATTTGAAAAATGCAGGTGAGAACTAAATACTGCGCAGAAGACTGTTAAAGAAATAAAAGTATGATTTTCTTCTCTGACTGATGCAGTATTTTTGTAGCCATTGTATTTATAAGGTAAACACGTGTTAATAGGAAGAATGGAAGAATTGGAATTGGCAGAACGGTGCAGGCAGGGAGATAATCTTGCTCGCAAGGAGCTGTATGAGCGCTATGCGGGACGCATGCTCAGCGTTTGCCTACGTTATGCCGGTGACAGGGAGATTGCACAGGATCTGATGCATGACGGTTTCTTGAAACTGTTCGATTCTTTTGATAAATTTACGTGGCGGGGCGAGGGTTCTTTGCGTGCGTGGATGGAACGTGTGATGGTAAATACGGTGCTGCAATTTTTGCGGAAAAATGATGTAATGTCCCAGTCGTCTACATTGGATAATGCGCCTGAGGCGTATGAAGATCCGGAAGCTTCGATTGTGGATGTCATTCCCCAAAAAGTACTGATGCAGTTTATCAGTGAACTGCCTGCCGGTTACCGTACCGTGTTCAATTTATATGTTTTTGAAGAAAAGCCCCATAAAGAGATAGCCCAGATGTTGGGCATTAATGAAAAATCATCAGCCTCGCAGCTAACGCGTGCCAAGGCGGCTTTAGCCACGAAAGTACGCGAGTGGATGAAAAAAAATACATAAATGAAAGAACGTATGGAAGATGAATTGTGGATGAAAAAGATAAAGGAGCGGTTGGAAGATTATTCTGAACCGATACCCGCTTCCGGTTGGGAGCGGTTGGAGAAGGAACTGTCCGTTTCCACACCTCCAGTTATCGGAAAACAGAAGTTCATTCCTTTCCGCCGTTGGGCTACAGCTGCGGCTGCTGTATTGTTGGTAGCTGTATCATCCGTCAGTTTGTGGCTGTTGCAAAGTCCGATAGGGGATGAAGTGCGCCGTGCCAATATGCCTGCTTTGGCTGTGGCTCCGGATATTTTGCCCGAACGGACGGCCCCTTCGGCACAGACAGATGCAACTAAACCTGTTTATGAAGCACGTAATAGTTCATCAATGGCTCCTGCCCCGACTCATTCACTGGTTGCACAGCATATTGAACCTTTAACCGGACAAGAGGAGGAATTGGTGTCTTCTGGAACACCGGTTGAGGTAGTGGATGATTCCGGTAACGAAACTCCGGTTGTTACGGCAAATACAGAGGCAAAGGAGGTTGAAGAACCGGAAAACAGGCAAATGGAACGTCGGCGTCCGTCCGGGAAAGATAAGTTGCAACTTCCTGTTGAGCGTAAATCCTCTTCCAGGTCGAACGGATGGTCTGTAGGATTGGGAATCGGAAATACAGGCGGTTTGGGCAATGTATTGGGAAATGGCGGTGACCAGTACGGACCTGCGTATGATTATGGCGTGAATTCCGGAAAACTTGATTTTATGGCTATGGGTAACGGTATTGTTTCTATTCCCGAAGGCCAGGAAGTATTCTTTAAAGACGGCTTGCCATATTTGCGTAAGCGCGAGAGAAGCATAGAATCCATTGATCATAAGCAACCTTTGAGTTTCGGGCTTTCTGTACGAAAGAATCTGGCAAAAGGATTCTCGGTAGAAACAGGTTTGACTTATACCTATCTTGCTTCGGATGTGAAGTTTGATGACAGTTCGGAAAAGTTGAGCCAGAAGTTGCACTATATAGGTATCCCTGTACGTGCCAACTGGAATTTTGTAGATAAGAAATCTTTCACGATGTATGTTTCGGCAGGCGGTGCTGTAGAGAAGTGTGTGTACGGGAAGATTGGGAGTGAGAACGAAACGGTGAAGCCTTTACAGTTATCGGTAATGGGTGCCGTGGGAGCGCAGTATAACGTAAGCGATAAGGTTGGATTGTATGTAGAGCCGGGAGTTTCTTATTTCTTTGACGATGGTTCTGACGTGCAGACCATACGTAAGGAAAATCCTTGTAACTTTACATTGCAGGCGGGAATCCGCCTGACTTATTGATGCACGGGATTTGAGCGTTGCTCAGTTCACCACTACATTTGAAAAATATTCCCGGAACAGGTTCTCGGCATGTGACAGTTGTTCGGAAGTATTTTCTTTCACATCTTTCAGTTTGTAGTCCCAGCCCATGGCTTCATACTTATGTACGCCCAAGCGATGGTATGGAAGTATCTCTACCCGTTGGATGTTCTTGAATTTGCCGAGGCTTTTACCGAGGTCGCGTATATCTTTTTCTGCATCACTATATCCAGGAACCAATACGTAACGTAACCAGAATGGATGTCCCTGTTCTTCCAGCCAGGAGGCAGTATGCAAGGTTTGTTCATTGCCGCGTCCTGTCAGTATGCGGTGGCGTTCCGGATTGAATTGCTTGATATCGAGCAGTACTAAGTCTGTCAGACTGAATAATTCTTCTACTTTATCGTTCCATATTCCTCCGTTACTGTCCAGGCAGATGTGGATGCCATTTGCTTTCAGCTCTTTAAATAGGGGAATTAAGGCTTCTGCCTGTAAAGTGGGCTCTCCACCGGAAAAGGTGATTCCTCCTTTCTTGCCGAAAAAGGCTTTCTGGCTGATCGCCATCTGCAAAATTTCATCCGGAGAGGTGGGAATACCGCCTTTTACGTCTATTGTATCCGGATTGGCGCAATAGAGACAGCGGAAAGGGCATCCTTGAAGGAAAACGACGAGCCGGAGACCCGGCCCGTCGAATGTTCCCATACTTTCATAAGAGTGTACGTTTATCATAATTACATTCTTTCGTGGAATGAGCGACTGATGACTTCTAACTGATGCTCACGGCTCAACTTCACAAAGTTTACGGCATAACCGGAAACACGGATCGTGAGCTGCGGATATTTTTCGGGATGTTCCATGGCATCTTCCAGCATTTCACGATTCAGTACATTTACGTTCAGATGGTGTGCACCTTTAGTAAAGTAACCGTCCATCATGGTCACCAGGTTTTCTACCCGCTCTTCGGGTGTGGGACCCAATGACTTGGGAACGATGGAGAACGTGTTGCTGATACCATCCTGTGAGTCACGGTAGCGTAATTTGGCAACAGAACTCAAGGAAGCGATGGCACCATTCTTGTCACGTCCATGCATCGGGTTGGCACCCGGAGCAAAAGCTACTCCTTTGGCGCGTCCGTCCGGAGTGGCACCGGTCTTCTTGCCGTACATCACATTGGAGGTGATGGTCAGCAAGGAGAGGGTAGGCCGTGCATTCTTGTAAACGGGCAGTTTCTTCAATTCTTCGCTGAAGTAATACACCAAATCCACTCCAAGGTGATCCACACGGTCATCGTTGTTGCCAAAGCAGGGGAAAGAGCCTTCAATATCAAAGCCTTCTGTCAGCCCAATGTCATTGCGACGGGCAGTTACTTTGGCATTCTTGATGGCAGAGAGGGAGTCGATGGCAATGGAAAGTCCGGCAACACCGTATGCCAGGTTGATGCGGGGATCAGTATCAATGAATGCCATCTGGGCCTTTTCATAGTAATACTTGTCGTGCATGTAGTGGATGATGTTCATTGCTTCGTTATAGACACGGGCAATTTCAGTCAGCACTTTCTTATAGTTGACCATTACTTCTTCGAAGTTCAGAGTGTCACTGGTTAACACAGGAATACCCTTTACCATTACAGTTCCGGTATTTTCGCAGCGTCCACCGTTGATGGCGAGCAACAATGCCTTGGCAAGGTTGGCGCGTGCTCCGAAGAATTGGATTTGCTTGCCGATGGCTTGGTAGGATACGCAGCAGGCAATGCCATAATCGTCACAGTTACGCACTTCGCGCATCAGATTGTCATTTTCATATTGGATGGAACTAGTGTCTACCGATACTTGCGCGCAGAAATCCTTGAAACCTTCAGGCAGTTCGGGACTCCACAGTACCGTCATGTTAGGTTCGGGAGAGGGGCCGAGGTTGTACAGGGTTTGCAGGAAGCGGAAAGAAGTCTTTGTTACTTTTACGCGTCCGTCGTTGAAGCGGCCTCCGATAGATTCGGTCACCCACGTGGGGTCTCCGGCAAAAATATCGTTGTATGACTGCATGCGCAGGTGGCGGACCATGCGTAATTTGATAACAAACTGGTCGATCAGCTCCTGTGCAAAGGTTTCGTCAATATTGCCGTGAGCCAGATCGTATTCGATATAAATGTCAAGGAAGGAGGATACATTTCCCAATGACATGGCTGCGCCGTCCTGCTCTTTGACAGCAGCCAGGTATGCCATATATACCCATTGTACGGCTTCCTGTGCCGATGTAGCCGGACGACTGAGGTCGAGTCCGTAGTATTCACCCATCACCTTGATGTCTTTTAAAGCTTTAATCTGCTCTGCCACTTCTTCACGCAAGCGGATGCGCGCTTCTGTCATCGGGCCTGTAAGATTGTGCAAGTCCTCTTTTTTGGCTTCAATCAGACGGTCTATGCCATAGAGGGCCAGACGGCGGTAGTCGCCGATGATACGTCCACGGGCATAATTATCCGGCAGACCGGTAAGGAAGCCCAATGAACGGAAGGAACGGATTTCTTCTGTATATACATCGAATACACCGTCATTGTGGGTCTTGCGATAGTGGGTGAAGATATCTTTTACCTTTTCATCCACTTCGATTCCGTTTTCGCGGCATGCTTTGGCTACTACATTGATGCCGCCGAAGGGTTTGATGGCACGTTTCAATAATTCGTCTGTCTGCAGTCCGACGATAAGCTCGTTTTCTTTGTCAATATAGCCTGCTTTATGTGATGTAATGGTGGACACTGTTACGTTATCCAATGCACGGACGCCATTATTGTTTCTTTCTTCTTCAAGTGCTTTCAGGCAAAGGTCCCAGATTCGTTTGGTGCGCTCGGTAGGTCCTTGCAGGAAAGAAGCGTCACCGGTATAGGGTGTGATGTTTTTACTGACGAAATCACTGACATTGATTTCTTTGCTCCAAAGCCCGTCTATAAAGGTTTTGTTCAATTCCATAAAATTCATTTTGTTAAGTGGGTTATCTAATGTTATCCTTTAGAGCGTGCAAAAATACTGAATAAATTCCGTAATTTTATAAGAGAGATTCCCCTTTTTATGTTGAACAGCATAAAATAACTATTATTAGGTAGTGAATGTCCGGGGTAGTAGAGATGTCAAGACTTTCTTTATATGTGGTTTATGAACTGAAACAAGAATCGGATCATAATCTGTATTATTTACAAATAATGTAAGTTTAAGGAACTGTTGTATTCTGAACCTAATTCAGTCGTATAGTGAATGCTATTCAATCGTATATTGAATAGGGTTCAATCATATACTGAATGCGGCTCTTTGTAAGTGTATTGATAACCAGTAAGTTGTAAAACGCTCTCTTGTCTTTGATAAATTTCAACAAATAACCTTAATGTCATTACGCTTGTTCCGTAGTGGGTATAAACAAGAATTTTAGTATAGTTGCTCTGTTTTTGTGCAGAAAAGTTTGTAGAATAAAAAATGATTTGTATCTTTGCACCGCTTTAAGAGAGAAGCATTTCTTAAATGAAGTTTTGGAGAGGTGGCAGAGTGGTCGATTGCGGCGGTCTTGAAAACCGTTGTGCTGCGAGGCACCCGGGGTTCGAATCCCTGTCTCTCCGCTGTAAATATTGATAATCAGTGATTTACAAGGATTACCCCCGGTTTTACACCTTACAATGTAAAACCGGGTTTTTATTTATTGAACTTCTTCTGCTTCCGCTTGGAATCTTTTTCATAAGGTTGTTTTATCTTTCGGGGCTTAGCGGACCATAGAAGTAGGATGCTGTGGCACCACCATCTATGAGGAAATCGGCACCCGTGATGAATGAGCCACAGTCACTCATCAGCAACTCGGCTACATTAGCGATTTCGTCTGCCGTACCGGGGCGACCGGCCGGACATTTGGCGAACATGTTCCTGTAAAAATCGCCTCTCGGACCGTTGAGTTCATCAAGCGCCAACGGTGTTACGACGATGCCTGGCGAGATGGAGTTGATGCGTGCGCCACGCTCGCCCCATTTCACCGCTTCCGCCATTACTCGTTTCACGTTGCAGCGTTTGGCCATCTGGTAGGCGTGCAGCGTGTCCCGGATATGTTCCGGTTGCAGGATATCCAACGAGAGTAGTTCTTCGGCGGGTGTGGTGGCGAGCAATCTGTCCTCTTCAGGTGTCAATGCCGGCATCCGGTGTCCCGACTGGCTGGAAATCGTCACTCCCACGCCACCATTTCCGATTACCTTTCCGACTTCTTCTAGCAAGACCGCTGTTCCGTATAAATCTACTTTTAAGATAGCCTCTACGGGAGCCTGGCTGGGAGAGACTCCGGCGGAGTTGATAAGCATGCTGATTTCCCCATACTCTTGTGCCTTGGCAATCAGGTTTAAGACGGATTCCCTTGAGGAGAGGTCCGTTTCCACGGGGACGGCGTCGAATCCCGCCCATTCATTATCCCGGCAATCGCTCCGGCATTTTCTGTTTTTTTGTCTCCGATAACAATTTTCTTTCCGTAGCCCATCCTGCGGGCTATTGCCATGCCTATCTGGCCGGCTCCGGTTAGGATTATCACATCTTTCTTCATTTTCTATTCTCTTATATGTAATTATTGATTATACCAACATTCACGTTGCAAATGTACCTTATAATCATTATTCCAGAATTAGACAGATTACTGTTCTGCTTACCGAAATTGCGGTTTCAGCATATTTGTCCTGTGTAGTTGCTCATTTGCCGTTCAGATTTTCGGCGTATGTGCAAGGCATAGACTCACGCTATTTGTTTCGGGAACGGAAAATAAACGATCGGGACGATGGAATTCGTTTTAGAAGATGTCCGACAGACAATACGCTTACGGCAATTCCTGTCCGGTAATGCCATAACCCGACTGACGAGCCTGCCCCCTCTACGCCAAGCAGAGCAATGCCCGTAACAACAACAGCCATGAACACGATAGACAATAGCACCGTCACTCGGCTTTTGTGTCCTATTCCGGAGCGGGTGATACTCTTGTACCAATTCGAATGTGTTTTGATATGGAGAATGGAGGCGGCAAGGAACAGCAGGCTTGAGAGCACATGTGATACCGCCCAGTTATGCCATACCTCATGGTTGGCTTCATGCCCTGCAATGTGCAGTCCTATTCCGGAACATAGGCTTGGAATGAACGCTGCAATCATAATCCAGTCTATTACGAAAATCTTTTTCATCATTTTTTCTTTTTATATTGATGATGCAAAGTTCGCTGAAACGATGAACACCGACGATAACAATTGTAAAGAAATCAATGTCTGTTTCGGATTCTGGACAAAGAGACAGGCGTAATGCCGAGATAGGAGGCGATGTAGTGCTGCGGAATCCGCCGGACAATGTCGGGATGTTCTTTCAGCAATTCTTCGTAACGCTGTTGTGGCGTATTCTTGATGTGTGAGAGGAAAAGCTTTTGATAGGTTCGGAAGCGTTCGATGAGTTTCTCTTCATATGCTTGTCTTAATGGAGGCATGCGCTGGATAAGATTGTAAAAATCATCCCTTTTTATTACCGATAATTCCGCAGGTTCGATGGTTTCCAGCGAAAAAAGACTTGGTTGCCGATTGTATAAGCTGTCGAAAGAGGCGACAAAATCGCCTTCAAAGAAAAATTGGAAGGTAATATCCTTTCCATCATTAAAAAAGAACAGGCGCAGGCAACCTTTGCGGATCAGATACAGCCTGTCCGCAACTTTGCTCTCTTCCAGCAATACCGTTTTGGCCGGAACAGACAGATGCTTGGCCGTAGCATGAATCTGCTTTAAAACGGCGAGTTCGGTGGACGAAAAAAACTTTTCGGCAGTGCCGAACCAATCGTATGGGAAATCGGTGGTCATAATCATTTATTGAAACCTATAGTGGTGGATCTGTTTGTTTATCAGTGTCTTATCTTTAATGGCTCTTGATTTTTGAGATCTATTGCTTTGAATACGGGTTTTATCTTTTGAGTCTCAGATTCATAACCAAACCAATAACCTTGTCCTGTACTTTCGTCTAAAGGTAAAAAACAAAGGCGGAGGTTTTCTTTGTATTCCCCGTAAATTACCTTCCAACTGGCAGGTGGAATCTGACGTTTCGTCTTTATTTTTTCTGCCGGTATCTTTTTCAGTGACATACCGGCTTCTATCCAAGCGATACTGACATCTGTTTGATAAAGGGGATAGTTCTTTTTGCAGAATTCATAGAGAATGATTCCCCGCTTTTCCAGGCTCATTGGCTGGTCGATAAGGTTACATTGTGTAAGATGTTCCAAAAAACGGTAGAGAAAGTCCTCGTTGTATAGGATCAGTTTGCGAGTGATATTTTTCCAGGCAGAGGTATTGTAAAATCCGTCCAATAAACGGGAAAGCCGACGGGCTGTCTGCAACTCGCTGACACTGATTTCATGAGTTTGCAAAACTTCGTATGGAGGGAAAGGGGAGTATATGATACCTAATTCTTCCGCGTTTCTACGCATTTCGGTACCGGGTAATAGTTTTAATGATTCCAATTGTATTTCCCCGGCGTCATATTCAGCTAAAGTACGCACATCCTCGAATATCTCTGTCAGCGTATATAAAGGTAAGCCTGCAATGAGGTCAGCATGGGTTTCCATATTGGGCAATGAGCACAAAAACTTTAATCCTTCGAGTGCGTCGTTTAGTTTTCCCATTCGTTTGCTTGTACGGAGGACGGGTTCGCGTAAACTTTGGATTCCGGCTTCAAGATGTAGAAGCCCGGCCGGTAGGTGTTGCAATTCTTCTGTTAGTTCACGGGAGAGTAAAGCCGGGTGTATTTCCAGATGAAAACGTATATCGGGAGAAAATTCTAAAAAAAGTTGGAGTAACTCTTTTGCTCTGCGTGGATTATAATTAAATGTCCGGTCAAGGACACGTACGTTCTTTATACCATGTTGATGGATGATTTTAAGTCGTTCCCGGATGGTCTCAATAGATAAGGTACGTACCGGTTTTTCCCCTCCACTGACACAAAAAGCACAAGTGTTGAAACAACCTCGTGTAGTTTCCAATTGCACGAATGGCTTGTCCCAGTTAAAAAAAGGACTTTTTTCAGGAGGAACCAAGTTGGAAAAATTGAGTACCCGTGCTATTCCGTTGTCTATATATTGTTTCTCTTGAGAGAGATAGCATAAACCAGGTATTGACTGCCATTGTTCCGGTTGGTTCCAACAGGATAACCATTGGGGGAATGCTTCTTCTCCTTCTCCTCTGAAAACACAATTGATGAAGTTGTTTTTACGGAGAAATTCTTCATTGTTTCCTAAAAATTCCGGTCCGCCTAAAATGATACAGCTTTTAGGAAGTAGTTTTTTTAATCTTGCCGTGATATGTAGTAGTTGCTCATGATTGAATAACCATGTTGTTGCAGCTAAAATATCAGGATGATGTTGGTAGATTGCATCGACAACCATACCTGCATTCTCATTGATGGTAGCAGATACAATGTCCCATTCTATGGAGTTATTGGCGATAACTTGTGCTTGCAGTGCAGGTAGAGCTAATGAAGAATGTGCATATGAACTATTTAAGTCTATCCAGAGAATTTTCATATTTAATAAAATTACATTTATGCAAAGATAACTGATTTTTGTCTTTTGTATTGGTATAAAATCATATATTTGCACGCTAAAATACCAATGCAGGATAGAGAAGTACATATCATTTTACTAAAATCAAAATAAAATATTTTTTTTGTGTCATGAAGTATCTCATCTTTATATATACTTTTTTGTATATAAACTGTATGGGTGTGACTGCCCGGGAAAAGATGACAATTGGGTCAGACTCAATATATACGGAACAGTATATTACAAAGATTTATATGTCTGACCCAAAACTCAGTTTGAAATTGTTGGATGAGGCAGAAGACAGGAAAGCAATGCCACTTTGTCTGATTAATGATTTGCGTAGTATGGCGTATCGTCAAATGTATCAGAATAAGTTAGCTTTTATATATGCAAGGAAAGCGTATGAACTTGATTCTGTCGCCAATAATAACCCCGCGCATTTATTGAAGGTAACGACTGATTTGGCTGAACTTGCTGTCTTGTTAAGTATGCACAAAGAGAGTATGTATTACGCTACTCAAGGAATTAGGCAGGCCCAAAAAAATAGAAATCTGCAAGCGGAAGGAAAATTACTTTTTTGTATAGGTGAGAATAAAAGGATGTTGTCTTTTGTTGAAGAAGGGTATGAATGCTTTGACAAAGCGATTAAACTATTGGATAATACACGAAATATAGAAGGAATGGCAATGCTTTCTTATTTTTTTGGTGTAAAGATGTCTTATTTGATGGATGATGGGAGGCTCAAAGAGGCATTGACTCTTGGATTGAGAAGAGAAAAGCTGCTTAATGAGATGAAATCTTCAGAAAAGGCTCCTGAACTGTATTTAGATCAGCAGTATGCATATCTGTATTCCAAATTGGCTTATATATATTATAATTTAGGGAGATATTCATTGGCAGCGGATTTTTATGAAAAATTTCAAGGAACCGCTGCCGCTTCTACTCCGGATGGTAAATATGATGCAACTCCATATCTTTTTGCTATAGGGCAGTACCAGGCTGTATTGGATAATTGCTATGATTTAAAAAATGTATTCAAGCAGCAGGATACGATAAACTATCAATATAGAGGAATTTTACAGAAAGAGATAAAGGCCTGTTTGGCATTGAAGCGATATGATCAAGTTGCGGCGTTGAGGGAAGCGGTAATAAAAGTGTCCGACAGTATGTATTTGCGTGAGAAAGATGCTGCTGCCATAGAACTGGATGCCATTTATGAAGTGAATGAAAAAGAAGCGCGTATTGTAGAACAGGATTTCCAGCTGAAAGTGCGCAATATTTCATTGGTCTTTATAGTGGGAATTACTTTATTGGCTTTGTTTTTCCTTTGGCGGATATGGCTACAGAATTGTACTATAAAAAATAAGAACAGAGCTTTGGTTCAATATATCAATGAAGAATTGGCTTTTCAAAAAGAAATAGACGAGTCTCAGAAGCAGCCAGACTTGCTTGAACAATCGGGAGATTGCGTCTCTTTATCGGACAGTGAATTGGAGGAAACAGTTTCGTCCAATAATGAGACGGAATGTGAAGTCAATAAAGTGATTTTTCAAAAATTGGATTTTCTCATTAAGAAAGAGAAATTGTACTTATCGGCAGATTTAACCAGAGATGACCTGGTTAAAAGAGTTCGTGTGAACAATACCCGGTTTGCCAAAATGATAAAAGAAAATACAGGAACAAATTTAAGTGGTTATCTGAATAGTTTACGTTTAAATTATGCTATACAATTATTAAAAGAACATCCTGAATATACTTTGCGTGCCATTGCTGAATCCTCGGGTATTAATAGCATGCCCACTTTCCATAATTTATTTAGAAGCAAAACAGGCATGACTCCTTTGGAATTTAAAAATGCTCAATCTGAATTTGATAATAAATGATCGGCAACTTTCAAATAAATGAATCATCCTTATGCTTGTTGGTTTCCCTGTATTCTCTTGGCGTTTGGTTATTGTTGCGCTTGGCAAATTCTCTGTTAAAATGAGACCGGTTGGTAAAAGCAGTCCGATACATTATTTCTTGTATTGTTAACGTAGTGGTTAACAATAGTTTTGCAGCATAATTAATCCTCTGTTCTTTGATAAAGTCTTTGGGAGGTAGCTGTCCTAAATCTTTAAATTTACGGTATAGATTTCTGCTGCTAGTCTGCATGGCTTCGGCAAGTTCATCGGGAGTGAACTTCGTGTTGTCCATATTCTTATTTATTATTTCTATTGCTGTTTGTAAATACTGCTTGTCCTCATTTTGCAGTAATTGACCACCACAAAATTCAAATGCACTGGCTGAAGAATTATAATATTGCTTTAACTCTTCTTGTTTTTTTATCAGTTGTTTGATTATTGTTTTTAAATATTGGGTGTTGAAGGGTTTGGGGATATAAGCGTCTGCTCCGGATTCAATGCCTTCAATACTCTCATCGGTAGTGTTCTTTGCTGAAAGAATCACTAAGGGGATATGAGTTGTATGTTTATTGCCTTTGATCTGTTTAGTAAGAGTGATTCCATCAATTTTGGGCATCATGATATCTGTAATGATAAGATTTGGACTCTTTTGTTTTAAGACGGTGAGCCCTTCTTCGCCATTCTCAGCCGTTAGAATTGTGTATTCGTCGGATAATATATCTTTCAGCATCCATAATAATTCTTGGTTATCGTCGATGATTAAGATGGTAGCTTCTTGTTGATTGCCTTGTTTTTCTGAAGTTGCCTTCTCGGATATTGGCCTTTCTGTTTTGTTGTTTGGATATTCTACTTTGCGTTGTTTTTTCTGTATGGTATCAGTGTCTTCGGTTGCATTGGGCTGAGGAAGATTAACAATAAATTCGGCATATTGGTCAATTTTACTCTCAACCTCAATGGTTCCTTGTAACAGTTCTACCATACTTTGGCAAATGGCGAGTCCCAATCCATTTCTGGATGACAGGCCCTTGATGCTATTTTCTTTGATGTTATCGAGTACACTATAGCGGTTGAAGATAAGCGGAATATCTTCTTGGCTGATTCCTTTTCCGGTATTATAGACTTTGATATTCAGTTTGTTGTCGTTGGTTTTTATGGATATTTTGATTGTTCCATTCTTAGGTGTATATTTGAATGCATTGGAAATCAAATTACTAAGAATCTTTGTAAAACCGCTGTTGTCACTTCTCCAAATAATATCCGGAGTAACGTCTGTTTCCATGTGTATGTGGTTTTGCTCAGCCAGCTCTCCGAATGATTCTATAATTTCGTTGGCCAGTTCACTGATGTTCAATTCTTGTATATGACATATTTGATTACCGGTTTCCATACGGCGAAAATCGATTACTTCTTGTATAAGACTGTTCAAGCGTTCTGTATTTGATTTTATAATTTGGGCATATTTCTTAATAAAACTATCGCTCTTGTCATAATGTAGTATCCTTTCACATGGACCGTAGATTAGTGTAAGCGGTGTGCAAAACTCATGTGTTATGTTGGTGAAAAAGCGTAGCTTTCCTTCGTACATTTCTTCTTTATATCGTTCATTCAGCTTTCTGGAGATAGATGCCTTTCTACGTTCGTATTTCCAGAATACGTACCGAAAGATACCGATACTTATTCCTATAGCCAATAAAACATAGATTATTTGAGCTGTAATGGATTGGTACCAGGGAGGCAGGATGATGACATGAATTTTTTTGATCAGATTTTCATTGTTGTTAATTCCGTCATTGTATTTTACTTTTAAAACATAATTTCCGGGAGGAATATTGGTAAATTGTGCTTCATTAGAGCGTGTGTCCATCCATACTTCGCTGAAATTTTCCAGTTTATAAGAATATCTGCTATTTTCCCCGTTGATGAAATCCATTGCAACAAAGGAGATTGCGAAGAAATTCTGATCATGGTTCAATACAATTGATTTTTGGTTACCCTTTGTCTCTTCAAATTCAGAAATATTATAATCCTGATTGAATATTCTAAGCTTAGTAAAATAAATGTCAGGGATAAATTGCTTTTTTTTCTTTGCTTCTTTTTTTATCCATACAATTCCATCCACTCCTCCAAAAAAAGATCTGTTCCGGGTATGGTCTTGGAAATATGCGTTGTCGCTGAATTCTGTAATTTTCAGTCCGGTCTTATGGTTCAGGCTACGGAAGGTGTTTTTTGTAGGATCGAATAATATGAGTCCGGTATTGCTACTGAGCCATAAATTTCCTTGTGGGTCTTCTGTTATGCCATGTATTGTATTGTTAGGTAATCCTTCATTCTCGTTGAAGTTTTCGTAACTGTATTTGTCGTTCGGAAGTAGTTTTAGTTTGGTAAGGCCATAGCTACTCCCAATCCAGATGTTTTTCCTTTTGTCCTGATGAATGCAAAGAATGTCGTTCATTGGAGCTATGCCTTTTTCATCGAATGTTATGGGGAGCTGTTTGTTTGTCAGAGTATTTAACCGGATAACTCCGTTTCCTCTCATTCCAACCCAAAGAATAGAGTCATTTTCTTGGTAAATGGAATATATCTGATTGTATTGCTGTTCATTTAGGTTTTTAAACCTGACAGGTTTTATATCTTCAATTTCTATGGTATTTTTTCGAATAGCAAAATAGATTTGCAGTAGGGTGCTTCCTGAACCGGCCCATAATATTGAATCGTTTGTTTCAACAATAGAGTGTACATGGGAGATCCCAGATTTTGTTTTATTGATGAGTGTGTGTATCTTATTGTCCGAATAAGAATAATAGTTTAGATTGGGACCGTCTGATCCGATCCAGACAATAGGATACTTTTTGCTATGGGCAAAAGCAAAAACGGCATTATTTGTCAATCCGTTTTGAGTTGTGAAATGTTTCACGTTTGATGTGGAATAATTTTTTGTACTATCATATTCCTTTATCTGGATTATGCCGTTGTCTTTGGTTCCTAACCATAAGGTATTTTGCTGGTCTGTATAGATAGCCCGGATTGGTCTTTTTTTATCTATGGGTAACTGATTGAGAGAGATGTTGTTAAGAGTGTATTCATCTTTTGTCCATGCATATACTCCTTGTCCGTCTGTTCCTATCCAGACAATATCTTGCTGTTCGTCCTTGCATAATGCAAAAACACCGCAATTGATTTCTATTTTTTCCGGATTGTAATTTTTTGCTGCATCAAGCCGGATAAGTCCGTTTGTCTTGAATCCGATGAGAATATCTTCATTATCCAGGATAATAGAACCTATTTCACCGTTTTCCTTGACAAGAGTAGCGATATTCTTTATGAATTTACTACTTTGCGGGGTAATGTAATAGAGGTTCCCTGCAGAATCTACGGCAATGATCTTTTTATTATTATAAAATGTATATTGAATGGGATGTGTATGTTTGAAATCGGAAAGCTGCTTGATTTTTGGGGAGTCTGATCCAATATTTGATATTGCATATCTTTCCAGAGTTCCCTGATGATTAATCCATATCGTGTTCTGTTCATCTATTATCAACAGCATACCGGATGATTTGTTGTTTTCTGTTTCTTTATGGATAGGAAACTCAATGAATTTTTTTTGTGTCTTGGAGTAGAGTGACAGAATTCCCGGTTTGGTGAAAACAAATAAATTGTCATGACTGTCTTTGGCTGTATAGGAATTGTCTCCAAACTCATTATGATATTCTTCAATCACATTGTTCTTTTGCGACAGCTTGTTCAATCCCCATTTCGTGCTTATCCATAAATACTCACCGTCAGTTTCAATAATATTTCTGATAACATTGCTGGACAGGCTGTTTTGGTTGTTTATGTCTGGCTTATAGATATAAATATTCCGACTGTCATACATGTTGAGTCCATCGTAGGTTCCGATCCATAAAAATCGTTCGCTATCTTGGAACAGGCAAGTGACGGAACTGTTGGATAATCCGTCCCGGTTACTTATTTGCCTGAGGTTATACGAATATATACTATTGGTTGTAACAAGTAGAAACAACAATAGCAGCAGTATTTGTTTTTTCATGAATACAATAGCTGTTTATATATTGAATGTCAACAAAGATACAATATTTACTTAAATCAAAGAATTTCCCTTTTCTGTTTATCGGAAAAAATGTGCTTGATTGGTGAATTAACCAGGAAAATATATAAATATGGCAAAAATGGGCACATTGCGGGACTTTTATAGGAATCCCTCGGCTGTACGTTTAGTGAAGTTGTTGCAGTGTAAAGGATAGCCAAAAATGTATGTTTTATTGGGATATCTGTCTTTGTATCATTAATGGCGAAATTGGGCACGGCAAATCTGTTTGTTTTCGTTTAACTTTGCTAATAGAAAGAAACAGGAATGTTTCAGGTTCAAAGGGTATAAGTTAAGTTTAAGGTAAAAGTGAGTGGATGAAGATTTATTTGCAAAGTTTATCCACTCTTCTTTAAAAAAAGAAAAAGTGATTATTGTGGAATCATGTCAAGATTTAGTTGAATATGAAAAATATATTTATTCTCATTTCTTTTTTACCTATGGTGTTGTTTGCCCAGCAACGTGATAGTCGTACGCGTGAATATCTTTCTCCCGTACGTGTTGTTTGGCAGCAGGAAGGACAACTGATTCAAGGACTAGATAATTTACTTCTTTCCGGTAACGGACAGTCGGATTTGGTCAATCGGAATATTTGTAAAATAACCAGTACAGACAAGTGCCATCCGGCCATTTTGCTTGATTTCGGTAAAGAACTGCAAGGTGGTTTGCAAATTGTAACCGGGGCACCGGCTATACATGATCCTATAACAGTCCGCATTCGTTTGGGTGAATCGGTAGGTGAAGCAATGTGTGATGTCAATGGCGTGAATGGTGCTACCAATGATCATGCAATGCGTGATTTCATCATTAAACTTCCTTGGTTGGGGGTGATGGAAGTGGGTAATTCGGGTTTTCGTTTTGTTCGTATAGACGTGTTGGACGATTCTGTCGAGTTACAGTTGAAGGAAGTTCGTGCCATCTCTATTTTTAGAGACATTCCTTATAAAGGTTCTTTTCGCTGTAATGATGAACGGCTGAACCGGATTTGGCAAACCGGAGCCTATACTGTACATTTGAATATGCAAGAATACCTTTGGGACGGGATTAAACGTGATCGTTTAGTCTGGGTTGGTGATTTGCATCCGGAAGTGATGACTGTGAGTACCGTTTTCGGCTATAATGAAGTAGTACCTAAAAGCCTTGATTTAATTCGTGACCTAACACCGTTACCCGGATGGATGAATGGTATCAGTTCATATTCAATCTGGTGGTTGCTGATTCAGCGTGATTGGTACTATTATCACGGTGATCTTGCTTATCTGAAAGAACAAAGGAGTTATCTGGTTGCGCTGCTTCGCTATCTTATTACTAAAGTCGGTGCAGACGGGGTAGAGAGGTTGGATGGCAAGCGTTTTCTTGATTGGCCCTCTTGGGCGAATCCTATTGCTGTCAACGCTGGTCTGCAGGGATTGATGGTACAGGCAATGAAGGCAGGAAGTGAACTATGCAAAATTTTGGGAGATAATGATTTGGCAGTTGAATGTCAGGCTGTTTTTGATAAAATGGTTAGAGTTGCCCCCATAGTGAAAGAAGCGTTGTTGAGGTCTGGAGTTGCCCCAGATGCTCCCGGTTCCAAACAGGCTGCTTCTTTATTGGCACTTGCCGGACTGATGGATCCCAAAGAGGCTGATCAAAAATATCTGTCTGTAAATGGCCCGAAAGGATTCTCTACTTTTTATGGTTATTATATGTTGCGGGCAATGGCTGCTGCGGGCAATTATCAAGGGGCCTGTGATGTGATCCGTCAATATTGGGGAGCCATGATCGATTTGGGAGCAACTACTTTTTGGGAAGATTTTAATATAGAATGGTTGCCCAATGCCGCTCGCATTGATGAGTTGGTTCCGGATGGCAGAAAAGATATTCATGGTGATTATGGAGCTTATTGTTATAAAGGTTTTCGGCATAGTCTTTGTCATGGTTGGGCTTCGGGACCGACGTCTTGGTTGAGTGAGTATGTGCTTGGGGTACAGGTGGTTGAGCCGGGCTGCCGCGTGGTTAGGATACTTCCTCATTTATGTGGTCTGAAGTGGGTGGAAGGAACATTTCCAACTCCTTATGGTATAATTTCAATTCGTCATGAAGTAGGGATCGACGGTAAGATAAAGAGTAGGATTGATGCTCCATCTGAAGTAAAGGTATTGTCATCTGCAAAATGAAGGTTTTAAAAGTGTTGGTGGTAAGTGGGATAGAACGTAAATAAATGGAATTTTAAAATAATATAATAATAAATGAAAGTATAAACCCATGAAAAAATTAGTATTATTAATTGCTGTAGTCATTGTTTCCTCTTTTTCTACGGATACTTTGTTGGCAAAAGGAAAAGTAAAAGTGGATCAGGCATTGGAAAATGCTACCCGTCAATATCTTTATATGCGTGATGAATTGAACGGAGCGAATAAATTTCCAAAGACTTATAACAAGCCTATGCAACGTTTGATAACCAGTAATTCGGAGTGGTGGTGCAGTGGCTTTTATCCAGGTACATTATTCTATCTTTATGGAGAGACAGGGAATAAGGACATATATGCTGAGGGTGTACGTATGTTGAAACTGTTGGAACCGGAACAATATAACGTAAATACGCATGATGTTGGCTTTATGATGTATTGCAGTTATGGCAATGCTAATCGTTTGGCTCCTCAACCGGAGTATAAGGATATTATGGTGAATAGTGCCCGTTCATTGATTTCCCGTTTCAGTCCTGTGGTGGGATGTATCAAGTCCCACAATCGCAAGCCTAATGACTATGTAGTCATTATCGACAATATGATGAATTTGGAATTGTTGTTTTGGGCTACTCAGGCTACTGGTGACAGTACTTTCTATGATATTGCGGTAAAACATGCCGATACGACATTGAAAAATCATTTTCGTGCAGATAACAGTCTTTATCATGGCTTGAACTATAATCCGGCAGATGGTACTATCAAGCATTATCAGGCAGGCCAAGGTTTTTCTGAAAAATCAGCTTGGTCTCGTGGACAGGCCTGGGGATTATATGGCTATACTATGATGTATCGTTTTACCAAGGACACGAAATACCTGGATCAGGCTGTTAAAGTGGCTGAATTCATCTTGAATCATCCCAATATGCCGAAAGACTTGATTCCATATTGGGATTTTAATGCTCCTGACATACCACATGCACTACGTGACGCTTCTGCGGCTGCCATCAATTGTTCTGGGTTGCTGGAGTTGTGCCGGTATGTTCCGGAAGAGTTGTCCAGGAAATATATTAAAGCAGCCGAAAAAATGCTGCATACTTTATCGTCGCCGGAATATACGGCGGAGCCGGGAACCAATGGTGGCTTTATTCTGAAACATTCGGTAGGTAATATTCCGTCGGGAACGGAAGTTGACATGCCTTTGACATATGCCGATTATTATTATGTAGAGGCTTTGTGCAGATATAAATCATTAAATAACATAAAATGAAAATCATGAATAATAAATTCAAGACTTTGTTACTGGCAGTTGCCTTGTTGTTTTCCGCCTCTCTTCAGGCAGAAACTATCGATATTACAAAACGTGGTGCCAAAGGGGATGGGGTGACGGATAACACGGTTGTCATTCAGAAAGCTGTGGATGAGTGTTCCCGGAAAGGCGGAGGAACGGTATTGGTCCCGTCGGGCGTCTATTTGATACGTCCCGTAGAATTGAAATCGAATGTGAATCTTCATCTTGATTTCGGGGCTTTGTTACTGGCGAGTACCCGTTTGTCTGATTATGATAATGCTTTTCCTTTTAAGGATGGTTCCATGAACCAGTCTTCAGCGCTCTTGTATGCGCGTGGACAGAAAAACATTTCTCTTACAGGTTTCGGCACTATTGACGGACAGGGAGGAAGCAAGACTTTTCAGTTCGGCAATGATGCGGACGGTGGACCTAAACGTCCCAAGATTATTTATCTGGTAGAATGTAAGGGGATTGTAGTGGCCGATTTGACGTTGCGCAACTCTGCTTATTGGGTACAGCATTATGAAAAATGTGAAGATGTGACGATACGTGGCTTGAAAGTATTCAGCCATTGCAACTATAACAATGATGGTTTGGACATTGATGCAAAAAATGCTGTTATTTCCGACTGTTATATTGATGTGGAAGATGATGCCATCTGTTTTAAGAGTGACCATCCTGAGTTATGCGAAAATATCACAGTTACCAACTGTGTGACTGCAAGTAACTGTAATGCGATAAAATTTGGTACAGCGTCTCATGGCGGATATCGTAATATTGCAGTTTCCAACTGTGTGGTTCGCCGTGCCGCTGAAGATAATATTCGTCATTGGAGCAAGCAATTGGAACACATTTCGGCGGATGTAACGGTAATTTCCGGTGTTGCCATTGAAATGGTAGATGGAGGGATTATTGACGGAATTACTGTTTCCAACATCTCTATGCGTGATGTGCAGACTCCTATATTTATTCGTTTGGGTGATAGACATCGCACGTTCCGTAAAGAAGGAGGGGTACTGAAAAATATCAATATCAGTAATGTGGTGGCTACGGCTGAAAGTCTGATAGCTTGTTCCATTACAGGGGTAGAGGGCTCTTATATAGAAAATGTTTCCATTAATAATGTGCAGATAAGTTATCCTGGCGGAGGTACACCGGAGATGGTGGCAAAACAGGTTCCGGAAATGACGAAAAGTTACCCGGAAAACAGGATGTTTGGCAATACATTACCGGCTGCAGGTTTTTATGTCCGGCATGCCAGGAATGTACGTTTTAATAATGTCCGTTTTGAGGCTGCGGTTTCCGACGAGCGTCCACTTTTCTTTTTGGATGATGTCATGGGGGCGGAATTCAATCTATGTAAGGGAGCAGCTCCTGCTGATGCCCGATTTATCCGTACGGTACGTAGCTCCGATATTGTATCCGACGGTAAATGTTTGAATAAATAAGGTTCGTACAACTATGAGACGATTACAAGTATTGACTCTTATTTTTAGCTTCTTCTCTTTCTGGGCTTATGCAGGAGGAGAGGGAGTTAATGATCGTAAAGAACTGGATGAAATGACTCACCGGTTGGTTTCAGCCCATCTGGAAGCGGATTTTGACGGAGAAACTGTAGCACGCTACATGAATATGTTGCGTCCGGATGGCAGTTTCCCGGACTTGGATTATATTACTGTACATGAAGGAGCTTATTTCCCGGTGGGGGCACATCTGAAAAGATTGGCCATTATGGCTGTCGCTTATCGGAAACCGGATAGTAAATACCATGCTTCCGGCAAGTTGCTGAATAAGATTGTGGCAGGAATCGATTATTGGTATAAAGTGCGTCCGGTGTCGAAAAACTGGTGGTTTAATGATATTGGCGCTCAGCAGGATTACATGGTTCCGTTGATTCTGTTGAAAGGTAAGATCAGTGAGAAGAAGTTGATGCGCTATTCTTCTTACTTGCGTGACCAGACAGGAAACAAGGGTCATAAGGGTAAAAACCGCACTTGGGTATCTAATATCACTATCCACAAAGGATGTATCGAGAACAATATAGAGTTGGTGCGGATAGGGTTTGAATCTATTGCTTCCACTATTATGATTGTTCCGCGACAGGGAGATGAGGGTATCAAGATTGACGGCAGTTTTCATCAGCATCGTCCGCAATTATATTCCGGTGGATATGGTCTGTCTTATGTAGATGATATTGCTTATTATCTTCAGTTGGTGAAAGGTACTGTTTTCGAAAGTTATTTCACTCAGGAGAAGAAAGATATTTTCTCTAACCTAATGTTGAACGGACAGCGTTGGCTGGGGTATAGGCAGGCGTTTGATTTCGGTACTGTCGGGCGTAATATATCGCGTCTTGACGGAGTCGGTAATATATCTGCCATAACATTGGCGCGTATGGAGAAGAATGACCCTTCATGTGCCGCTGATTATTCGGCATGGAAAAAGCATCTTTCTGGTGCGGATTTTCCTGCTCCGGGAAATAAATATTTTTGGAAGTCCGACATGATGGTGCAACATGGTGCCGATTATTACCTGTCGGCAAAAGTTATTTCTACCCGTGCAAATGGTACCGAAATGCTTAACGGGGAGAATCTGAAAGGTTATAATCTTCCCTTGGGAGCCACGAACATTATGACTTCAGGGATGGAGTATAAGAATATATTTCCTGTATGGAATTGGTGTGGAATTCCAGGTACTACGGCTGTACAACAGCCGGACTCGGCTTTGTTGCATGGTTATCTGTTCGGGCGGAACGAGTTTGGCGGTGGGGTCAGCAATGGTAAGAATGGTGTAATAGCTTATGAACATGATTATAAAGGTGTAAAAGCTCACAAGGCATATTTTTTTCTGGAGGATGTACTTTTGTGTCTGGGTACCGGAATTGCGTCTAACGCTCCGGAAGAAGTTGCGACAACTGTAAATCAGTGTTTCTATACCGGTGACATGGTAGTTGGTAAAGACGGTACCGCAGATATATATAAAAAGGAGGCTACTGTAAAAAATCCGACATGGGTGTATCATGACAAAGTAGGTTATTTATTCCCTTCTGGAGGAGAAATAGTTGTTGAAAGTAAAAGGCAATCAGGATCTTGGAAGGAGATAAATGTCAGTGAAAGCGATAAGAGAATTTCCGCGGATATTTTTAGCATCAGGATTAGTCATGGAAAGAAAGCGGCAGATGGAAAGTATGCTTATATGGTTGTTCCGGGTAAGACGCTGGATGAATTTCAAACTTTTGTATCGACACAAACTTTTAATATAGTGAAGAATACTCTGGCTGTACAAGCTGTTCAAGTAAACAACTTGTACGCTGTGGTATTCCATTGCCCCGGGGCGGTGAAGTTGGAAGAAGGATTGGTTTTGCGTACGGACAAGCCGGTAATGGTCTATATGGAACGAAAGGATGGCAAATTCAACGTATGGGTTGCCGATCCTCTTTTTAAGCAGAAACGGATTTGCTTGTTTCTTAATGGGAGAGAAATGGAAATAAGCCTTCCTGATGGAGCATATACAGGAAGTACAGTTTCTGTTGAGGTGCATGACCTACAGCCGTGTGGCTTGCAGTGCGAGTATCTGGCGAACCCTCTGGGTATTGATGTGAGCCAGCCCCGTTTGAGCTGGAAGATGGGAAATACATCTCTTGCACGTGGCGAGAAACAGACTGCATACAGGATTCTGGTAGCCAGTTCCCAAAATCTTCTGGACAATAATCAAGGTGATCTTTGGGACAGCGGTATTGTTCGTTCACCCGAATCCGTGAATATTGTTTATGGAGGGCGTCCTTTGTCTGCCGGACAGAAATGTTTCTGGAAAGTTGGTGTTTCCGATGAGCGGGGAGTTTGGTCTGCCTGGAGCACTGTGGCCTCGTGGAGGATGGGATTGTTTGCTGGCAGCTGGACTGCCCGTTGGATAGGCAGTGCAGAGATGGAGTCACAGAGCATGGGTGGAAAGAAGATAAACAATAAGATGTCCGATCCTTGGTTACGCAAGACGTTCACCTTGTCCGGTGTGCCTGAGGATGCTGTCATGTATGTGGCTTCTGTCGGTTATCACGAGTTGTATGTGAATGGGATGAAGGTAGGAGATGCTGTCTTGGCCCCTTCTGTCACAGACCATAAGTCCCGTGCCCGCTATATGACGTATGATATTGCTTCATATCTGAAGTCAGGAGAGAATGTTGTTGCTTTATGGCTGGGTACTTCTTGGGCTATTTTCCCCGCCTATCAGCGGGAGGATAAACCGGCTATTCCTATGGCATTGGCTCAGGCTGAAATAAGGCTGCCGTCGGGCAAGGAACTGCGGATTGTTTCAGATAGTTCCTGGAAAGTGCATGCTAGCCCCAATACTTTGATGGGGTATTGGGAAGCCCACCATTTTGAAGGAGAATTTTATGATGCGTCATTGGAAGCGGACAATTGGTGTGCTGTGGATTTTGATGATTCCGATTGGGCGGCAGCAAAGGTTTATCATCCGGCCATCAAGGTTTCTTCTGACCGTACGGAACCTAATCGTCTGATGGAAGAGATAAAGCCTCTTTCTGTTCTGGAAGTTTCTCCGGGTGTATATCGGGTGGATATGGGGATTAATTATGCCGGTTGGTTTGAGATGCAGATCGAAGGGCAGCCTGGTGATTCTGTGCATTTTCAGTTTTCTGAGAGGGAAAAAGATGTATGCAGTTATGGCATACACAGTATTTATAAGGTCGGCTCCAAACGGAAAGGTACGTTCTGTAACCGTTTTAACTATATGACCGGACGTTGGGTACAAATAACAGGACTTCGTAAAAAGCCTCGTCCGGACCAGATTCGCGGTTGGATGATTCGTCCTGATTATCGCCGTACAGGTGGTTTTGAGTGTGATATTCCTCTTTTGAATGATATTTATCGCACTACCTTGTGGACTTTTGAAAATCTGAGTTTAGGCAATTATGTGGTTGATTGCCCTCACCGCGAACGTTGTGGTTATGGCGGTGATGCTTTAGCTACTACACGTACTGCCTTGGGGAACTATCAGTTGGGGGCTTTTTATTCCAAGTGGATGGAAGATTGGCGTGATGTACAAGAGGCCAATGGGAATGTACCCTATACGGCTCCCACTCGGATTGGCGGCGGCGGGCCTTCCTGGAGTGGCTTTTGCATCACTTTGCCTTGGGAGTTCTATCGTCAGTATGGGGATATGCGTATTCTTTCGGAGAGCTTTCCGGCCATTCAGCGTTGGTTGGACTTTGTAGAAACCAAGTCGGAAAATGATATGCTGGTGCGTTGGGGTGGAAAATGGAGTTTCTTGGGCGACTGGCTTTGGCCGAATGTCTGGCCGGAAAGATCGGCTATGGAAAAGCAAGGTAAAGCTTTGGGGGATACGCGTGAAACTCTGTTTTTCAATAACTGCCATTGGATTTATAGTCTTGAAACAGCGGCGCGTATTGCAGATGTGTTGGGTAATACAACTGTGGCGGCAGCTTACAGGCAACGTGCGTCACAGGTTCGTAAAGCTGTACATGCCGCCTTCTTTAATTCAAGAGATAATAGTTATGTAAATGGATTCCCTTCCTATCTGGCTATTGCCATAATGGTTGACTTGCCTCCGAAATCATTAAAAGCGAAGGTATGGAAACGGTTGGAACAAGAGATACTTGTAAACCGTAAAGGCCACTTCTGGGGTGGGATAACTGCTGGCTCATTCTTGATGCATACTTTGTTGGATAATGGTCGTAGCGATCTTATTTTTGAGATGGCCGCCAAAGAAGATTTTCCAAGTTGGGGAAATATGTTGAAGTATGGCACCGGAACTCTCTTTGAGGATTGGGAGTGTCGCGGGTCGGGACTGCATAGTTCTTATCTGTATATCGGAAGTTGGTTTATTGAGGCGTTGGGTGGCATTAAACGGCCGGCGGCAGGTTATAGGGAATTTGTCATAGAACCCTGGATTACGGAGAAAGGTCCTGAACAGGTACGTTCACATTATAATTCCATGTATGGAAATATTGTATCCAACTGGCGTGTTGATTCCGGTGTGCTGTATTTGGAGGTTGTGATTCCGGCCAATACAACCGCTACTTTAAAACTGAATAATGTGTTGCCAGGTTCGGTAACGGAAGGAGAATGCCCATGGCGAGATGCAGAAGGAGTTAGTCTGGATTTTGAAAAGAAAGATGAGATTTCATTGACGCTACAGCCTGGTACATATTATTTCTCTGCTTTGATGAAGGTAAATAAGTAAACTGTTGCCTGTTTGGCTTTTTCTATATTTTAACCTGCACCACTGCACCTTTTAGTAATTGTGTAAGATTCAAGTGATTATTGCTATAGGAGGTGTATGTGGTGTAGGCGTCTTTTGGGGTCAACGTAAAAACCTGAGG
>NZ_GL882618.1 GCF_000195635.1 Bacteroides fluxus YIT 12057 | reverse complement strand
ACATGTTCGGTAAGAACTTCTTGAACCGTGTGGTAATTCTGGAATAATAAGATAGGGTCCATAGAGTATTGCTCTATATTTAGAAAGGGTGTCTGAATCGATTCAGATACCCTTTTCTGCATTATATAGGTAAGAATGGAAGAAGAATTCAAATATTAATCGTAATTTTGTAGCCCATTATGAGTAGAATAATAGCTATTGACTACGGTCGAAAACGTACAGGTATAGCCGTCAGCGACACATTGCAGATGATTGCCAACGGCCTGACAACTGTGCCTACACATCAACTGCTGACTTTTATCCTCGATTATGTGGCTAAAGAGCCGGTAGAGCGTATCTTGGTAGGGCTTCCCAAACAAATGAACAACGAGGTTTCTGAGAATATGAAGAATATAGAACCTTTTGTCCGTTCATTGCAAAAGAAACTTCCGGATATGCCAATAGAATATGTAGATGAACGTTTTACGTCTGTTTTGGCACATCGTACTATGTTGGAGGCCGGCTTAAAGAAGAAAGCCCGGCAAAATAAGGCATTGGTGGATGAGATTAGCGCGACTATTATTCTGCAAACTTATTTGGAGAATAGACGTTTCTCTAACTTTTAATTTTTAATTATTAATTTTTTAGTTGAATATGATTTTACCCATTTATGTGTACGGTCAACCCGTATTGAGAAAAGTGGCGGAGGACATTACTCCGGATTATCCGAATTTGAAAGAGTTGATTGGAAATATGTTTGAAACCATGGATAATGCTGAGGGGGTGGGGCTTGCCGCACCGCAAATCGGTTTGCCTATCCGTGTAGTGACTGTTAACTTGGATGTACTGTCCGAGGATTTGCCTGAGTATAAAGGATTCCGTAAGGCTTATATCAATGCTCACATTCTGGATGTTGCGGGAGAAGAAGTGTCTATGGAGGAAGGTTGCTTGAGCCTGCCCGGCATTCATGAATCTGTTAAACGTGGTGATAAGATACATGTAAAATATCTGGATGAAAATCTGGAAGAGCACGATGAAATTGTCGAAGGGTATTTGGCGCGGGTAATGCAGCATGAATTCGATCATTTGGATGGCAAGATGTTCATCGATCATTTGTCTCCACTTCGCAAGCAGATGATTAAAGGAAAGTTGAATGCCTTGTTGAAAGGCAAGGCGCATTGCACCTATAAAGTTAAAACCCTCAGGAAACAATAAACCATATAAGTAAGGTATAAAAGGCTCAAAAAATATAAAAAGTATTCTGTTAATCCTGTTAAGTAAACGAAAAACGCTATTTTTGTTTCGTTTACAAGCATTTATAGAACAAGATGATAAAAAAGATACTGACGGCTATTTTGCTGTTGCCCACGTTGTTGTATGCACAAATCAATACGGAACGAGTGATGACTATCGCTCGGAATGCATTGTATTTTGAGGACTACGTGCTTTCTATCCAATATTTCAACCAGGTAATTAATGCAAAGCCTTATTTATATGAACCTTACTTTTTTCGAGGGTTGGCTAAAATAAATCTGGATGACTATCAGGGGGCTGAATCCGATTGTGATGCGGCTATCCAAAGAAATCCTTTTGTGGTAGGGGCTTATCAGATCAGAGGGTTGGCGCGTATCAGGCAAAATAAGTTTGACGGTGCGATAGAAGATTATAAGACTGCCATAAAATATGATCCTGAGAATGTTGTGCTTTGGCATAATCTTTCTCTTTGCCACATGCAGAAGAAGGATTATGATGCGGCAAAGGAGGATTTGGGCAAGCTTTTGACAATTGCTCCCAGATATACCCGCGCATATTTGATGCGGGGTGAGGTTTCTTTGCAGCAGAAAGATACGGCACAGGCTCTCCAGGATTTTGACAAAGCCATTGCTATGGACCGGTATGATCCGGATGGATGGGGTGCAAGGGCCGTTGTACGCATTCAGCAGGGAAAATATAAAGAAGCCGAAGCTGACTTGGATCAGTCCATCCATTTGAGTGTAAGGAATGCCGGTAATTATATAAACCGTGCACTGGCCCGTTTTCACCAGAATAATCTGAGAGGTGCCATGAGTGATTATGACCTGGCATTGGATATTGATCCCAATAACTTCCTTGGGCACTATAACCGTGGTCTGTTACGTGCCCAAGTCGGTGATGACAACCGGGCAATTGAAGATTTTGATTTTGTATTGAAGATTGAGCCGGATAATATGATGGCTGCATTCAACCGGGGTATCTTGCGTGCCCAGACGGGTGATTACCGGGGGGCTATCAGTGATTACTCCAAGGTGATCGACGAATATCCCAACTTTATGGCGGGTTATTACCACCGTGCCGAAGCGCGTAAGAAGATAGGCGACCGGAAGGGAGCGGAACAGGATGAATTTAAAATCATGAAGATGCAGATTGATAAGCGTAACGGTGTTTCATCAGGCAATGATAAAAATGATAAGGATGTAGCGGAAAATTCTTCGGATGGTACGGATACGGGCGAAGATGGGGGAAAAACCCGCAAGAAATCCGATAAGAATATGGAGAATTACCGTAAGATTGTCATTGCTGATGACTCGGAGGCGGAACAGCGCTACAAGAGCGATTATCGCGGGCGTGTGCAGGACCGGAATGTGGTCATCAAGCTTGAACCTATGTATGCGTTGACTTATTATGAAAAGATGAGTGATGTAAAACGCATTATACATTATCATAAGTATATTGATCAACTGAATTACATGAAGGCTTTTCCGAAACCGCTCCGTATCACCAATATGGAGGCTCCGTTGACGGAGGAGCAGGTACGTTTCCACTTTGCTTTGATTGATGCTCATACTTCGGATATTGTGGCTGATCCCCAGGATGCCAAGAAACGCTTTATGCGTGGTCTGGATTTCTACCTGGTTCAAGATTTTGCGAGTTCCATAGATGATTTCACACAAAGCATTTTGCTGGATGGCACTTTCTTCCCGGCGTATTTTATGCGCGCCCTGGTGCGTTATAAGCAGCTTGAATACCAGAAGGCGGAAGCTGCCATGAGTGAGGGAGCTACTTCGGGGGCGGCTGCGGAAATAAAGAAGCCGGAGTCACAGGCTATGGATTATGAAATTGTAAAAAATGATTTGGATCATGTCATCCAATTGGCTCCCGATTTTGTTTATGGTTATTATAATCGTGGCAATGTGCTTTCGATGCTGAAAGATTATCGTGCTGCTTTGGCTGATTATAACAAGGCGTTGGAATTGAGCCCCGATTTTGCCGAAGCTTATTTCAACCGCGGGTTGACACATATCTTCTTGGGAAATAATAAACAAGGTATTGCTGATTTGAGTAAGGCCGGTGAGCTTGGTATTGTATCTGCCTATAATATCATAAAAAGATTTACAGATACGGGAGAATAACATTTTTTTGCTAAAAAATAGAATATCAATAAAGAATTAGCTATTTTTGCGTTCTGATAATTGAAATATACGTACTATTATGATAAAGATTACATTTCCAGACGGCTCTGTTCGTGAGTATAACGAAGGAGTGACGGGACTGCAAATAGCAGAAAGCATCAGTTCACGATTGGCGCAAGATGTATTGGCTTGTGGCGTGAACGGAGAAATTTATGATTTGGGGCGTCCTATCATGCAAGACGCTGAGGTTGTTCTCTATAAATGGGAGGATGAACAGGGTAAGCACGCCTTCTGGCATACCAGTGCCCACTTGCTGGCTGAAGCGTTGCAAGAACTTTATCCAGGTATCCAGTTTGGTATCGGTCCTGCCATTGAAAATGGTTTCTACTATGATGTAGATCCGGGAGAGGCTACGATTAAAGAAGCTGATTTGCCGGTCATCGAGAAGAAAATGGCGGAATTGGTTGCAAAGAAAGAGGCTGTTGTCAGACAGGATATTGCGAAAGCGGATGCTTTGAAGATGTTCGGTGATCGTGGCGAGACTTACAAATGTGAGCTGATCTCCGAGTTGGAAGATGGTCATATCACAACTTATACTCAAGGTGCGTTTACCGATTTGTGCCGTGGCCCTCACTTGATGACTATCGCACCTATTAAAGCTATTAAGCTGACTTCCGTTGCCGGAGCTTATTGGCGCGGGCAGGAAGACCGTAAAATGATGACTCGTATTTATGGCATTACATTCCCCAAGAAGAAGATGTTGGATGAATATCTGGTATTGTTGGAGGAAGCCAAGAAGCGTGATCATCGTAAGATTGGTAAGGAGATGGATTTATTCATGTTCTCTGATACCGTGGGAAAAGGTCTTCCGATGTGGCTGCCTAAGGGGACTGCCTTACGTATCCGCTTGCAGGATTTCTTGCGCCGTATCCAGTCCCGTTATGACTATCAGGAGGTAATGTGTCCGCCTATCGGAAATAAGTTGCTTTATATCACTTCCGGCCATTATGCCAAATACGGTAAGGATTCATTCCAGCCTATCCATACGCCGGAGGAAGGAGAGGAGTACTTCTTGAAACCGATGAACTGTCCTCACCACTGTATGATCTACAAGAATTCCCCACGTTCTTACAAGGATTTGCCTTTGCGTCTGGCGGAGTTCGGTACGGTTTGCCGTTACGAGCAGAGCGGTGAGTTGCATGGATTGACCCGCGTGCGTAGTTTTACACAGGATGACGCGCATATTTTCTGTCGTCCCGACCAGGTGAAAGATGAATTCCTGCGTGTGATGGACATCATTTCTATCGTGTTCCAGTCAATGGCCTTTGAAAACTTTGAAGCGCAGATTTCTTTGCGTGATAAAGTGAACCGCGACAAATACATTGGAAGCGATGAAAATTGGGAAAAGGCGGAGCAGGCTATTATTGAAGCTTGTGAGGAAAAGGGACTGAAGGCTAAAGTGGAATATGGTGAAGCTGCATTCTATGGTCCTAAGCTGGATTTCATGGTAAAGGATGCTATTGGCCGTCGTTGGCAGTTGGGGACTATTCAGGTTGACTATAATTTGCCGGAACGTTTCCAATTGGAATATACGGGTGCCGACAACCAGAAGCACCGTCCGGTAATGATTCACCGTGCACCGTTTGGTTCAATGGAACGGTTCGTTGCTGTTCTTATAGAGCATACTGCCGGTAAATTCCCGTTATGGCTTACGCCAGATCAAGTAGCTATACTTCCTATCAGCGAGAAGTTCAATGATTATGCACTGGAGGTTAAGCAGCTTTTGAAGCAATATGATATCCGTGCCCTTGTGGATGAACGCAATGAAAAGATCGGACGTAAGATTCGTGATAACGAAATGAAGCGCATTCCTTATATGTTGGTTGTAGGTGAAAAAGAAGCCGAAAATAAGGAAATCGCAGTCCGTAAACAAGGAGAGGGTGACCAAGGTACCATGAAAATTGAAGAATTTGCTAAAAAAGTGAGCGAAGAAGTTCGGAATATGATAAATAAATGGTAACTTTGCGCCCAATTGTAAAAGCACAGCATACAATAGATGTTCTAAAGACAGCTTTTACTAAATATAAAAAATAAATTTGGGAGTAATAAAAAAGAAACAAACCGGAAGTAAACGTTATTTAATGAAGAATGACAGCTTAAAAGGGCAACACCGGATTAATGAGCAGATCCGTGCCAAAGAAGTTCGCATAGTGGGCGATGAAGTGGAAGCAAAAGTGTATCCGATAGCACAGGCATTAAGATTAGCCGAAGAGCATGAAGCGGATCTTGTAGAGATTTCTCCAAATGCAGAACCCCCTGTTTGTCGTATTATTGATTACTCTAAATTTCTTTATCAGTTAAAGAAGCGTCAGAAGGAACAAAAGGCAAAGCAGGTAAAGGTAAACGTGAAGGAAATTCGTTTTGGTCCTCAGACTGATGACCATGATTATAACTTCAAGTTGAAGCATGCCAAGGGATTCTTGGAGGATGGTGACAAGGTGAAGGCTTATGTGTTTTTCAAAGGTCGTTCTATCTTGTTCAAGGAGCAGGGCGAAGTGCTGTTGTTGCGTTTTGCCAATGACTTGGAGGACTATGCAAAGGTAGATCAGATGCCTATTTTGGAAGGGAAGAGGATGACTATTCAATTGTCTCCGAAGAAGGGTGCTGCTCCTAAGAAGCCGGTTACTCTGAAACCTGCTGAAAATGCGTCCAAGGCCGTTCCTGCTGAGAAAGAAGAAGAATAAAGAAAATGAGTAACGCCGTAGGTATAGTGCGTTGCCATATAATTTAATAATTTAAAAGTAAGTAAGATGCCAAAGATGAAGACTAACTCCGGTGCTAAAAAGAGATTTACTCTTACCGGAACAGGTAAAATCAAAAGAAAGCACGCTTTTCATAGTCATATTCTGACTAAGAAAACTAAGAAGCAAAAAAGAAACTTGTGCTACTCTACACTTGTTAGCTCAACAGATGTAAGCCAAGTGAAGGAACTCTTAGCGATGAAGTAAACAAAAGCGTACAAAGTATTAAAGTTATTAACCGAATGCATTAGCTTTAAGTCCGCTGCGTGAAGTAACGGCGCTAACATTCAAAAACAAGTAAAACTATGCCAAGATCAGTAAATCATGTTGCTTCTAAAGCAAGAAGAAAGAAAATTTTGAAATTGACCAGAGGTTACTTTGGTGCAAGAAAGAACGTTTGGACCGTAGCCAAGAATACTTGGGAGAAAGGTTTGACTTATGCGTTCCGTGACCGTAAGAACAAGAAGAGAAACTTCCGTGCACTGTGGATTCAGCGTATCAATGCTGCTGCACGTTTGGAAGGTATGTCTTATTCTAAGTTGATGGGAGCTTTGCACAAAGCCGGTATCGAAATCAACCGCAAGGTGTTGGCTGATTTAGCGATGAACCATCCGGAAGCTTTCAAAGCTATCGTTGCTAAAGCAAAAGCTGCATAAAGACGTTTTAGCTGATAAAATTATAAGGTGCTGATTATTTTTTGATAGTCAGCACTTTTTATATTCAAGTGGGTTGAAGGATGGTGAAATCCGGAAAGTATATAAAACAAAAAGCTGTTTTTTCTTGTTTCTTTGATAGAAACTCACTACCTTTGTTATAGGAAATATAGCCGCATTGATTGGATCGGGAAACTCATCAGTTTTTATGAAATACCGAGACAAGCTTCGCTTCTCAATGGCGGGCCACGCCCTTCGGGGTAACTCTTGAGTCGGTGGATTACAAAGAGGACGAGCTCTCAAATCATGTCATACGGAGTTTCATCACATCATCGGTGCGGCTTTTTATAAAAAAGGAACGGTAATCTTGGTTGACTACCGTTCCTTTTTCCTTTTTATGCTATTGTGACAGCCCCTTATCTATCGTTTATTTGTTGTCCCGTAGGTCTTTTACTCTGACGGCCTTTCCTTCGCTTTGAGGTAATGAGCCCTTCTTTACCAGACGTAATTTGGGAGTTACCAGGATTTCATCTTTTAATTGGCGGGTTATCTCTTTACGTACCTTTTCCAGTTCAATATAATTGTCTGTGGAAAGGTCGCTGAGTTCTACTTCTACAATCATCTCGTCTTGGTTATTGATTGTTTCGAGAGTAATAAGGTAGTTGCTTCCTAATTCCGGGAATTGTACCAATACTTTCTCTACCTGCATGGGGAAAATGTTGACACCTTTGATGATAAACATATCGTCGCTACGTCCTTTGATGCGGTCAATGCGTAGGTGGGTACGTCCGCAGGGGCATTTTCCGGGTAAGATGCGGGTCAGATCTCGCGTGCGATAGCGTAACAGGGGCATCATTTCCCGGTCAAGTGTAGTAAGTACGAGCTCGCCGATTTCGCCTTCAGGGACAGGTTCTCCTGTTTCCGGATTGATGATTTCCACTAGATAACAGTCTTCCCAGAAGTGCATTCCGTTTTGTTCCGTACATTCAAAAGCTACTCCGGGACCATTCATCTCGGTCATCCCAAAGCTATTGTATGCCTTAACTCCCAACATTCGCTCAATTTTCTTGCGCTGTTCATCCGTATGAGGTTCGGCACCGATTACGAGTGTTTTTAAACTTGTACTTGTAGGGTCTATTCCTTCTTCTTGAAAGACCTCTGCTAAACGGATGGCATAGCTTGGAATGGCATGTAGGGCGGTTGTCTTGAAGTCTGTGATAAACTTAATCTGTCTTTTGCTGTTGCCTGCTGCTGCGGGCACGGTCAATGCACCGAGGCATTCGGCTCCATACTGAAAGCCCAAACCTCCGGTGAACATTCCGTAACCGGAACTATTTTGGAACACATCCGTTTTGCGAATGCCTACCATGTAAAGACAGCGGGCAACCAAATTAGCCCAAGAATCCAAATCATGCTGTGAATGAACAATCACAGTGGGTGTACCGGTAGTTCCGCTGGAGGAATGAATGCGGACCCCATCTTCACGCATATTGCCTGCTATCAATCCGAATGGATAGTTGGCGCGCATATCGGCTTTTGTAGTGAAAGGAATCTTGCGGATGTCCTCCACAGACCGGATACTGTCTGCTGTAATATGGTGCTCTTGGAAAACTTTTCTATAATAGGGGGAGTTGGCTGCAATATTGACAGTCTTTTTTAGTCGTTGAAGTTGCAATTCGCGTAACTTTTCCCGCGGCATGGTTTCAATTTCTTCTTCCCAGTATTTGTTGTTCATGGTATTTGATTGAATTTATAATTTAAAATTTAAAATTTTGAATTATACCTGCATGTATTGAAGCCATAATTCAAAATTCTAAATTCAAAATTATTAATTACATCAGTTTTTCTGCTATTTCCTTGCCGGCAGCCAATGCTTTGAGATTCATCTCGACAATCTCGTTTCCTTTACGTTGGAAGATTTCACGTATACTGTCTTGTATCTTTGTGTAATCAATACCCAGGAAAGGGATAGTGGCGCCTAAGAGTACAATGTTGGCTACACGGGTAGAGCCTACCTCTTTTGCCACTTCATTTACATTTAGGGTGATTTTGTGCGGCAGCTTGTTGATTTCGGCTTTAATGTCTTCTTCAGCCGGGTAGTTAGGGATGTTGATAAAGGGAACCTCGTTAGTTACCAGCCAGCCTTCATGGCTCAGATAGGGGAGATAACGCAAGGCTTCCATAGGTTCCAATGAGATGATAAGGTCGCATTTTCCTGTAGGGATAAGATCGGATGCGATGGGCTGGTCGCTGATACGCAGGTTGGACTGGACGTCACCGCCCCGTTGGCTCATGCCGTGCACCTCTGCTTGCTTCATGTATAATCCGTCTTTTAGGGCTGCTTTACCGATTACGGTGGCTATAGAAAGGATGCCTTGTCCTCCTACGCCGGAAAGTATGATATCTTTTTTCATGGTTTTTTACTTGTTTCGTTTTTTACGTGCTAAGGTTTGGATACATTCTCTGCGGGGAATGATGACGGATACACCACAATATTCAATTTCTTCACGGATTACCTGTTTCATTTCCTCATAATTCTTTTTCAATGGAATTACTACACGGACATGCTCCGGTTCCACACCGATACCTTTGCAGATTGCTTCTAAACGTCCTGTGCCGGCCGAATCTTGTCCTCCTGTCATGGCAGTGGTTTCATTGTCGGAGATGACTATGGTAACATTGGCATTTTCATTGACACAGTCTAAAAGCCCGGTCATGCCGGAATGAGTGAACGTCGAGTCGCCGATAACGGCCACCGCAGGATGTACGCCGGCGTCCGAAGCGCCTTTTGCCATGGTAATGGAAGCGCCCATATCTACACAGGAGTTGATGGCATTGAATGGGGCGTTGGCTCCCAATGTATAACAACCTATATCACTGAATACTTTATGTGCGGGATATTCTTCTTTCAGTACTTGGGTAAGTACAGTGTACATGTCACGGTGTCCGCAGCCTTCACACAATGCCGGGGGACGCATCTCAACTAAGGAAGGGGTGCTGAATTCCGATTTGTTCTCTTTGCCTACGGCTTGTGCAACGCTGTCCGGGTTTAATTCCCCGTCTTGTGATAAGGTACCGTCTAACCGTCCTTTTACCTTTACTCTGATACCCAGGTAGCCTTTCAGTTGTTTTTCAACAAATGGTTGTCCGTCCTCCAATACCAGGATTTCATCACAGGTATCAATCAGTTGCATCAATTGCTTTTTGGGAAGCGGGTATTGACCGATCTTTAATACTGGATATTCGCAGCCTTCGGGATAGTTTTCCATCAAATAGTTATAACCGATACCGCACGCTACGATACCCATTTTTTTGTTCGGTGCGTCTATGTATTGGTTGTAGGGAGAGTTTTCTGAGGCTTTGATAAATTCTTCTTGACGCTGTAACAGCATTTTGTAGCGTTTGCGTGCGTTACCCGGCAATAGTATGAATTGACGTGGGTCTTCACTGAATGAAATTTCATTCTGCTGTTGTTGAGCCTTGCGTTCTACGCCCGAACGTGAATGGGCAAGACGCGTAACCATTCGCATGAGCAACGGTTCACCTGTTTGTTCGGAAAATGAAAAACCGTTATATACCATGTCGTATGCTTCTTGCTGATTACTGGGCTCATACATGGGAATTAAGGAGAAGTCACCATAAAAGCGGCTGTCTTGTTCGTTCTGCGAGGAGTGCATGCTCGGGTCATCGGCGGCAATGACGATCATGCCTCCTTTCACACCTGTAATGGCAGAGTTGATAAAACAGTCGGCGGCCACATTCATGCCTACGTGTTTCATGCATACCAATGCGCGTTTACCGGCAAATGACATTCCCAAGGCAGCTTCCATGGCTGTCTTTTCATTAGAACACCAACGGTTATGGATGTTTTGTTCAGCGGTAATCGGTGCTGTCTGGATATATTCTGTAATCTCCGTCGAGGGAGTGCCGGGGTAGGCATATACACCTGAAAGTCCGGCATCTAATGCAGCTTGTGCAATGGCTTCATCGCCAAGTAAGAGTTGCTTGCTCATATTTGAATGTTTAAGTGTTAGTCATGGATTAAAATAATAGACGCAAATATAGGCTTTTGCTTTTATTTTATTATAAAATTACTTGAAAATCTTTCTTTCGTTTAATGCATTCCAATATCTTCTTGCATTTTTCATATGGTCAGAATAGTTGGCTGCAAAGTTATGAGTACCTGAGAAATCTTCTTTAGCACACATGTATATGTAGTTATGCTTGGTGTAGTTCAGTACAGCGTCCAGTCCGATAGGAGAAGGAATCCGTATGGGACCTGGAGGAAGTCCGGTGTTCTGATAAGTGTTGTAAGGAGAATCGACGGTCAGATGTGTATTGGTAATTCTTCTCAAACCAAAATCCTGGAGTGCGAATTTGATAGTGGGGTCTGCCTGCAAAGGCATGCCTCTATGCAGGCGGTTGATGTAAAGTCCTGCAACCATCGGTTTTTCGGGATTATCGTTGGTTTCTTCTTCAACAATGGAGGCGAGGGTGCAGACCTCGGCAGGGGTCATGCCGATAGCAGTTGCCTTGTCCAGGCGTTCTTGATTCCAGAATTTCTGGTGTTCTTTTTGCATGCGGTCAAAAAAATCTTCTACACTCATGTCCCAATATACCTGATAAGTATCGGGGATAAAAAGGCAGGGTATGGTTGCTTGGTTGTATCCTGATTGCTGTTGAAAAACAGAATCATTCATGGCCTTGGCGATTTCTGCAGAATCAATCATCAGTTGGTTGCCTACGCTACGTGCCAGTTTGTCTAAAGTGCGTACACTTCCGATTGTCAAGTTCATGGGTTCCTGGTAACCTCTGTACAGGCGGCTGAATACGTGATATACGTTTTCTTCCGGGCGGATGGCGTAGCGGCCCGTATGTATATTAGAAGGATATTTTTTGTATTGGGCCATCCAAAGGAATCCTGTAAAACTTTTGGGGTATCCTTGCTTTTGCACCTTATTATATATGGAGTCTGCCGTATCGTCGCGGTCTATGTAGATATATGCAGTCTTTGGAGGGTAAAATTGGGGAGCAAAAAGATAGTAGTATATCGCCCCTGCGCAAGTTGCTCCAACCAAGAGTATGAATGCCGATATTCCCCAAAGTATTTTCTTCTTTTTCTTTTCCATAAATATTTTTGATGATTAGACAGAGGCAAAGGTAAAAAGAATAAGCGAAATATGAATCTCCCCGGTGAAAAATCAGTTTTAGCGGGTCAACGTAAAAACCTGAGGGGGTAAAATTAT